>JBMSXG010000001.1:0-317175 GCA_049425405.1 Steroidobacteraceae bacterium
CCCCCGCGCTCGCTTCCGCCCTGCTTGGTCTTCTGCTCGCTCTTGGCGGCTGCGCTGCCGAACCGCTTCCCTTCTTCGCTACCGAAGTCTCAGGTGTCAACTACGGCCATGAGCTCACGATCCCTGACACTGCCGGCGCTCCGCGCCGACTCAAAGATTTCGAGGGTCGTGTCAATGTGGTGTTCTTCGGTTTCGCAAGCTGCCCGGACGTCTGTCCGACCACGCTGCTTCGACTGAAAGCCGCCCGCGCTGCGCTCGGCGCACAAGCCGACCGCATACAGGTGTTGCTCGTCACCGTCGATCCCGAACGCGACACGCCGGAGCGGCTACGCGCCTATCTCGATAACTTCGATTCCAGCTTCATCGGGCTACGACCAGAGCCGGCTGATCTTGCACGCGTCGTGCGGGCGTTCCACGCAATCGCGGAAAAAGCCCCAACCGGTGATGATACCGATTACACAATCGATCACTCCTCATCCCTCTACGTCTACGACCGACGTGCACGGCTGCGCTTGCTTGCGCCAGCGGATATCGCGGTCGAGGATCTGGCGAGCGACCTGCGACGTCTCGCTACTGAGGCCTCGTGAAGTCCTACGATCTCGTCCTGGTCGACGGCTCGTCTTATCTCTATCGCGCTTTCCATGCGCTACCGCCCTTCACGAGCTCGCGCGGCGAGCCGACCGGTGCCATCCTCGGCGTGGCAAACATGCTGCTCAAATTTTTGCGCGAGTACGAGCCGCGTCAGATTGCAGTGGTGTTCGATGCGCCGGGGCGAACCTTTCGTGACGATATCTTTGCCGAGTACAAGGCGCATCGTCCGCCGATGCCGGATGATCTGCGGGCACAGATCGATCCGCTACTCGAGCTGGTACGAGCGCTGGGCCTGCCGTTACTGCGTATCCCCGGGGTCGAAGCTGACGATGTGATCGGTACGCTGGCCAGACGCGCTGCCGAGCGCGGCGAGCAGGTACTCATTTCTACCGGCGACAAGGACATGTGCCAACTGGTCGGACCGCAGATCACGCTCATCAACACGATGTCCGGTAGCCTCTACGATCGCGAGGGCGTTAAGGCCAAATTCGATGTCTGGCCCGAGCAGATCATCGACTATCTCGCGCTCGTCGGTGACAGTGCGGACAACATTCCTGGTATCGACAAGGTGGGTCCGAAGACCGCTGCCAAGTGGCTCGGTCAGTACGGCACACTCGATACGCTCGTGTCACAAGCAGCCGAGGTCACAGGTAAGGTCGGCGAGAACCTCCGTGCGGGTCTTGCCACGCTCACTCTGTCACGCGAGCTCGCCACCATTCGCTGCGATGTCGATCTGCCTGAGGCGGCTACGACCCTCGAGCGTCATCCAGCCGACGAGGCGGCGCTGCGTACGCTGTACACCCGGCTGGAGCTGAAATCGCTACTCAAGATGCTCGGCGATGGGGCATCACCGGATGCAACCTCCGACACACCAGTAGCGTCAGAGATCGCCCCACCCGAGCTGGTATCGGCGCCCCGCCGCTACGAGATCATCACCGAGCGAGCCGACCTCGAGCGTTGGCTGACTCGACTTGATGCGGCATCGCTATTCGCCTTCGATACCGAAACGACGAGCCTGGATTATCTCGAGGCCCGTATCGTCGGGGTTTCGTTCTGCATCGAGCCAGGCGAGTCGGCTTACGTACCGCTCGCTCACGACTATGTCGGTGCGCCGGCTCAACTCGAAAGGGATGCTGTACTCGAGGCGCTGCGCGGTGTGCTGGAGAGCGAGAAGCACCTCAAGGTTGGACATCATCTTAAATATGACGCGCATGTGCTCGCCAACCATGGCATCACGCTGCGCGGCATGGCCTACGACACGATGCTCGAGTCGTACGTCTGGAACAGCGTCGCCACGCGCCACGACATGGACTCCGCCGCGCAGCGCTACCTTGGCATCGGGACCATCAGCTACGAGCAGGTGGCCGGCAAAGGTGCAAAACAGATTCCGTTCTCACAAGTGGATATCGCCCGAGCAGGTGAATACGCGGCCGAGGACGCCGACGTCACGCTGCGCCTGCATCGTGCGCTGTGGCCGGCGATCGATCACGAGCCGCTGCTCAGAAAGCTGTACAAAGAATTAGAGCAACCGCTCGTGCCCGTGCTGTGGCGTATGGAGCGCTGCGGTGTACTCGTCGATCGCGAGCGCCTACGCGAGCAGAGCGCGCAGCTCAGCAAGCGGATCGAAGAGCTTGAGGCTGCCGCCCATGCTGCGGCAGGTGGCGAATTCAACCTCGATTCACCCAGGCAGTTACAGGCGATTCTCTACGAGAAGATGCAGCTACCGGTGCTGCGCAAGACACCGACGGGTCAGCCCTCGACGGCCGAAGACGTGCTGGAGGAGCTCGCGGACAGCTATCCGTTACCCAAGCTAATCCTGGAGTACCGCAGTCTGGCGAAACTGCGCAGCACCTACACTGAAAAGCTTCCACAACAGATTCAGCCAAGCACCGGCCGAGTACACACGTCTTATCATCAAGCCGTTGCGCAGACCGGACGACTCTCCTCGACGGATCCGAACCTGCAAAACATCCCGATTCGTACCGCCGAGGGTCGGCGTATCCGACAGGCGTTCATCGCTCCGCCAGATCACCTGCTGCTCGCGGCGGACTATTCACAGATCGAGCTGCGCATCATGGCGCACTTATCGGCAGACGCCGGACTGCAGAGTGCGTTTGCCGCAGATCGTGACGTTCATCAGGCCACAGCGGCCGAGGTATTCGGCGTACCGCTCGACGCTGTTACCGCAGAGCAGCGACGCTCGGCGAAGGCGATCAACTTCGGACTCATCTACGGCATGTCGGCATTTGGACTCGCGCGACAGCTCGGCATCGATCGCGGCGCAGCCCAAAGCTATGTCGATCTCTACTTCGCACGCTATCCCGGCGTCAAAGCCTACATGGACCGTACGCGTGAACAGGCTCGCGAACGCGGCTACGTCGAGACGGTGTTCGGTCGCCGCCTCTATTTACCGGATATCAACTCCCGTAATCGTGCGTTACAGCAATACGCCGAGCGCAGCGCCATCAACGCGCCGATGCAGGGAACGGCGGCGGATCTGATCAAGCGCGCGATGATCGCCGTGGACGAGTGGTGCCTGCACGAATCGAACGGCGCGGCACGCCTCGTGCTTCAGGTGCATGACGAACTGGTGCTCGAAGTCCGACAGACGGCAATCGATCAAGTCACACAGGCGGTGCGCGCCCGCATGGTCGCAGCAGGCGCCGGCGCACTCTCGGTGCCGCTGAAGGTCGAAGTGGGGACGGGCCACAACTGGGACGAAGCGCACTGATCGAGGCGTTGCGCACTCGCCACAGCTGTGGCAGCAACCACCTGATTCAGAAGGATTTTCGTTCGGAACTTTCCCAAGGCGAGTGGGTCTTATGGGTTGAGCGCTTCGGCGTTCCCCGCTTTTTCCCTCCCTGAGCGGGCCCCGGCTTCAAACTGTGCCGGGTTCAGTCTGCCCCCGGGTGATCTTTGGGTCACTTCGGGGGTTTTTTTAGCGATCGGCGAGGCCTCGCCACAGTTCTGCGAGCCGCGTCTGAGCTTCAGCGACCCCGAGCCGGCTGACCGAAGAAAATCCCTGCACGCTCGCCCGCCCGCCGAGACTTCCCTCCGCCGCACGCAATGCGGCTACCCGCTCGGATTGATTCAGCGTGTCGGCTTTGGAGAGCAGCACGTGAACACGATGGCGCACAGGATCGGCCCAGTCGATGAGCGCAAGGTCCTCCGCTCTGAGACCCCGGCGAATGTCGACGATCAAAAACACACCGGCGAGGCTGTCCCGCTCCCGCAGCGCATCGATCAGCGGTACCCAACTGCGCCGAGCATCGGGCGGGGCCGTGGCATAACCGTACCCTGGCAGATCCACGATGCGATGGTCGGCCTCAAGGCTGAAGTAGTTCAGCAGGCGGGTCTGGCCGGGTGTCTTGCTGGTACGGGCCAAAGCCTTGCGCTCGACGATGGCATTGATCGCACTGGACTTACCGGCATTGGATCGACCGGCAAACGCCACCTCAGCCCCGAGATCCGGCGGGAACTGGGCGGGGGATGCGACGCTCAGAATAAAATCAGCCTGGGGAAAACGTGCCACCCGGTACCGCCGACGGGCTCGAAAAACAGCGACTAGTGTAAACTCTCGCCCCGATCCGACACGCTTTGGAGCCGAGAAAATGTCCATTGTCCTGCGTTGCGCTGGCCTCCTTGCCGCCCTCGCCCTCAGCACCGTGAACGCCCCGGCTATTGCACGGGGTAATGCCGAAGCCGGCGCCACCAAGGCTGCGCTGTGCGTCGCCTGCCACGGCGTCAACGGCAACAGCGTGAATCCGGAATGGCCAAACCTCGCTGGGCAGAATGCCGCCTATCTGCGCGAGCAGCTGACCCTATTTCGCGCCGGGCATCGCAACAACCTCGTGATGTACCCGCTCGCCCTTGCGCTCACCGACGAAGACATCGCCGACATCGCCGCCTATTTCGCCACGCAGACACCCACCGGCCTTGAGGCGGATCCTGCTAATTACAAAGCGGGCGAGTTGCTCTATCGCGGCGGTGATCGCGCCCGCAACATTCCCTCGTGTACGTCTTGCCATGGCCCAGTGGGCCTTGGCAATGCGGGCTCGGGTTACCCCGCGTTGCGCGCCCAACATTCGGCCTACACGCTCAAGCAGCTGCTCGATTACGCCAACGATCAGCGCTACCTCGACGTGAATGCCGGCACACCGACGCGCTCACGTCACGGGCACATGATGACGACAATCGCGAAGCGCCTGACCGAGGACGACAAACGCAACCTCGCCAGCTATATCCAGGGGCTGCGCTGACATGATCACCCGCGCCCGCTTGCTGACCGCCATCGCCGCCAGCGTCACGCTGCTGTTTGCCGGGCTCCCGCTGGCACAAGCGCAGGCAGGTTTGCCTGCCGGTAAGTGGCAGCAAGGGCGACACTACCGCGTGCTCACGCCGGCGGTGACGCCGTCGGTTCCGGCCGGCAAGGTCGAGGTCGTCGAGATTTTCTGGTACGGCTGCGGTGCGTGTTTCATGCTCGACCCGTACCTCGAAAACTGGAAGAAAGCGGGCAAGCCCGCCCATGTTGAGTTTGTGCGTATCCCGGTCACCTGGAATGCAGGTGCACGCTTGCATGCGCGTCTCTTTTACACCTTGCAGGCTCTGAAGCAGGACGAACGCCTGCACACCAAGGTGTTCGACTCCATCCACCGTGGCGGTAACGGTCTACTCGGACGTGATGAGGCCTCCACTCTTCCGGTGATGGTGGCGTGGGCCAAGCAGAACGGCATTTCGGAGCAAGCGTTTACCGACGCCTGGAATTCCATGTGGGTAAGCACCCGTCTGCGTCAGGCGGAAGAATTGCTGCGGCGTTACCGTGCCGAGTCCACGCCGTTCATGGTGGTCAACGGCAAGTACTCTACAGACATCGCCGCGGCGGGCGGCGTGCCGCAGATGCTCTCGCTCATCAACGATCTGGCCATCGCCGAGAAACCTCGCCGCTGACGCGCCGACGGGCGAGCCACGCTTCCAAATCTTAGACGAAAAATCTTTGACGCGCGTCTCGCGTCAAAGTCAAGCGCCTTTTCTGTTGTCAATCGTGAGATAACGTACAGAAAGCCCCGTCTCAATATGTTGATATTCCAGCCAACAGGATTTGACTGGTCAGTTGCACCCCCCCCCCGCTAGGCAGGAGGCCTTAACGCAACGTGCCGAATCAACAATGGTTTCGTTATAACCGCTTTCTGTCAGAACTTCCCACACCGCTCATCGAGCGACTCCTCCCCCACCTAAACCTGACCGAGCTGAAAGCGACCAGCACCATCCTCGCTCCCGGCGAGGCTCCCAAAGAAATCTTCTTCCCCCTCAGCTGTGTGGTCTCCCTGCAGCGGATCTCACTCGAGCATCAGATCACGGAAATCTGCATGGTAGGTAACGAGGGGGCTGTAGGACTGCTCGACTGGCTATACTCCGGCGAGCACGAGCGGCAGATCGCGGTGCTGCATGCCGGGCTCGCGCTGCGCCTGACCGTACGAGATCTGATCGCGCACGTTGGAGATTCCATCGAGTTCCAGCGTTACCTACTTAACTACCAGCGTAAGGTGCTCAGTTATCTTGCCGAGGTCAGTTTCTGCAACCAGTTCCATTCGGTCGACCAACGTCTCGCGCGCTGGCTACACGGGCTGTTCCACCAGATCGCCGGACGCGAGCTACTGCTGACCCAAGAACAGATTGCAAACGCCCTTGGCGTGCGACGCGAATCGATCGCCGTCGCTCTCGGTCATCTCGAGCGACAAGGGCTGCTCGACACCCAGCGGCGACGTATCGTTCTGCTTGACGAGACCGCGCTCAAGCAGATGGCGTGCACCTGTCTCAGCAGTCTCTGGGCCCAAGACACCCCCGTCGCCCCTCTACCCGCAGGACCGTACGCGACGATTCCCGGGGTGCCCCGCGCCAGTGCCATTGGAATTACACGACGCGCCTCCTAGAATTTACGGGTGCGCTGCCACCCACTCGTTCTCGGCCTGTCACTCAGTCTGCTCGCCGCCTGTGGAGGCGGTGGCGGCAGCTCGTCCGGAGGTGGCGGTAGCAGCGTAACGCCGCCTATCAATGCTGCCTGTTCACTGACGAATCGCAAGAACTGGGCAGTGCAGGTCATACGCGAATGGTACCTCTACCCGGAGTTGCTGCCGGCGACGATCAACGTCGATGCGTTTTCGACGGTTGACGATCTGATTAATGAGCTGACCAAGAACGCCCGCGCGCAAGGGCGCGATCGCTCCTGGACTTACCTCGCCTCCATCGCCGAAGAGAATGCGTTCTTTTCCTCTGGTGCGTCGGCGGGATTTGGGATCCGTATCTTTCTGGACTCTAGTCAGCGTCGCCTGTTCATCACCGAGGCCTTCGAGGACACCCCGGCCCTGCGTGCCGGGCTCGACCGACGCGACGAAATCATCGCGATCGGGACTCCGGGCACAGCGCTACGCAACGTGACGGATATCTTCGTGACAGAAGGTGCAAGCGGTGTCAGCAACGCGCTCGGCCCAAGCACCGCGGGAACTACCCGCGTGCTGCGCGTCACCGGCCCATCCGGTACGCGCGAGGTGACCGTCACCAAGGCTGAATACTCCCTGCCGCCGGTGTCGAGCCGCTACGGCGGCTTGATCCTGCAGCAAGATGGTAAGCAAGTGGGCTATCTGAACCTGCGCACCTTCATCGACTCAGCGACACCACGACTGCGGGCCGAGATCGATAAATTTCGAGCTGCCGGCATTCGCGAGATCATTGTCGATCTGCGTTACAACGGTGGGGGACTGGTCAGCGTAGGCGGTATCCTCGGTGACTTACTCGGTGGTAACCGCTCCAGCAGCGATATTTTTTATCAGCTCACCTTCCGCGACTCGAAGGCCTCCGAGAACGAGACTCGACGATTCATCGCGCGATCGGAGGCCGCTTCTCCGATGAAACTGGCATTCATCACCTCCGGCGCGTCCGCCTCGGCGAGTGAGCTCGTCGTTAACGGCTTCGTGCCCTTCTTCAACGAGCGTCTCGCGATCGTCGGCAGTAATACTTTCGGCAAACCAGTGGGCCAGGTCGGCATCGACAATCCAGCCGGCTGTGACGATCGCCTTCGCGTCGTCGCGTTCACAACCCGTAATGCAGCGGGCTCCGACAATTACTTCGGCGGACTCGTCGATGCCGTACGCGTGAGCTGCCGGGCCGAGGATGATCTGACGCAGCCTCTCGGTAGCCCGAACGAAGCCTCAGTCCGCCAGGCCCTCGGTTTCCTACGCGGTGAGAGCTGCCAAGCGATCTCTCGGACGGCCAGCGACACCGAGCGAGCGGCGGCACTGCGCGAACCCACTGGGACCGAACCGCTACTCGAGCCGCTGGTACCCGATCGCCCGAGCGTGGCGCAACACCATGTGCCTGGACTGTTCTAGCCACAGTTCATGAGCCGTCGTTCCGTTGGTTCGCACGCAGCGGTGATCGGTCTTGCGTGGATCCTTGGCGTTACCACGGCTTTTTCTGTGGCAGCGCAGGAACGTGCCGTACCTGCTGCCAAACGCATCCCGGATTTACCGATTCGACAGTTTGTAGTCCGATTTCGCGACGAGGTGCGAACCGGTCAAGCGCGGCAACCGAGCGTAGCGGAAATCGCTACCCTCGCGCGCGCAGCCGGTGTCGAGATCAGCTATCGGCGAGCGATGGCCGATCTTGCGCACGTGCTGCGCGTCGACGTACCCCTGCCGCGGGCGCAGGCGGAGCGGGTACTACAGCGCCTGCGCTCGCTCACTGGCATCCTCGACGTCGAGATTGACGAGTACGAGTTTCCATTCTTCGAACCGAACGACCTGCTGTACAACGATGCGCGCGACAGCCAGTGGCATCTCAGAGCTCCCGATGCAACTCGCCTCGGCGCAGCGAACCTCCCCGGAGCTTGGGACATCGCGCGCGGCGAAGGAGTCATCATCGCGGTGATCGACACCGGTATCGTCAGTCACTCTGATCTCGATGCCAACGTGATCAAGGGCTACGACTTCGTCTCTGCCGATCCGGATCGTCGATTCCTCGTTGCAAACGATGGCGACGGACGGGACGCAGATCCCTCCGATCCCGGCGACTGGATCGACGATAACGATCTGCAACAGAGCATTTTCAAACCGGACGATTCGGGTAGCTGCGCGAAGACCGATAGCTCATGGCATGGCACCCATGTTGCCGGCACCCTTGCAGCGCTGACCGACAACTCCATCGGGATTGCTGGAATTGCTCATCGCAGCAAGGTGCTAGTGGTGCGCGCACTCGGTAAGTGTTTCGGTTTCGGCTCGGACATCACCGATGCGATTCGTTGGGCCGCAGGAGTCCCCCCAGCGAGCGGCAGTTGGGCGACTCTCGGCCTACCTGAGAACCTGCAGCCCGCGCGCGTCATCAATCTCAGCCTCGGCACCTCGCGTGGCAGCTGCTCGACGAGTCGTCAGTCGGCGATTGATGCGGCGCGTGCCGCCGGCACCGTCATCGTTGTAGCCACTGGTAATGAAAGTGCCAACACGATCTTCCAGCCCGCCAATTGTCTCGGGGTGATTGCGGTCACGGCCCATACCAACGAAGGTGACAAGGCAAGTTATGCCAATGTGGGTCCGGGTACGAGTCTCAGCGCACCCGGCGGCGGCAACTGCAGCACGAGCGCGCTCAACTGCCGCCCATCCGGTAGCGGTGTGGGCGACGGGACTTTATGGCGATTCATCACTTCCACGCTCAACAACGGCCGGACGGTTCCCGGAGCGCAGCGCTACGAAGGCTTCCAGGGGACGAGCATGGCAGCGCCGCATGTCGCGGGTGTTGCCGCGCTGCTGCTCTCAAACACCGCGACGCTCAAGCCAGACACGGTAAGAAGCCTGCTCGTGGATTCGACCCGTCCGTTTCCGGATGGCACGTGGTGCGCCGGCCGGGTGAACGCTCCTTGCGGCTCAGGCATGCTCGATGCCGCTCGGGCGCTACAACGACTACGCGATTTCTCGCCGATCGTTTCGGCAACGGCATCGAGCTCTGCTGGCAGCGGGGCGACACGCCAAATCACGCTCAATGGACGTGCGGAAGCCAGACCCGGAGGCAATAACGCGTTCACCTTTCGTTGGCGTCAGACGAGTGGACCCTCGATCTCACTGTCATCGACGAGCGCCTCTCAGGTGACTTTCACCGCACCGACGAGCGCTCGGCTAGAGTTTGAATTCTCTGCGATTGATACAGACGGTTTTGCCGGGACGACCTCAGTCACCGTCGAGGGTCTCACCAGTGTCAGTGTGGTCGGCACCGCATCTCGAGGTGGCGGCGGTGCACTGGATGTCGGATTTCTTGTTTTGATACTGCTCTACGCGCTCGGCCAGCTCGCCCGCACGTATATAATCCCGCTCGGGCGCCCGTAGCTCAGCTGGATAGAGTACTGCCCTCCGAAGGCAGGGGTCGTGAGTTCGAATCTCGCCGGGCGCGCCAAACTAATTCCGATCTCGACAGCCTTCGAACAGATCTAGCGCCGGCGTGCGAGCAGAGGTCTGTACATCCAGCAAACCGAGGATCGAGTGGAAAAGATAATCGTGGGAGACCACAGCATCACGATGCTGCTTGACGCAGTCGGAATCAATACCGACACGATCGAAAAATCCTGCCGATCCCCACAGCAATAGCGGCACGCGTGTCTGCACCTCCGGGGCGATCGCATAAGGCAGCGCGTGTAGGAATATTCCATTCTCGCCCAGCGATTCGCCGTGGTCCGACACATACAGCAGCGCGACATCCGCCTGCTTCGAAAGATCGCGTAATCGACGAATCGTCTCGGCTAGTAGGTGATCGGTATAGACAACGGTATTGTCGTAGGCGTTCACCACTTCGCCAATTGAGCACTTCGAGAAGTCCGTTTCACGACAGACCGGCGTGAATCGCTCGAACTCAAGCGGATAGCGCAAATGATAACCCGGCCCGTGACCGCCCAGCATATGCAGCACCGCCACCTGTCGACCCTTCATCGCGGGTAGAGCGGCAAAGAATTCTTCGAACATCGCCCCGTCGTGGCATGGATGCTCCGCGATGCAGGCGTCGGGATAACGCTCCCTCGGCACTCGGCGCTCCTCAACCCCTCGGCAAACACCCTTGCAGTTAGTGTTGTTGCCAAACCAAAGCAGATTGAATCCGACTCGATCTAACACGTTCAGCAGGTTGTCGCGCGAGCGAGCACGCTCGGCATCGAAGCCCGCGCGTCCGAGGTCCGAGAACAGACAGGGTACCGAGATCGCCGTGGAGGTGCCGCAGGAACTGACATTGGTAAAGTCGATCAGCTCAGGAATTTTGGCGAGCTGTGGATCGGTATCCCGTGGATAGCCATGGAGGGCCAGCTGTTGCGTTCGCATCGTCTCGCCGATCACGAATACAAATAGCAAAGGCTTCTCAGCAGAGGGCGTCTTCCACGCGGGGCCAAGCTCGGCATCAACACCGACGAGCTCGTAAGGTCGCTCGCGACGAGTGGCCTCGCGCAGAAAACCAGATAGACCGGCGAGGTAGTTGACCGGCACTAGCAGATGCCGCAGCTCTCGGTGGTTACGCAGCATCGAGGCGTGATCCTGATAGAAGCCGGCCGCGATACCCCCAACCCCAAGCAGCGAGAGGCCGAGCACCGCTGCACGCTGCGCGAGCTCGCGCCGCCAACCGATGGTGCTGACTTGCGTGCGTGCTACGACGAGCGACGGCAGTATGCCGAAGATAGTGAGATAAAAGATGAGCGACGCATTGAGCAACTCGCCCGCCTCGCGGGTATCGGTTGCGAACACGTTACGGATCATCACTTTGTCGATGAACACACCGTAGGTCGACACGAAATACGATGCCGCAGCTCCGAGCAACAGAACGATCACGAGGACGGGCTTAGTCAGCGCGCGCCAGAGGGTCAGCGGCAGCAGGAACAGGATGATGACGATCAGCGCAAGCAGGGCTAGCGACAGTAGATAGACGATGTCACTCACATCGGCGGGCGGACGAACCTCGAACACGCGCGACCAGAACGGTAGATTGAGCGCAAGCAGGCACCACAATGCGCAAGTAACGGTCAGCCAAGTGGACGAGAGATGCCAGCGGGGAAACTTCATCAGAAACTCCGCTTGGTCTCGATTAGCAGTTGAACGTTGTTGATCGATTTGTCGGCGTTGAGCGGGAATGCGAGATCGATATGCAGCACGTTCCCGAGGGCCGAGCGGCTGTTGCCAAGCCGCAGACCGAAGCCGACATCACCCAGTACTCTTGAGCTTGATCGTCTGCCCAGATAGTCCTCACCCCAGGTACCACCGACATCGGCGAATATCGCACCCCCCACGTGGAACAGACGGAAGGGATACCAGGTCGTGAACCAGCGTTGCTCCACGGTGGCGAGCCATCGCCCCTCGCCTTGCTGGTAACGCAGCGGATAGCCACGCAGGCCGTTATCACCGCCGAGCATGATCTGCCGATCGGCATCCAGCCGCTCACCGGCATCGACAGTGAGACTGGCGAACATCAGACGACGATCGGAGTGACGACGGTAGTAGCGTACGGAGCTCTCAAGCAACGCATCGCGTAGAACGTTGGATTCGAGTCGCGCCGCATAGCGCGCATCGAAGAGCAGCGCACTACGCTCGTCGAGCTCGACACCCTTACTGACCGAGGAGTCGAGCAACCACGCCGTGCGATCAGCGCCGAAAGAGCCTGAGGAATAGCCGAGGCGCGCCCTCACCCGCCAGCCGTACTGTCGATCTTCGGTACGTTCGATCTGGTCGCGGTTACGCTCGGTACGAAAGTCGTCCTCGAGCCACTCGAGCTGCGCCCAGGGATACGCCAGTTCACGATCGTCCGGGACGAGCGTTGGCCGCGAAGAGCCAGGGACCGGATCAAATTGCCGCTCATCGCGGGTGTATCCCCCCGACCAGCGCCAGACGTAGCCATTGTTGAGTCCCTTGGAATGCCCGACGTAGGCGGTCTGCTCCCGACGACGTGCGCGATATTCACCGACCCGCTCGCCGAGAGCGTAACGGGAATCAATCTGATCGATCGACTCGAGTTTGATGCCGCCCGCCCAACGCGTCTCCAGCGAATAGAACGGGTGGTCGAGCATGAAGCGCTCGACTGAGCCGTCGCTGTTGTCCTCGTAATCTGCCCTTGCGGACCACCACGAGTGGCCGATCTGCGGGTCGAAAATACGCAAGGCGGTGATGTCGCGGTCGATTTCCTGATTCTGCTTGAAGTTGAGCTCGATGCCACGACCGAGCAGGTTCAGCTCCTCGAGCTCGAAGCCACTGGTGTTCTTACCGCCGCTGCGCCCGAAAGACACCCCAGGGTTCAGCGTCCACACGTCGCGCGTGACGACCTCGATATCGACTTTGCCGTCAGCGTAACGGATCGGCGTGATCACGGCGTCGTAGAGGTAGCGCGTATCGCGCAGCAAACGCTCCGATTCCTTCAGGCGTTGTGCCCGATAAGGCTCACCTTCGACGAACAGCAGCCGATCGCGGATCGTGCTTTGCAGAGTCTCCACATGCAGTCGATTGGCGGTACGAAAGAGCGCGGTGTTCTCGTCTGGCCGCGACGTATCGAAAATATCGAGCGTGCGAATACTGATTGATCCGATGCGGGCTCCGGCGGCTTCCAGCGCATCGTCGTCCGGCATATCGGGCGGACGCAAAGAGACCAGCGGATCGTTGCGTGAGGAGAACTGCGGCTTCGCTACAAGCGATGACGAACCTGTCGCCGAGCAACCAAGCAGTATCAGTACCCAGACGCCTTGACACTTAGCGCGGTGCATCACGGAACACCAGCCGATACAGACCGGCGCACATCGCCCAGGCAATCATGGCCGAGACGACATCATGAGAAAGAAAATGGGCGCCACGCGAGTGCTGTGCCACGGAAAATAGCACGCCGATCAGCAAAGTCACGATGCAGGCCGCCCGTGCCCACGTCGGCTGCTGCCCGCGCCAAAGAAAAAAGAATCCGAACAAAGAAAAAGCTGAGGAGGAATGCGCACCAGGGAAACAGCGCCCGCTCGATGAGAGACCGTCGAGCGAGAGCGCATACCACGGTAGATAGGTCTGCTGGCCGCCGAAACCCGCCAGATCCCACGGACAATGGACATGCGTCACCTGCTTCATACCGCCCACGATGAGGGGCACGAGCGCCATACATGCCGCGATATAACCGAGCGGGCGTCGCCATACGGCCAACGCGGCGTAACGAAAGCTCGCGAGCCAGCCTCCAAGGGCGAGCACGGCGATGAATCGGATGAGATAGCGCCCGCCGGTGTGTAACACCTCTTCCATCCAGAGGTTGCCGCGACCGACCCACAGTGCTGTGGCAGGATCGTAAAACAGGGCTGTGGCGAGGCGGCGGTCGGCATCAGTCACTGCGAGCGCCACGAGCAACAGCGCGCCAAGCAACAGCGGCCAGCCATCCGCGACAGCTTGGCGGCTCAACCCGTATCGTCGCCTCACCTTTGTAGGACTGCGTCGCGCGTCGAAAGTTCCTTTCAAAGCAGCAGCAGCCCCCACACGACGATGAGCAGCAAGAACGAACAGAACACGGCAGCCGAGCCGAGATCCTTGGCGAATCCCGACAAGGCATGTCGCTCGTGACCGATCCGATCGATTGTCTTCTCGATCGCAGTGTTGAGCAGTTCGACGATGAGCACGAGGATGACGGAGCTGACGAGCAGTGCGCGTTCGATATCCGACTCACCGATGAACAGGGCCAGGGGTATCAGTACCGCCGCGAGGACGACTTCCTGACGAAAAGCTGCCTCGGAGTGCCACGCGCCCCGCAGACCGCGCGCGGTATGACCGAAAGCTAGCAGGATGCGCCGCAGGCCCTGCGGCTTGTCAGTCGACGAATCAGCCCCCATACGCGATCACTATAATGACGCGGAATTACGATGGCACCCTCATGCCTCGCCAAGGAGTGGTCAGTTGAGAAGATCCGCACGGCTCGCATCCCGGATGTCCTTCGGCAGTTTGGTCGGTCTCACCGTTCTCGGCGCGATGAGCAGCCCCGCGCGGGCTGACGCCAACGCCACCCGCGCGTTTGCGGAGGCGGCCAGGTACACGGTGAAGATCAATGCCTCGACCGAGTATTCGTTCATCGAACGCGATCGTGGCGCTTGGTCGGGCGCTGGCTTCCTCGTCGATCGCAGCCGGCGCTGGGTTCTGACCAACGCGCACGTCGCGGGCTATGTGCAAACCAACCTTTCAGTGGCGTTCAAGGATTCGCCGAGTACCCCCGCGAAGGCGATCTTCGTCGACAACTTCATCGATGTGGCGGTGCTGGAGTTATCCCCCGACGGTCTGCCCGACGATGCCAGCGAGGCCCGCCTCGCCTGCCAGCGCTCGCCCGAAGTGGGCAGCGACCTCGGCGCGTTTGGTCACCCGCTCGGTTACGCCTTCAGCGCCACGCGGGGGATCATGGCGGGGCTCACGTTGAGTCAGGGTTATCCGATGATCCAGACCGATACACCCATCAGCCCCGGGAATTCTGGCGGACCGCTCATCGACCTCGCCTCGGGCGAAGTGGTCGGTATCAACACGGCAACCATCGACGACGAGCGGGCGCAAAACGTCAATTTCGCGGTGTTGATGCCACATGCTTGTCGCCTCCTCGAGCTGCTGCGCGCCGGGCAGAGTGCCACCCTGCCGCGACTCGCCACCGACTTCGCACTCGATGAGAACGGCACGGTCACTCCCGTGGTGGCCCGCGCATCGGCGAAGGCGGACGGCTTCGGGTTTCGAGCGGGGGATACCGTTCTCGGACTGGCAGGGGATGAGCGACGTTTCGGCAGCATGGCCGAGTTTCTCCTCGAGCTGCGCGGGCGCTCGGGTCGCGTGCCGCTGCGTCTGTTGCGCGATGGACGGGAGATCGTGCACGAGACCGAATTAAAGCCCAGCCTGCAGTTCGTCGGTCGTCGCGGTCTGGCGATCAGCGGGGTGGTGTTCGCGCCGCGACGCCTGCTCGAAGTGGCCTCGCCCGATGAAGTAGGCGTGCTGATCGTGCACGAGGTCGAGCCTGGCTCGAACGGCGATCTGCGCCGCATCGACTATGGACTCGAAGTGGTGTCGGTTGATGGGCAGACGATCGAGACGCTCGGCCAGTTGCGCGCACTCGCCGAGCGCGCTCAACGCGAGCGTCGCGAGCTGCGTCTCATCCTGCGCGGCGTGAGCGAAGGCAGCACCGCCGAGTCCCTGTTTTATGTTCGTGACCTTCCGGTCGATACGATCGATTACTATCCGAATTGATATCCGGAAAGACTTTTCAGCGCCTATTGAATCATTAGTGAATCAATAATCGAGTTGCTCAGCGGGTTCAATGTCAGCCCTCCGTGGCCGCCCCGAGTGGGCGCGGCAAGACCCTGAAGCTATACTCGCGCGTCATTTTCCACGGCCCAAACGGATCGCAACGTGAGCAAGCAGGATTCGAAGTTCTTCAACCTTTTCAGTCTCATCCTCGGCATCCTGATCGTAATCACGATCATCCTGTTCGCCTTCTCCCGCGCGGTCGGCAATAACACCCAGCGCGCCCATCTGCTCACCGAGCCGAAGTACGTTGCCGACGTCGAGCAGAATCTCACCACCGCTCGGGTCGCCGTCGCCGGGCGCGATAACTCGCAGCTTGTGATCACACCGGGCGCAAGCGCCATCGTCACCGAAGTCGCCTTACCTACCGACGGTCCGAGCGTTTATGCAGCGGTCTGTAGTGCCTGTCACACAGGCGGCATCGCTGGTGCGCCGAAGACGGGCGATGCAGCTGCGTGGGCGCCGCGCATCGCACAGGGCAAGGCCATTCTTTACAAGCACTCGATCGAGGGGTTCTCGGGCAAAGCTGGCGTGATGCCGGCCAAGGGCGGCCGCGCCGATTTGTCAGATGAGCTCGTGCAAGCTGCCGTCGATCACATGGTCGCGCAGCTGCCCTGACACGCCGCCGTTAGCCCGTTGCGGCGGCCGTGCGCCGTAAACTAAGCGCAAAGGCAAGATGCTCCTCCTCGACGGTCTCGCTCGCCGCGAGATCGGCCACCGTTCGGGCCACCCGCAGCAGCCGATGCTCGGCCCGCAGACCTAGCGACCATGCGCGCCGCGCGTGCGCAAGACGCGAACAGGCTGCGGCGGACAAGGGTAATTCCTCGACTTTCGCGGGCTCTAGCGCCGCATTCAACCGACCCTGTCGCTGATGCTGCCGCTCGCGGGCCGCTGCGACGCGACGACGAATCGCCTCGTGTCGCAACGTCGGCTCGAGGCCCTGCCCTCGTTCGGCCCGCTCTGCCTCGCTCACGGCCTCCAGCGTAATCCGCAGATCGAGTCGATCGAGCAACGGGCCCGATAGCCGCGCTTGGTAACGATTGATGTCCGCAGGCCTGCAGCGACACCTGCCACCCCGCACGCCCTGCAGTCCGCAGGGACAGGGATTCATGGCAGCGACGAGCTGGAAGGCGGCCGGGTAGTCGGCCTGCGCACCCACGCGCACCACGCTGACACGCCCCGTTTCTAGCGGTTCTCGCAGCGCCTCGAGCGAGCGACGATCGAACTCCGGCAGCTCGTCGAGGAACAGCACGCCGCGATGGGCGAGCGTAATTTCGCCGGGCTGTGCTGCGGGGCCGCCCCCGACCAAGGCGCTGGTCGAGACGGTGTGATGCGGAGCCCGGAAGGGTCTTCCAAGGGGTGATGACTGCTCACCCAACGCCCGCAGTGGTGCAGCGACCGAGGCGATCATCGCGATCTCGAGTGCCTCATCGGCCGCCAGCGGAGGTAGCAAACTCGATAATCGAGCCGCCAGCAGGCTCTTGCCGCAGCCAGGCGGTCCCACCATTAACAGGCTGTGACCACCGGCTGCAGCGACCTCGAGTGCTCGCTTACCGAGCCCCTGCCCATAGACGTCGTCGAGACTCGGTGACGCCGTGGATCGGCTGACCACCGATGAGAGAATCTCGATCTGCGGCTCCTCGAGCGCGCGGCCCTCTAGCCAGGCACACACGGCCAGTAACGATCCGGCCTGATGCAGCTCGATACCCGAGAGACCCACGAGCGCGGCAGGCGCTAACGGTGGCGTAACGATCCGTCGACCGGCTCGTCCCGCCGCAACGATCGCGGGTAGTGCGCCGCGTACTGCCCGCAGATGACCATCGAGCCCGAGCTCACCGAGAAACTCGGTGTCGGCGAGCGAGCGTTGGGGTGTGAGCTGTCCGGAGGCGACGAGAATGCCCAGCGCGATGGCCAGATCGAAACGTCCGCCGTCCTTGGGTAGATCGGCCGGCGCAAGGTTGACCGTGATACGCCCGGCGGGAATATCGAAGCCGGAATTAGTGAGCGCCGCACGAACGCGATCGCGGCTTTCTTTGACCTCGGTAGCGGGCAATCCGACGATGTGAAAACACGGCAAACCGGCCCCGAGATGCACCTCGACGGCGACCTCGGGTGCCGCGAGTCCCCATTGCGCACGACAACCGATGCGCGAGATGCCCACCGGCGACGGCTCCCGATGTCGATCAGCGAGACGCGTCGGAAGGCAGTCGGGCTTCGAGCTCGGCCACGCGCTGCTCTAGTTGTACGAGCCGCTCGCGAGCCCGCTCGAGAACACGCGTTTGGGCCGTAAATTCGTCGCGCGAGACCAAATCGAGTCGGGAGAGATTCGCGCGAAGCACGGCGCGAAAGTTCGACTCAAGGTCCTCGCGTAATGAGCGGGCTGCCGGTGGCAGCGATTCAAAGAGGCGCCGGGCCAGATCGTCGATGCGGACACTCATGGCATTCACTCCTTACATCGAAAGGCGGTCGTTGGACGGACCCGCCGTTAGCGTGCCCCGTCTTGACGCACCTCGTTCCCAAACGAGCGCCAAAACGGTGCGTTGAGAGGCTTTGAGGGGCGCTGTCGCCCACAAGACCCTCCGAATCGCCCCCCCCCAACTCGATGGCATGAAAACTGCATCGAGGCAGAGGCTGGCATTCGGACGCGCAGGATAGCGCTCTTCGAAAGCCAGTACAGCGCGGTATTTCACCGCCCTTCGGAGACTTTGATGAAGCTGATTACGGCGATCATCCGCCCGTACAAGCTCGAGGAGCTCCAGCGGGCAATCGCGCAGCTCGGAGTACAAGGCATGACGGTCATGGAAGTGCAGGGATACGGCAACGAGGAAGGCCATCGCGAGGTCTATCGCGGCGCTAGCTATCAGATCGATTTCGCACCGCGGATTCAGGCGCTGATCGCGATCGACGAACAGATCCTCGATCCGGTGGTCGAGGCGATCGCCAACGTCGCTCGAACCGGTAAGGTGGGTGATGGCCGGATCTTGGTCACGGAGCTACCCGAGGTGCTGCGCATCCGTACTGGCGAGACCGGCGTGGCCGCTACATGAATTCACGCGAGCAGGGAGACAGAACTATGCTTTTCTCAAAGAAATACCTGTACGGACTCGCCGCGGCGGTACTCGCCTGGGTGCCGACCGGGGCGATGGCGCAGGATGCACCCGTACCCGACAAGGGGGATGTATCGTGGATGCTGGTATCCACGCTGCTCGTCATCTTGATGACGATGCCCGGACTCGCACTGTTCTACGGTGGCATGGTTCGGGCGAAAAATATCCTCTCCGTACTCATGCAGGTGATGGTTGGCTTTGCGCTCATCACCGTACTGTGGTGCGTATACGGCTACTCGCTCGCCTTTACCGAGGGTAACGCCTTCATCGGCGGCACCGGGCGTTTGCTGCTCGATGGCGTGTTTGACCCCTCCACTGGCTCGTTCGCCATGGCAGCTACGTTCAGCAAGGGCGTGGTGATTCCGGAGATTCTATTTATCGCCTTCCAAGCGACCTTCGCTGGCATTACCTGTGCGCTGATCGTCGGCGGATTCGCTGAGCGCATGCGATTTTCAGCGGTACTGATCTTCATGGTGATCTGGTTCACCTTCTGCTATCTGCCGATCGCGCACATGGTGTGGTTCTGGATGGGCCCGGACGCCTATTCCGATGCGAGCCTCATCGATACATTGAATGCGAAGGCGGGATACCTCTGGCAACGGGGAGCACTCGATTTCGCAGGCGGCACGGTGGTGCACATCAATGCAGGTGTCGCCGGCCTTGTTGGCGCCTATCTCGTCGGCAAGCGCACGGGCTTCGGTCGCGAAGCGATGCCGCCGCACAACCTCGTATTCACCATGATCGGCGCCTCACTGCTATGGGTGGGCTGGTTCGGCTTTAACGCCGGCTCGGCCCTAGAGGCAGGTAATTCGGCCGCCCTCGCCTTCCTCAACACGCTGCTCGCTACCGCAGGAGCTATCGTTGCTTGGTCGATCGCGGAGTGGATCCTGAAGGGACATCCTTCGATGCTCGGCGCGGCCTCGGGTGCAGTGGCCGGGCTCGTGGCAATCACACCGGCGGCCGGTAACGTGGGGCCGAACGGTGCACTGATCATCGGTCTGGCTGCTGGTGTGATCTGCCTGTGGGGCGTCACGGGGCTGAAGAGATGGCTGCGTGCCGACGACTCCCTCGATGTCTTCGGCGTCCATGGCATCGGCGGCATCCTAGGCGCGTTACTCACGGGTGTATTCAATCACCCGAGCCTTGGCGGCCCCGGGCTCGTCACCGACTGGGTCAACGTCACGGTGGGCGCCAACGACATCCTGAAGCAAGTGTGGATTCAGGCCGAGGGCGTCGGTATCACCGTCATATGGTCGGCGGTGGTGGCGTTTATCGCCTTCAAGATCGCCGATCTCACCGTCGGATTGCGCGTTCCGGAAGAAACCGAGCGCGAAGGGCTAGACGTCAACGAGCACAACGAGCGTGCGTACGTGAACTGAGCCCTCCACCACGAGACTCCCCCGCTCACGGGGCGGTGGTCTAACGACTGCCGCCCTTTTTTTTGCTGCATCGGGCACTGATAAGATGCCGCGATGCGTACCGGTTTCATCGGCCTCGGCGCCATGGGTATACCCATGGCTCGCAATCTGCAGCGAGCCAAGCTACTGACAGGCGTCTGGAATCGTAGTGCCGAGAAGGCGCGCGTATTAGCGCAGGAGCTCGGCTGCGCTGCACCAGCCAACCCCGCAGAACTCGCTGCACTCTGTGATGCACTGGTGCTATGCGTCTCGGCCGATGCCGATGTACTCGCCGTGATTGAGGCGCTGCTGCCGGCTGCCCGCCCCGATCTGCTCGTGATCGACTGCTCGACCGTCAGTGCCGTCACCGCGCGACGTGCAGCCGCGCTGCTCGAGGCTCGCGGCGCCGCTTTCCTCGACTGCCCGGTGAGCGGCGGAGTCGAGGGCGCGAAACAGGGCACCCTTGCGATCATGTGCGGCGGTCGGGAAGACGACTTCGCTCGAGCGCAGCCCATACTCGGCGCGCTAGGGAAAACGGCACGCTGGTTCGGATCGCATGGCGCCGGTCAGTCGACCAAGGCCACCAACCAGATCATGTGTGCAGGGATCATCCGCGCCGTCGGAGAGGCGATGGCTTTTGCACGCGCTCAGGGACTACCGCTTGAGCGCGTGGTGGAGACGCTCGGTCAGGGTGCCGGATCATCGTGGTATTTCGTCAACCGTGCGCCCTACATGATCCGCGGCGAGTTTCCGGCCGGATTTCGCGTACGTCTGCATGAGAAAGACTTGCGCATCTGTCGCGAGATGGCTGCCGCAAGCGGCGTTGCACTGCCGGTGGTGGAAGATGTGTTACGCGAATATGCAGAACTGATCCGCCGCGGTCATGGCGATGAAGATATCTCGGCCATCCACCGATTGAAGGATGAGCTCTTCCATCGATGAGCCGCTCTCCTACTCAGGCCTTGCGATTCACCAAAATGCATGGGCTCGGCAACGACTTCATCGTGCTCGAGCCGCCAGCTGCATTTCGCTGGCCTGCAGCCAGCGAATGGCGCGCGCTCGCTGATCGACACACGGGAATTGGCTTCGATCAGGCGCTAGTGATCGTCCCAGCGAGTTCAAGTGAAGCCACTGTGGGATATCGCATCTTCAACGCGGATGGCGGAGAGGTCGAACAGTGCGGCAATGGCGCCCGCTGCGTTGCAAAGTGGCTGCGCTTACAGGGACGCGTATCGGGCGAAGTGCTAACACTCGAGAGCATCGGTGGACTCATCGAAGCACGCTTCGGCGCAGCCGATGAGATCTCGGTCAACATGGGCGAGCCGCGCTTTCAATCTGGCGGGGAATCCTGGCTGGATATCGACAGTTCGCGAATTCAGTTCACGGCAGTCTCGATAGGCAATCCGCATATCGTCCTGCTGGTCGATGCGGTCACTCATGCACCGGTAGCGACACTCGGCGCAACGCTGGAGTGCCATCCGGCGTTTCCGGGCCGCACGAACGTGGGCTTTCTGCAAATCGATGCGCGCGATCATGGCCGGCTGCGGGTGTTCGAACGTGGCGTAGGCGAAACCCTCGCTTGCGGTACGGGCGCGTGCGCAGCAATGGCGGTCGGTCGTCGTGCTGGCCGATTTGATGAGCGGGTGACGCTTGAATTGCCAGGGGGTGCGCTGCAGGTCGACTGGCGTGGCGCCGGTCATCCACTGTGGCTGACGGGCCCTGCAGACGTCGCCTATCGCGGCGAGCTGGACTGGAACTGACTGCCGTTCGTTCTTTAACGCATTTAAATGACGGATAACTGAACTATGACTACTGCTGCTGATGTTGCCCGCTTTCTTGAATCCCATCCTGATTTCTTTGATCAGCACCCAGAACTGCTCGAGCACCTTCATGTACCCCATGTTGCCGGCAGCGCAACAATTTCGCTGGTCGAGCGCCAAGTCAAACTGCTGCGCGACAAACAGGCGGCGAGTCGTGAGCGGCTTGCCGAACTGGTCCGCGTCGCTCGTCACAACGATCAGCTGGCAGCCCGCATTCATTTACTTACTCTGCGTCTGCTACAGACGCGCAACATCGATGAGATCGCAGCACAGGTGGAGTCAGTGCTGCGCGACGAATTCCACGTCACTCCTGCTCGCCTGATCCGGCGAGGAACGACCGACGGCGAGGCGCTGCTGAAGGAGTCGACCACCCTATTCTCGAACGGCAAGCCCCGCTGCGGTCATTTCGGGTCTGCGGTTCGCAGTCAGTTTTTTGGCGAGGCTGGCGATGGGCTGGCATCCATCGCGCTGGTGCCGCTCGGAACCGGCGCGACCGTCGGCGTATTGGCGCTTGGCAGTGCGGATGCAGATCGCTTTCACCCTGGGGTGGCAACCGAATTCCTCGAGCGTGTCGGCGAGATGATCACGGCGGCGTTAGTACGCCTCTCTGCGACGAGCACTGGGTGAGACTGGCGGTGCGCGACTGGATCGAGCGCTTCGAGCGACATCTGCGCAGCGAGCGGCGATTATCGGCACACACCTGTGATAACTACCGACGCGACTTACTCGCGTTAGTCGATTGGTGCCATGAGCAGAAGGTAAAAGATTGGCGCGAGCTCGACGGTCAGCATGTGCGCCTATTCGCAGCCAGATCCCACGCGGGAGGACTTGCGCCACGGAGCGTTCAACGTCGTCTATCGGCTGTACGTAGCTTTATGCGCTTCCTGCAACGTGAGCGGGCGGTAAGCGGTAATGCCGCGATCGAGGTACGTGCACCGAAGTCGCGCCGTCGGTTGCCGAAGACCGTCGATGTCGATCAGATGAGCCGGCTGCTCGACATCACTGGCGACGATATGCTCACGGTACGCGACCGCGCGATCATGGAGTTACTTTACTCGTCTGGTCTGCGCTTGGCGGAGCTCGTCGCCCTGGATTTAACAGCCCTAGATCTTGCGGATCGGACGGTACGAGTCACAGGCAAGGGCAATAAAACCCGCATCTTGCCGGTCGGCCGGCAAGCCTGTACCGCTTTGTCGGCCTGGCTTGCAGTCCGCGGCGAGATCGCCGGCATCGACGGCGCTGCGCTATTCGTTGGACGAGGCGGGCGACGTGTGTCGCCGCGTACGGTCCAAGCCCGTATTGCGCGCTGGGCACGGCGGCAAGGTGTGCCAGTGCACATGCATCCGCATTTATTTAGGCATTCTTTCGCTTCACATCTGCTGGAATCGAGCCAAGATTTACGTGGTGTCCAAGAATTGCTGGGGCACGCGGACATCTCCACAACCCAGATCTACACTCACCTTGATTTCCAGCATCTCGCCCGCATCTACGATCAGAGTCACCCCAGAGCACGGAAAAAATGACTGACGGCTTCAATCCCCACGGCACGACGATCCTCGGCGTGCGTCGTAACGGCGTCGTTGCTATTGGCGGCGATGGGCAAGTCACTCTTGGTAATACCGTGATGAAAGGCAATGCCCGCAAGGTGCGCCCACTCGGACAGGGCAAGGTTCTCGGCGGTTTCGCCGGCGGCACAGCCGATGCGTTTACGCTATTCGAACGCTTCGAAGGCAAACTCGACAAATTCGGCAATCTCACTCGTGCGGCCATCGAGCTCGCCAAGGATTGGCGCTCTGATCGCTATCTGCGGCGGCTCGAGGCGCTACTGCTCGTCGGCGACCCCGGAAAGTTATTGGTAATTTCCGGCAATGGCGATGTCATCGAGCCCGAACACGATCTCGTCGCGATTGGCTCCGGCGGAGCATTCGCTCAAGCCGCGGCGCGTGCTCTACTTGAGAACACCGAGCTCTCCGCCCGCGAAATTGTCGAGCGCTCGCTGCAAATTGCAGCGGACATCTGTATTTACACCAACCGTAACCTCGTCATCGAGGAACTGCGCGGATGAGGGCGCCTGCAGGGGAGCTGACGCCGCGCGAGATTGTCGGCGAGCTCGACAAGCATATCGTCGGCCAACAGGCTGCCAAGCGGGCGGTATCCATCGCGCTGCGTAACCGCTGGCGGCGTATGCAAGTGGATCCCTCCCTACAGCCTGAGATCACTCCAAAGAACATCCTCATGATTGGGCCGACGGGCTGCGGCAAGACCGAGATTGCTCGACGTCTTGCTCGCCTCGCCCGCGCGCCCTTCGTGAAAGTGGAAGCGACGAAGTTTACGGAGGTCGGCTACGTGGGGCGCGACGTCGACTCCATCGTCAAGGAACTGGCCGACGTCGCGCTTAAAATGGCGCGTGAAGAAGAGCTGATCCAGGTGCGCGATCGCGCGGCTGACGCTGCGGAGGAGCGGGTGCTGGATGCCCTACTGCCTAAGGCGCGACTAATGGGCTTCTCGACCGATGAGCCCACCCAGCCACGCGATGCCGAGACCCGACAGAAATTCCGCAAGATGCTGCGCGAGGGCGCTCTCGATGAGCGCGATATCGAGATCGAGCTTCGTGGGCCAGCGCTTGGCGTGGACATCATGGCGCCCCCCGGCATGGAAGAGATGCAGCAGCAATTGCAGCAGATGTTCCAAAACCTCGGCGCAGGTAAAGCCCGAACCAAGAAAATGAAGGTGCGCGAGGCGCTCCGACTGCTGGTCGAGGAAGAAGCAGCCAAACTGCTCAACGAAGAGGAGCTACGGGCACGAGCGCTTCGCAATGCGGAGCAAAACGGTATCGTTTTCATCGATGAAATCGACAAAGTCTGCCGTCGCCAGGACACCTACGGTGCCGATGTATCGCGCGAGGGCGTACAACGCGATCTCCTGCCGCTCGTCGAAGGCTGTACGGTGACCACGAAATACGGTCCGCTCAAGACCGATCACGTTCTATTTATTGCATCCGGAGCGTTCCATCTCGCCAAGCCCTCGGATCTGATCCCGGAACTGCAGGGACGGTTTCCGATCCGCGTCGAACTTGACTCGCTGCGCGTCGACGACTTCGTGCGCATCCTGACCGAGCCGGACGCCTCACTCACCGCGCAATACGTTGCGTTGCTTGCTACCGAGGGAGTCACTCTGGAGTTTTCGGCCGATGGCGTACAACGTCTCGCGGAGATCGCGGCGCACGTAAACGAGAGAACCGAAAACATCGGTGCACGACGCTTGCACACGGTCATGGAGCGCCTACTCGAGACGCTATCCTTCGATGCAAGCGAGCGGCGCGGCACCGTGGTGAAGATTGATGCGGCTTACGTGGATGCCAGCCTCGGCTCGCTGTCGCAAGACGAGGATCTCAGCCGGTTTATTCTGTGATCGTGATTCTGTGAGCGTGTCGCCTTGAATGAAGTGATTCTCGGCGGGATCGTAGTCATCTGGATCGCAGTACCGCTATCGCTGCTGGCGTTACTACTCGCCGATGTCGTTCAGCTCGGCAGAGATGGGCAGCGAGAACGTTGGATCCGACGCAGTCTCGCCACACTGGTGATTCCGGTTGCGCTGATTCTCGGTACTTTCGCGTGGGGTTGGGCGGGTGCTGCGCACTTAGAGCCGCTCTGCCAAGCCTATGCGACGCCGGAATTTCGCACCGAGCGGCCTCTGGGCCCCGCCCGAATCGTTGTTGATCGGAAGCCGGACACTGACCTCCCGCCTGCGTGGCTGACAACCTTGTCGCCATGGATGCAAGGTAGCGAGCCGAACGAGGCGACGGTGACGCTCGAGGTGCGTCGAGTCATCCATCACAGCAATGCACTATTCACAGTGACCCTCGATCGCTTTCGGATGCTGGATCGGTTAAGCGGCCTGACGCTCGCTGAAGGCGATGAGTTGTGGATCGATGCAGGCGCCATGCGCTACCACTGCGGCATCGAGAGCGGCCGTCAGCCGACGCGAAGCACGCGCTTTCCGAGCGGCGATGGGGTCGCGCGCTTCGTTCGTCGAACGCTTGAAGGACCTGGCCCTTAAGTCAGGAAACCTAAATTACGAGTAGCGAAGTTGCCGAGACTCGGGGCAACCCTATTTAGATCGGCGTCACCCACCCCAAACCAGCTGGCCAGCGTCGCGGCGTACTGATCTGCAGACGTGGTCGGAATGATACGACCACCGCCGACATCAAGCGCGCTGCCCAGTTCGAGTACGGGGTAGTCGCCGTAGATTCTCCGTCCTCTGACCGCAGCGCCCGACACCAGTTGTATGCCACCCCAAGCATGATCCGAACCATCGCCGTTCGAAGTGAGCGTGCGACCAAAGTCCGAGTGCGTAAATAGCGTAACGGCGCTCTCCATACCGATCTCCGTGAGCGCGTCATAAAAAGACTTGATGCCAGCGCTGACGGTGGAGAGCAGGCCGGGCTGATCGGCCATCAGATCATCGTGTTGATCGAAGCCACCAAGTGAGACGAAAAAAATCTGGCGCGACATCGATAGCGAGGAACGTACTGCGATCATCTTTGCGACGGTTCGCAGCTGAGTTTGCAGAGCCGATAGCGTGACGCCGGAGTTGGGGAGTGCTGTAAAGTTTGGGGCCTGCGCCAAAGCACCGTTGACGCGGTCGGCATTCTGGATGGCTCGCTGCTGGACCCGCGCAAGCGCACGCTCATAAGCCGTGTTCCCGCTGGCGTTAATCGAACTGCGAGCAATTCCCTCTAGTGCTGTACGACGGCCTGTACCGATGGCAGTCGTATTGATGCCGGAGAATGAAGTAGCGCCGTTCGCACCCATGACATACGGAGTGGCGATTTCCCCCGCTTGAAAGTAGGTCTGCCCGGCAAGCGAAACGTTCAAAGACAGCGCTTGATCGGCGAGACGCCCGTTGAGGGCATCGGCAACGCGCCCGCCCCATCCCGAGCGCAAAACGCTACGGCCCCGCAGGCTGTGCCATTGATCCTGCTGATCGTTATGCGAGAAAAGCTGGGGAGGCAACGCATGTCCGGTTGAAACGGCGGTCTGGTACTCGCTCTTTGTTGTCGGCCGGATCAGCGGCCCCACATTAGCGATCACCGCAAGACGTCCGGCATCGAATAGGTCACGTACGCCCGTCATGCTTGGATGAAAACCGTAGGTGGCGCCGTTTGGAGTCCCCCCCGAGACCGTCACCGGCAACAGAGCGGCTCGATCGATAGCGAGCGACGATGCGGTTCCGCCACCACGCGAGCGCGCGTAGGCGTTGTACTCGGCGGAGCTGGTTGGAACGAGAAGATTCCACGAGTCATTGCCGCCGAAGAGAAAGAGACAGACCAGAGCTTTGTAATCACCAAATCCGCTGACACCGACGGCCTGTGCATTGAGCGCACCCTGAGTACGGCCAAAGGCATAAGCCACACCCCCAGCCGCCACGGCGCGTAGGAATTGTCTTCGTTGACGGTTGGTGGTCATCGTTGACTCAGCGCTGTAGCGCAAACTCCGAAGAGGTGACAAGTAAATAAATGGCGTCTGCGGTGCGCGTGGCGAGTGCGTTCGCCGGATTTGTCGTTGGCACGGCGGTTCGGTCAATCTGAGCTAGTACTTCCGCTCGCAGTGCTGGGGATATTGCATCCGCGCTGCCAAATAATCTCTTTGCTACGCGATCGATCAGCGCATCAGTAGTAGCTGCTAGCGCCAGCTCCTCGCCAGTATTGATGAACATGAGATCAGGGTTCAGAGAGGCGGCCTGTGTTTGAGTGCGCGCAGAAGCCTGGGTCCAGAAAAAATTCGTGATTTGCGTGTTGAGGTACTCCGTCGCAATCTGCATCTCAGGAGCAACCCGTGCAGACTCCGCGATTTCTCCTGGGGGTGCGTAGAACGGGCTGAAGAAATTAAATACCGAAGGCGATGAGCCCTGCGCCTGACCAAATACGGCGCCGACTCCACCCGTGAAGTTGACACCAGCACCGAGTCTGCCGCTAGCCGAGATCGCATCGTACGCACGCCAGAACTGCGTGAGCCGCAATAGCGGCTCCTTCAATTTGCCTGCGTAGGCCATCGACACCCCAGAGGACATCGATCGCGCCTCTGGATCGAGCAATATCGCGCGTATTACGGCGCCCAGATTGCCTCGTTGACCCGAACTATCACTGTTAAATGTCTCGGCGACGCGGCGTACGTACTGTGGTGAGGGATTACTGGTGACGAGACGTTGGATCAGTTGCTTACTGATGAAAGGTCCCACGTTCGGATGATTGAAAACGTTATCGAGCGCGAGGCGTAAATCCTCTGCCCCTGCTTGATTAGCAGGGATCGTCGTATTGGAGAGCACGCGCTTAGATCCCGTTTCGTGCTGTTCCGAGTACAACTGCATGGGCCGTATTTGGTTGTACCCAGGCGTCGGTACAAGTTGTGGCCGGACGTTGGCGAAGGTGCAGGTCGACCCCGTAGGGCATGCCCACTTCCAGCCAGTGAACACCCGTGCAAATCCCTCGATGATCTCTTGGTTGTAGGTGGGGATCGGCTGCCCTGAGCTGTCGAGACGCGTGGAGCCATCCGTGTTGAGTTCAACGAGGCCGATGCTGAATAACTGCATCATCTCGCGCGCATAATTTTCATCGGGCCGTAAATTGGTGCCGGTCACAGCACGCTGGTTACCAAGCATCGACAGATAGATCCCCATCGCGGGATGCAGCGTGACGTCCTCGAGGAGCTGGCGGTAGTTACCGAAAGCGCTGCGAGCCAGCAGGTCATGAAAGCTGGCGGTCGCAAATGGCAGATTCTGGAGCGCACCGACCTGCGATACGACGAAAATTTCGGATAAGGCGAAGGCAACCCGCTGACGTAGCTGATCGTCACCTCGCAGAACGTTGGTAAACCAAGCCTCCTGACGTGTTGCATTGAGCGAACCGATTACGAACCCGGTAGGTATCGGGTTTGGAACGGCGGCCTCGACAGTTGGTAGAAGTAACGAGGCGGGCTTGGCGATCTCAAGATCGATCCAGCGAGCGTAGGCCGTATTTGAATCACCCAGTGAAATCAGACGGTCGGCTGTCGACTCGGTCGCACCGAAGCTCGCCTGATTGAGAAAACTGAACGCCTCAGCACGAGAGATGGGCCGTGCGGTGGCCGTCGGCGAGGTCGCAGAGGCGGCAGAGCTGCCCGACCCGCCGCCACCACCGCAAGCGGTCAGAGCACCGAGCAGCAACAATGTTGTCGCGGCGACCCGTAGAGCCATCGCCCCGACCTTATCTCGCCGAAGGCGATCTCAGCAATCAGGCGAGTCGGTAATCCGTGAAAAGATTTGTCAGCCTGAGAAGTGCTGTGCAGCGAGTAGATCGAGGTGCTGCTCGAAATCACCGCCGGAGTTGATGAGTGTGCACGCCGCCGGCAGTTCTTCGACGGTGAGATGCCGGGCGGCAAAGCCGCCGACCCAGACCTCGCAACGACCCTTGAGTGCATCTACGAGCGCTCGCAACTGCTCGAGGGCCGGCACTTCGTTTTCCGGCATGACAAGCGATACCAAGACCGCACGCGCCTCGACGTCGAGGGCGAAGCGGGCGATTTCCTGCGGTGGGACGTCGACGCCGAGATAGTGGGTGCGGAACCGTCGCGTCGCAGCGAGCCAGCCACACATCAAAATTCCGAGTTCATGGCGCTCACCGGAGAGGGTGGCGAGCACGAGGCAGGGGCCTGAATCAGAGCGTAGATACCCGCGCGTGATCGAGATAATCAACCGACGAACGATGTCGGTGACCATGTGTTCTTGCGCAATCGACACCTCACCGCGATGCCAGCGCTCGCCGATCTCACGACCCAGCGGCACGAGAACGTGATGGATGACCTCCGAGGGAGGCAACAAAGCCACGGCAGAGGTCAGCACCTCCTCGACGCCTGCGGGATCAGAGTGCTCCGCGGCATCAATGGCACGCTCCACATAAGACTGACCGCGAGACGAGGGCGGACGGGCGAGCCCGCCGGAATCGGCCACGAGCTTGGCGAGCTCATCTTCAGAAAGCGCCGCGAGTCGGCTAATGGTGTGACCGAGCTCAGTCGCGGTACGCAGAAGACGCAATCGAGCCACGTCGGAAGCCGAGTAGGTTCGGCGGCCGGCCGGGTCGCGCGAGGGTCGGACCACCTCGTATCGACGTTCCCAGGCCCGTAGCGTCTCGACCGACAAGCCGGTCGCCTGCGCCACCGCTTTAATGGTGAATTGGCCGCCGGAAGGGGTCTGAGGTAGGGGTCGGGACATCGTGTTCAGGGTTTGTTCAGGTGTTGTACAGCTTTAGGTTGGACAATAGCTTGACAGAAAGGAATGGCCCTGTCATCCTCTCCTCGTGATTAGCGTACGCAGGATCGCGGTACGCCCCCCTTCATCGACCTTGGAGTACTGCACATGATTCGCACCCTTCGCTTCCCGGCCGCGCTTGCCGCCGCCGCGCTTGCCATGACTTCCCTGACTGCCTCCGCTACGGGCTCTGTGCTCGATGTGGCCAAGCAGAAGGGTAACTTCAACACGCTCGCCAAGGCCATTGAGGCTGCAGGCCTGCAGGATGCCCTGAACCAGGGCACCGTCACGATCTTCGCCCCGACGGATGAGGCGTTTGCCAAGCTGCCGCCGGCTCAGCTCGAGGCGCTGCTGCGTCCCGAGAACAAGGACCAGCTCGTGAAGATCCTCACCAACCACGTAGTGCCGGGAAAGGCGCTCGAGGCCGAGGACATGAAGCGCAGCCGCAGCGCCAAGACGGTCGCCGGTGACGAAGTGAAGTTCGAGCTCGTGCGTGGCCGCCTTCGTGTCGATGGCGCTCGCGTCCAGGCTGATTACTCTGCCGACAACGGCGTCGTGGTCGCGGTCGACAGCGTCCTGCTGCCGAACTGATCGGTCACCTCGAACGTTAGACGATTTAGGACACGGCGGTCCGTCCGGGCCGCCGATCCGGACACGGAAAGTCCGGAAGTAAGGACACACCCCGTCCAAGGATGATCCGGTCGAGGGGGGGGGGGGGGGGGGGGAGGCGGGCCGTAAGGCCCGCCTCGATCAGGACCACCGGCTCTCCCGAATCCGCTAGGCGAGCGAGGCTCGCCTCTCGGCGCGAGCCTCAGCAGCGCATCGTTAAGATGCGTCTCATGTTTTCCACCACCACCGTCGGCAGCCTGCCGAAGCCTGATTGGCTCGCCGAACCCGAGACACTCTGGCCTGCCTGGCGGCTGTCAGCTGATGCACTGCAGGCCGGCAAGGAGCGCGCCGCACTCGAATGGCTGCGCGAACAGGAAGCAGCCGGTATCGACATCGTCGGCGACGGTGAGCAGTTCCGTATCCATTTCGTTCATGGATTCCTAGAGCGCCTGCAAGGCGTCGACTGGAATCGTAAGACTCGAATGGGCATCCGCAACAATCGTTACGAGGCGGAGGTCCCGACCGTGACGGCACCACTCGTACGCCCCGCTGCCATTCACGTTGCGGACGCCGCGTTCATGCGTCGACACACCACGCAGCGCCTGAAGATCACCCTGCCCGGCCCGATGACCATCTGCGACACGCTTGCCGATGGTTACTACGGACGGCGCGCGGACATGGCAATGCGCTTTGCAGAATTATTGAATGACGAAGCCCGCGAGCTCGAAGCCGCCGGCGCCGACGTCATCCAGTTCGACGAGCCGGCATTCAACGTTTTCCTGGAAGAGGTGCGTGACTGGGGCCTGCCCGCGCTCGAGCGCGCCATGCAGGGACTAAAGGCCACCACCGTCGTACACATTTGTTACGGGTACGGCATCGAGGCCAATGTTAAATGGAAGGCCACACTCGGCGATACATGGCGACAATACGAACAGATCTTTCCCTGGATTAATGCCAGCAGCGTGCGCCAGGTGTCGCTCGAGTTTGCCGGCTCGCGTGTGCCGCACGAGGTATTACGGCTGCTACCCGACAAAGAATTACTGGTCGGAGCCATCGAGGTGCTGCCGAATCGACTCGAAACTGCCGAAGAGGTCGCGCAGCATATTCGTGAAGCGGCGAAACATGTCGACAGTTCGCGTCTGCTGCCCTGTACCAACTGCGGTATGGCACCGCTTTCAGCCTCGCTCGCGCGCGATAAGCTGCGCGCCTTGGCCGCCGGCGCCGCCCTAGCCCGGCGCTCTCGCTGAGGGAGACATCACCCATGGATCTCCAACTGCGTCAAAGACGGGTCGTGCTGACCGGAGCCGCGGGTGTCCTGGGTCGCGCCATTGCGCAGGCACTGGCTGCTGAGGGCGCAGCGCTCGCCTTGCTCGGCCGCGATACTGACGCACTCTCGGCACTCGCCCAGCAGTTGTTAGCGCAGGGCGCCGCCAACGCGCTGCCCATCGCCTGCGAGCTGAGCGACGCCGCAGCCACCGAGGCAGCCATCGCATCGGCCGAAGCGCGACTCGGTGCGATTGACGGACTCGTCTGTGCAGCCGGTGCCGCACAAGGAGGAGTGTTCTGGGAAATTGACGATGCCGCCTGGCAGCGTCATCTCGAGGTCAAGCTCTTCGGCACGATCCGTACGCTGCGGGCCGTCGCGCCACGGATGATCGCCCGCGGCACGGGTCGCATCGTGTTGGTGGTGGGCAACTCCGCCCGCCAGCCCGACGCGCGGATGTTGCCCGGCGCCGTAGCCAACGCCGGGCTGCTCGCACTCGTACGCGGACTCGCCGATGAGCTCGGTCCGCACGGCATCGCAATCAATGCGGTCAACCCTGGACCGGTCCGCTCGGCACGCTGGGACCGGCTCATGCAGGCCGCCGCCTCGCGCGAGGGAATCACTGCAGCGGAGGCCGAGGCGCGAGTACTGCAGAAATCAGCTCTGCGTCGACTCGCCACGCCAGAAGAGGTGGCGACACACGTCGTTTACCTAGCCTCGCCCGTCGCCGCCCATCTGACCGGCAGCTCACTCACGGTCGACGGTGGCAGCGCCAGCTCACCCTGAGACCCCGTCATGACCGATCAGCTCGGATATCGCGCACGAATTGCCCTCGTCGTTCCCTCGACTAACACGAGCTGTCAGCCGGAATCCGAACGACTGCGTCCACGCGGCGTAACGAATCACATCGCCCGTATCAGTATCAAAGAACGTCCGCTCACAAGCGAACAGGCCTTCCTCGAGCATGTACAGGCGATGCGCGACGGAATGCGTACGGCCATCGATCAGGTCATGACGTGCCAACCGAGCCACGTGATCATGGGTGTCGCACTCGAGGCGTTCTGGGGAGGTGTTCGCGCAGCCGACGAATTGCAGGCGGAGCTGACGAGTCGCGCTGGCGTTGGTGTATCGATGGGTTCAACCGCAACCGTCGAAGCCTTGCGTCGTCACGGCGCACGCTCAATCGCGGTGCTCACCCCCCATCAGCCGCGCGGCGATGAGCAGGTCAGGCATTATTTTGAAGAAGCCGGCTATCGAATTCCACGACTGATCGGGCTGAAGTGTCCATCGCCGGTACAAATCGCGCACACCACACGCACTCAGCTCATTGAGACGCTGAAAGCCTTAGATGGTGATGATGTAGATGCCCTCGTACAGGTGGGCACCAACCTGGCGGCGATCGAGGTTTGCGCCGAAGCCGAGCACTGGCTCGGTAAGCCGGTGCTTGCGATCAATGCCATCACCTACTGGGATGCCCTGCGCCGCTGCGGCATCGATGATCCTGTGTATGGCTGTGGCTCGACGCTCGAGCGATTTTGACGTGTCGCCGCTCGATCTGCCGGTGATCATCGCCGGCGGAGGCCCCGCTGGTATGGCGAGCGCGCTGTTTCTCGCCTCAGAGGGCGTACCGCTGCTCGTGCTGGAACGTAGCCTCGAGCCGCATTCCGATCCTCGCGCAGCGACTCATCATCCGCCGACCCTAGAGATGCTCGCGCCCTCGGGCGTAACTGCGGAGCTGCACGCAGAGGGAATCATCGCCCGTCACTGGCAGTTCCGAGATCGGCGCGAGGGTCTCGTAGCGCAATTCGATCTGAATGTGCTGGCGGACGAAACACCGTTTCCTTACCGCCTGCAATGCGAACAGCACAAGCTGGTCGCCATGATGGCGCGACGAGTCGCAGCAGCGCCCAATACCCGCATCTTGCATGGTTGCGAGGTCGAGGCGATCCGGCAGGACGACTCCGGGGTCGATGTCGATATTGTGCAGGCGGACAAGACACGTACGACCTTGCGTACATCGTGGCTGATCGGTGCCGATGGTGGACGCAGCGTGGTACGCAAGTCCCAAGATATCGATTTTCAGGGCTTCACTTGGCCTGAGAGATTCTTGGTTATCACGACCGATTTCGATTTTGAACCGCTCGGCTACGCGTACAGCTGCTACACGATGGATCCGGTCGAGTGGACCGCAACATTTAAGGTTCCCGGACCTTCCGGTGAGGGCTTGTGGCGCTGCGTGTTTCCGACCCGAGCGGAGGAAGACGAGCGCAGTCTGCTCGACCCGACACTCGCTGCGGCACGACTTGCGGCCTTCGTCCCCGAGACTCGGCTGGGACGGGTACTGCACACCAATCTTTATGCGGTGCATCAGCGCGTCGCCGCTCGCTATCGACGCGGACGCGTCCTGCTGGTTGGTGATGCCGCCCACGTTAATAACCCGCTCGGCGGGATGGGCTTGAACTTCGGAATCCACGACGCGCGGGAGCTGGCGACAGCGCTCGGTGCCGTCTGGCGCGGCGAGGCACCCGACACCCTGCTCGATCGATACGATCGGCGCCGACGCACCGTCGCCGAGCGCTACCTGCAGGCCCAAACGATCGCCAACAAGCAGTTGCTCGAGGAAACCGATCCGATCGGCCGGCGTGAACGCCAGCAAGAGATGCGTGCCATCGCCGCCGATCGCTCGCGCGCGTGCGACTACCTGCGGCGCACCGCGATGATCGAGGGTCTACGCGCGGCAGCCGCCATCGACTGAGCCAACGCCCGCGATACAATCATCAGGTATGACGGGGGTGCAAATCGCATGAAGGCTTGGCCGCGACGGATGATTTGGGCGGGCGTCGGCCTGCTTGTGGTGCTGGCAATCGTCACCGCCGACTTCCTCCATCACGGCGGACAGTTCGAGCCGCTCGGACCGCCGACCAATCAGGCCTGCACCAGCGTGCCGCTGCAAGTCAGCGCCGAGGACCTGCAGCCGGATCGTAGCCGTCGCCTCGTCTACCTGTCGGCTCTCGATCGACGCGGTCTTGTAGAGGGCCGCGAGGTGAGCGGCGATGTACTGCAGCTCGATCTGACCGTCGAGCCCGCACTCATCAGCTCGGCACTCGCGTCTCGACCTGCAAACTTCCGTCCGCACGGCATGTCGCTCTATCGGATGGGCGATGGCAGCGCACGTCTGTTCTTGATCAATCACCCGCCGGAGGCCGACCACGAGATACTCGTGTTCGAGCAAGGCTCCGACGGTTTATTTGTGCCGATCGAGGTCTTGCGTGATCCGCTCCTCATCGCTCCAAATGCCATCGTCGCAATTGGCCCTCGTAGTTTTTACGTGGCTAACGATAAAGGCTCGAGCTCGGCTTTCGGGCGCTTAAGCGAGATCGTGTTACGCCGTGGCCGCTCGACGATCGTGCTGCACGACGATACTGGAATGCGAGTGGTCGCCGACGGCCTGAAGAGTGCCTCGGGCCTTGCACTGAGTCCGGACGGATCGCGACTATACGTCGCTGAGACCGTCGGTAAGGACGTGCGCGTATTCAGTCGTGATCTCGTCTCTAATGACCTCAGCTCACTCACATCGATCGCAGTCCCAGGCGCACCCGATAATCTCGGCACTGATCCTGATGGCGTCGTTTGGATCGCCGTCCATCCAAAAACACTCGATCTCATACGACATTTCGGCGACGCGAGCCATCCCGCTCCTACCCGGATCATGCGACTGTCGGGCACCGCGACCGGTGGCAGCGAGCTGATTCAAGTGTTCCTCGACGACGGGACACGCATCTCGGCCGGCAGCGGCGGTACCGTGATCGACGGTGAGCTGCTCATCGGCTCGATCACGGATCGTAAGGTACTACGCTGTCGCCTCACAGAATCTTTGGGAGATACGCCATGACACTCAATCGTCGCGAGTTCGTTCTCTCCTCGGCTGCATCAGCCGCACTCGCCGGCCTCACTGGCCCAGCTCGTGCTGCGAGTCAGAGCGATATCGATGTCATCGTGATTGGCGCCGGTCTCGCCGGCCTTGAAGCTGCACTCACCCTCGAAGAGAACGGCTTGAAAGTGCTGGTGCTCGAAGGTCGCAACCGTGTCGGTGGACGAGTATTCACGCTATTTGACGTACCCGGCCATCCGGAAGTGGGCGGTAATACGATCGCCAACGCCTACGGTCGTTGCATCGCTGCCGCCGCCAAGTACGGTATCGAGATCGTCAATCTGGCCCCTCGCCTGTTTGCCAATCGCGCCGGGCAGGAGCTTTTCTTGGGCGGCGAGCACGTACGGCTGAAAGAGTGGGCGAGCCATCCGCGCAATCCATTTGTGGGCGAGCGTCGCTCGCTCGCTCCCTGGGCCTGGGCGGATGCCATGTTCCGCGACCACATGCCGTTTCGCGATCTGGAGAACTGGCACGATGCAAAGCATGCGCAGCACGACATCTCTGTGCATGAGTTTCTGAGCTCACACGGCGCAACCGATGCCATGATCAGACTCGGTTTCGATACCAACATTGCGTACGGCACCACGGCCTACGACGTTTCACTGCTGCAACAGGCGTTTGCCGATCACTGGCAAAACGTCAATCGAGGTGCAGTCGCTGCGTTCTCGCGCACGGGTGCCTCGAACGCTCCCGCTCCCGGGACGCGCTCGGCCCCGGCAGGCGTTCCGCCGGGCTTGCTGATCGGCTCGTTCAAGGGCGGTAATCAGAATCTTCCTATTGCGATGGCCAAGCGCCTCAAGGGCGATCTGCTGCTCAATCGACAGGTTATGGCCATCGACATGGATGCGAGTCATGCGCGAGTGCGCTGCAGTGATGGCAGCGTATTTCGTGCGAAGCAGGTGGTGTGCTCGATGCCGTTCTCAACGCTGCGCAACGTGGCGATCGATCCGTTGCCAGCGCCGCTGCAGCATAAGGCGATCCAAACGCTCGGCTATATTCCGATCACGCAGTTTCACCTAGTTGCTGAAAAACCGTTCTGGGAGAGCGACGGAATGTCGCCTTCGATGTGGACCGATGGACCACTTGGCATGGTACTCGCACAGAAATTCGGACGTAGCGATGACGAGGTGACGAGCCTGACGGTTTGGTGTCGCGGACTCAACGGCCTGTACGTCGACCGGCTGGGCATCGAGGCGAGCAAGCGCCTCGTTCTGTCTGAGTTCGCGCGACTGCGCCCTGCCTCGAAAGGCCTACTCAGAGTTGCGGGCGTGCACTCCTGGACGACCGATCCATTCTCGGCGGGCGACTGGGCGATCTTCCATCCCGGACAGGTGCGCGAGTTGCGTGCCGCGATCGCCACACCGCACCAGCGACTCTTCTTCTGCGGCGAACATACGGCGATCGGTAGCCGTGGGATGGAAGGGGCGTTCGAGTCTGCCGAGCGCGTGGCGCTCGAAGTGATCGCAGCCGCCTGAAACCGTCTGGTGCGCTACAGCGTGCCGCCGAGACCGCGCCACTCGGGTTTCGGATACAGCGGTACGGATTTCGGTTTCGGCTTGATCGTTGATCGACCACGCCAAGCGATCAGCCAGACGAAGCCGATGAACGACAGCGTCATCCAGCAAAACTCGTGCATCCCCCAATGCTCGACGCCATAGCGTGCAAGCTGCTCGAAGGCGATGAACACAACCGTGAAGACGATGGCGCCGAGCATCGCTGCGAGCTTCCAGCCAAAGGAACGCTCTCTACCCCGCACGGCGACGATCCACCATGAGAATAAGAAAAACAGGGTGTATAGATTGATCAGCACCAGCCAAGTGGGTGATGGTGCTTTCAGGAAATAGTGGTTGACCCAAAACGCGCCAGCACCGAGAAAGGTCAACATCGCATAGCGCCACTCGTCGAGCGGCTCTTTCAGCACGCGCTGCCACATCCACACCAAAAAGGCATAGACCGTCCAGCTTCCGAAAATGAGTTCGTAGAACTCGACCTTGCCCAGCCAGGCGTCTTCGAGTGGCGGCATCCACATAGCAGTCATCCCCCTTGATCGACACCATAGCGGCATGCACCGCGGATCGGCCGGAACATCGCCAAGCCTGGCCACGGGTTGGAACGCCAGCGCTCCCGGGGGTTATGCTCACCGAACGGACGACGGGGGAATCGACACCATGGCGAGTGCCAGTATTACCGGCTGGGGAAAATGTCTCCCGCCGGCCATCCTGACCAACGGCGATATCGCCCAATTCCTCGACACCTCGGACGAGTGGATCACCACTCGTACCGGGATCTCGGAACGACGCGTCTCGCACGTCCCGCTCGGCGAGATGGCCTTCGTCGCGGCCCAGCGGGCCCTGGCTTGTGCGGGGGTTTCGGGTTCGGAGCTCGATCTCATCGTTTTCGGTACCACGACGCACGATGAGCAATGTCCGAATATGGCTTCTGGATTGCAGGCACGGCTCGGCGCTGACGGTTGCGCAGCGATGGACGTCAATACGGCCTGCACGAGTTTTCTCTACGGTCTGTCTACTGCCACAGCGATGATTCGCAGTGGCGTCGTGCGCACGGCACTGGTCGTCGGTGGCGAGCTGATCTCCTCTTACATGGATTGGGATGATCGCAATGTCGCTGTGCTCTTCGGTGATGGAGCGGCGGCCGTCGTGCTACAGGCGAGTGAGCGCGAGGAAGGCGTGCTGCTCGAGAAGCTCGGCTGCTATGGGGCTTCGCGCGACATCCTGCGGATCCACGGCATCGGCGGCGCGTATGTTCATCAGGGTCGGCTACTCGGCCGAACCGACTGGCAGTTCGAAGGTCAGGAGATCTTCAAGAAAGCCGTCAACGGTATGGGACTCGCCTGCGAGGATGTTCTCAAGCGCAGCGGCGTTACCGCTGAGCAGATCGATCTGGTCATTCCGCATCAAGCCAATCTGCGCATTATCGAGGCGGTTGCCAAGCGCACCGGCATCGCGATGGAGCGCGTCTTCGTCAACGTGCAACGCTACGGCAATATGTCTGCCGCCACCGTACCGGTTGCACTATGCGAAGCACTAGAGGCGGGGCGGATCCGACCGGGCTCTCTGCTGCTATTACCAGCTTTCGGTGGTGGCCTCACCTTCTGCGCCCATCTTCTCCGTTGGGGAGATCGGGTCACGCCGCTCGCAAGCGGCGAGGCGACCCTGCCACCGGCATCGCTCAGCGCACTCGAGATGGTGCAGCGGTATCGTCGCGCCCGCGGGGCGGCACTAAGCTGAACAGCACCACACTCATCCGAGAGTTGCCATGACAACAGCCTCCGAGACTTCCGATCCGCGGCGACGGATGTTGCCTCTGGTGGCCATGGCGCTGTTCATCGACTCGATGGGCATCGGCATCATCATTCCGGTCGCACCGACACTGGTGATGGAGCTCTCGTCGCTGTCTTTGGCCGAGGCGGCACCGATCGCGGGCTGGCTGACGCTCTCCTACGCGATCATGCAGTTTTTTTTCTCGCCGATCCTCGGCAACCTCAGCGACCGGTACGGGCGTAAGCCGATCTTGCTCGCGTCGCTGGCCGCACTGTCGGTCGATTACCTGCTGATGGCCGTCGCACCCAGCCTCTTCTGGCTGTTCGTCGGACGAATCATCGCAGGGATCGCAGGCGCGACCTTCGCTACAGCCAATGCGGTCGTGGCTGACGTGATTCCACCCACCCAGCGGGCGAAGTTTTTCGGTATGAACGGTGCCGCCTGGGGGATGGGCTTCATCGTCGGGCCGGTGGTCGGAGGCCTGCTAGGCCAGTTCGGGCCCCGCGTCCCCTTCCTCGCCGCGGCAGTCTTCACGGCACTCAATTTCCTGATTGCTCTGCTCGTGCTGCGCGAAACGCTGCCGGAATCGAGCCGCCGGGAATTCTCGATGAAACGCGCCAACGCGCTCGGCGCTTTACGCTCGATTCGAGTGATCCCCGGTGCCTCACTATTGCTGCTCGTGCTGTTTATGTATCAGGTGGGACATGACACGCTGCCCTCGAGTTGGGCCTGGATGACCATGGCGAAATTCGAATGGGCCGAGCGCGAGGTTGGCCTGTCGCTCGCGGTGCTCGGTTTGGGTACAGCAGTCGTTCAGGGGGGGCTCGTCGGGCTTTTCTCACGTCGCCTCGGCGAATATCGCACGGCAGCATTCGGGCTCGCCGGTGGCACGCTCGGCTTTATCGGCTATGCGCTCGCTCCAACACCTGCATGGTTATTCGCCAGTGTGCCGCTCGCTTGCCTCGTGGGGCTCACCATGCCCTCGATCCGCGCGATCCTGTCGCAGCAGACGCCGGCCAATGCCCAGGGCGAGTTACAGGGGGCGATCAGCGGCATCGTGAGTTTCACCGCGATTATCGTGCCGTTCGCCATGACTCATCTTTTTAGCGTCGCTACGACGGCGTGGCAAATGCCCGGCGCACCCTTTCTCGCGGGGTCGGCTGCGCTACTCGTTGGGCTGACCGTCTTACTGAGCAGCCGTCGTCGCAGCTGAAAACACGAAGGCCCGCCAGATCACTCGGGCGGGCCCTCAACATAACGGTATTCGTCGGATCGCTTACTTGGAGGTGCGCTTGCGCTTCGCGGCACGCTTCTTAGCGCGCGCCGGATCTTTCGGTCGTGTTTTCCCGAACGATCCCTTGTAGATCTTGCCCCGACGGCTTCTGCTGTCTCCCTTGCCCATGTCGTTCCTTGCTCCTTGGTTGCGAGGCCGAGAGTGTACCGAGTCAGCGGTAGCGCGCCAACAGCTTCTCGAGTCCGCGCTCGCCCGGCGTCAAACGCTCGTAAGGCAGCTGATTGAGCGGCTGCTCCGGCGTGCGATTGAGCGTGTGGAATTCACTGTCAGCAGTGCTACGGCAATGAAGCAGACCAGTCAAATACTCGCCGCGCGTGGCGTGCTGCTGGACATAGTCGTAGGCCGCATGGGCGTCGGTTGGATCGTAGTCCGAGGCTAATTTGCGCAGCACGACGCGGCTACCATCGTGCAGCAGCACCGGCAACGTCTCACCCGGGGCGTAATCGGTGGTGATCTCGCGTTGGCGGGGTACGAAATCGGCCTCGACTACGGGCTCGTAGTGCTCGCGGGTAAACGCATAGCTCTTGGTCGACCCCTCGTGATCGTTAAATGTCACGCAAGGGGACAGTACATCGATGAGTGCGAAACCCGGGTATTTGAGCCCGGCCTGGATCAGCGGGACGAGCTGGGCTTTATCGCCCGAGAAACTACGCGCGACGAATCCGGCACCCAGATTGAGCGCAAGCAGCACCGGATCGATGGGTGGTTGCTGATTGACCTCGCCTTTCTTGGCTTTGCTACCGACGTCCGCGGAAGCTGAAAACTGCCCTTTCGTGAGGCCGTACACACCGTTGTTCTCGATGATGTAGAGCATGTTGACGTTGCGACGAATTGCATGACAGAGCTGCCCAAGACCGATCGATAGCGAATCGCCGTCACCCGATATTCCGATGTAATACAGATCGCGGTTGGCGGCATTCGCACCCATCGCGATCGAGGGCATGCGCCCGTGGACCGAATTAAAACCATGACCGCCGCTGACGAAATACGCCGTAGTCTTTGACGAGCAACCGATGCCCGATAGTTTGACTAGATTTTCGGGACGCAGCGAGATACCCCAGCTTGCCTCGATGATCGCAGCAGTGATCGAGTCGTGGCCGCAACCGGCGCACAGGGTCGAGAGAGAGCCCTCGTAATCACGACGTGTGAGACCCAGCTCATTACGCGGTAACGAGGGATGGGCGACCTTAGGTTTAGGAATAAACGTCATGGCACACCTCCCATCGCAGCCCGTCGCCCCTCGGCAAAGTCACCGAGCACGCCATCGACGATGAACTTTGAAGAGACGGGTAAACCACTGTAGTGCAGCAGCGAGCGCAGCTTGGACTTGGCAACACGGGTCTCAAGGGTGAGTAGCGACTTCAGCTGCGCATCGCGATTCTGCTCGACCACATAGATGACGGCATGATCTTCAAGGAAGCGCTCCACTTCTTCTGAGAACGGGAAAGCCCGCACACGCAGATAATCGATCGACAACCCTCGAGCGCGCAGCACATCGAGCGCCTCGTGTACGGCTCCATCGCAGCTGCCGATCGAGACGATGGCAATCTCCGCCTTACCACTGCCCTCGATCACGGGATGCGGCACCCGGCTCTTGGCGGTGGCGAACTTGCGGGTAAGCCGATCGAGGACGAGCTGATACTCGGCCGCATCCTCGGTGTAAGTCCCGAACTGCGTATGCCCCGAGCCACGGGTGAAGTAAGCCCCCTTCGGATGCACTCCGGGGAAGGTGCGATAGGTGATGCCATCCTCGTCTTTATCGACGTAGCGATGAAACTTTTCGAGCTTCTCGATCTCGGCTTTACCAAGCACCTTGCCACGATCCGGGCGATAGGCGTCGTCCCATTTGAGATCACGACACATCCAGTCGTTCATACCAATATCGAGATCTAGCAGCACCAGCACCGGCGTTTGCAAACGCTCGGCCAAATCGAAGGCCTGCACAGCCATGTAGAAGCATTCTTCTGGATTGGCTGGATAGAGGCATACGTGCTTGGTGTCACCATGCGAGGCGTAGGCTGCGGCGATGAGATCGCACTGCTGAGTCCGCGTCGGCATGCCGGTTGAGGGTCCAACACGCTGCACATCGAAAACTACCGCCGGGACCTCAGCGTAATAGCCGAGCCCCAGAAACTCATTCATCAGCGAGATGCCAGGACCCGACGTTGCGGTAAAGGAGCGTGCTCCGTTCCAGTTGGCACCGAGGACCATACCGATAGCCGCCAGTTCGTCCTCGGCCTGTATGAATGCAAAATTTGCCCGCCCCGTCTCCGGATCGATACGCAACTTATCGGCAAAACTCTTGAACGCATCCATCAACGAAGTCGAGGGCGTGATCGGGTACCACGCAGCGACAGTCGCACCGGCATAAAGGCAACCGAGGGCTGCGGCAGTATTCCCATCGATCATGATATGACCACGGGTGGCGTCCATCTTTTCGGCCCGCAGCGGCAGCGGGCACTCAACTTGCTCGCGTACGTAGTCGTAGCCGAGCTGAATAGCGCGCATGTTGGAGTCGACTAGCTGCGGCTTCTTGGCATAGGTTTCGGCCAGCAAGGCGCGGATTTGCTCGACGTCGAGATCGAGAAGCGCGGCTAGCGCACCGGCATAGCAGATATTCTTCATCAGGATGCGCGTACGCACCCCCTTGAAGTTCTCATTACACAGGCGGGCGAACGGAACGCCGATCACCGTGACGTCGTCACGCTTGAGCAGCGCAGGCCTAGGCCAAGTGGAGTCGTAGATTAGATAGCCGCCTGTCGCGACCTCCCGCACGTCGCGCGCATAGGTCTCGGCGTTCATACAGACCATGATGTCGACCTTGCCTGAGCGCGCAACATAACCATCCTTGGACACGCGAATCTCGTACCACGTCGGCAAGCCTTGGATGTTCGAGGGAAAGTAGTTCTTGCCCATCACGGGAATGCCGCTACGGAACAAAGATTTCATGAGCAACGTGTTGGCGCTTGCCGAACCTGTGCCATTGACGGTTGCAATCTTGATGACAAAATCATTGACCCGCCCCGATGCGACGGCAGCCGCGCTCATCACTTACCCTCCGCAAGCTGGTCGATGGCATGAGGCCACTTCACCCAGGATTTCTGCATGTCCCAGGCCGCGGTAGGACAGCGCTCCGCGCACAGGCCACAGTGCACGCAGACGTCTTCGTCCTTGACCATGACGCGTCCGGTGAACTTGAGCGGATCGCTGACATAAAGCGCCTGTGACAGATTTTTCGCCGGAGCCTTCAAGCGGGTGCGCAGTTCGGCCTCTTCACCATCGGGCGTCATCGTGAGACAGTCCACCGGACAGATGTCGATGCAGGCATCACACTCGATACACAGCTTGGCTTCGAATACCGTCTGTACATCGCAGTTAAGACAGCGCTGTACTTCGTCGGCGGCTTGCTCCGCCGTAAAGCCTAGTTCGACTTCGATATTGATTTTTTTGAAGCGTTCTTTCAGCGACACATGCGGTACGAGCCGGCGCTCGATTCCGTTGTAATCGTTGGCATAAGACCATTCGTGCATTCCCATCTTGCGGCTTTGCAGGTTGACGCCCGGCGGCAGACGCTCGCTCACCGGTTTACCTTGGCAGTGCTGATGGATGGAAATCGCCGCTTGATGTCCGTGCTCGACCGACCAGATGATGTTCTTCGGGCCAAACGCAGCATCACCACCGAAGAACACACCGGGGCGCGTGCTCTCGAAGGTCACCGGATCAACCTTGGGGACTTCCCATTTGTCGAATTCGATGCCGAGGTCACGCTCGATCCACGGGAAGGCGTTTTCCTGCCCGATAGCGAGCACCACATCGTCTGCCGGGAAGAACTCCTCGCCCGTGACCCGCTCGGCCGTGATCCGACCGCGGGTATCGAATTCGTACTCCAACACTTCGAACATCATCCCTTTGAGCCGTCCCTGCTCGATCACGAAGCATTTGGGCGAGCGGTTGATGACGATGTCGACGCTTTCGGCCTCAGCGTCTTCTAGCTCCCATTCGGAGGCCTTGAAAAACTGCCTCGGTTTACGGGCCATCACCTTGACGCTCTCGGCACCTAGCCGCAACGCGCTGCGACAGCAATCCATGGCCGTGTTGCCAACGCCGATGATGAGCACCTGCTTTCCGACCGTGTTGATGTGCCCGAAGGCGATCGACTCTAACCAAGCGATACCGATGTGGATGTTTGCGGCACCCTCACTCCGTCCGGGCAGCGTGAGCTCTTTGCCCTTCGGTGCGCCCGAACCGACGAATACGGCATCGAAACCTTCATGCTCGAGCAGACGACGCAGTGAATCGACTCGCTGACCAAGTCGCAGATCGACACCCATCGATACGATGGTGCCGATTTCCTCGTCGATTACCTCTGCGGGCAAACGGAACGACGGGATGTTGGTCCGCATCAGCCCACCGGCGGTAGCGAACTGCTCGAAGATCGTCACCTCGTAGCCCAGAGGCATTAGATCGTTGGCTACGGTTAATGAGGCGCAGCCGGCGCCGATGCAGGCGATCCGTTTGCCGTTTTTTTGGATCGGCACCGGCGGCAGTCGATCTCGATACTCTTCTTTATGATCGGCGGCCACACGCTTGAGACGGCAGATGGCGACCGGTTTCTCCTCGACTCGGCCACGGCGACAAGCCGGCTCGCAAGGTCGATCGCATACTCGGCCGAGAATGCCCGGAAAGACGTTCGAGCGGCGATTGACGAGATAGGCGTCGGTGAAGCGCCCTTGAGCGATCAGCCGAATGTATTCCGGGACATCGGTGTGGGCTGGGCAGGCCCACTGACAATCGACGACCTTGTGGAAATAGTCGGGATGCGAGGTATCCGTCGACGGCATCGAAGCCCCCAGTTCAGTCGAGTCACCACCCGTGAGCCGAGTATCCGAGAGTGCATTGCAAATGTCACCGTGGACACAGGCTGTACGGCCGGTACGATGCGCACTGCACCGCGCCATGAACTCCGAACGTCATATCGCACCGCCCCGCGAGATCCGCCTGCGCCGTCAGTCGCGGCTGCTCGAGCTTGTATTCGATGATGCGGAGCGTTACGCCCTGCCCTTCGAATTCCTGCGTGTGCACTCGCCCTCGGCCGAGGTGAAGGGGCATGGCCCGGGACAGGAAACACTGGTCGTCGGTAAGCAGGCGGTGCAGATCCGCGAGATCGAGCCCGTCGGCCATTACGCCATACGACTCATATTTGACGACGGTCACGACAGCGGCCTCTATAGCTGGGCCTACCTGCGTGAGCTCGGGCGGGATCAGGAGACCCTCTGGCAGCGCTACCTCGAGAAGCTCCCGGAATAAAAAAGGCCGGGCATCCTGCCCGGCCTTTAACCCCTTCTCGACCCCCGTTCGCCGACCCATTCTTCCTCGGGCCGGTACTCTAGGAACCTTATTTACGCCTTTCCGGTCCGGAATACCAGTCACCGGCTACAATCGGCGCCCCCCGCGAGCATCACCCATGTCGAGTTCACAGGACCGGAAAACCACCCATTTCGGCTTCGAGGACGTGCCCTGGCAAGAGAAGGCGCGACGCGTCCGCGGCGTGTTCGACTCGGTCGCGCCGAAGTACGACTTGATGAACGATCTCATGTCCGCCGGTCTGCACCGCGGCTGGAAGTCCTTTGCACTTTCTCAAACGCACTTGCGCCCTGGGCAGCGCGCCCTCGATGTTGCCGGTGGCACCGGCGATCTGTCGCGCGGCCTCGCCCGCCAGGTCGGTAATCGTGGACTGGTGGTCTGCTCGGACATCAACGGAGCGATGCTCGAGACGGGTCGTGACCGGCTGCTCGACACCGGTCCGCTGAGTGGCGTTGTTTACGTGCAGGCGAACGCCGAATGCCTGCCGTTCGCCGATGCCAGCTTTGATTGCATCACCATCGGCTTCGGCCTACGAAATGTGACGGATAAGGATGCCGCCCTACGTTCGATGTTTCGCGTGCTGCGTCCAGGGGGACAACTGCTGGTGCTTGAGTTCTCCACGCCCACAGTGCCGGCACTGAAACCGCTCTACGATCTCTACTCCTTTAAGGTGCTACCACTACTCGGAGAAGTGATTGCTCGTGATGCGGCGAGCTATCGCTATCTGGCAGAGTCCATCCGACGTCATCCCGATCAAGAGACCCTGCTCGGCATGCTGCAGGGAGCAGGCTTCGAGAACTGTCGTTATCACAATCTGTCGGGCGGGATCGTCGCGCTGCATCGCGGCTACAAACTTTGATCCCATGCTGGAGTCGCTCGAAAATCTGCTGAATGCGCAGCTTGCCGCCTCGCCGCGGGCACGCGCGCTGACCTCCGCCCTGCGCGGGCAGGCGCTGCATGTCGAGATACTGGAGCTCGGCTGGCGCTTCGGTGTGAACTCGGCTGGCGATTCGCTGCGCCTGCAGAGCGATCCCGAGGACATACCCGCCGCACGACTCGCCGGCCGCCCACTCGCTCTGCTTTCACTGGTCGCTGGGAGCGCGACCGAACGGGTACTGCAATCGGGTCAGGTGCATATCGAGGGTGATGCCGAGGTCCTGCAGCGCTATCGGGAGCTGCTCGGTTTGTTACGCCCGGATCTCGAGGAGTGGCTCGCCCAACGGGTCGGTGATGCACCGGCCCATCAGATCGGGCGTGCCTTGCGCTCGGTGGCTGATACTGCTCGCCGCGGGCTCGCCGCCACCGTCACCAACACCGCCGAGTATTTTGCCTACGAAACTGGCGATCTTGTTCCTCGTGGCGAAGCTGAGGAATTCCTCAATGCTGTCGATCGACTGCGTGAAGACGTCGATCGGACCGCCGCGCGCGTAGAAGCGATCGCCGCCCGAATGCCGGAGGCCTCGACATGAAGTGGCGCGTCGTCGCACGCCTGATCGCGATCCAGCGCGTACTCGTGCGGCACGGTCTTGATGAATTCATCCGCGAGACCCGTCTCTACCGACCGCTGCGATGGTTGTTTCTCGCCTCCCCATGGACCTGGTTCGAGCGACGCAAGGGCGCCTCACGCGGCGAGCGCTTGCGACTCGCGCTGGAGGAGCTCGGGCCGATTTTCATCAAGTTTGGGCAGGCGCTCTCGACGCGACGCGACCTACTGCCCGAAGACATCGGTATGGAGCTCGCCAAACTGCAAGATCGCGTTCCGCCGTTTGATGGTCGTTTAGCCAAAACGCTGATCGAGCAGGCCTACGGTCGGCGGCTCGATGAGGTTTTCGAGCATTTCGATGAAGCGCCACTGGCTGCAGCATCGATCGCACAGGTCCATGTGGCACGGTTGCGCGAGAACCATAGCGAAGTGGTCGTCAAAGTTCTGCGTCCCGGAATGCGCGAAATCATCGCGCAAGATATCGAGGTCTTGCACGCGCTGGCCAGACTCGCCAAACGCAATTCAGTCGAGGCCCGGCGATTGCGCGTGGATGAGATTGTCGCCGAGTATGAGAAGACGATCTTTGATGAGCTCGATCTCATGCGTGAGGCGGCAAACGCAGCACAGCTACGGCGCAACTTCGAAGGCTCTGAGCTGTTGCACGTGCCGCAGGTGTACTGGGATCACTGCCGACTCAACGTCATGGTCATGGAGCGTATCCATGGCGTGACCATTAGCGATATGACTGCGCTGCGTGCCGTCAATGCCAACATTCCCTTGCTGGCTGAAAACGGCGTGAAGATCTTCTTCACGCAGGTATTCCGGCATAATTTTTTCCATGCCGACATGCATCCGGGAAACATCTTTGTGCTGCTCGATGACCCGCGTCGGCCACGTTACGCTGCGGTCGACTTCGGCATTGTCGGTACGCTCGATCTGCGCGACCAGAGTTATCTCGCCGAAAACTTCCTTGCCGTCTTCGATCGTAATTACCGCCGTGTAGCAGAGCTGCATGTCGAGTCGGGCTGGGTTCCGCTCGACACGCGGGTCGACGAGATGGAGTCAGCAATCCGAACGGTCCTCGAGCCGATCTTCAATAAGCCGCTGAAAGACATCTCTTTCGGGACGATCCTGTTGCGCCTGTTCGACATCTCGCGGCGTTTCGATATGCGCATCCAGCCACAGCTGATCCTATTGCAGAAAACGCTGCTCAATATCGAGGGCCTCGGTCGTGATCTCTATCCCGAGCTTGATATCTGGCAGACCGCAGCGCCGATCCTGCGTGAGTGGATGCGCGAGCGCACCAGTTTCAAATGGCAGTGGCAGCGCGCACGCGAACACTTGCCGGCGCTGATCGAGGTCGCTCATGCGTTGCCGCCGCTGTTGAAAGTAGCGGTGCAAAAAGCACAGGACGGTCGCCTGCATATCGGCGTGCAGCCAGAAGATATCGAGCAGCTGCGCGCGGAGTTGCGAGCGGGTGAGCGTCGCCGTAACGCGACAGTGGTGGGGACGGCGCTGGGATTTGCCGGACTGATGTGGTGGGGCTTCGAGCTGATGCCCGGCGTGCTCGGTCTGTTGTTAGTGGTGTCGAGCGTGCTCGTACTCTGGCGCGGCCGGCGCTGATACCCGTCACTCAGACGCGAAGGCTTTTTAACCAGACGGCCGCATCCTCGCCGCGCTCTAACACCTCAATGAGTGCCGAGCCGACGATCACGCCCTCGGCCTGCTCAGCCAGTGCTTTGATCTGATCACGCTGTCGGATGCCAAAGCCAGCACACACCGGCACCCGGGAGACTTTGCGCACACGCTCGAGATAGCTGAGCACGGTCTCGGGGACAGCCGCCTGCTTGCCCGTGGTACCGGTCATGGTGACGGCATAGATGAAGCCCTGGCTCACCGCGCAGACTTCGGCGAGTCGCTGCGGCGTCGTGACGGGAGTCACCATCTGGATGAGCGCGATGCCCTCGAGGGCCAGCGCACGACGCAGCTCATCACCCTCGTCATAAGGTAGGTCCGGAACAATGAGCCCGCACACCCCTGCTACCGCCGCTTCGCGTGCCAGCGTCGCGTAGCCATACTGCAGCACGGGATTGAGATAGCTCATGAGCACAAGCGGCGTATCCAGCGCAGGCATGGAACGCAGCTCGGTCAAAATCCAGCGCAAACTCACCCCCTGCTTCAAGGCGATCTGGCTCGAACGCTGGATGGTCATGCCGTCGGCCATTGGATCGGTGAAGGGAACGCCGATCTCCACCACATCGGCGCTGGAAGCAATGGCTGAAAGATCGCTGCGAAACCGGCTGGCGCTCGGAAAGCCTGCCGTCATGAACGCGATCAGTGCTGGGCTACCACGGCTTCGGGCCGTGCGGATGGCTGCCTCGAGGCGCGCATGCGGGGCGGATGCAGGAATCGTACTCATGAGCTCACCCCTGCGAGTAACGTCCGCTGCAATGTCGGCATATCTTTGTCGCCGCGGCCCGACAGGCACAGCACCAGACGCTGACCACGATGCTCGCGCGCCCAGCGCTTCGCTCCAAAGAGCGCATGCGCTGTCTCGAGCGCCGGCAGAATTCCCTCGAGGCGGGAACACTCCTGCAGAGCCTCGAGTGCCTCTGAGTCGGTGACCGACTCGTATCGAACACGCCCCATCGAAGCGAGCGCGGCATGCTCGGGGCCGACACCCGGATAGTCGAGGCCTGCCGAGATCGAATCGGTCTCGTGAATTTGACCGTTCTCATCCTGCAGCAGTAGCGAATAACAACCCTGCAGCACACCCGGCTTACCGTACGAGATACTTGCGGCGTTCTGGCCTAGTGCTGCGCCCTGCCCACCGGCCTCGACACCGACAATCTCGACCTGCGTGTCGGGAATGAATGCGTGGAACATGCCGATGGCGTTCGACCCACCACCCACGCAAGCGAAAACGGCATCGGGTAGTCCACCGGTACGCTCGATGAACTGACCACGAGCCTCGCGGCCGATGACCGCCTGCAGCTCGCGAACAAGATAGGGATACGGATGGGGTCCGACGGCAGAGCCGAGCAAGTAGAACGTGCCCATCGGATCGGATACCCAATCGCGCAGCGCTTCATCGATCGCTGCACGTAGGGTTTGATCGCCCGCCGTCACTGCAACGACCTCAGCACCGAGCAGCCGCATCCGGCCGACGTTCGGCGCCTGGCGCTCCATATCGATAGCGCCCATATAGACGATGCACGGTAAGCCGAGACGTGCGCAGGCGGCCGCGCTTGCCACCCCATGCTGGCCAGCACCCGTCTCGGCGACGATACGCGCTGCGCCGAGTCGCTTCGCGAGCAGCGCTTGACCCAAGGCATTGTTGATCTTGTGCGCGCCAGTGTGCGCAAGATCCTCACGCTTGAGCCAGATCTCGGCACCCCACGCTGCCGACAGACGCGGCGCAAAACTGAGCGCCGTCGGTCGCCCCGCCCAATGACGCAGCTCTTCTGCCAACGCCTGCTGAAAATCGGCGCGGGGTAGATGCTCGCGCACGCCGGCTTCGAGACGCTCGAGCGCCGGGATCAGCGTCTCAGGGACATAGCGCCCCCCATAAGGACCGAAGCGTCCGCGGGCATCCGGAAAAGCTGGCGCGCTCATGACGATGACTCCCTACTCGATGTGTGTGCAAACGCGGCTCGTGCCGCGTGGACGAAAGCCGCGATCCGCCGGGGACATTTCCGTCCAGGCGAGGATTCGATACCACTCGATACGTCGACGCCGAAGGGCCGCACCGCATCGACGGCAGTCGCGACGTTTTCCGGAGTGAGACCCCCGGCAAGCACCACCTCACGCCGCACGGCCAGCTCGCGCACCCGCGACCAGTCGGCGGCATGACCGCTACCACTAACCGTTCCTTCGCATAGCACCTGCCCGGTCTGCGGCAACTCTCGCAGCGTGGCGTCAAGTCGTGCGGCTTGTAAGTTCGCATCACGTACCACCGGCAGAACACGCGACCGATAGACCTGCGGCACACGCGGTAGATCAGCCAGATCGATCTGCAAACGATCGGGGTCGAAGTCGCGAAATATGCTCTCAACTAGATCGTTATCAGGGTGCAAGGTCACGGCAATGCAAGTGATTCGGCCGCGCAGGGGCGCCGCCAGCTCAGCGGCACGCGCCGGCGTCACGGCGCGAACGGAGGGGGCGATCACGAATCCGACGGCATCGACCCTAGACTGCAATGCTGCCTCGATTGCTGACTCGTCGTTCATACCGCAGAGCTTGATCCACATGAGCTGATTCCTGCACTCACACGAGATCTGCTCGGGCTCGTCGGCCCCGAACCTCGCGCGCCGCCTGCAGCATGGCACGCGCCAGTGTCTCAGGCTCGGCGCTCGCCATCAGCGCACTACCGACCAGCGCGGCGTCGTAACCGACAGACGCCAGTCGCGCGGCATCTGCGGCGCTGGCCACACCACTCTCGGCGACCCGCACATACTCGCGCGGCAGGCATGCCACCATCGACTCGAGACGATCCGGTACGACCTGCAGAGTGACGAGATCACGACTGTTCACCCCGAGCCAGACTCGCTGGGCGAGTTCCGTCTGCGGCTGACGCAGTGAGGCGAGAGCCGTCATCGAGCGCTCCACGTCAGCCTCATCAAAGATTTCAAGTAATACGCATAAGTTTTCTTCGAGCGCGCTCGCCAGCAAACTTGCCAGTGTCTTAGGCTCGAGCATGCGTGCGATCAGCAGCACACCACCGGCACCCGCTGCTCGCGCCTCGAGCAACTGATAAGCATCGACGAGGAAGTCTTTACGCAGTGCCGGTACCTGCGGCGAGCTGCTAGCAAGCTGCGACGAGGCCTGCTCAAGATACGCCAACGAGCCCTCAAAACGCGTTGGCTCGGTCAGCACCGATATCGCTGCTGCCCCCGCTGAAGTGTAGGCGTCGAGCCGAGCACTCAGGTCGGTCGACGAGGCAGCGCGTAGCGTACCCACCGCCGGGGAGCGCCATTTCACTTCGGCGATGAGATCGAAGCCCTCGGAGGATCGTTGCCAGTTCACCGGGGACGGCCGATCGCGCAGACTGGCTCGGAGTGCCTGCGCAGGCCGGATGGCACGTGCAGCTTCGGCCCGCGCAGCACTGGTCAACGCCATGCTCGCGAGGAAGTCTGCGCTCGCGAGGCGATCGCTCATACCGAGAAACCTTCGATGGCGTTCAATACCGCGGCAGCGCGACCGGTATCGATGGCCTCGGCAGCACGGGCTACCCCCGCCCGCGCTTCTGATACTTCTCCGGTGCATTCAAGGGCGAGTGCCGCGCCGAGCAGCAAGGCGTCGCGATGCGCACCACGATCTTCCCCCCGCAGCACTGCGCGTAATGCCGATGCGTTATGCACGACGTCACCGCCCGCCAGCGCCTCGGCGCTACAGGGCTCGAGACCGAAATCCGCAGCGCAGCGCACACGACGCTCGATGCTTCCCGGACGTACGTCGAACAGCGTGAAGGGCGCAATAGGCGTCGGCTCGTCCCAACCGTTCGAACCGTGTACAACGAATGCCCGTCGTAATCCGGAGGTCGAGGCGAGCGCCTGTGCCATCAATTCGGCGAGCGATTCGCGATAGGCACCGATCACGGCGAAAGGTGGCGAAGCGGGATTGGTCAGCGGGCCCAGCACGTTAAACACGGTACGCACACCAAGCGCCTGACGCACCGGAGCGATCGCCTTCATCGCCGGGTGGTAATGCGGAGCAAAGAGAAAGGTAAAGCCCGTCGCGGCAAGACAGGCACCGGCCGCGTGTTCGTCGAGTGGTAGTCGCAACCCGAGTTGCTCGAGAACATCGGCGCTCCCGCTACGACTCGACACCGAGCGATTACCGTGCTTGATGACCGGTATCCCGCAGGCTGCGGCCAACAACGCCGTGCCCGTGGAAACATTGACACTGCCTGACGCATCCCCGCCGGTTCCGACGATATCGATCGCTGCGCCGGTCAACCTCTCGGGTATCTGTGGCCGACGCGCAAGCTCACGCATCGCCATCGCAAAGCCGCGCAGCTCATCGGCGACGATTCCCTTCGCCTGCAAGGCGACGAGGGCTGCACCCGAGAGTGCCGGCGGCGTCGCCACATCGGTCAACGCTTGCATGACCTGCGCAGCCTGATCCGCTGCGAGCGAGCGCCCGTCGACCCAGTGACCCAGCGCCTCCCGCAGTGTTGCTAGAGCGGTGCCGTCAGCCACGGCGCCCTCCCTGCCAACGCATGAACTGCGCGAGCATCTGCGGACCTTGCGGACTGAGTACGCTCTCGGGGTGGAACTGCACGCCTTCGACCGTAAACTCACGATGACGCACACCCATAATCTCACCCGCTTCGGTGCGAGCGCTGATCTCAAGACAACTGGGTAGCGTCGCAGAGTCGGCGATGAGGGAATGATAGCGACCGATGATGCAGGGACTCTCAAGACCCGCAAAGAGTCCGCGCCCGTCGTGCGTGACACTTGAGGTCTTTCCGTGCATCGGTCGTGAGGCTCGTGTGACGACACCGTCGAACGCCTCGACGATCGCCTGATGCCCGAGACATACACCCAGCACCGGGATGCGGCCGGCGAATGCGCGGATGAGCGCCAACGAGAGCCCGGCATCACGCGGCGCACCGGGACCAGGCGAAATGCACAGATGTGTCGGATTCAGCGACTCGGCCATCGCCAGGTCGATGACGTCGTTACGGTGCACGATCACCTCGGCACCGAGTATCAAAAAAGCCTGTACCAAGTTGTAGGTGAAGGAGTCGTAGTTATCGAGCAGTAACAGCTTCGGCGTCACCGTATTCACAGTCCTTCTCCTGCCAGCGCCAGCGCGCGCGCTGCAGAACCACTCTTGGCAAGCACCTCTTCGTATTCGCTGTCGGGACGACTGTCCGCAACGATGCCAGCACCGGCCTGATAGCTGTACTCATCACCACGGAAGACAAGCGTACGAATGGTGATCGCCTGATCCATCTCACCGCGTACACCAAAATAACCTACCGTTCCGCCGTAAAGCCCCCGACGTACCGGCTCGAGTTCATCGATGATCTGCATCGCTCGCAACTTCGGTGCACCGACCAGAGTCCCGGCGGGGAACGCGGCCGCAAAAAGATCGAAGGCGTCGTACCCCGGTGCCAGGGTACCGTGCACGCCGCTCACCATATGCATCACGTGGCTGTAACGCTCTATCGATCGATAAGGTGACACCCGCACAGATCCGGCCTTGGCGACGCGACCAAGATCGTTACGGGCGAGATCAACGAGCATCACATGCTCAGCGTTTTCTTTGATATCAGCGAGTAGCTCCCGCTCACGACGCTGATCCTCTGTCTCATCTGCTGCACGCGGACGCGTACCGGCAATCGGACGTAACTGTGCTTCGCCTTGCGAAAGCTTCACCAGCGCCTCGGGGGAGGAGCCGACGACCGTCACATCACCAAGAGAGCAGTAGTAAAGATAAGGCGAGGGGTTGATCAGGCGTAGAGCGCGGTAGGCTTCAAAAGGATCGAGATCGTGTCGGCCACCAAATCTCACCGACAGCACGAGTTGGTAAACATCTCCTGCAGCGATGTGCTCCTGCACACGATCTACGCGCGCGAGAAACTCCTCACGCGACAGCGAGGCCACGGCTAGCGAGGCCTTGCCACTCGCGCGAGCGGCGGGCAGTGGACCTCGCAGCGCAGCGATCACCTCACGTCGCAAAGACTGGCGCTCGGCTTCACTGCCTGCGTGCAGCAGGGCGATGCCCCGAGTCAGATGGTCAAAGACCAACATCGAGCGTGGCGCGAGGTAGTGTAATTGCGGCATCGCAAATGGATCGGCCGCACGAGCCGGTAGACGCTCAAACCAGCGCACCAAATCGTATGAGGAGTAGCCGACGAGCCCACCAGCGAGCGGGAAGTCGACGCCTGCGCCTGGAGCCGTCGGCCGGGGCACTGTCGCGAGAGCTGCTCGCCACAACGCGAACAAGTCAGCCTGATCGTGCGGCTCGGCAGTGCCCGTTGCGCCGTGCCAGCGACCTGCGGCATCCAGACGGACCTCATTCGTTACCTCCCCGAATCCGATGAAGGAGTAACGTCCGAGGCGCTCACCGCCCTCAACACTCTCGAGTAGGAAGCGAGGCGTAAGCGCACGCAGTTTCAGGAATGCTGAAACCGGTGTGTCGAGATCGCCTGCTATGTCGAACGGTGGCTTCATAAATGAAAAAACCCATCCCGGCTGGGGCCGGAGATGGGTTCGGTCGGTAAAAGGTAACGCCCGCGCCCTCTCCGTCAGGAGCAGCGCCATCCCCAGATCAGGTGTGTGTGGACGTCGGAAAACATGATGTGCCGAGTATCACCGCGTGCCCGAACGAACGTCAAGGCAGACCGCTCAGGATAACCACCACAGGACAAGACCGTTGATCGCCAGCACAATCACGAATAGACCGACTGTGATCATCGCGGGGCGAGGTGGCACATGTTTGGCGATCAGCGCGCCGATGGGCGCTGCCAGCACACCCCCGCCGAGCAAGGCGATCACGAGGTCATAGCGCTGCCAGTCGAAGGTGAATAGAAAGGTGATGGAGATGGTCAGCGTGACGAAGAACTCCGCGGCGTTCGCGGTACCGATCGCATAGCGGGGCGGCATCCCACGCGCGATTAAAGTCGGCGTGGTAACCGTTCCCCACCCTCCGCCACCAACGGCGTCGAGAAATCCCGCGATTCCTCCGAGCGCATGGCTCGGTGTGCGTGCCAGCTCGGACTCGACTCGTCGCCACGCTCGACGCAGTAGTAAAACCCCAGTGAACAGCAGATAGGTCCACACCACGGGTTTCAGCACTGAGCCGTCGAGCTCGCTGAGCAACCAAGCACCGATCGCACCGCCCACCATGCCCGGTAACACCAGCTTCATGAAGACCTGGCGATCGAGATTACGAAACCACGCGTGGGAAATGCCGGAGGCGCCGGTGGTGACGACTTCAGCAGCGTGAACGGTGGCACTGACAAAGGCTGGCGGATGCCCCATCGTGGCGAGCGCAGCACTCGCGGAAATACCGTAGGCCATGCCAAGCGCGCCATCGATCAACTGGGCTGCGAACCCAACCAGCACCAATGGCCAAAATTCCGGCGACAAACCCTCGGCGACGAACTCCATGAGAACGATGGTACAAGGGCTCCTCCGCCACTGTCTTATAATTGGCCGATGTTTCGCCTGACCCGTCCGTTACCGCTCATCGTCGTCCTCATCACACTCATGGCCTGCTCGTCTGCCCCCTCCCACTCTGTGCTTTCCAGCGGACCCTGGCGTGCCGTGCTGGAGGTTCCAGGCGGCGAGTTGCCGTTCGGCATGGAGTTCTCGCGTACCGAGGAGCGGATCGAGGCAACACTCATCAATGGCGATGATCGAGTGCAGATCACTGAGGTTTCACTCGATGGCGATCAACTACGGATGCGCATGCCTGGGTTCGAGAACTTCATCGAAGCCACGGTCACAGGAGACACCCTGAGCGGCACGCTCACCATGGTCAAGAAGGGTGGCACTGAGCAAAAAATTCCGTTTCGGGCGACCCAGGGACAAACCTGGCGCTTCAGTGCCGATGAGGAGCAGCCTGCAGCGACGGACGACCCATCTGTGGCAGGACGCTGGGCAGTCACGTTCGGTGAAGGAGAGAAATCCTCGCCTGCCGTCGGTGAGTTTCGTCAGACGGGTCGACGTGTCAGCGGTACCTTCCTCACCCCCACGGGCGATCATCGCTTTCTCGCAGGCGAATTGCGCGATCGTGAGCTTCGGCTGTCCAAGTTCGACGGCGGTCACGTCTTTCTCTATCGCGCGACACTCGGTGCGGATGGCACGCTTCAGGGACGGTTCTGGTCGGGGCTGGCCTCCGTCGAGCCATTTAAGGCGCGGCGCGATGAGAATGCCTCGCTAGGCGATGCCGAGCAGGCGACCCGCCTCACGGGCGGTGCTGAACGGCTCGACTTTCGCTTCCCCGATGTCGGCGGCAGCCAGATCTCAATCACCGATCCGTTCTTCCGCGGCAAGGTGATCGTGGTGGCGCTGGCCGGCAGCTGGTGTCCGAACTGCCACGACGAGGCGGCGTTCCTTGCCGAGCTGCACCGTCGCAAGCGGGCACAGGGCTTCGAGATCATCTCGCTGATGTTCGAACAGTTCGGCGACTTTCCGCGAGCGGCAGAGGCGACCTATCGGTTCCGTGATCGTCACCGCATCGAGTACACCACGCTGATCGCTGGCACGTCGGACAAGGACGATGCAGCGAGCAAACTGCCGCAGCTGAACGGCGTGTTTGCCTTTCCGACGACGATCTTCGTCGATCGGCGCGGCAAGGTGCGTAAGATCCATACCGGCTTCTCGGGACCGGCAACCGGTGTGCACTACGAGCGCCTCATACGCGAGTTCGAATCGACCGTTGATACCTTGCTCGCGGAGCCCTCGCCCGCTGCTACTCCCCTGCCACGCAGCTGACCGGGTGCCCCATGCCCTCTTTTGACGTCGTCTCCGAAATCGATTCCCACGAGCTCACTAACGCGGTCGATCAGGCCAACCGCGAACTCTCGCAGCGTTTCGATTTCAAAGATACGGGAGCTACCTACGAGCTTGATGCGAAAGCCTACTCGATCCTTTTGAAAGCGCAGGTGGACTTTCAACTGAAGCAAATGCTCGAGATTCTCAAGACCAAACTCGCCAAGCGCGGCATCGATGTTGGATGTCTCGAGATCAAGGATGCTGAAACTAATCTGGCGGAGGCTCGCCAGAGCGTAGTACTGCGTCACGGAATTGATCAGGACTGCGGTAAGAAAATCGTTCGCCTTCTCAAAGACTCGAAGCTGAAGGTACAGGGCGGAATCCACGGCGATAAGGTCCGCGTGACCGGTAAGCAGCGTGATGATCTGCAGGCGGCAATCGCCCTGCTCCGCAAAGAGAGCTTCGATCGGCCCCTGTCCTTCGAGAACTTCCGCGACTGAGCCGAACGATGGCTAGCCAGCCGGACCGGTTTCGCGCTTTCGGGACCAAAAGAAATAGAACGGAATACCCAGGGCGATAACGCCGAGCCCGAGCAGTGCCTGCTTGGGCGTCGCGACGAGCGCGCTGACGAGTAGCGCGCCCGATACGACGACGAACACGATCGGCGTAAACGGATATCCCCAAGCGCGGAACGGACGTGGCAGGTCGGGCTCGCGCCAGCGGAAGACCATCACCGCAGCCGCACTGAGCGCATAGAAGAGACACGAGGCAAAGACGACCGAATCGGTGAGGGTGTCGTAGGTCCCGGAGATCGCCAGCACACTCGCCCAACCGGCTTGGGCGAGTACCGCGTTCACGGGCACTCGAGAGCGCGGTGAGACCTTGGCCAGCGCGCGGAAAAACATACCGTCTGCGGCCATGGCATACGGGACGCGGGAGTTTGCCAATACCGAAGAATGCAGCGAGCCCAGCGAGGAGAGCATCAGCGCCGCCGCCATAAAGGTCACCGCAAAGGGCCCTGCAAACTGTGCAAGCACCTCGGTAGCGACCGACGAAGTTGCGGAGACGCTGGCGATTTGCTGCGGCGAGAGCACATAGAAATAGGCAGCGTTAACCCCGACATACAGCGTAATGACGAGCAGCGTGCCCCAAATGAACATGCGTGGGAGGTTGCGCTGCGGGTTCTTCACCTCACCACACAGTGGCGCGACATTGTTCCAGCCATCGTAAGCCCATAAAGCGCCGAGCATCGCGGCACCGATTCCGGCGAGGCCCCCGATGGCACTGGACTCGACGCCCTCGCAACGACCACCGGCTGCGGACTGGGCGAAGTGCGCCGTGTCGCCCTGACCCCAAACGAATGCTGCAATGCCGATGCCGAGCACGGTCAGCACTTTCAGCACTGTGAGCACCGTCGCTGCACTGCCGGTCGCATTCACAGACGCAGTGTTAAAGAATGTGACGAGCCACAATGCCGACAAGGCGACGATCGTGAGTCCGGGAACTTCGAGTCCTCCGCCAATCGGCAAAGTCAGCCAACTTGCATCCAGTGCGCCCCCAACGGCGGTATTGAGAAAGATCGCAAAGCCCACCGCAAGCGCTGCCTGCGATCCCGTTTTCATGATCGCGAAGACGGTCCAGCCGTAAAGGAAGCTTGTCGCACGTCCGTAGGCACGGCGCAGAAACACGTAATCGCCGCCAGCTGCGGGCATCATCGAGGCGAGCTCGGCGTAACAAAATGCACCGGCGAGTGAGAGCAGCCCTGCCGCAAGCCACACCAGCATGACGAGGGTCGGATCCTCGACGTTGCAGGTCATCACCCGCGTCTTGAGAAAAACGCCCGTGCCGATGACGTTCGCGACGTTGACGGCGATACCGGCGTAGAGGCCGATACCTCGATGCAGGGTGGTACTCACCCGCCGAACGCTACCTGCTCGGGCCCTCGCGCAGCAAGAGCGGTGTGGTACGGGCCTCGGCGATCACTCGGCACAGCGCAGGCACCGCGTCGATCGCGGAGGGACCCTGCCGGGTCAGACGCGGATCCGAGAAGCTCTTCAGTTGGCGGTTCTTGACTGCACTCACGGTGGGAAAACGGTTCCAGCGCTCACGCCAGTCGCGCGCCGTAATGGGTGGTGCTGCCATGAGAATCAGCGCTGGGTCACGCTTCTTGATGTCTTCGAATTCGACAATCGGCGCCGGGAAATCGATGTCGTCATATAGGTTACGACCACCGCACCGTGCAATCGCATCGGCCATGACGTTGCGTCCGCCAACAGTATAGAGCGGCACGTCCCAAATCATGTAGAACACTGGCAAGGGCTCGGCCGAGAGCCCGGCTCGAGCGGCCGCAGCCAGGCTCGAGCGTGCCGTCGGTAGAGTCGCGATGCGCCGCTCGAGATCCCGCGCCGCGCTCTCGGCGACAGGGCCTGTCCCCGCAAGAACGCCAAGTCGCCTTACCGATCGCGGAATGTCCTCTAGAGTGCGTACGCTCACGTAGTAGATCGTCAGATTGAGCTTCGCGAGACTCTCGATGACGAGCGTGTTGGTCATATCTTTCCACGCCACCACGACATCCGGCTTGAGCGCCTTCAGTCGCTCGTACTGCAGAGCGTTGGCATCGCCGATACGCACGATAGCGCGCGCGGCCGCCGGCTCGTCGGCTCCGACCACCGTGGCGACGATGCGCGAGCCGGCGCCGGCAGCGAACAACATTTCGGTTGCACCGGGTGCCAGCGACACGATGCGTTGTGCCGGTGACGCCAGACGCACGGTCGCACCAGTGTCATCGGTCACCACCAACCCAGCGGCCGCACTTTCTCGAAACGAGAGTGCGCCGATCACGGCCAGACTCAGCCAGGTGACGAATCGCGAAGTGCTCATTCAGCGCTCATCATGATGCCGACGGAGGCCTAACATCGTTCCGCGCCGCACACGTGCCACAGCCTGAGGAGGCGAGCGAGCGCTGCAGACGCGATGGCGCAAAACGCCCGAGTCGTCGCAGGATCCAGCGTTTGCCTGCGATGGGCGCCAGGGTCCAGATCGACACCATTGCGGCAATCAGTACGAGCATCACCGTTGCGACACTTTGCAGCATGGCAGACGAGCGCTCCTCAAGTACCTACGAACCACAGCGTGGCACGGTAGGTCACGAAGGCAGCGAGATAGGCGAGCGCGAAAAGGTAGCCCGCCATCAGCAACGGATATTTCCAACTATGGGTCTCGCGTTTCACCACGGCGAGCGTCGCCAGACACTGTGGTGCGAAGACGTACCACGCAAGCAGCGCAAACCCGGTTGCGAGACTCCATTCGCTCGCGATGACCGACGAGAGCGCGCCGGCGACATCTTCTTCGCTGCCCGAGAGCGCATAGACCGTGCCGAGCGCACCAACCGCCACCTCGCGCGCCGCGAGGCCAGGGATCAACGCGATGGCAATCTGCCAATTGAAACCGATCGGCGCGAGCACCACCGCGAGCGCCTGACCGAGCTGACCTGCGAAACTGTACTCGATGGAGGCCCCCGTCGCCCCGGGCGGCGGTGCCGGGTAACTCGACAGCGCCCACAGCAGAATCATCAGCGCAAGGATGATGCCGCCAGCTCGCATGAGAAACAGACGCGCCCGCTCCCACAGACCGATGAGCAAGTTGAGCAGATTCGGCCACTGGTAATCCGGCAACTCGAGCACCAGCAGCGGCGCGCCGCGATGCGAGGAGAAGCGCTTGGCGAGCCAAGCGACGGCCAGAGCGCTGACGATGCCTGCGGCATACAAAGAAAACAGCACGACGCCCTGCAGATTAAAGGGCCCGAGAGTCTGCGCCGGCACGAAGGCGGCGATCAGCAAGGCATAGACCGGCAGCCGCGCGGAGCAAGTCATCAGCGGTGCGACCATGATGGTGGCAATCCGATCGCGCCAGCTCGGTATGGTGCGCGTCGCCATGACACCCGGGATCGCACACGCAAAGGACGACAGTAGCGGGATGAACGCCCTACCCGAGAGGCCGACGCTGCCCATTAGCCGATCGAGCAGGTAGGCCGCACGCGGCAGATAGCCGCTGTCTTCGAGGGCGAGAATAAAGGCAAAGAGAATGACGATCTGCGGCAGGAACACCACGACACTGCCGACACCGCCGAGGATGCCATCGATCAGCAAGCTGCGAAGCGGCCCTTCCGCCATCGTTGCCGCCAGTTGCTCGCTGAGCGCTGCCACGCCCGTCTCGATCAGCTCCATGGGTAGCGATGCCCAGCTGAACACTGCCTGAAATATGAGGAATAGCAGTAGCGCGAGGCAGGCGAGACCTGTCACCGGATGCAGTAACAGCCGATCGATCGAGCGAACGAGCGTGCTGCGCGCGGGTTCCCGATATCCGGCAAGCTCGAGCAGACGTGCGGCCTCTCGGTGCGTAGCGGCGACTTCCTCATCAGAAGGGTCTTGCCACGCGGCCGCTCGGTCGATGGCCGCGTGAATCGGTTTGAGCTCGAATCGATCGAGCTCTATCAGGAGGGCCTCAGCGCCGCCGCGACGCGTCGCTACCGTTTCGACGACGGGGACACCGAGCGCATCGGCGAGGCGCTTGCGATCGAGCGCAAAGCCGCGTCGTTGCGCCAAGTCACTCATGTTCAGCACCAAGATCATCGGCAGACCCAAGCGCTTCGCCTCGAGCGTCAGTCGCAGCGAGAGCGGCAAATGTGTCGCATCGGCGACGATGACGAGGACCTCGGGACGCGACTCGCTGCCGAAACGACCGAGCGCGACATCTCGGGTGATCGCCTCATCGAGCGTGGTCGGCTTCAGGCTGTACGCACCGGGCAGATCGAGCAGACGCACCCGTCGTCCCGCGGGTGAGTCGAATCGGCCTTCCTTTCGCTCGACGGTGACACCCGGATAGTTGGCGACCTTCTGACGACTACCGGTTAGACGATTGAACAGCGCCGTCTTGCCGCAGTTCGGCAGACCGACGAGCGCGACGTTCAGATCTGTACTCGTCATGGCAGCTCGGCGACGAGCACGCGCGCCGCTTCCTCGCGTCGCAGGGCAAAGGTGGAGCCGCCGACACGGACCGCCATCGGATCATCACCCGGCCACATGCACGCGAGCAGCTCGACCACCGCCCCCGGGAAAAAGCCGATCTCGAGTAAGCGGCGCGACAACTCGGCGTCGCTGGCCACGCGCACCACCTGGGCAGTCTGGCCCACCGCCAGCATCGGCAGGGGGCGCGGGTCGGTGACAGTCGGCGAAACTCGGCTATCGGACATGGGACGGTGGGGGTGGATCAGCGGTGGACACAGTATCGGGCCACCGAAGCCGGGTTTCAATTGCGTTTGATTCCCATTTGCGACTTGGGGGCGGCTGGTGGACCCCGGAACGGGTAGGCTAGCCGGCCCCATGACCCCCGCCCAAGTTCAAGCCGCGCGCCGCGGCGTGCGCGAACTGCTGCCGTTCGCCCCGGGTGTATTTGCCTGGGGCCTCGTGACCGGGGTCGCGATGGTCAAATCGGGCCTCTCGGTACCCGAGGCGATCGGGCTCAGCCTGCTCGCCTATGCCGGCAGCGCTCAACTGGCCGCCTTGCCGCTGCTCGCCAGCGCAGCGCCGCTGTGGCTGATCACGCTGACGGCGGTGATCGTGAACTTGCGCTTCGTCGTCTACAGCGCCCTCACGCGGCGACACTTCATGCATCTGCCGGCACGACAACGACTATGGCTCGGCTACATCGTCGGCGACATCATGTTCGTGCGCTTCTCCTCGCTACTGCAGCGCGAGCCCGACTATCCGCATCGCGTCGCGTACTACGTTGGCGGCGCGCTGTGTAATTGGGTGATTTGGCAGCTTGCATCGTTCATCGGCATCGCCGCCGCAGCGCAAATCCCAGCGGAATGGGGCCTCGAACTCGCCGGCACGCTGGCGCTGATTGCACTGCTTGTCCCGTTGTGTCGCGAGTCGCCAGCACTCGTCGGTGTGCTGATCGCCGCCCTCGTCGCGATCGTCACGCACGCCTGGCCGCTGCGTCTCGGAATGTTGCTCGGGATTCTCGCCGGCATGTCCGTCGCGCTGTGGCTCGAGCGACGACGTACACACTCGTCAGGAGCTTCCCCGTGAACTCGTCAGTGGAACTGTGGCTCGCGTTTCTCGGCATCACATTCGCCACCTTCCTGACGCGCTCGGGACTTCTGGTCCTCGGCGAGCGCCTGTCGATTCCGCCCGGGGTCGAGGCCGCCCTGCGCTTCGCCCCCGCTTGCGCCCTCGCCGCGATCATTGCCCCGGACCTCGTGATCACCCCCACGGGGCTCGATCTGAGCTGGGACAATGCTCGATGGGTGGGAGGTCTAGTGGGATTGATACTTTTCGTCGCTTTTAGAAGCATTATCTGGACAATAATCGGCGGGATGACTGCTTTTTGGCTCATCCAGGCGTTTGTGATCAGCTGAAGAAGCCCTAACAGACGTCCAAAAACCATACGAGTGTCCAGTTATTGACACTGTGTCAGTCTGCCAGGCACAGTGTCCCCATGAGTCAATTGTCCGAACGTCGTTTGGAGGAGCGCGAGCGCCGTCGGCTCGACATCCTCGATGCCGCCGAGGCGGTCGCCGGCGTCGTGGGCATCGAGGCGATGACCATGGAACAGGTGGCGCGCAAAGCGCGGCTGTCCCGAGCCCTGCTCTACGTCTATTTCAAAGACAAACCGGATCTGCTCATCGGTCTGTGCTTGCGCGCGCTGCAGCAACTGCAGCAACGATTCGTCGAGTCGAGCGCCGCACACACCCGAGGCCTCGCCCAGGTCGAAGCCTGCGGTCGCGCTTATGTCGCGTACGCCCATGAATTCCCGGTGCGCTTCGAAGCACTCGCACACTTCGAGGCCCACACGCCCGGGGGTGATCACGATCCGGCCTACGACGAACTGCTCGCCGCCGGCGATCGAACGCAGGCCGTCATCGCGCAGGCGATCGGACAAGGAATGCGTGACGGCTCGATTCGTAACGACGTCGGCTCGCCGGTACTGCTCGGTTTCACGCTCTGGGGGCTGATGCACGGCCTCATCCAGCTCACAGTTAAAAAGAGCGGCGGACTCGAGCGCGAGGGCATCTCTGCCAATGCGCTCATTGAGCAAGGCTTTCGTCTGGCGCTCAGCGCCCTCGCCCACCCCGCCGGAAACTGAGCATGCGGATACTGCCAGCCATCCTCGCGGCGCTCATCGCCGCCGCCGCGCACGGCTCGTCGCCAGACACTCAGCCGGGCCCAACGCTCGCTGCCAGTGCCGCACTCGATGTCACAGCACCGCGACCCATCGCTGTCGTGATCGAGGACTACGTGCGCGTCGGGCTGCAATCGAACCTCGCGCTGCGATCCGCCGCACTCGATGTGGCCCAGGGTGAAGCTGCCCTCGATGCGGCGCGAGGACGCTTTTTTCCTGAAGCGAGTCTCAGTGCGCGCTACACACAGGCTGAGGGTGGAAGGGAAATCTCTTTGCCGCTGGGTGCAGTGCTTAATCCGGTGTACGGCACACTCAACGAATTGCTCGTCGCCTCCGGGGCGGCGCCAAGGTTTGGCACTCTCGAGGATCCACGATTTCTGCTGCAGCGCGAGCGAGAGCAGGACTCGCGTCTGATCGTCCGACAGGCGCTGTTTGCACCGGCCATTCCGGCCGCCGTGCGCGCCCAGCGCGCGGTGCTCGAGGCAAGCGAGTTCAATCGGGTCGCACTCGAGCATCGACTGCGACGCGATATCACCGTGGGCTATCTCGATTGGCTGCGTGCGATCGGCGTGCTCTCAATTCTCGAGGCAAGCCGTACATTACTCGAGGAAAATCTACGCGTGACCGAGGCGCTGTTTCGTAGCGGCAAAATCACCCAAGACCAGTTATTGCGCGCACGCGCCGAGCGCCTCGCGGTGGAGCAGCAGTTTGTCGAGGCGGGACAGGGGAGCAGGCGCTTGCAGAGCTATCTGAATTTTTTGCTCAACCGTTCGCTCGATACGCCGCTGGAGCAAGCCTCCATCGATGATGAACTCGGACACGCTGGTGCAGACCTCGAAGTACTGCGCACGGCTGCGCTGGCTCAGCGGCCTGAAATCGGCCAGCTCGATCGCGCAGTCAGAGCTGCAGAAGCACGCCGGGCTGTGGCACAGGCGGCACGCTGGCCGACGCTGGCACTCGGCATCGACGGCGGCATTCAGGGAGAGCGGTACGAGTTCGGCCGCGGACGTAACTTCGCCACCGTGTCGGTGCTGCTCAACTGGACGCTACTCGATGGCGGGAGCCGTCGTGCCGAAGTTCGTGGCGCGCGACTTGCAGAACAACAGCTGCGATTACAACGCGAGCAGCTGACCGAGCAGATCCGCCTCGAGGTGCAGCAAGCGCTCGATGCACTCGCCGCCAGCGTGGCTTCGCTGCGCACGGCGCAGGCACGTGCCGAAGCCGCACAGGCGGCGTTTCGGATCGTTAGTCGTAAGCGCGATGAGGGCGTGGTCAGCCAAGTTGAATTTTTAGATGCCCGAACCAGTCTCACGGCTGCCGAGCTGAACTTGCAGGGAGTCCGTCTGGATGTGCTCGCGCGTCAGGCTGACCTCGATTACATCACCGGCCTACCAACCTCCTAAGTTGCGGAATCCTCCATGACTGATACCACTCCGAATACACCTATCGTCCGTCGCCGAGCCAGCGGAATTGCAATGCTGGCCCTGCTGATGGGTCTGACAGGCTGTGCGGGTGACAACAACGATGCCCCCACGCCAGGTACAGCGGTACGTGTCGCCGTTTCAACATCGGGTCCAGCAGCACCACCGATCGAAGCCAGCGGCCTCGTCGGCAGCCAGGACGAGATGCGATTGTCATTCCGTACCGGCGGCTTCATCCGTCGTGTCGCCGTCAAGGAGGGTGATCGAGTTCGACGCGGTCAGCTGCTGGCGGAACTCGAACTCACCGAGATCGACGCGCAAGTGGAGCAGGCCCGCCAGATAGCACTCAAGGCGGAGCGCGATCTCGCACGGGGAGAGCGACTGCAGGCCGAGCAAGTCATCAGCCAGGAGGCGCTCGAAAATCTGCGTACCCAAGCGCAGGTCGCGCGCGCTGCACGCACGGCAGCCGAGTTCAACCTCGGCTACTCGACAATCCGCGCGCCTCGCGATGGCATTGTGCTCCGGCGTCTCGCCGAGGAACGCGAATCGGTACCGCCCGGACAGCCGGTGATCATCTTCGGCAGCCCGGAGCGCGGAACCGTGGTACGCCTCGCCCTCGCCGATCGCGACATCGTTCGACTCGCGCTCGAGGATCCTGCGACCGTTCGCATCGACGCTTATCCCGGACGGACCTTTCAGGCAAAGATCAGCGAAATCTCAGCGGCCGCCGATCAGCGTAACGGGCTTTTCCCGGCGCAGATCCGGCTAGATCCGGTGACCGACGTAGCGCTCGCCAGCGGGCTCGTCGCCAAGGTGATGATCGATCCTGCCAGCAGCCGTCGCTCCACGCTCACCCATGTGCCCATCGCGGCGCTCGTTGATGGTCGACGAGACCGCGCCTTCGTATTCATCATCGAGAAGGAGATTGCCCGTAAACGCGAAGTGGGCATCGCCTATCTTGCTGGCGAGTCGGTGGCCCTGAGCGGCGGGCTTCCCGTGGGTGTCCCCGTGATCACCGAGGGCGCACTGTATCTGCAGGATGGGGAGCGCGTACGCGTGCTGCCATGAGCTTGCTCGAATTTCCCATCCGCCGCTATCAGTTCACGCTGGTGGCCTTTTTGTGCCTCGTGGTGCTTGGGCTGTATACCTTTAATGCGGTGCCGCGCGAGGAGGATCCCTCGTTCAAAATCGCCGGCTTCGATATCGCCGCGATCATGCCGGGGGCTGATCCCAAAGATCTCGAGCGGCTGATCTCCAAACCCCTCGAGGATCGACTCGCCGAGCTCGACAACTGGCGACAACTCGAGACCGTGGTGGCGGATGGTGTCGCCTTCACCATTATCGAGTTCGAGGCGTCGACTGATCCCGAGAAGAAATACGAGGAGGTTCTGCGCGAGGTCAACGCCTTACGCCCGACCCTGCCGGCGGAACTGCGCCAGATCACGATCCGCAAATTCAGTCCTGGGCTCGTGAACATCGTCCAATTCGCGCTCGTATCGGAGACGACGCCATATGCAGAGCTCGAAGATCGTGCACGTGAGCTCAAGGATGTCCTCAAGGGCGTACCGGGTGTTCGCACCGCCGAAAGCTGGGCCTATCCTCCGCGCGAGCTACGTATCGAGGTCGACCTACAGCGGCTCGCAGACCTACGTCTGACACCAACCCGGCTCGTGCAGGCACTGGAGAGCGAGAATGCCAATATCCCAGCGGGCATCGTCGACATTGGGCCTCGCAGTTTCACGCTCAAGAGCACCGGAGCGTTCGAGTCGCTCGAGCAGGTACGCGATACCGTAGTGAACTCCATCGACGGTCGCATCGTGCGTGTGCGCGACATCGCCGAGGTGCGTTGGGACGAGGGGCAGTGGGGACACATCGGCCGCTATAACGGCAAGCGCGCCGTATTCGTCACTGCAAATATGAAAGAGGGCTACAACGTCCTCAAGGTGCGCGAGGCGATCGGAGAGGCGACCGAGCGCTACCGGCCGTCACTGCCAGCGGGCATCGCTCTTGAGCTCGGCTTCGATCAGTCGCAAAACGTGCGTAATCGACTCGATCGGCTGTACATCGATTTTGCGATTGCCATCGGACTCGTATCGCTGACCCTGCTGCCGCTCGGACTGCGCGCGGCGGGGATCGTGATGATCTCGATCCCGCTGTCACTCGCATTCGGCATCTCGATGTTGTATTTCCTCGGCTACTCGCTCAACCAGCTGTCGATCGCAGGCTTCGTGGTTGCACTCGGTTTGCTGGTCGACGACTCCATCGTCACCGTCGAGAACATCGCTCGTCATCTGCGTATGGGCTACGACCGCACGCGCGCGGCGATCGCCGGCACTCGCCAGATCTTTCTCGCGGTGCTCGGCTGCACTGCAACGCTGGTATTCGCTTTTCTACCCTTGATGGCTCTGCCGGGCACGGCGGGAAAGTTCATACGCGTACTGCCTACCGCAGTCGTTGCGACGGTAATCGGCTCGCTGCTGATCGCTCTCTTCATCATCCCGTTCCTGTCGAGCCGGCTACTGCGCGAGGAGGAGTCGGGGCACGCCAATCGACTCCTGCAGCGCATCATGGACGCCATCCATCGCTACTACCGACCGGCGCTGCACTACTGCCTCGCACGCCCCAAGGCCACGGTGATCAGCGCGATCGGTGGCTCGCTTCTGCTGTCGGTCGCGTTGGTGCCAGTGCTGGGTTCGAGCCTGTTCCCGCGCTCGGGTGTCCCACAGTTTTTGGTTCAGATCGATACCCCTACCGGCACGAGCCTGGCCGAGACCGATCGCGCGCTGCGCTTCGTTGAGCAGGAACTCGCTCGTCACCCAGAGATCCGCGCGGTCTTCGCAAACCTCGGTCGCGGCAACCCGCAGATTTATTACAACCACATCCAGCGCAACGAATCGGCCGCCTATGCCGAGGTCGCTGCAGTGCTGGAGCGCTTCGATCCGAAGCGCTCGCCCGAGCTTCTCGATACGTTGCGAGATCGTTTTGACAGTTATCCCGGTGCCCGCATCTCCGTGAAGGAGTTCATCAACGGTCCGCCGGTCTCGGCACCGATCGCGGTGCGGGTGGTGGGCGCCGATTTGGCGGTGCTCGATCGGCTCGCCCGCGAAGTCGAAACGCTGCTCGAGGCTACACCGGGTACGCGTGATGTGCGAAATCCCCTGAAATTCCCGAGAACCAATCTGCGGATCGAGGCGGACACCGCCAAGGCAGCCCTGCTCGGCGTACCGGCCGTGGACATCGATCGCGCGGTGCGCCTGGCTGTCTCCGGACTGTCGGCGGGCACCTTTCGTGACGAGGACGGCGAGCAGTTTCCGATCGTTGTACGGCCGCCGCTCGAAGCTCGTGCGACGCTCGATGAGCTCACGCGATTGCGACTGCCAACGGTCACCGGAGAGTCACTGCCGCTCGCGCAGGTAGCGACAATCAGTCTCGACCCGGCGCCGGTGCTGATCTCGCGCTACAGCCGCGAGCGCTCCGTGACGGTAAACGCCGAAGTCGCGCGAGGCGAGAACATCGGTAAGGTGACGGATCGGGTCGTCGAGCAACTCGAGCAAATCGAGTGGCCGCGCGGCTACCGATACGTACTCGGTGGCGATGCCGAGGCCGGGGCGGACGCCTTTGGCGGCATTGGCACGGCGATCATCGTCGCTCTATTCGGTATTTTCGCGATCCTGGTACTCGAGTTCGGTAGCTTCCGCAGCACGTTGATCGTGCTCACGGTCGTGCCACTCGGCGTGGTCGGCGGCATGCTGATGCTACTGCTGACCAACAACGATATCTCTTTCACCGCAAGCATCGGCTTCATCGCGCTGATCGGTATCGAGATCAAAAATTCGATTCTGCTGGTGGACTTCACTAATCAGCTACGCGAAGAGGGCGTATCGCTCGACGAGGCAATAGAACGCGCGGGCGAGATACGTTTCCTACCGATCCTGCTCACTTCGGTGACGGCGATCGGCGGTCTGCTGCCACTTGCCCTGAAAAACTCGGGTCTTTACTCACCGATGGCTTGGGTGATCATCGGCGGGCTGATCACCTCGACGCTGCTGGCGCGACTCGTCACCCCAGTCATGTACAAGCTGATCCCGCCAGCCGGGCATGAGCCACGCAACCTCGCGCGCGGGACTCAGCCGGACGCCTCCGGCGCGCTGCTCTGATCGCAGCGCGTCGGCGGTCAGCCGGCGCTCTCAAGCTCCCAACTCACGAGCGGAGCACCGCGCCGGATCCAGAAGCCGGCGCCAATGGGGCGGAACCGGCGCATGAGCCGGTGTCGGTACCACTCGCCGCTACGCATGTGTACATCACGGTCGGTCCGGCGGCGATCGGCGTTTTCGCGCCAGTCGCGACGCGTGAGAGCGCTGAAGAAAAGCACGCCGCGACACAGCCGGCCGAGATTCGTCATAGCCCGCGCGGCCTCGCCATCCTCGAGATACTGCAAGACGTCGAAGCACACCACGAGATCGAACGGCTGACGCGGGCGATAGCTCGCGAGGCTGCCATGCACCCAACCGTGGCGATCACACAGATAGCGGCTGTACTCAAGGCCCACGTAGGTGGCGCCTGGTAATGCACGCAGCAGCGGTGTGCGCATGAGACCAAGCCCGCAGCCGGCGTCGAGGATGCTGGCGACCGGACAGCCGATGTGTCGCGTGTAGGCAGCGATCAGTGCAGCGCGCGCAGCCATCTCGGCCCGCGAGGTCACCGAACTGCGTGCATCGCGGTAGAAGCGCCGGTAATACTCGCGTCCGAAACGCTCGTCGGTCACACGATCCCGGCGAGCTTCTTGGCGATCGCCGCCACCTGCTGCGGGTCCGCGCGCGACACCTCCGGATATTCGGTGAAGCGCTCTGGGATTTTGATGGTGGCGTCGATGCCCATCTGATCAGAGCGGAATGCCCCAAACTGTGGCGATTTCTCGCAAGAGGGATCGAGAATCATCGGGATGCCATCAGGCTGCACGATCGAGTCCTTGACTGGCTGCCAGCGCGTCATCATTGCCCATTCGACCTGCTTAAGATCGTAGGGATCGACATCTGGACCCACGACGATCACGAGCTTCGCCGTGCGACCCCAGCGACCTGCAGAGCCCCACACGGCGTGGATGACGTACTTGCCGAAGTTCGGATGCGGCTTCTGCCAACCATCGACCGACAGCTGTACCACGTAGCACATGTTCGGCGTCACCGCGACGTCATGCACCTCGGGAATTTTTTTACGCAGATCAGAGAGCACCTCGCCTTCAACGGGTAATAGGGCGATGTAGTTATGATCGAACGGCGGCACCATTTCCATCGTGGCATGCCAGATCGGCTTCTGACGATGTGAGATGCATTTGATGCGCACGATCGGGAAGACTTGTACGCGGTCGTAGTAGCCGACTGGATTTGAATGCCAACCGATGGCTTCGAGCTCATCGGTGATCACTTCACCTTCAAGCACCCACTCGGCAGTCGCGGGCACCTCGAGATCGACCGTCTCACAACGCACCATCTCGACCGGCGATCCGCGCAGACCTCCGGCGAACGCCGTCTCATCGACGTTGAACGGCACACCGGTCGCCGAGGCCAGATGCAGTGCCGGATCGCAGACTCCGGCGATGGCGACCTCGAGCCGCTTACCCATTTGCGACGCTTTGAAGGTATGCCGTCCGATATCTGAGAACGGGGGATTCCACCAGTAGAAGGCAGCGAGATCAGTCTTCGCACGCTCGGGCTTGTAGCTGCCACCCTGTGGGTGGGTCGCATCGAGAAACTGCGTGAAGCGGTACCAGCCACAGTTGCGCCCGCCGGTCTCCGGATCCTTAGAGAACGTCATCGCGTGGGTGATGTAGGCCGGGCCTTCCTTACCAAACCAAATATGCGGCAGCTGCTTGTCGAGCGAAACGTCATCGCCCCGGATGATCACCTCTTTGCACGGTGCACGCGACTTGTCGATCACGGTCGGTGCATGCCAGCGTGAAGGATCGGCGAGTACCTCAGCATGATGTAATTTGGCCTCGCGCCAGTCGCGAAAGCCGATGGTCATAGCGGTACGCTCGCGGGTGCCGAAAGGGTTAAACAGAATCGGCACGCCACGGGTGTTCACAGCATCGACGTTATTCAGCAGCAACGCGGGGCCATCCTGTGAGCAGACGTAGTTCATCAACGCCTGTAGCTCGTTCGTACCACGTCGCCCATCGAGTGGCACATCCACGTGTTTGAGCTGCCCTTCCTTCTCGAGCATCGCGAGAAAGCTGCGCATGTCCTTGAACGCCATGATCGACCCCCTGGGATGTGGACGTGCCTAACCGATGAGCGAAAGCCTAACCCCCTCGTCACCCGCTCGCCATATCCACCTCACCTACCCGACGATGTTGACCTTAGATTGGACGCGCGCCTGCGGAGCTCACCACCCATCCGGCCCGGACGGCATGATGGGTAGAACCCGCGGGATCTGCCCGCATTGTGGAGAACGCCATGTCGGTCGCTGATCGAAAAGTCGCCCTCATCACCGGCTCCGCCACCGGCGTTGGCGCCGCTGCGGCTCTCATGCTCGCCGAGCGTGGCTGCCACGTGCTGATCAACTACACCCGCAGCGAGCGCGAGGCCCGCGAGACGGCGAGTCGCTGCGAGGCTGCCGGTGCTGAGACGATCGTCTTTCGTGGCGATGTCGCCGACGATGCCGCCTGTCGGGCCATGGCGAGCGCCGCGATCGATCAGTGGGGCCGCATCGACTATCTGATCAACAACGCGGCCAAGACCAAATTCAATCCGTACGAAAATCTCGACGGTCTTTCGGCTGAGGATTTCCTTGATATCTACAAGGTGAATGTCGTCGGTGCATACCAGATGGTTCGCGCCGTTGCGCCGCAGATGAAAAAACAGGGTCGTGGAGCAATCGTCAACAACTCATCGATCGGGGGTGTGACCGGTATCGCTTCCTCGATGGCCTACGCGGCGAGTAAAGCGGCACTGAATCTCATGACCCAATCGCTGTCGCTGGTACTCGGACCGGAGATTCGTATCAATGCCGTCGCTCCCGGCGCGATCCAGACGCGCTGGCTGCAGGGCGGCATGACTGCGGAACAGTATGAGGCTTTCCTGGTGAATGCGGCGGCGATGGTGCCGCTGCAGACGGTGCCGACAGCCGAACAGATCGCCGAGGCCCTGGTCTGGTTCCTCGAAGGTGCGAGCGTCGTGACCGGTGAGGTACTCATGGTCGATGCGGGCCTGCACTGCGGGCGTCTCCCACCCTCCTCGAGTAATAAGGCGAGCTGGGATAAGAAATGATCGATAGACCCCGATGATCACTCGGCGCGACACCTTAGGGGTTCTTGCAGCCTTGACGATGGCGCTTAAGTCGCAGGCCGCAACCGACTCGCTCCTGCCACTCAAGGCCGGTGATGTACTCGTCGGCTGTACCGAGCTCAATGATCCTGGTGACGATCATCGTGGACGTGGCCGAATTCTCCACTATGACTCTGCCCTGAGGCTACGCCAGACGATTGAGACCGTCGGCACCACCCACCTCGTGCAGGGGCTGCGCTTCGCACCCGATCGAACGCTGTGGGCCTTCGATGCGTTTGCGCATCAGATCCTGCGTTTCGGTTCCGATGGTCGTCGTCTGGCTAATTTCCGCGCTCCGTCCCGGGGTTTTTCCAACGTGACGTTTGCCACCGATGGGCGCTTTTTTTTAGGCGAGTCGTTCGTTGGCGAAGGCAGTCGGGTCCCGCTGCAGACCAGGCTGCCGTTTGTACCTGGCACCCGACGACTCGGCGACGGGCATCTGTTCGAGTTTTCGCCGCAGGGCACACTGCTGCGCACGCACCCGACGCCTGTTCATGGCGGCATGGGCGGCTTTCAAGGGCTGTCATTCAGTGCGCTTGCACCCGATCAACGCACGATGGTCTATGTGTCGGAAACCGGTCCACGCGTCATGCGCTGGGATCTGACGACGCAGCGTTCTTTGCCAGATCTGATTGGCATCGACTCGGCCGACAAACGGTTTTTCTTTGATCTGGCTTTTGACGGTCCAGAGCGACTTCTAGTGCTGAGCGGCAGCATACTCGAGGTAATCGCCTGGCCAGATGGACGCTCCCTGCATCGCTGGCCACTGGGCTCGTTCGGGTTCGCAACGCTCAGCCCGCCGCAGGCGGGCTGCGTATACGCCTGCAATTTCTTCTCGGGCGAGGTGGTACGTATCGAACTGAAGGACGGACAGATCACGGCCCGGGTACAGACGGGTGTACGCAAGTCGGCATCCGGCGTGGCTCAAGTCCCGGGCTGAGCCGATGGCAGCCGCTCACTCGAGCGGGATGCGACGTAATTCCTTGAAGATGTCCTCGATGAAGCGGTCACGCTCGGCTTTGACTCGAGCACGCTGCGTCGCATCCGGCTTGAAAGCTTCGAGATCCTGCTGCGAGAGTACTCCGCGAGCTTCCAGCAACGCCTCGAGCGTCACTCGTCGCTCTCGCTCGACCCATAGCTGCGCGGAGAGCTCCACCAGCATACGTACGGCCGCATCGAGTACGGGATCTTTTAGATAAATCGGGTGATCGCCGGCGGGAGCGATACCCCCTTCGGGGGTTTGCAGATCAGACACGGGTGGCAAACCATGGCTGCATGTAGCCCGTGCCACCAGCCCGTTCGTTAAGCGCCGGTGCATCGACCGTAAAACCATGCTCACGTAGCAAGCCGACAAAATCGCAATCACAGAAATCTTGAGAATAGGGCTCGCCGTTGTGACGTGCATCGAACCAGCGGTGATAGCGCTGGAAGGGTGATTTGGTTGACGTGCCTAGGAAATCGTAAACCGCAAACAGGCCACCGCGGCGGGTGACGCGCGCAGCCTCCGCGATAGTCTCGCGGATCACTCGCAGCGGCAGTTCATGAAAGACGATGAACGCGAACGTGAGATCGAAATGGGCATCCGGATAGCCGCATCGCTCGACCAGTCGCTGTGCGAAGGTGACCTCGTCACCCTGCATCGCCGCGCGCCGATGGGCCACACGAAGCATGGGGGCCGAGTAGTCGATACCGATGACCTCGGCTTGTGGGAAACGTCGCTTGAACGCTGTCGTGCTCTGCCCAACCGAACAGGCCAGATCGAGGATACGTCCGACCTTGCCGTCTTCCGGTGTCGGCACCCGTGCCACAAGCTTCGCGTGTAGCTGATCCTGATCGTTATCGCCGCGGAAGAATACCTTGGTTCCGTAGTGGTAGAGGTATCCGGACAATTCGTCTTTGAAATAGCCCCCGGGCTGCAGGTGGAAATGCACGTTCGCGTAAGCGGGCACCTCGAACTGCGGATCGAGCAGCAAGCGCCCGGGACCGCGGGAATCCCAGGCATCTAGTTCGGCTACGAGCGCAGTCCGCTGCGCATCGAATGCACGGCTCAGGGCGTGCCATTTCATTTCTTGTTGAGTGCGCGCGAGCCGATCGCGCAGCAATCCAAGCGGCTTTGCGTGCACAAAAGCTCGGATCTCTTCCACATCGCCCCACGGCTGCGCTCGGCGGACCGACTCGGTGATCAGTGCGTCATCGAGTCGCTGCTCGAAATTCGCCCCCTTGCCAAGGATGAACTCGCGAAATCCCTCGACGAAGTCGAGGTACGACACATCGCTGCGTTGCTTCAGTGTGGGGAGGGAGTCTGTCTGGCTCATCATGGTTACACCGGTTGCGTGACCGGATTATAAGAGAAGAGCCCGATTCCCTCGTCAGCCGCCTTGCCTTGCGTACGCTCTCCGTAACTGTCGGTATCGGCGGCATGGAACATCTTGCCGGCCTTGCGCGACTCGAGCACCACGAAGGCCGCGCGCTCACGCCGTGCCTGCTCGTAGCGTTCGAAGGCTTCTGGGATCGACTCTGCCGCGGCGAATGCGCGTGCGAGGACTACACCATCCTCGATGGCGAGCACCGCACCATGTCCGAGAAAGGGCAGGATGGGATGCGCGGCGTCACCGAGTAAGGTGATGCGCCCCGATGACCAGCGTGGCAGAGGCTCGCGGTCGAACAGCCCCCACTTGAACAATTGAGAGGGGGTGACGAGCTCCATCAGTCGTCGAACCCAAGGCGTCCAGCCGGTGAATTCCTGTAGCAGCTCATCGACCGTGGAGCGAATCGACCAACCCTCCTCGGTCCACTCACGTCGCTCGGCGAAGGCCACGAAGTTGAGCAGGCGGCCACCGCGGACCGGATAGCGATTGACAAGATGGCCGGGCCCAACGAAGACCCCTGAGGGAGGCTGCAAGATCTCGGACGGCACGAGCTCCATCGGTACCAGACCGCGCCAGGCGATGTAGCCCGTGTACTGCGGCTCGAGCGGGCCGAAGAGCTGCAGCCGGACGTTGGAGCGCGAGCCATCTGCGCCGATCAGCACATCGAAGTGATGCACCTCACCTGCCTCGCACTCGACGGTGACACCCGACTCGTCCTGCTCGACACGCCGACAGCGCTGGCCCAGCAAGATGGCCTGCGGATCGTTGGCTCGCACGGCCGTCGCGAGCGCATCGTGCAGATCTGCGCGATGAATGAGGTAGTAACGCTCGCCATAGCGCTCGAGCAGCGAGCGGCCACGGTTGATCCACACGAGAGGCCTAGCGTCCGCAAAGTGACGGACGCACTGGTCCTCAGGATGGTAGGCGAGTGTCGCGAGTGTCGAGTGCAAACCCAGATGGTTGAGTGCGTGCGCGGCCGTCGGACTCAGCGATAGCCCTGCCCCGACCTCACTCAGCTGCGGCGCCTGCTCGAGCACGCGTACCCGAAAGCCTGCCCGCTGCAGCGCGAGCGCTGCCGACAGTCCGCCAATGCCGGCGCCGATGATCCCAAGAACGAGGGTATTCACGCAGGCTATTGGGCCTTACCGCCCGACGTCCCCAAAGTCTCGCGTACACCTCGTCCAGACTGCGGACAAGGTGAACCGCACAGCGGTAAAATGTGACGTGCCCCGTAAGAACCTCGCCCACAAAAACCCCAAGGTCGGATTCGTCAGTCTCGGTTGCCCGAAAGCACTGGTGGACTCCGAGCGTATCCTCACGCAGTTGCGCAGCGAAGGTTATGTCGTTGCGCCGGACTATGCATCGGCCGATCTCGTTGTCGTCAACACCTGTGGCTTCATTGATTCGGCGATCGATGAGTCGCTCGAGGCGATCGGCGAAGCGCTGGAGCACAACGGCAAGGTTGTCGTGACAGGCTGTCTCGGTGCACAGCCCCAACGCATTCTCGATCGTCACCCACACGTACTGGCGGTCACCGGACCGCACGCCTACGAGCAGGTGCTCAGCGCCGTACATCAGCACCTGCCACCCAAGCACGACCCATTCGTCGATCTTGTGCCTGAGCACGGCATACGTCTAACGCCGCGACACTATGCGTATCTCAAGATTTCCGAGGGCTGCAACAACACCTGCAGCTTCTGCATCATCCCCGACCTGCGCGGCAAGCTGGCGAGTCGGAAAATCGACGATGTCCTGCGGGAAGCCGAGCGTCTGGTCAAAGCAGGCGTGCGCGAGCTGCTGGTCATCTCGCAGGACACGAGTGCCTACGGTAGCGATCTGCGCTATGCCGGTGCGAACTGGAACGGGACACCCTACGAGAGCCGCTTCCTCGATCTCGCCCGGGGCCTCGCGACGCTCGGGGTGTGGATCCGTCTGCATTACGTCTACCCCTATCCGCATGTGGATGGCGTGATCCCACTGATGGCCGACGGACAGGTCTTGCCCTATCTCGATATCCCCTTCCAGCACGCCAGCCCCACCGTCTTGAAACGGATGCGTCGACCGGCGCACGCCGAGAACACGCTGGCACGAATCCGCGCATGGCGAGCCGCGTGTCCCGAACTCGTGCTGCGCAGTACCTTCATCGTTGGGTTCCCGGGCGAGACCGAGGCCGAGTTCGCCGAGCTACTCGATTGGCTCGAGCAAGCCAAGCTCGATCGTGTCGGTGCCTTCGCCTATTCGCCCGTAGAGGGAGCGCGGGCTAACGAGCTGGCACCGCATGTCGATCCGGAGATACAGCAAGAGCGTCTCGCACGCTTCATGACGGTCGCCCAACGCATCAGTCGTGAGCGTCTTGCATCCCGCATCGGGTTCGAAGAAACCGTGCTCGTCGACACGCTCGAGGGCGAGTTCGCGCTCGCGCGATCACGCGGCGATGCGCCCGAGATCGATGGGCTCGTCCGCATTCGCAGCGGTAGCTATCTGCCCGCCGGGGAGTTCGCCCGCGTTCGGATCATTGGGGCGGACGACTACGACCTCGAAGCCGTACCCGTCAGCTGAACGCACGGTGCGTTAGTCAAACAAGAATTTTCCGGCGGCGATCACGAGCACGAGTCCGAGGCAGATCCGCAGGCCGCGATTATCGAAACGCCGCAGCCCGAGGGTCGTGCCGACCACGGCACCGGCCAGCACAGCGATTCCGTATACCGGCATCAGTGGTGGCAGCGACTGCACTGCCGCATAGTTACCGAGTAGCCCCGATAGCGAATTGCACAGAATGAACACGGCTGCGGTACCAGAGGTCTTTCGAATCGTCGTCCAGCGTCGCAGTACGACGAGCGGTGAGAGAAAAATGCCACCGCCCGTGCCCGTCAGGCCGGAGATGAGGCCGATGCCGGCGCCAGCGAGCGAGGCCACGGGCCCCCGCGGAGGTTGCGTCTCATCGTATTCCACCGTCCGTCCCGTCATGATGAGACGCGCAGCGGCAAATAACAAAATGAGCCCGACCAGCGGCTTGTACCAGGTGTCTGGCAACTGCAGATAACCTCCGATGAACGAGGCCGGGATCGCACCCACCACCACCCACAACGCGAGTCGACGATCGAAGTAACCGTTGCGGATGAAACGCACGCTGATGAACGCCGCCACGAGCACGTTGAGCATGAGCGCAGTGGGCTTGATCACGGCGGGTGAGAGTCCGAATACCGTCATGATGGCAATGTAGGCCGAGGCACCCGCGTGCCCCACCGAGGTATAGAGCACCGCGCCAAAAAATAGCGCCAGCGGTAAAGCCCAAACGACAACCTCGCTCATCGGTCGGGCAGATCCGCGGCGGCATGCCGCTCGCGGATCTCTCCGGCTTCGCTGCGCGTACGATTGATACGCCAGCCACGCGCGACGGCAGGACGTGAGCGTAATTCACTCGCCCAACGGATCACATGCCGATAGCGGGTCACGTCGAGAAACTCTGCTGCGTTGTATAGATTGTCGAGCACTAATCCTCCATACCACGGCAGGATCGCGATATCCGCGATCGTGTACTGCTCAGCGGCAATGAAGGCTCGTGAGGCGAGCTGCCGATCGAGGACATCGAGCTGACGCTTCGTCTCGAGCGCGAAACGATCGATGGGATAACGCCACTTTGCCGGGGCGTAGGCGTAGAAATGTCCGAAGCCGCCACCGACATAAGGCGTGCTGCCCATCTGCCAAAACAACCAAGAGAGACACTCGGCCCGTGCGGCACCTGAGGATGGCAGGAAAGCGTCGAATTTTTCTGCGAGGTAGACAAGGATCGCACCCGACTCAAACACCCGCGTCGGCGGATCGGTGCTCATATCGAGAAGCGCCGGGATCTTAGAGTTGGGGTTGAGTGCAACAAATCCGCTGCCGAACTGCTCGCCGGCACCAATATCGATGAACCACGCGTCGTATTCCGCTGCCGAGTGTCCGAGCGCCAGTAGCTCCTCGAGCAGGATGGTGACCTTCTGCCCGTTCGGGGTTCCGAGGGAGTACAGCTGCAGCGGATGCCGCCCCTGCGGCAAGGGCCGCTCATGTGTCGCCCCAGCCTCAGGGCGGTTGATGGCGGCGAACTTACCACCGTAGATCGGCTCCCAGTGCCACACGGTTGGAGGAACGTACGGTTCGTCGCTCATGCGGCTCCCTTGAGCGCGACACCACGCGCGATCCAGCCGAGAATTCGTGGCAGGCCGCGTACGTATCCCTCCTCATCTCCGACAGACGAAATTGACAGACCGGCTGCACCGATCATTGAGCGTACGGGACGATCAAGATGGCAACCGCCGCCGAGCCTTTTTTGTAAGGGTGTCAATCGTCGCTGCCAACGCGCGACACCCGGATCGGGCGCCAGCCCATGCTCGAGAAACAGAAACTGTCCGCCGGGCCGAAGCACGCGATGCACCTCCGACAGAGCACTCGTCACATCGGTGATCGAACACAAGGTAAAGGTGCTCACGACGGTATCGAAACTCTCGCTGTCGAACGGCAACGTCTCAGCGGACAGCGCGTGCACGATGACCGAGCGGTCACTGGCTGCAATCCTTCGCGCGGCACGGGGCTGCAGCGCGATTTCAGGCTCGACGATCTCCAGTTGTCGAATGTCGGGCGGATAGTAAGGCAGGTTCGCAGCGGTGCCGAAACCAATCTCCAGCACTCGACCGCGAGCCTGTGCCAGAGCGGGCGACCGGAGTCGGCGAATGCGGGGATGATGCATCGCCCAATCAAGCACCACAGGCAATATCACGCGTCGATAGAGGCCAGACATCGGAAGGATTGCGACGTTGTAGCTCAGGGGATCAAATCGAAGCTTGCGCGAACCCTGACGCGCAGAGTCAGTTGCGCGGGCTGATAAGGCGCTTCGGTGGCGACATCCGGAGTCGCTGCAACACGCATGACGCCCGAGACCATCGGCATCACGCCCCCGCCCTCTTCGATGAGCTCGATACGCTGTGCCGGCCCGACGCTCATACCAATGCCCGCTGCCGCAGCGATCGCGTTGCGTCGCGCATCGAGGGTTGCCGCACCCAGCACCTCATGCCGCAACTCGTCTTGACGGCTGTGACTGAAACTCGGTGGCGAGAGTTGGTTGACGCCCGCCTTGAGCGAGCGCTCGAGTACGGCGCCGAGCTTATCGAGCTCGCTAAGACGTACTCGCAGACTGCGCTGCACGATATAGCCCTGCAGCCGCTGTTGCCCGGTTTGAGGGTTCCAGCTGAGATCGGCGCGCACCTCGAGTGCGGTGCTGTCGATGTCCTGCTTCGGTATGCGCGGCTCAGCCAGCATGCGCAACAGTGCGTCTACGCGCTGATTAACCTCGACTCGCGCCTCATCGACCGTACTGCGACGCACCTCAACCGCAAGTGTGAGATGCGCACGATCAGGCATGATCTCGCGCTCTGCTTCACCTGTCACGCTGATCGTACGGGGCGCCGTCGTATCGACGGCTCGAGCGGCAGGCACAAAGAATGTGAGCGAGCCAACTATAACGACGAGTGACGAACGGAGCGGGCTCATACGCATGAGTATAGTGACGCCCCCCGGGAGTATCCATGTCGGCAGAGCACCCACCATCCGCTCGATCTGAGTTGGCGCGCACACCTCCTGTCGCCGATCGCGTCCCGGGACGGCCACATATCTTCGAGACGAGTGCCTCACCCGTACAGCGACTGACCTGGTACGTCGTGGCGCTCACCGCCGTCATGATGGTGGTCGAGATCATCGCCGGAACGCGCTTGGGGTCCATGGCCTTGCTCGCCGATGGCTGGCACATGAGTACCCACGCACTGGCGCTCGGAATATCGGCGGGTGCCTACGCGCTCGCCCATCGACACGCTCATCAGCCACGCTTCGCTTTCGGCACCTGGAAGATCGAGGTGCTCGGGGCGCACAGCAGTGCGGTGCTGCTATTGGGTGTCGCAGCTTATATGGGGGTGGAGTCGGTGCTGCGTCTACTGCAACCGACACCGATCCGCTACGAACAGGCGATCACGGTCGCGCTCATCGGGCTCGGGGTCAACGCCCTATCGGCATGGATACTTAGGGGCAGCAGAGCCCGTCAGCGGGATCTCAATCTGCGCTCCGCTTATCTGCACGTCGCGGCCGATGCGCTTACCTCCATACTCGCCATCGTCGCACTCGTCGGCGGCCGTTACTTCGGCGCAGCCTGGCTAGACCCCGCGATCGGACTATTGGGTTCGATACTTGTCGCGCGCTGGGCAATTCCTCTGCTGCGCGCCGGCGCGCGCGTATTGCTGGACGCCGAGATGGATACCCCGGTGGTCGGCAAGATCTGTGGCATCGTGGCTTCGCTACCCCAGCCCACCTGGTTACACGATCTGCACGTCTGGCGAGTCGGCCCCTCGCGCTATGCCTGCATCGTCGGGATCACCACAGCGACAGACATCGATGTCGCGCGGGTACGCAACGCCCTCGCCGTACATCCCGAACTCGGGCATGTCACAGTCGAGGTGGTGCGTACACGAGGGTGAATCAAAAAGTGGTGCCCATGCCGATGGCGTCCGAGAGTGATCTAGCGAAGCCCTCGACAATTTGAGTAGCCGACGGCCGACAGGTATCGTTCAGAGCTTCTAATTCTTGGCTCTGAGGAGCTCCTATCGTGTCGGAATTCTGCTCTCGTTCTATGACGGTATTGATCGCGCTGACAATGACGATCGCAGCCTCAGCGATCGCTGCGGCGGCGTCACCCGTCGGGCTTTGGAAAACCATTGACGACAAAAGCGGTGAGGCGCGCTCCCATGTGCGTATTTCCCTGCGCAACGGGGCACTCGTGGGTCATATCGAAGACATCCTGGATGTTGGGAAACGCGATGCTCGCTGTACGCTGTGTAGTGGATCACGCAAGGACCAGCTCGTGCGCGGCATGCTGATCATTGAGGGCATGCGCCTCAACGGTCGTGTTGGCTATTGGGAAGGCGGAACCATCCTTGATCCCAACGACGGCAAAGTCTACCGCTTGCGACTCACCCTGAATCAGGGCGGAACCGAGCTCGAGGTTCGTGGATTCGTCGGACCGTTCTACCGCAATCAGCAGTGGACGCGGCTCGAGTAGCTCACTCGACCGTCACGCTCTTGGCAAGGTTACGCGGCTTGTCGACGTCGGTCCCGCGCGCGATCGCCACGTGATACGACAGCAACTGCAACGGGACGGTGTAAACCACCGGCGCCTGCAGATAACTCACGGCCTTCGGCATGGTGATCACCGTGACGCCATCGCTCGCCTGTATCCCGGAATCCGGATCTGCGAACACCACGAGCTCTCCGCCGCGCGCGCGCACTTCCATCAGATTCGATTTGAGTTTTTCCAGTAGGTCCGTGTTCGGTGCCACCGCCACCACCGGCATGTCGTCATCGACGAGCGCGAGGGGTCCATGTTTGAGCTCACCGGCGGCATACGCCTCAGCGTGGATATAGGAGATTTCCTTGAGCTTGAGCGAACCTTCCATCGCGATCGGATACATCGTGCCGCGCCCGAGGAAGAGTGCGTGGTGCTTCGGCACGAAACGCTGGGCGAGATCGCGGATGATCGGATCTAGTGCGAGCACCTTCTCGATCATGCCCGGCAGCTCGACCAGGCGGTTGACCAGAGTCTGTTCCTGCTCAGCGCTCGCACCCCGCGCTTTGGCGAGTGCGATCACCAGCAGGCCGAGTGCGGCGAGCTGCGTGGTAAAGGCCTTGGTGGAAGCGACACCGATCTCGGGGCCCGCCCGCGTCAGCATGACGAGTTCCGACTCTCGTACCAGCGAGCTCTCGGGAACGTTGCAGATCGCCAGCGAAGACAGATAGCCCGCTTGCTTAGCAAGCCGCAAAGCGGCGAGCGTATCTGCGGTCTCGCCCGATTGGGAGATCGTCACGAACAGCGTGTTCTTCGGGACTACGGGGCTGCGGTAGCGGAATTCACTCGCAATCTCGACGCTGCAGGGGATTCCGGCGAGCTGTTCGATGAGATAGCGCGCAACAGAACCGGCATGAAAGCTCGTCCCGCAGGCGATGACGTGTACTGACTCGGTGCGGCGGAACACCGCGCTCGCCGCCGGCCCGAACGCCGCCTCCAGCAGCCGCCCGTTTGCGACACGCTCCTGCAGGGTGTCGGCCAGAGCCCGCGGCTGCTCGAAGATTTCTTTGAGCATGAAATGCTCATAGGGCCCCTTGTCAGCCGCATCGGCCGACAGTTCACTCTGGCGGATCGGTCGATCCACCTTAGAGCCCGTTCGATCGAACACGGTGATCGTTTGGCGGGTGACTTCGGCGACGTCGCCCTCCTCAAGGAACTGAAACCGGCGTGTCACCGGCAACAATGCAGCCACATCGGAGGCAACGAAGTTTTCGCCCTCTCCCAATCCGATGACCACCGGACAGCCTTCGCGCGCGAGGATGATTCGCTCGGGGTCGGTCTCGCTCACCACAGCGAGCGCATAGGCGCCGTGCAGCTCGGCGACCGTACGACGAACGGCCTCGAAGAGAGATCCACCCTGTCCAAGGTGCTGATGGATACGGTGGGCGATCACCTCAGTATCGGTGTCGGACGTAAAGACATAGCCTGCCGCACGCAGCTCTTCCCTAAGCACATCGTAGTTCTCGATGATGCCGTTGTGCACGATCGCCAGACCGTCGGCCGAGATATGCGGGTGGGCATTACGCTCGGACGGCACCCCGTGGGTCGCCCAGCGGGTGTGGGCAATACCGAGCGGGCCGTGAGTCGGCGAGGCCTCCAGAGCGTCCTCCAGACGCTGCACCTTACCGACGGTCCGCAGACGCTTCAGCGTTCCGGTGCCATTAAGCACCGCGACGCCCGCCGAATCGTAGCCGCGGTACTCGAGGCGTCGCAGTCCCTCGATCAAGACCGGGACGATGTCACGTTGCGCAATGGCGCCGACGATGCCGCACATAGGGGGTTATTGTTCCCTTTTTTTGCTGTTTTTGACAGGACGCTTCCAGCCCTCGAGCGTCAGCTGCTTGGCACGCGCTACGGTGAGCTTGCCAGCCGGTACGTCCTTGGTGACGGTGGAGCCTGCTCCCACGGTGGCTCCGGAACCCACCGTGATCGGCGCAACGAGCACGGAGTTCGAACCCGTATGGGCGTCATCGCCAATGATGGTGCGATGTTTGTTAGCCCCATCGTAGTTAGCGATGATGGTCCCAGCACCGATGTTGACGCGCGCACCTACGGTGGCATCGCCGACGTAGGCTAGATGGTTCGCCTTGGCGCCATCGGCGAGCGTGGAATTCTTCACTTCGACGAAATTTCCGATGTGTACTTCGGAGGCAAGCTCGGCACCCGGTCGTAGCCGGGCGAAGGGCCCGATGATCGAGTGCGTCCCGACAGTCGCCTGCTCGATGACGCAGTGCGAATTGACGAGTACGTCAGCCGCGAGCGTGCAGTCGCGCAGCACGCAGTTCGGACCGATACGCACCCGATCGCCAAGCGTGACAGCCCCTTCGAAGACGACATTGGCGTCGACGAACACGTCACGACCAACCGTCACGCGGCCGCGCACATCAATACGAGCAGGATCGACGAGCGTCACTCCGGCGGCGAACAGCGCCTCAGCCGAGCGGCGGCGGTACTCACTCTCGAGCTCGGCGAGCTGTCGCTTGTCATTCACGCCGAGTACTTCCGCAGGCATCTCGGCCTTCAGCGGCTGGACTGCGACGCCGTCCGCTACTGCCATGGCGATGATGTCGGTGAGGTAGTACTCGCGCTGCGCATTATCGTTGCGCAGTCGAGAGAGCCAGCGACGCAGCCAGCGCACGGGCACTGCCATCACGCCGGTGTTGCCCTCTCGCAGCGCGCGCTCGGTGTCGCTGGCGTCTTTTTCCTCGACGATGCGCACGATTCGCCCGCCGGCATCGCGCACGATGCGGCCATACCCCGTCGGGTCGGGCAGATCGACCGTCAGCAGACTCATGATCTCGGGGCCCGCTAGCGCCACCAGCTCGCGCAGGGTCTCATGACGGATCAGCGGCACATCCCCATAGAGCACGAGGGCAATCGAGGCATCTGTGAGTCCGGGCAGCACCTGCTGCACAGCGTGTCCGGTACCGAGTTGCTCTGCTTGATGCACCCAAGTGAGATCTTTCGCATCGAGTGCGGCCCGGACCTGTTCGCCACCATGGCCGTAAACGACCTGGATCGATGCAGGCTCAAGCGCGCGAGCAGTATCAAGGACGTGGGCCAGCAACGGGCGACCCGCGAGCGGCTGCAGGACCTTCGGCAGGTCCGATTTCATGCGCTTGCCCTGGCCAGCCGCCAGGATGACGATCGAGATCATGCGCCCCCGCGGGGCTTACCCGCTACGCTGCGTCAGCCTTTGATCTTACGCAGCTTCTGAATCATCTTAAGTTGTGCGGCGGCACGCGCAAGCTCGGCGAGCGCCTCGGCCTGCTCAAGCTTATCGACGTTGCCCTTGAGGGCCTCCTCGGCACGCTGCTTGGCCTCGAGGGCGGCAGCTTCGTCCATGTCTTTAGCGCGCACGGCGGTATCGGCGAGCACGGTGACTTTCTTGGGCTGCACTTCCAACGCACCGCCACCGACGAAGAAGAACTGCTCCTGACCATCTGGGGTCTGCACCCGCACTTCGCCCGACTTGATCAGCGTGAGCAGCGGCGCGTGACGCGGCGCAATACCGATCTCACCCTGCGAGGCCGGCACAAACACCATCTTGGCGGGACCTGAAAAGATCTCGCCCTCGGCGCTGACGATATCGCAGTGGATGGTGCTGTCGGCCATATCGATGTACCCGCAGTGCGCGCCGCTTACTGCAGCGTCTTCGCCTTCTCAACGACCTCGTCGATCGAGCCAACCATGTAGAACGCCTGCTCTGGCAGGTGGTCGTACTCGCCCGCGAGGATGCCCTTGAAGCCGCGGATCGTGTCCTTGAGCGGGACGATCTTGCCGTCCTGACCTGTAAACACCTTGGCGACGTTGAAAGGCTGCGAGAGAAAACGCTGGATCTTGCGCGCGCGGAACACGGTGAGCTTGTCTTCTTCGGACAGCTCATCCATACCGAGAATCGCGATGATGTCCTGCAGTTCCTTGTAGCGCTGCAGCACCGCCTGAACGCCTCGCGCGACCGAGTAGTGTTCCTCGCCGACGACCAGCGGATCGAGCTGGCGGCTGGTCGAGTCGAGCGGATCCACTGCGGGATAAATACCGAGCGCCGCGATCTGGCGCGACAGCACGACCGTGGCATCCAAGTGAGCGAACGTCGTCGCAGGTGAAGGATCCGTGAGATCGTCCGCCGGCACGTACACCGCCTGGATCGAGGTAATTGAGCCGGTCTTGGTCGAGGTGATGCGCTCTTGCAGCACGCCCATTTCCTCGGCGAGCGTCGGCTGGTAACCCACCGCCGAGGGCATACGCCCGAGCAGCGCCGACACCTCGGTGCCCGCGAGCGTGTAACGATAGATATTGTCGACGAAGAACAGCACATCGCGACCCTTGCCGCCGTCCTCGCGAACCTCGTCGCGGAAGTACTCGGCCATGGTGAGGCCGGTAAGCGCGACGCGCAGGCGGTTACCCGGCGGCTCGTTCATCTGGCCATACACCATCGCCACTTTGGAGTTCTCGAGCTTCTCGAGGTCGATGACGCCCGACTCTGCCATCTCGTGGTAGAAATCGTTGCCTTCGCGGGTGCGCTCACCCACGCCCGCGAATACCGACAGCCCGCTGTACTGCTTAGCGATGTTGTTGATGAGCTCAAGCATGTTCACGGTCTTGCCGACGCCCGCGCCGCCGAACAAGCCGACCTTACCGCCCTTGGCGAAGGGCACGAGCAGATCGATGACCTTGATACCCGTCACGAGCAGATCGCGTCCACCCGCCTGCTCGTCGTAAGACGGTGCCGGGCGGTGAATCGACCACTTATCTTTGGACACTACCGGGCCGCGGTTGTCCTGCGGCGTGCCGAGCACGTCCATGATGCGGCCGAGGGTCGCCTTGCCGACCGGTACCGAGATCGGTGCGCCGGTGGACTCGACCGTGAGGCCGCGCTTGAGGCCTTCAGAGGCACCCATCGCGATGGTGCGCACCACGCCGTCGCCGAGCTGCTGCTGCACCTCGAGCGTTAGCTCGACGTCCTTGAGCTTCAGCGCCTCGTAGACCTTCGGGATCGATTCACGCGGAAATTCCACGTCGATGACCGCGCCGATGATCTGCGTAATCTTGCCGGTTGCCATGTCGGTACCCTGTGCCTAGTCGTATTCGTGAATGCGTTGCTTAAAAGAAATCAGACGGCTGCTGCGCCGCCGACGATTTCTGCCAATTCTTTGGTGATCGCCGCCTGTCGCGCCTTGTTGTAGACGAGCTGTAGATCACCGATCAGTTTGCCTGCGTTGTCGGAGGCGGCCTTCATCGCCACCATGCGCGCCGCCATTTCACAGGCGACGTTCTCAACCGCCGCGCGATAGACCTGTGACTCGATATAGCGCATTAGTACGCCATCGAGGATGTCCGCGGCATTGGGCTCGTAGATGTAGTCCCACATCTCCTGCAGTTCGCCCGAATCGACGGTCTCGACCGGCAGCAGCTGCGTGACGCGCGGTTTCTGCGTCATGGTGTTGAGGAACTCGGCATGCACCACGAACAGCCGGTCGATAGTGCCCTCGCGATATGCATCGAGCATGACCTTGACCGAGCCTAGTAGGTCCTTGACGTGCGGCTTATCGCCGAGCCCCGTGACACTGGCGAGGACCGGCAGACCGAGACGGCGGAAGAACGCGAGGCCCTTGCTGCCGAGCAGACACAGACTGACCTTGGCGCCCTTGCCCTGCCAGTCGCGCATCAGCAGCAGCGTGCTCTTGAACACGTTGGTGTTGAGCGCTCCGCACAAGCCGCGATCGCTCGAAACCACGATGATGCCGACGTTCTTCGGCTCACGCTCGACCAGATAAGGATGCTTGTAGTCGGGGTTCGCCTGATTCAGATGCCCGATGACCACACGGATCTTGTCCGCATACGGCCGCGATAAGCGCATGCGATCCTGGGCGCGGCGCATCTTGCTGGCCGCAACCATCTCCATCGCCTTGGTGATCTTTTGAGTGCTCTTCACACTCGAGATCTTGGTGCGGATTTCTTTGGTGCCGGGCATGGGTTTGCTGTGCCGATCAGTAAGTGCCGGTGGCCGCGAAGTCGTCGCAGATCTTCTTCAACGTGCCCTCGTGCTTTTTCAGCACGGGCTCAGAGTTGATCGCCTCGAGCGCCGCCTTATGCGACGAGCGGGCGAAATTCTGCAGAGCAGCCTCGAAGTCGACGACCTTCTTACGATCGACCTTATCCATGTAGCCGTTGTTGACGGCATAAATCGACAGCGCCATCTCCGCGACCGACATCGGTGCGTACTGCTTTTGCTTCATGACTTCCGTCACGCGCACGCCACGCTCGAGCTGCTTGCGGGTTGCCTCGTCCAGATCGGAGGCGAACTGCGAGAAGGCGGCGAGCTCGCGGTACTGCGCGAGCGCCAGACGAATACCGCCACCGAGCTTTTTAATGATGTCGGTCTGCGCCGCACCACCGACACGAGACACCGAGATACCGGCGTTCATCGCCGGACGGATACCCGCATTGAAAAGGTCGGTCTCAAGGAAGATCTGACCGTCAGTAATAGAGATCACGTTGGTCGGCACGAACGCCGTCACGTCACCGGCCTGGGTCTCGATGATCGGCAGCCCCGTGAGCGAGCCGGTCTTCCCCTTCACCGCACCCTTGGTGACCATTTCGACGTATTCCTCGTTGACGCGCGCGCTGCGCTCGAGCAAACGCGAGTGCAGATAGAACACGTCGCCGGGGAACGCCTCACGGCCCGGCGGACGCCGCAGCAACAGCGAGATCTGTCGATAGGCTACGGCCTGCTTGGACAGATCGTCGTAGATGATGAGAGCGTCCTGCCCGTTGTCCATGAAGTACTCGCCCATCGTCACGCCGGCATACGCCGACAGGTACTGCATGGCGGCAGGCGTGGAGGCGGAAGCGGCGACGATGATCGTGTGGTCCATCGCGCCGTTCTCTTCGAGTTTGCGCACAACGTTCGCGATCGAGGACTGCTTCTGTCCGATAGCAACGTAGATGCACTTAATGCCGGAAGACTTCTGGTTGATGATGGTGTCGACCGCAAGAGCGGTCTTGCCGGTCTGACGGTCGCCGATGATGAGCTCGCGCTGACCACGACCCACCGGCACCATCGAGTCGATCGCCTTGTAGCCGGTCTGCACCGGCTGGCTCACCGACTTGCGGTAGATGACGCCCGGCGCAACGCGCTCGATCGGCGCGGTACGGCTGGTCTTGAGCGGCCCCTTACCGTCGATCGGATTACCGAGTGCGTCGACCACGCGGCCGAGCAGCTCCGGCCCTACCGGTACCTCGAGGATGCGTCCCGTCGTTTTGACGGTATCGCCTTCCTTCAGCGACTTGTAATCGCCGAGCACCACCGCACCGACTGAGTCCTGCTCGAGGTTCAGTGCGAGGCCGAAGAGATTGCCCGGAAATTCGATCATCTCGCCATAACGCACATCGGCGAGGCCATGGATGCGGCAGATGCCGTCCGTGACCGACACGATCGTGCCGACGTTACGTGCCTCGGCGGCCGACTGAAACTTGTCGATCCGCTGCTTGATGAGATCGGAGATCTCGGATGCCTTGATGGACATGTGTGGTCCTCTAAAAGTCCTGCTGTGGTTGGCTTAAGCGCCAGCCATGGTGTTAGCCAGTCGCTCGACACGCCCGCGCAGCGAGCCGTCGACGACGAAATCTCCTGCGCGCACGATCGCGCCCCCGATCAGCGACGGATCTACCGTCGCACTCAGGCGCACCGTACGCTTCAAGCGCTGGGTGAGCGCTCGCGTCAGTTTCTCGCCCTGCTCGGCCGTGAGCGGCAAAGCCGAAGTCACCGTGACCTCGACGGTGTTCTCGACCTCGGCACGCAACGTCGCGAACTGCAGCGCGATCTGTGGCACCAGCGGCAGCCGGCCATTGTCCGCGAGCAGCTGCACGAAATTGCGTGCTGGCTCGTTACCGACCGCACCCACAAGCTCGAGCACAAGCGTCACAAGATCTGCGCGCTTGACGTGTGGATTGCCCACCAGTACCGCGACGCGCTCGTCCGACAGCGCCACGCTCGCGCGCTCCAGCCACTCGCCCCACGCGGCGAGTTGCTTGGTGCCGTGCGCGTGCTCGAAAGCAGCGCGGGCGTACGGACGAGCGATCGTTGCCTCGTCAGCCACGGGCGATCTCGTCGGCAAGCTTGTCGAGCAGCTGCGCGTGCGTCTTGGCATCGACCTCGCGCTCGAGCAGGCGCGAAGCGCCCACCACGACCATCGAGCCGAATTCTTTGCGCAGCGCATCACGAGCACGGTTGGTCTCGGTGGACGCTTCGTCACGCGCCGCCGACACGATCCGTGCTCCCTCGGTTTGGGCGAGTTGCTTGGCCGCCTCGACCGTCTCGTTGGAGCGCCGTGCCGCCTGATCCTCGATCTGCTTAGCGCGATCGCGCGCCTCGCGGATGATCGCGTCAGCCCGGTTCGTGGCCTCAGCAAGGTCTTTCTGACCCTTCTCCGCCGCGGCGAGGCCGTCGGCGATCTTGCGGTTTCGGGCGTCCATCTCCTGCGCCAACACTGGCGTGACGAACTTGCCGATGAACCACAAGAGGATCAGGAAGACGATGATCTGGCCGATGAATGTGGCGTTGATCGTCATGACCTGTGTCTCCCTCGGGGGAGTCCTGTGCGCTGGTGATTAACCGCCGAGGCTCGCGAGCAACGGGTTGGCGAACGCGAACAACATCGCGAGGCCGACGCCGATGAGAAACGCCGCGTCGATGAGGCCGGCGAGCAGGAACATACGGCCCTGCAGCATCGGGGTGAGTTCCGGCTGGCGCGCAGCCGACTCGAGGAACTTCGAACCCATGATGCCGATGCCGATGCAGGCACCGATCGCGCCAAGGCCGATGATGATGCCGATGCCGAGGGCGGTGAACGCCTGGACGTTTGCAATCGCAGCTTCCATTTCAAAGACTCCTGATCAACAAATTGATGCGTGGATGGAACTAACGTGAAACTCAGTGATGCTCCTCGGCCATCGAGATGTACACGACGGGGAGGACCATGAAGATGTAGGCCTGCAGCAGGACGATAAGGATGTGGAAAATCGCCCACATCGAGCCGGCAATGAGTTGCCCGATGAACAGTGAGATGCCGCCGAGCGAGAACGCGAAGCCCATGCCAAGCAGTGCAATCAGCATGAACAGCAGCTCACCTGCGTACATGTTGCCGAACAGTCGCATCGAGAGCGACACCGGCTTGGCGAGCAGCTCGACGATGTTGAGGGCGATGTTCGGGATCCACAGCAGCGGGTTGTTACCGAACGGTGCCGCCACCCACTCGTGCAGGTAGCCGCCCACACCCTTGGCGCGAATTGCATAAACGATGATGAGCCCGAGCACGACGATCGCCATGGCGATGGTGCCGTTGAGATCGGCAGTCGGCAGGACGCGGAAGTACTCGGCCCCGAAAACCCCCGCGATGCTGCCCGGCAGATCGAGCGGTAGCAGGTCCATCGAGTTCATCGCGACGACCCAGGTGAACAGCGAGAGGCTCAGGGCGACCAGGAAAGCGCGATTACCGTGGTAGATGTCGGACACCTGGCCGTCGATGAACTCGTAGATCATCTCGACGACATTGCGCAGCCCCGAGGGCGCTCCGGCAGCGGCCCCACGGCGCACGCCGACGTAGAGAAACGCTGCAACGAGCGCCGCCAGCAACGACGACATCAGGAGCGTATCGACGTGAATCGTCCAGAACCCATCGCCAACCTTCAGGTGGGTCAGATGGTGAACGATGTATTCCGTCGGCGTTTCGCTGCCGTGTTCGCTAGCCATCGTGTCTCTTTAATAACGTAACTGTTCCGTCGTTCCTCACGGTGCGGGCCCCATGCCCTCAGCGCGCCCGAGAGCGCGGCGGCGGACGCGGCGCGGCGAGCACCGGTACCACCCAGAACACCACCAGCGTGGCGAGGTAGCCTGCGATCAACGCCGGCCAGACCACACCCTGCTGCTGCGCGACGGCGAGGAACAACCCCACCGTCAACGCGACCTTCACGAACTGACCGGTCAGCAACCGACCGAGCGCCAGAGGGGCACTGCGCGCAGGCCGCAGCGCCGCGAAGGTCATGTACAGGTTCGCCAAGAGTCCGATCAGGCCGCCGGCCAAAGCCGAAGCGCCACCGTCACGACCCGCGAGGAGCGCCGCCAGCAGAGCCAGCACCGCGGTGGTCCCGGCCTGCCAGAGCAGGATCCGACCTGCGAGCTGACGCGCGTACGGATCGCTCGCGAGGGTCATGGGCCACCCGTCCCCTGGGCAACAAAAAAGCCACGTGTCGCAACCTGTACGGAACGGCACGTGGCCTCGCTATTCATCGGTGCAGAAGCCGGAAAAACCAGCCTCCGCTGCGAAGGCGCGCGGATTATAGGGGCGGGGCCCCGGGGCATCAATGGATGTGCGCGAGAATACCGTCGAGCTCGTCGAGCGAGTGGTAATGAATCACCACTCGACCCTGACCCGCCTTGCCCGACGACTCGATCTGGACCTGTGCACCGAGGGTGTCAGACAGGCGATTCTCGAGCGCCCGAACGTTCGGATCCGCACTGCCCGAGCGGCTCTCGGGGGCCTCTAGCCCGTCATCCTTCGGGGGCGGATTGATCAGCCGGCGAACCAATGCCTCCGTTTCTCGGACTGATAGGCCTTTTTTAGCGACCAATTGACCCACTTCGATCTGCTGTCGGCGCTGGGTCAGACCCAGCAGCGCGCGCGCATGCCCCATTTCGAGCTCACGCCGATCGACGAGCTCCGCCACCTCGGGCGCCAGCTCGAGCAGACGCAGCAGATTGCTCACCGCGGCACGCGAGCGACCCACCGCCTCGGCAGCCTGCTGATGGGTGAGCTCGAACTCGCGGATCAGCCGATCGAGCGCGCGCGCCTCCTCGAGCGGATTGAGGTTTTCGCGCTGGATGTTCTCGATGAGCGCCATCGCGATCGCGCCCTCGTCCGGTACGCGACGCACGATCGCCGGGATCTCGGTGAGACCGGCAATCTGGGCGGCGCGCCAACGACGCTCACCGGCGATGATCTCGTAGCGCGAGGGCGCAGCCCCAGGGGCCGCACCCGGCATCTCGATCGGGCGCACCACGATCGGTTGAACCACGCCCTGCGCCTTGATCGAATTCGCCAGATCCTCGAGCGACTCGGCGCGCATGTCGACGCGCGGCTGATAACGGCCTCTCTGCAGCACATCGAGTGGCAGGCGACGCAGCTCATCGCCCGCCAGAGTGCCCGGCCCGGCGGCCACACCGGCGGTGCTGCGCTGCGCCGTCATCTGACCGAGCAGGGCATCGAGACCCTTGCCGAGACTGGGCTTACGGGTATTCATGCGCGCGATGATAGCGGAGTCGCCGGGGCTGCCGCGTGTACCGGGCTCGGCTGGTTGTCGGGGCGGCCAAGGAAAATCTCACGGAAGGCGACATAGGTGAGCGCGCCGAAGAAACAGTACAGCACCGGTACGAGGGGCGGCAGCCAGACTCCGAAGGCCACCGGCAACACCATAAATAGCGAACCTATGCCGAGCATCGATCCGAGGTTACACATCTGGCCTGCGCTCGCGAGCCGCCAGGCGTCGCGCCATGGCAGGCCCAGCAGCACCATGCAGGGAAATTGGAAGAAGGCCGTCAGGCCCGGCAAATTGAGGCCGAAATAACTGAGCCCTAGGGCGAAGGCCGAGTACACAAAGATCTGCCGCAGCGCCGGCAGGCTCTCGCTCGAGAGCACATCCACCGAGTTGCGTACCGTGTACAGCACATTCCACCAGGGCACCTCAGGACGGGCGAGCAGCAGCATCCACAGCAACGCGCCGACGGTGCTGACGAGCACCGCGAAGCCGAGTAGCACCTGCAGATGGGGGCGTAGTCCCTGCAGCACGGTCCCGAGCGATACCCGCCCGCCCGAGTCGAGGGCAGCGGCGATCAGCAGGCAACTGAGCAGGGAGAAAATGGCAAGCACCCCGCTCAACCACGGCAGTCGGTGCAGGAAAAACATCGCGAGGCACAACACCAGCGAGAGCGCGATCCAGAAGCTCGCGCCGCGCCACAGCAGCTCGCAGGCCTGGCGCGTCCAGCGCGAGAGGGCGCCGCGACCCGCCGTGCGTGGCTCGATCAGGCGGATCGGGCGGCCTCCCCGCGACGAATCATCTCGCCGGCGAGCGCAAGATAAGCGATCGCTCCGCGCGACTCGCGATCGTGCAGCAAGGCAGGCTTGCCGAAGGATGGCGCTTCGGCCAGGCGCACGTTACGCGGGATGATGGTACGAAACACTTTGTCGCCGAAGTGTCCGAGCAGTTGTGCGCTCACCTCGTTGGCGAGATTGTTACGCGGATCGAACATGGTGCGTAGCACACCCTCGATCTCGAGATTCGGGTTGGCGGCCTCGCGTATCTGTTCGATCGTACCCATGAGGGCGGTGAGTCCCTCCAAAGCGTAGTACTCGCACTGCACAGGAACGAGCACGCTATCGGCGGCCACGAGGGCGTTGACCGTAAGCATGTTGAGCGCGGGCGGACAGTCGATGAGCACGAGATCGTAATCGTCGCGCACCGCCTGTAGCGCGCGGCGCAATTTCAGCTCGCGCCCGACCGGCTGCGAGAGTAGCTGCACCTCGGTGGCAGTCAGATCCTGATTCGAGGGCAGCACACCGAGCGGCGGCTCGGTCAGGGTGAGGATCGCCTCGCGCGCTGAGCACTCCCCGAGCAATACATCGCCCGTGCCGCGGGTGATCGTCGTCTTCTCGATGCCGCAGCCCATGGTGGCGTTACCTTGCGGATCGAGATCGACCAGCAACACGCGCCGCCGCGTCATGGCGAGCGAGGCGGCCAAATTCACGCTGGTGGTGGTTTTACCGACGCCTCCCTTTTGGTTAGCGACGGCGATCACGCGGGACATGAGAAGAGTCTAGCTGACCGGCGGGCGCAGCACGACGAGATGACGTTCCTCGGGCAAACCCGGGATCTCGAGCGTCTGGTCAGCCTCGATCGTCCAGCCGCTCGGCAGCCCGGAGCGCTCTTCGGCAAGTCGCCGGCCCTTCAGCGCCAGCACCCGGGTATGTGGGGTGCACAATCCCGCCACTTGCTCGATCAGCTGCGGCAGCGGCGCGAAAGCGCGTGCGACGACGCAGTCGAATCCGGGGGTGGGAGGCTCGTAGGTCTCGGCGCGAGCATGCACGGGCGTGACATTGGCGAGACCCAGCACGCGCGCAGCGTGCGCCACGAAGCGCACCTTCTTGCCGTTCGAGTCGAGCAACGTAAATGCATGCACCGGCGTCGCGATCGCAAGCGGCAGACCCGGGAAACCGGCGCCGGTACCGACGTCGATCGTCCGCGTGCCCGTCAGCCAAGGCGCCACGGCCAGGCTGTCGAGCAGATGATGCGTGATCAGTTCGTGCCGCGTACTGATGGAGGTGAGGTTGTAGCTGCGCCCCCAGCGTTCAAGCTCATCAAGTAGCGTGAGCATCTGCTGCGCCTGCAGCGCGGCGAGTGCTACACCGAGGCGCGCGGCGCCCGTGATCAAGGTCTGCACTTCGTCCATCGGCGCGGTCCGCCTCAGCCGATCTTCACGACCGTACGGCCGGTGACGGTCCCAGCTAGATAGGCTGCGAATGCGCCAGGCAGCGCATCGAACTCGATCGTCTGGGTGACGATGCGGTCCAGATGTCGTGGCCGCAGGTCACTCGCGATGCGCTGCCAGACGATCAGGCGCATCTCACGCAGCGTCGCCGAAGAATTGATACCGATGAGGAGAATGCCCCGCAGGATGAAGGGCATCACGGTGGTGTGCAGTTCGGCACCACCGGCGAGTCCAACGCTCGCGATCGTGCCCCAGTTATCGACGCTGCGGGTCAGCCAGCCGAGCATCTTGCCGCCGACGTTATCGATGGCGCCGGCGAATCGCGCGCTCTCGAGCGGCCGCTCACCGAGATCGAGCTCAGAGCGCAGCAGCACCTGCGAGGCACCGAGCGATCGCAGATAGTCGACCGAGTCGGCCTTGCCGGTAATTGCGATCACCTCGTAGCCGCGCCCGGCGAGCATGTCGATGGCGAGACTGCCGACCCCGCCCGTCGCCCCCGTCACCACCACCGGACCGCGCGACGGCGCAAGACCGTTGTGTTCCATCTTGTGAATGGCGAGCGCAGCGGTGAATCCGGCCGTGCCGAGTGCCATGGCGCGAAATGCCCCAAGCCCTTCGGGCATCGGGATGACCCACTCGCCCTTCACCCGTGCGTACTGCGCATAGCCTCCGTCATGGACCTCGGACAGTCCGCATCCCGTCACGAGTACATGATCGCCCGGCTTGTAGCGCGGATCTGAGGACGATTCGACGACACCTGCCAGATCGATACCGCCGACGAGCGGGTAGCGACGCAGAATCTTGCCGGCGCCGGTCGCCGCGAGCGCATCTTTATAGTTGATGTCGGAATAGAGGACGCGGATGACGACCTCGCCCGCCGCCAGCTCATCAAGTGTGAGCTGCTCCATCCGCGCGACGATCTTGCGATCGACTTCATGGATGCGAAATGCTTTGAACGCCTGACTCATGCGATCTGTCCTACACCAGCATAGCTAATCATACTGCGGCGCGAGCGAGCCAGGCGATCAGACCATCGGCGTTAAGCTCGTAGTCCGCACCGAGGATTGCATCGATCGCATCGTCACTCAGCATGCAACCGTGCTCGCGCAGCTCTTTGAGCACAATCGTACGAACACCGGTGTGCAGACGATCTCTTAACACGGTCGTGTCGCTGGTCGCGGCACGCGTGGTACGCGCGAGCGATTCGAACAAACTGATCTGCCGCTCAAGTACCGCACCGACACGTGACAGCTCGTCGATGCGTCCATAGTGCGTCAAAAACGCTTGCCTAGGCGCGTACTCAATAATCTTGCGCACCGACACCTGTAGCTGTTCGGGGTCGAACTGCGTCGGTGACGTCGTCGGCATCGAGAAGGCGCGCCCCTCGACGTCGAATTCCCGATAGGAGACGCCAAAAGTGTCGCCGGTGAATACACCTTGCGAGTGTGTATCGAAGTACACCTGATGGTGTAGTGCATGACCCGGTGTGTGCAGTACGCGGAGCTCGCGCCCGGCGAGCGAGAGGCACTCATCGTCGGCGGTTGCCACGACTCGAGCGGCGTCGATCGGATGAATCTCTCCGTAGAGCTGCGCATAACGGGCCTCTCCGTATACCGCAATCGAGGCAGCTACGAGCTTGGTCGGATCGCTGAGATGAGGTGCGCCGCGCGGATGCACCACGGCGCGCGCTCGCGGCAACCGTCGCAGCAGCTCTCCCGCCCCACCGGCATGATCCAGATGCACGTGGGTGAGCAACAGCCAATCGACCGCCTCGGGCGATAAGCCTAACGCTTCGAGCGCAGCGAGTAGGCGAGGTACGGAATGACTGGTACCGCAGTCGACGAAGGCGGCACGGCCCGCGTGCACAATAAGATGAGCAGCGTCGAATCTCGCCCGCACGTAGTGGGTATCGATGGCGTAGATACCCTGTCCGTAATCGAGGACGTCCGTCGCGAGTGATGCTGGCATGAGTGGGGGAGCTCCCGGCTCGGCGAGTTGGAGGCACTTGGATCGTCGGGCAACATAGCAGACATGACGCACCACCGAACCCTCCGCTGGCGGGCTGCAAGCCTCGTTACGACCCTGCTGTATCTCACCGCGACAGCGGCGACGGCTGACACCTTCGTATTCCGCGAGAAGCGCGGAGCGCTGATTCTGGAGGGGATCCCGAGTCACTCGCCTCGTGTCACGGCCACGCTCGAGGACTGGCTGCAAGGCCGCGGCGCAGGATTTCGGGATTTCTTGCCAGATGGCAGTGTGCTCATCACCACCCGTTTCGGTGATGTCGAGCAAATCCACCGTCTGCGCGCACCGCTCGGTGCACGCGAACAATTGACCTTTGCCGCAGAGCCGGTAGGCGCAGTGCTCGCGAATCCAGCGCCCCGGTCGAACTCGTTCGTATTCGCCCGCGATCGCGGCGGAAACGAAAACGCACAGCTCTTTCAGTACGACCTTGGCACGCGTACGAGCCGCCTGCTCACCGACAGTCGCTCGCGTCACGGTGGTGCCGTGTGGTCCCGTGACGGAGCGCGACTGGCATTCCATGGCAACGCACGCGATGGCTCACGCCAAGATGTGTACGTGATGGAGCCTGCCGCCAAAACAGCCGCGCGTCTGCTAGTCAGCTCGCAGGGACAAACCTGGCAGCCCCTCGATTGGTCGCCGGACGGCACGAAGTTGTTGTTGCTCGATTACATCTCGGTCACCGAGGCACGCCTGTTTATCGCAGAAGTAAACAGCGGTTCACTCACGCCGCTCGTACTCAGCGACAATCCGCGCCGCCCGCCACCGCGCGTTGCCATTGGTGGCGCGCGATTCTCCGCTGACGGTCGCGGCATCTGGGTAACGACCGATCTGGGTAGCGAGTTCCTACAGCTGCGTTATCTCGATCTGGAATCCTCTCGTGTACGCACGCTCGACTCGTCACTGCAGTGGGACGTGGATGATTTCGAGGTGAGCGCCGATGGTCGCTGGATCGCGTATGTCGTCAATGCGGACGGTTACAGCCGGCTCTTCCTTCACGATCTGGGTGCAGCGAGCACGCGCGAGCTAGATCGGCTTCCGCGCGGACTCGTGAGCGCGCTGCGTTTCGATCAGAGCGGCATGCGGCTCGGTATGACTGTCGAGTCGCCGCAATCGCCGCGCGACGCCTGGGTTTACGAGCTGGCGCAGGATCGACTGACACGCTGGACCGAAAGCGAAGTGGGCCCGCTCGATCGGAGTCGCTTCGTCGACGCCACGCTGGTGCGCTATCCGAGCTGGGATCGCACGCCACAAGAATTTAGACGCATCCCCGCCTTCGTCTATCGCCCCGCAGGCACCGGCCCTCATCCCGTGGTCATTGATATTCACGGTGGCCCGGAAGGTCAGTCGCGGCCGACCTTCAGCCCATTCATTCAATATCTCGTCAATGAATTGGGATACGCGGTAATCCAACCGAACGTACGCGGCTCAACGGGCTATGGCCGTCGCTATACGCTGCTCGATAACGGACGACTGCGCGAGGACTCGGTGCGCGATATCGGCGCTCTGCTCGTGTGGATTGGCACGCAGCCAGGACTGGACGCCTCGCGCGTCGTGGTGATGGGCGGCTCCTACGGTGGATACATGGTACTCGCGTCGTTGATTGCCTTCGGCGAACGTCTTCGCGGCGGCATTAACGTCGTGGGTATCAGCAACTTTGTGACGTTTCTCGAAAGTACCTCAGGATACCGGCGCGATCTGCGACGGGTCGAGTATGGAGACGAACGAGATCCCAAAATGCGGGCGTTTCTTCAAAGTATTTCGCCGCTCACGCGGGCGAGCGCACTGCGTCGACCGCTGCTCGTGGTGCAGGGTCTGAACGACCCGCGTGTACCGGCTTCGGAAAGCGAGCAGCTGGTCAGAACGGTGCGCGCCAATGGCGGTGAGGTCTGGTATCTCGCTGCCGAGGACGAGGGTCACGGCTTCCGCAAAAAAGGCAATCGCGATTTTTATCTCAAGACCGCCGCGACCTTCCTCGAGAAGATGCGGCAGTGAGATGAGTCAGCGTCGTCCCGGGCGCGGAACCGTCTCAAGAGCCGGGCGCTGCGCGGCGTAATAACGCGCGACTGCGCGGATGTCTGCTGCCGACAGCTGCGAGGCGAAGCCCGCCATGATCGCATTCTTACGACCGCCCTTCTGGTAGTCGGTGAGGGCACGCACGAGGTAGTCCGCATGCTGCCCAGCAAGCGTTGGGTACTGCGGCGTGATGCCAACTCCATCCGTACCATGGCACGCGACGCAGGTCTGAGCGGCCGCGGGCAGCTTGTCTGGCGGGGGCGGGTTCGCAGCCGGCTCAACAACCGGTCCGGCCAGATACACCGCCATGTCGGCGAGATCTTGCTCCGCCCACGACGAGGCGTTGGCGTGCATGGTGGCATGGCTACGCTCACCGCTACGGTAGGCCTGCAGGGCGATCACAAGATATTCGGGATGCTGACCGCGCAGTTTCGGCACGCTGTAAGTCGGGTTGGCGTTCTTGTAGCTCGGGATGGCGTGGCAGCCCAAGCAGGTGTAAGCCAGCTTGGCCCCCCGCTCGGCGTTGCCGACGGACTGGGCGAAGGCCGAGGGCAAAAGGCCGACGGCGAACAACGAAAGCGCGAGCAGAATCTTCAAGACCACAACCCCCGACAACCGACTCAACAATGCGTAAATCCGGCGGCGATGTTAAGGTTTCGCGCCCAGAATTGCCACTCAGCCCACGCCATGATTGCCCTCTTGCAGCGCGTCAGTTCGGCCCATGTCGAGGTCGCCGGACAGCGGATCGGCGCCATCGATCACGGCCTGCTCGTGCTGATCGGCATCCGCCCGCAGGACGATGAGTCCACCGCCCAGCGGTTGCTCGATCGATTGCTCACCTACCGCGTCTTTGCCGACGAGGCCGGCCGCATGAACCGCTCGCTGACCGAGGTGGCTGGCGGGCTGCTGCTCGTGCCGCAGTTCACGCTGGCCGCCGACACACGCAAGGGACAGCGCCCGGGCTTCAGCACGGCGGCGCCGCCGGCACAGGCCGAGCGCCTGTTCACCCATCTTTGTGCGCTCGCGTACGCGAGCCACCCACGCGTGGCCACGGGTCGGTTCGGGGCTCACATGCAGATCACCTTGGTCAACGACGGGCCGGTCACCTTCTGGCTGCAAACCGAGGCCGACCCCTGAGCGCCCCCTTTTGGCCTATCATCAGGCTTCGATTCACCGCTCCTTGGCAGAGGTCGTCATGGGCATCGGAATGCGCGAACTGATCATCATTCTCTTGGTGGTGTTGCTGGTCTTTGGCGCCAAGAAACTGCGGACCATCGGCTCGGACCTCGGGGCGGCCGTGCGCGGCTTCAAGAAAGGCATGGACGAGGGCGATGCCACCGAGAGCGCGAAGCAGATCCAGCAGGAAGCGAAGGATGCCGAATTTCCGGAGCGCGCCAAGGCGACGGCCGCTGCCGAGCAGAAACCCACCGACCGTAACGGCTGAGCAGGCCCGCCGCGCGCGGGTGTCGGTCTGACATGTTTGAAGTCGGCTTCAGCGAACTGTTGCTGATCATGGGTCTGGCACTGCTTGTGCTCGGTCCCGAAAAACTCCCCAAGCTCGTGGGCGAAATCGGCCGGTGGATGGGTCGGGCACGGGCAATGGCCCGCCAGTTTCGTGAGCAGCTTGAGGATGAGGCGCACGAGGCCTCGCGTCGTAGCGAGCGGATCGACATCCCCGACACCCCGCCCCCTGCGGCACCCCCGTCCCCGCCCCCGACGTCCGACGAGCCCAACGAGCCGCCGCGATGAGCGAGGAGCGCGAGCAGCTCGCGGAGGGGACGCTGATATCGCACCTGCTCGAACTGCGCGATCGGGTGTTACGCGCGTTTCTGTCGGTGATGCTGCTGTTCCTGCCGCTCGCCTTCTTTGCTAACGAAATCTTCACGTTCGTCGCGCAGCCGCTGATCGCGCAGCTGCCTGCTGGCTCGTCGCTGATTGCCACCAGCGTCATCTCGCCGTTCATGACGCCGTTCAAGCTGACGTTTTTCGTGGCATTGTTCCTCGCGATGCCGTACGTGCTGTACCAGATCTGGGCTTTCGTAGCTCCGGGTCTCTACCGACGCGAAAAGCGCTTCGCCCTGCCGCTGCTCGTTTCCTCGATCGTATTGTTCTACTGTGGCGTGGCATTCGCTTACTTCGTGGTTTTCCCGGTGATGTTCGAATTCTTTGCGAACACCACGCCGGCGGGCGTACGCATGATGACCGACATCACGTCGTACATGGACTTCGTGATGACGATGTTCCTATGTTTCGGACTCGCGTTTGAGGTCCCGGTCGTGGTGGTGCTGCTGGTGCTGACCGGGCTCGCCAAGGTGGAAAAACTAGCGGCTGCACGCGGCTATGTGCTCATTGCGATATTCGTGGTGGCGGCCTTCCTGACCCCGCCCGATGCGATCTCGCAGACCATCATGGCCGTACCGATGTATCTTCTCTACGAGGGCGGACTGCTGATGGCTCGCCTGATGAATCGTTTTGGGGGGAATTCATGACAGATTCGACCGGTAAAACATTTCTCGGACATCCGCGTGGTTTAGCCACGTTGTTTATGACCGAATTCTTTGAACGCTTCACCTACTACGGGATGCGCGCCCTGCTCGTGCTGTTCCTAGTAGCGGCAACAACCGATGCCAACCCGGGCTTCGGTATCGATCGCGAAACCGCTGGAGCGATCTACGGCCTGTACACCGGTGCGGTATTCCTCTTCTCGCTGCCCGGCGGCTGGATCGCAGATCGGCTGATCGGCCAGCGCCGCGCCGTGTACTGGGGCGGCATCATCATCGCAGTAGGCAATTTCCTACTCGCGGTACCCGGCGGTCCGGCCGTGTTCTACCTGGGCCTTGCCACCATCGTGATCGGCGTTGGGCTCTTGAAGCCGAACATCTCCGCGATTGTCGGGGCGCTCTATGAAGGTCAGCCGGGCGCAAGGCGCGATGCCGGTTTCTCGATCTTCTATATGGGTATTAATCTCGGTGCGCTGCTTGCGCCGTTTGTCGCCGGGACAATCGGCGAATCGTGGAACTGGCGCGCCGGATTTTTCTGTGCAGGTGCCGCGATGCTCATCGGCGTACTTCAATATCGTCTCACCGAGCACTACCTCGGCGATGCGGGTAGCGCACCGCAAGACGTATCGGATGCCGAGCGGGCGCGGGGCTGGCGGAATATCCTCATCGGCGGCGTACTCATCGCAGTGCTCGCCGCACTTCTCTATCTCAATGTCATTCCGGTGACGATCACGGGTCTCGCCCAGGCCTTCGCCACCGGGATGGTCGTGCTGGGGTTCGCGTTCTTTGCGTGGGTGTTTCTCTTCGGCGGCCTCAACGCTGACGAGAAAAAACGCGTGGCGCTGATTGCGGTGTTCTTTCTCTGTGCAGCGCTCTTCTGGGCAGGCTTCGAGCAGGCTGCAACAACCTTCAATTTGTTTGCACAAGATTTCACCGATCGATCCTGGCTCGGCTCGATGTTCGCCGACGGTGAACACCCAGCTGCGTGGTATCAATCGGCCAACCCCATCTTCGTAGTGATCTTCGCACCGTTCTTCGCCTGGGTATGGGTCGCGCTCGGTCGGCGCAATCTCGATCCATCCTCGCCGGCCAAGTTCGGTCTCGCGCTGGTGCTGCTCGGAGCCGGCTTCCTCGTGATGATGTGGGCGGCGCAGCTCGTTGTCGCTTCGGGTGGCAAGGTTGCACCGACCTGGCTGTTGCTCACCTATCTGCTACACACCTTCGGTGAGTTATGTCTCTCGCCAGTGGGCCTGTCGAACGTCACCAAACTGGCACCGAAGCGTTACGTCGGACAGATGATGGGCACATGGTTCCTGGGTGCCGCGGTCGGTAATGCGCTGGCGGGTCTGATCGGCGGTCACGTCGGCGCGGGTGAAGCCGCAGCGATGCCGTCGCAGTTTCTGCAGATGTGCTTCATCGCGGGCGGCGTTGGGCTCCTGCTGATCCTCGCCTCGCCCCAACTGAAGCGGCTGACGGGCGAGCGCTCATGATCCCGGGCGCGGCGGCGCCGCAGCTCACGCTACGCGCGATCGTACTGGCGATCGTGCTCGCGATGATCCTCGCGGCCGCTAACACCTATCTCGGGCTGTTCGCCGGTATGACCATTGCATCGGCGATTCCGGCGGCCGTCGTATCGATGGCCGTGCTGCGCCTGCTCGGAGGCGGCGGCATCCTCGAAAACAATATCGTGCAGACCGGCGCATCGGCGGGTTCCTCGATTGCCTCTGGTGTGATCTTTACGCTGCCGGCGCTCGTGATCCTTGGCTTCTGGCAAGACTTCGCCTATGCCTGGGTGCTCGCGATCGCCGGTCTTGGCGGTCTGCTCGGCCTGCTGTTCTCGGTGCCGTTGCGACGCGCTCTGATCGTCGAGCAGAAACTCGCCTTCCCCGAGGGCCAGGCAGCAGCCGAGGTCTTAAAGGCGGGCGAGAACCCCTCGCAAGGTCTGCGTATCCTCGGTGGCGGCGCACTCGGTGGTGCGTTCGCCAAACTCGCTGCCGGCAGCGGCCTGAAACTCATTCCCGATACCGCTGCCAGTGCCGGCTACGCGGGATCCTATCTCGGTTTCGTCGGGACCAATCTCTCTCCCGCTCTGCTCAGCGTCGGCTACATCGTCGGGCTCAACGTCGGCATCGTCGCGCTCGGCGGCGCGATGATCTCGTGGAATATCGCCATCCCGCTGTATGTCGCCAACGTGTTACCCACGAATGTCGAGCTTGCACAAGCAGCCGCGGGGCTCGATGCCGAATCGCTTGCGGGACTCATCTGGTCAAAGCAGATCCGCTACCTCGGTGTCGGTGCGATGCTGGTGGGCGGCATTTGGGCACTGATCTCACTCCGTCATTCATTGCTCTCGGGCGTACGTAGCGGGCTTGCAGCGGCTCGTGCGAGCGCAGCCGGTCAAACGATCGATCATACCGAGCAAGATCTATCAATGAAGTCGGTGCTGATCGGCATCCTGCTTTTCACTCTGCCGCTCTGGGCGCTTTACCAAACGATCGTCGGCTCACTGGCCGTGAGCCTACCGATGACGCTCATCATGATCGTCACCGGATTTCTTTTTTGTTCGGTATCCGCCTACATGGCTGGCCTCGTTGGCTCGTCGAACAACCCGGTCTCGGGCATCACCATCGCGACCATCCTGTTCTCGGCAGTGGTGCTGTTGCTGATGATGGGCCCAGACAGCGCGATAGGTCCCGTTGCGGCAATCATGATTGGTGCGGTCGTGTGCTGTGCAGCCTGTATCGCCGGCGACAATCTGCAGGATCTTAAATGCGGCTACATCGTCGGCGCGACGCCTTGGCGTCAGCAGGTGATGCTCGGTATTGGCGCGGCAAGCAGTGCGCTGGTGATGGCGCCGGTGCTGAATCTACTCGCACAGGCCTACGGTATCGGCGTGCCGAGCGAGGCTCACCCGAATCCGCTGCTTGCACCGCAGGCGACGTTGATGGCCTCGGTATCTCAGGGTCTGTTCGGAGGTGTGCTGCCGTGGGGGATGATCGCGATCGGCGCGGCGATCGGCGTGCTGATCATCGTCATCGACGAAATACTCAAGGCGCGCAGCTCGAGTTTTCGCACCCCGGTACTGGCAGTGGCGGTCGGCATCTACCTGCCAATCGAACTGATGACGCCTATTTTCCTGGGCGGCCTGCTCGGCTTTCTCGCCGAGCGCACGCTCAAGCGGCGTGGCGCAGACGCATCGACGCTCGAGCAAAGTCATCGACGCGGGTTGCTGTTCGCTGCCGGTATGATCACCGGTGAGGCCTTGATGGGTATCGCGATCGCGGTGCCGATCGTTACCTCGGGATCTGCCGACGTGCTCGCGCTGCCCGAGGCGCTGCACTTCGGTGAGTGGCTCGGACTGCTGGTGCTCGCCATCCTCGCGCTGCGACTGCACCGCACCGCGACGCGTTGAGCCCGAGCGCGACGTCGCGGCGGGCGATGCTGATCGCCTGCCTCGCTACGATCTACCTTGTGTGGGGATCGAGTTACCTGGTCACCAAGATCGGGGTGAGCCGGCTGCCGCCGTTCTTGTTCGGCGGTGTCCGTTTCATGCTCGGCGGGGCGCTGCTCTTCACGGTCGCCGTCATCTTGGCTCGACGCCAAGCTCGGCCCGCGCCGCGCCCTACCGCGCTCGATTTACGTCATCTAATCATCGTTGGAAGCTGCGCCGTTTTCATCTCGAACGGCGGCAATATTTGGGGCGTACAGTACGTGCCGTCGAACCTCGCGGCGCTTCTCAACGTGTCTGCCGCCTTCTGGATCCCGATTCTCGGAATGTTCGGTGCCCGCGCCCACCGTATCGATGTTCGCGTGGCTCTCGGGTTGCTTACAGGCTTTGCGGGCACGGTGTTCGTCGCCGTACCGGGTGCCGAAGCCTCAACGCAGGCTGCTTACGGCGTCGGCGTATGGCCGGTGATCGCGATTCTCGCTGGCTGTATCGGCTGGTCAGCCGGCACGATCTATCAGCGCAATATCGACACATCACTTGATCTGCTCACCTTCACTGCACTGCAGATGTTCTTCGGCGGGATACTGCTACTCGCCGCAGGGATCGCTCTAGGCGAGACGACTCGGTGGAGCTGGGATCCGCTGGCTCTCGCGGCTCTGCTCTATATGACGGTGTTCAGCTCCTGCATCGGCTACACCGCGTACGCCTGGCTCGCAGTGAACGCGACTCCTGCGCAGGTCGGCACTTATGGCTTCGTGAATCCAGTGATCGCGATCCTGCTGGGTGACTGGTTACTCGATGAGTCGCTGACGCAGCTACAGCTCGTCGGTAGCGCAGTGGTTTTGGTGGCAATGCTGCTCATCCACTGGCGGGGCAGCGCTCGACCAGCGGCTCAGAGCGCAGACGCTCGAGATCCACCGCCGTGACACTGCGTCGCGCGCGCTGTGGGAACTCGATCACGGCTATCTGATAGTCGCCCGATAGATCGCGGATATTGGTCAGACCCTCGTAGCGCAGCAACACACGGTCGGACTGTCGATAGCTCACCTCGATGTAGGGCAGAAACCAACCGAGTACACCGGAGAGGTTGAGGCGGATCACGCTCGCGGGCTGCCCGTCGATACGTGTCTCACGATTTTTTTTGACTTTGAAGCTGAGGTAGTCAAGCCGCGCGGGAACGAGGAATGGGAATCGCACCGTCTTGCCGGCCTCGAGTTCGTTCCAATGCTTGCGGACAAACTCGTCGAAACCGGCGTCCGAGACTATGACGATATTGGCTGGCACCTTCGCTTCGCGACGCGGCATGTCCGCACGCTCCTGCTGAAAGACCCGCAGCCCCGTCGGCGTGCGTCGCAGACCCTCAACGTAGCCACTACGTCCATCGCGAAAGGTGAACTCCGGCTCCTCGCGCACAGCGCCGTAGCTGAGTTCCTTGCGGGCAAACGCCTCGCCACCGACGCTGCAGCGGTACATCACAACTCGGGTCTCACCGACACGGCCAAAATCCCGCACTGCATGTTGCTCGAGGTAGAGCAGGCTCCCGTCGCTGCGCGAGCGCGCCTCGCCGCGGAACTCGAGGCTCGAGCCCTCGAGCGGCTCGATCAACAGTGCCATCAGCAACCCTCCGAGCAGAGGTGCGTGTCGCATCGGGTTTCCTCAGCGTCGCACCGAGAGTCGATCAAGACCTCGGGTACCGATGAACCACGAGCCGATCCATCCCGTGAGTGTGACCACAAGCGCGCCCCAAAATGCACTGCCGAAACCAGTGAGGGTGAATCCCGGGATCATCGCTGCAACGAGCGCCAGCATGGCGGCGTTGACGACCAGCAGGAACAGACCGAGCGTCACCACGCTGATCGGTAATGTGAGCACGATCACGAGCGGACGGACGAACGCATTCACGATACCGAGTACGGCCGCCGTCACGAGTAGTGTCAGGGCGCTGTCGATGCGCAGCCCCTCCACCCACAGGGTGGCCAGCCACAATCCGAAGGCCGCAATCACTGCCCGAAGTACGAATCCGGTCATGCTGTAGAAACCCCTTTGGGAACCGTTCGCGTCGCGCGCTATGCTGCGCGCTCGGGGTTCGACCCGCAACACGTCAGGGGGTTCCACATGTCATACGCACCGATCCATTTCGTCATGCTGCTCGCCTTGCTCGAATACTTCGTGTTCCTGCTGGCCGTGGGCCGGGCACGGCATCGCTTCGGTGTAGCGGCACCGGCAACCAGCGGCAACGCCGACTTCGAGCGCTATTACCGGGTGCAAATGAACACCCTCGAGCTATTGGTGATCTTCATTCCGGCACTGTGGACCTTCGCGCTGTTCGTCAGCGAGCCGGTCGCGGCAGCACTCGGTCTCGTGTTCGTACTCGGCCGTCTGCTCTACTTCACGGGCTACACGAAGGCCGCCAACAAACGCAGCCTCGGCTTTGCGATTTCGTCGGTGCCGATGATCGTGCTGCTGGTGGGCGGATTGATCGGCGCTGCGCGCGCGGCCCTGGTGAGTTAGCGCCGCAGACGGGCACGCAGCGCAACAAAACCGACCGGTAGCAGCGATCCGAACACGATCGTGAGCGTGACGAGACCGAAATTGTCTCGCACCCACGGAATGTTGCCGAACAAATAGCCGCCGCCGAGAAATAGGCTGACCCAAGAGCAGGCGCCGAGCACGTTGTACGTCTGGAAACGACCGTAGTGCATGCGTGCGACGCCGGCTACAAAGGGTGCGAAGGTGCGCAAGATCGGCAGGAAGCGCGACAGCACGACCGTCTTGCCGCCGTGCTTGGCGAAGTACGCCTCGGTCTGACGCAGATAGTCGACCTTCAGCAATCGATAGCGCCCGCTGAAGGCCGGTGGCCCGATGAACTTGCCGATCGCATAGTTACAGCTGTTGCCGAGAATCGCGGCTACGACCAGCAGCGCGGCCGCGGTGCTGGCATCGAGGTTGCCGCTGGTATCGATGGCCGCTAGCGTGCCGACGGCGAACAGCAACGAGTCACCGGGTAACCAAGGTGTGACCACGAGGCCGGTCTCGGCAAAAACGATCAGAAACAGGATGGCATACAGCCACACGCCGTACTGCTTGAGCAGCATCACGAGGTGTGTATCGAGATTCAGGATTAAATCGAGCGGAAACTGCAGTAGTTCGATCATGTTCGCGGTGCGGGGTTAGAGCTGGCCCGCAGCATGTTGCGCCAGGCGGCGATCACCTGAGGATCGCTCTCGGGCGCCTCCTCGCGCGGGGGTGAGGCGGGCAGCATCACATCCGGTTCGATGCCGCGCTCATTGATGAGCGTACCGGATGGCGTCGCATAGCGCGAGGTGGTGAGTTTGAGCGCGTGCCCGTCGGCAAGCGGCACTACGGTCTGAACCGAACCCTTGCCATAGGTGCGTTGGCCGAAAATGCGTGCGCGGCGCTGATCCTTGAGCGCGCCGGCGAGAATCTCGGCAGCGGATGCCGATCCACGATCGACGAGCACCGCCAGCGGCACGCCTGCGAGCATCTCTCCCGGGGTCGCCGTCAGGCGAAACTGCGCGGACTGAGACCGTCCGACACCCGAGACGATGACTCCCGACTCGAGCAACGTATCGGCAATAGCGACTGCGGCTTCGAATACCCCGCCCGGATTGTTGCGCAGGTCCAGCACCACCAGGCGCAGCGGACCAGGTTGCTGCAACGTCACGAGCTGGCGCTCAAACTCCTGTGCCGTCGTCTCGCTGAAGGAAGCGATGCGCACATAGGCCACTGCGGGTGCGAGCACTCGACTCGATACGCTCTGCACAGCAACGCGGGCTCGCTCGAGTGCAACGTTGACGACCTCCTCAGTGTCGGCACGTCGCAACGTCAGACGAACCAACGAGCCCGGGGGGCCGCGCATCTGCTCGATGGCGGCCATCACGTCACGACCGACCGGCTCCTCATCGATTCGCAGGATCACATCGTCCTTACGTATCCCGGCACGCAGCGCCGGCGAGTCGGCCAGCGTGCGCAATACTTTGATTGTCTCGCCCTCGGCGATGACCTCGATACCGATACCCGGGTAATTGCCGGCGGCCGCGCGTCTTAGATCCTCGTACTCACGCCGATCGAGATAGGCCGAGTAGGAATCGAGTGTGCCTACCATCGCGCGCAAGGCGGCATCAACGAGTCGATCCGCGGGGACCTCATCCACATAATCGGCCTGCACCTTGTCGAAGATCTCTGCGAGACGGCTTTCTACGCTCGGCGCCAGCGAGCGGGCAGAGCCGGGCGACTGCGCAGGCGGACGGTCGATCGGTACGGTGTCAGCAGGCGCGCTCGCCGAGCGGGACCACCACATCCAGCTGAGCGTCGCGCCGAGCAACAGGCCGATCAGCAACACCAACAGTGAACGCAGGCGCGGACTCATGGCTGTCGCGTTGCGAACCAGGGCTGCGGATCGATCGGGCGTGCACCCTGGCGAATTTCGAAGTAGAGCTCGGTGCGCGTGCGACCACCCGAATCACCGACCGCGCCGATCGTGTCACCGGCGTTGACCGAATCGCCCACGGCGCGGAAGAGCTGCTCGTTATGACCATAGAGACTGAGGAAGCCGCCCCCGTGATCGACGATCATGAGCAGACCGAGACCGGCGAGCCAATCGGCAAACACCACTCGTCCACGATGTACGACCCGTACTGGCGTGCCGCGCTCGGCGGCGATCATCACGCCATCCCACTTAACCGACCCGGCGCGCGGCTGGCCGAATCGGGCCACCACCCGACCCGCGGCTGGCCAGGCCAACTTGCCGCGCAGCTGTGCGAACGGACTGGTGTTGTCCTGCGGAAAGCGCTGCGTGGTTCGGCGCAACTCACGCAGTAGTTTTTCGAGTGCCGCTTGCTCACGTTGTAGGCGCTGCAGGCTCGCGGCCCGCGCACGGCTCTCTTGCTGCAGTCGGGCGAGAACCTCACTGCGTTCGCTGCGTGCCTGATCAAGCCGCTCAAGCTCGCCTGTCTGCTCGCGCTCGAGCGTTTCGAGTCGTAACTGCTCGACGCCCAGTGCCTGCTCGAGTGCTGCGAGCTGCCGGACGTTCGTCTCGATGTTGGTGAGCAACTGGGCACGAGCCCGACCGAGATAGCCGTGATAGTTGAATAGCCGAGCGCCGCGTTGCGGATCTTCCTGATCGAGCAACAAACGCAGCGGCTCCTCACGTCCGATCAGATAGGCGGCACGCAACTGTGCGGCGAGTGCCTTGCGCTCACGCGCCAACTCGAGCGTCCGCTGACGCTGCTGCGCGGCAAGCTCGGCCCGGCGGCGTTCGCGCGTTTCACGCTCGCCACGTAGACGCTGCAGACTGGCGCGCGCCGATGAGGAGGATTCTTCCGCGGAGCGCAGCTCGCGCGTGAGGCGGTCTCGCTCAGTGGCATCAGCCGCCACCTGCCCGCGGATACGTTCGATCTCACTGCGCAGCTCGCGCAGGTCCGCCTCGGTCCGGGCGGCATCCTGGGCGACGCCGAAGGCACCGAGCAGGCATAGGCCGCCCACCGCGGCGAACCTCATTGAACGGCCTCGCATGGAGCGAAATTGTATAATCCACACCATGGAAAATCTGCCCGATTACATCGCTAATCACCCCTGGCTCGTCTCCATGGCGGCACTCGCAGCCGTACTGGTGATCGTGTTCGAGGTACGGGCACGCCGCGATGCCTTTGGCGCCATCTCCGCCCAGGATCTGATCCGGCTGCAAAACCAAGGCGCCCTGCTCGTCGATCTGCGTGCGCCCGATGCCTATTCGACGGGTCATATCGCCGGTGCGCGTCGGATGGATTCGGCCGAGATGCTCTCCGCCAGCGATACCCTGAAGAAATACAAGGAAAAACCCTTGATCGTGTACTGTGAGTCCGGCTCGACCGGTGCGGCCGCCGCCCGAGTGCTCGCAGGACAGGGGTTCAAGCAGGCGTTCAATCTGCGCGGTGGTGTGACCGCTTGGCGCACCGAAAACCTGCCGCTGACCAGTGGCAAGGAAAAGGCCGTATGAGCGCCGCCAAAATCGTCATGTACAGCAGCAACTGGTGTCCTTACTGTCTGCGTGCGCGGCGTCTGCTGCAGTCGAAAGGTGTGGCGTTCGAAGAGATCGACGTCGATGCAGACCCGCAGCGACGCCAGGATATGCGGCAGCGCAGCGGGCGGCACACGGTGCCGCAGATCTTCATCGGCGCGCGTCACGTTGGCGGCTGCGACGACTTACATGCCCTCGATGCTGCCGGTCAGCTCGATCCCCTGATTTTTCCCGAGGTGACTTCGCATGGCTGATCCGAATCCCAAAGCCGATGGCGCGAGCGCGCCGCAGGCCGATCCGAACGCTCCGGAATTCTCGATCCAATCGGTTTACCTCAAGGACGCCTCCTTCGAAGCGCCAAAAGGCCCGCGTGTCGAAGGTGCCTGGAATCCGAATATCAACCTCGATCTGAACACCGCGTCGGAGTCGGTCTCCCCCGAACTGCGCGAAGTCGTCCTCACGGTCAGTGTCTCTGCCAAACTCGGTGAATCGACGGCGTTCGTGGTCGAGGTGAAGCAAGCCGGTCTGTTCGTCGTGCGTAATCTCGTCGAGGGTGACTATCGACGTGCCGTCGCAAGCGTCGCCCCGACCATTCTCTTCCCGTATGCGCGAGCGGTCGTCGCGCAACTCGTCTCGCTCGGCGGCTTCCCGCAGCTGATGCTGCCGCCAGTCAACTTCGACCTGCTGTATGCCCGCGCCGTTGCCGAAGGGCAGCAGACCGCGCAACAGTCGGGCCTGAATAGCTGAGCCGCGTGACGGCCACGGTCGCGCCGCTGGCCGTTCTCGGTGCCGGGTCCTGGGGCACCGCGCTGGCCATCCAATTTGCTCGAGCGGGGCATCCCACCCGTTTGTGGGGTCGCGATGCCGCGCAGCAGCGCGAGATGGCACGCTCGCGCTGCAACGCACGCTACCTGCCGCAGGTCAGTTTCCCGGCATCGCTCGAGGTGCTCGAAGAGCTGGATGCAGCCCTCGCCGGCGTTGACGAGGTGCTCATCGCCGTGCCGAGTCATGCATTCCGTCCGCTGCTGCTGACTCTGGCGCCACGATTGCCCGCACAGGTACGTATCGCTTGGGCGACCAAGGGATTCGAAACCGATACCGGGCTGCTACCGCACCAGGTGGCGCGATCGGTGTTCGGCGACTCACGCGCCTTCGCGGTGCTCTCCGGTCCCACGTTCGCGAGCGAGGTAGGCGCAGGCCTGCCGACCGCGATGACCATCGCTTCGAGTGATGCTCAGTTCGCGGGCAACCTCGCCCGTCGGCTCTCCGCCGATCGCTTCCGCGCCTACACCTCGACCGACATTGTCGGTGTCGAGGTGGGCGGCGCCGTGAAAAACGTACTCGCGGTGGGGGCAGGTCTCACCGACGGACTCGGCTTCGGTGCCAATACTCGTGTCGCACTGATCACCCGTGGTCTGCTTGAGATGACGCGCCTCGGTGTATCACTCGGTGCGCAGCGCGACACGTTCATGGGCCTCGCTGGACTCGGCGACGTCGTGCTCACCTGTACCGACGATCAGTCACGCAATCGGCGCTTCGGGCTGTTACTCGCAGCAGGGCGCTCGGTCGCAGACGCCCAAGCGAGCATCGGTCAGGTCGTCGAGGGATATTTGGCTGCCAAGGCCGTACACCAAGTCGCGAAACGGCAAGAAGTCGAGATGCCGATCTGCGAGGGAATCTACCGTACTCTCTACGAGGGACTGCCCGCCGCCGAGGTCGTGCACGGTCTGATGACTCGACCGATCAAGGCGGAGTTTGGCTCCTGAAACCGTTCTGGCGCCAGGCCTCATAGGTCACAAGCGTCACGGCGTTCGAGAGGTTCAAGCTGCGGTTGCCGGCACGCATCGGGATCTCGAGCTGCGCCTGTGGGCCAAGCTCTGCGAGGATCGACTGGGGTAGGCCACGCCGCTCCGAGCCGAACAGCAACACATCACCCGCCCGGTAACTCACCTCATCGTAGCGCCGCTGCCCTCCCGTCTCGATCGCATACCACGCCCCGCTGCCGCCCGCGAGCACTGCCCGACAGGCGGCGAAGCTCTCATGCACCTGTACCGCAGCCATCCATCGATAGTCGAGCCCGGCGCGTCGTACCGAACGACGATCGAGATCGAAGCCGAGCGGACGGATGAGATGCAGCACCGCACCGGTGTTCGCGCAGAGACGGATCACGTTACCCGTATTGGGCGGGATCTCTGGCTCATGTAACACGAGGTGAAACATCACTGCATGGTAGCAACGCGGGCAAGCAGGCTGTCGGTGTATCATTCTCCCCATGGCTGCTGCGCCCGACGTCGTCGACTCTCCGCTGCGCTACCGCTTCCTCGGTCTCGATTTCGCCTCACCCATCGTGCTGCTGTCAGGCTGCGTGGGGTTTGGCGAGGAATACACTCGCGTCGAGGGATTCTCCAACCGTGACTGTGGTGGCGTGGTGCTCAAGGGCACGACGCTTGAGCCGCGTCTCGGCAATCCGCCACATCGCGTTTATGAAACACCGATGGGCATGCTTAACGCCATCGGGCTGCAAAATCCCGGCACTGAGCACGTGATCCGTCACATTCTGCCGACTCTCGATTTTACCGAGACGCGCTTCATCGCCAACGTGTCGGGCTCAACCATCGAGGAATATGCCGAGGTCACCCGCCGGTTCGACGACTCACCGATCGATGCCATCGAAATCAACATCTCCTGTCCTAATGTCAAAGAAGGGGGTGTTGCATTCGGTAACTACCCCGAAATGTCGGCGCGAGTGGTCAGCGCCTGTCGCGCGGTGACGCGCAAGCCGCTCATCACCAAGCTCTCGCCGAACCAGACCGACATCCGCGAGAACGCCCGGCTGTGCATCGAGGCGGGCAGCGACGGTCTCTCGGTGATCAACACCATCATGGGCATGGCCATCGACGCCAAAACGCGCCGCCCGGTAATCGGCAACGTTCAGGGCGGGCTGTCGGGTCCGGCCATCAAGCCGATCGCGCTGCTCAAGGTGCATCAGGTCTACGACATCGCCAAGAAGCACAACGTACCAATCATCGGTCAGGGGGGTATCACCACTGCGACCGATGCGATCGAGTTTCTGATTGCAGGTGCGAGTGCGATAGGCATCGGGACTTCGCTGTTCTACGATCCGATGGCCTGCAAGAAAATCAACGCCGGCATCGCCGACTATCTGCGCACGCAGGGTCTCGCAAACGTCACCGAGCTCGTCGGTACACTGCGCCTCGGCTGATCAGCTGCGATCCTGGCGCAGAATCACGGTGCGCGTCGGATAAGCAAAGGCGATCCCTGCCCCGGTCAGCGCTGCATGGATGCGGCGGTTCACCTCGTCATTGATGCGCGAGAACTTGTAACGCGCATCGGTCGGGCTGGTCACAAAATAAATGATCTCGAATTGCAGCGCAGAATCGCCGAAGGTCTTGAAGTGGCAGACTTCGAATCGGGTCTCGGCCACGCCCCGTACCGCCGCCTCGACTAGCGGTGACACCCGTGCGAGTTTTTCGGAAGAGGTGTCGTAGGCGATGCCGATCGTCAGCAGCGACCGGCGCTCCGGCATACGCCCGAGGTTGTGCACTCGTCCGCTCGTCAGACTGGTGTTTGAGAAGATGATCTGCTCACCCGTGAGACTGCGCAGCCGAGTGCTGCGGATACCGATGTGTTCAACCGTACCCTCCACCTCGCCCACCCGCAGCCAGTCACCGATGTCGAAGGGCTTGTCGAGCGTGATCGACAGCGAGGCGAGTAAATCGCCAAGCATCGTCTGCACCGCCAAAGCCACCGCGATGCCGCCGATTCCCAGGCCAGCGACGAGCGTGGTGATGTTCACGCCGAGGTTATCTAGCGCGAGCAATAGCGCCACCACATAGACGGCGCCTTGGCCGATGACCGTCAGCACGCTGATCATGCCGCTCTGGCGCTCGCCGAGACCGACGAGGACCCGCCCCTCACGCCGACCGAGCAGGTGTTTCACTGCGGCCGAGCCCCAGAGGGCCACCTGCAGCCAGAATGCGGCGACGATCACCACATCGGCGATGCGATCGAGGCGGCTCGGCAGCTCAAGGAAGCGGCCGGCGGCGTACAGGGCGACGAGGAGCAGGAAGAACCAGCGCGTTCGCTGGATCAGCAGCAAAATCAGATCGACGCCATGATGATCGCCCGCGATACGCTGGGCGCGCCGCATCAGCGTGCGGCGCAACAGCGGCAACACCGTGAACGTCACGGCGAAGGCGAGTGCCGCAAGCAGCCACTGTGAGAGCGGGTTGCCGAAATGAATGTCATCGAGCAGGGTCATCGCATCACCTCATCATGAGCGGGCGCGGCCGTCACGCCCATAAAGATGACACAACGCCGCGAGGCGTTGTGCAGGCTCCGCTCCGAACTGCCCCCAATGGAAGCGCCAGCTCCAGCAGCCCTGCGCCTGCCCCGGGGTGTTCATCCGGTGACGGGTATCCAAGCCGAGAATATCCTGCAGCGGATGGATCGCAGTGTCGGCCACGCTGGCGCAGGCAGCACGCACCAATGTCCAGTGGATCTGCTCGTCGTTACAGCCGAAGTAGTCCATCACCTGTCGACGTACCCCAGGATCAACGGCTGCCCACCAGCCCACGGCGGTATCGTTGTCGTGCGTGCCCGTATAAACCACCGAGTCGCGTTCGTGGTTGTGCGGCAGATAGGCATTGTCAGGATCTCCATTCCACGCGAATTGCAGGATGCGCATGCCCGGCAGATCAAAGCGGCGGCGCAGGCTAACCACATCCGGCGTGAGCGTGCCGAGATCCTCGGCGATGATCGGCAGCGGTCCGAGCGCGTGCGCCAGGGCATCGAAGAGCGCAGCGCCGGGCCCGAGTACCCACTGCCCATTGAGCGCGGTGGCCTCGTGTACGGGGATGCGCCAGAACGCGGCAAACCCGCGGAAATGATCGATACGCAGGATATCGACAAGCTCGAGAACGCTGCGGATCCGCTCGATCCACCAGAGATAGCCCTGCTGTGCATGGGCACTCCAGCGATAAAGCGGATTGCCCCAACGCTGACCTGTGGCGCTGAAATAATCGGGTGGTACTCCCGCCACCGACTCGGGGCGCCCCTCGGCGTCGAGCTCAAACAAGCTCTGGTTCGCCCAAACGTCGGCGCTCTGCCAAGCGACAAAAATTGGTACATCGCCAATGATCTGTACGCCACGCTCGTTGGCATAACGACGCAGCGACTGCCACTGACGGAAGAAACACCACTGTATGAAGGAATGCTGACGGACGGCCGCAGCGAGTCGCGTGCGTGCGGCTGCAAGCGCACTCGCATCGCGACGCGCAAGACCATCAGGCCACTCAGACCACGGCCGACCTTGCTGCTCGTTGGCGAGCGCCTGGAATAGCGCGTGATCAGCAAGCCAGTGCGCGTGCTGCGCACAAAACGCGCTGAACTCCTGCTGCTCAGCAGGCGTCGCTCGCTGTTCAAAATGATGTGCGGCACGTGCGAGGCGCTGCTCTCGCCAGGGGATCACCTGCTCGAAGCGGATCCGCTCCACCTCGAAGTCCGGGTGCGGTACCAGATCCTCGTGTGCAAGCCAGCCGCGCGCATGCAGATCGTGTAGGTCGACCAGCAGCGGATTGCCGGCGAATGCCGAGCGACTCATGTAGGGCGAGTGACCTTCCCCGATGCCACCGAGGGGCAGCACTTGCCATAGGCGCTGGCCGGCCGTCACGAGCCAGTCGACGAAATGGTAAGCGCTGGCGCCCAGATCACCGCTGCCATGCGGCCCGGGCAATGAGCTCGGATGCAGCAACACGCCGCTGGCGCGAGGGAATCTCATGGCAACCGCTCCAACAGCCACACAGACTGGGCGGGGAGCGACGCGCTCGTCGACAGTGGCGAGGAGCCGGCCGGGGCGCCATCGGCGCAGCTGCTGTCTAGCAGCACGCCCCAACGACCGCGCGGAAGTTGGAAGTCGCGCCGAGAATGCTCGCCGTTTATAAGTAATAGCAATGCTTGGGCACTGCGTCCGGGTTCATGAATAAGAGCCCCGAGGCAGCGAAGCTCCGAATGATGCCAAGCCTCGCCCTGCAGCGGCCCGCCTTCCGGCACCAGCCACTCGAGATCGTGGGCCGACGGTTCTGCGCGCAGCCCGTGATACCAGGCGTTACGCAGCGGCAGTCGCTCGCAGCGCAACTTCACGAGATGTCGTACGTAGGCGAGTAGCGTCTCATCGGCCCGCTCCCAGTCGAGCCAACTCAGCGCGGAATCCTGGCAGTAGGCGTTGTTATTGCCATGCTGCGTGTGCCCAAGCTCAGATCCGGCCGCCAGCATCGGCGTGCCCTGCGCCAACAATACCGAGGCGAGTAGCGCCCGCTGCGCCCGACCCCGGGCGACTTGGATCTCGATGCGATGGGTCTCGCCCTCGACACCGAAGTGGCAACTGAAATTATCGGTGTGACCGTCCCGGTTTCCCTCACCGTTGGCCTCGTTATGGCGTCGCTCGTAACTGACGAGATCTCGCAAGGTGAAGCCGTCGTGGGAGCTGATGTAGTTGATCGAATCGGCAGGCTCGCGATGTGGCTGCTGAAAGGTATCGGACGAGCCGCACAAACGCTGAGCGAACTCTCCACGGCTCACGTGTCCGCACAACCAAAAACGACGCATTCCGTCGCGGAAACGATCGTTCCATTCGTGCCATCCTGCTGGGAATCGTCCGAGCTGGTAGCCATCAGCCCCAACATCCCAAGGCTCGGCGATCAACCTTACGCCGGCAAGCACTGGATCCTGTGCAATCGCTTGAAAGAGCGGAGCGCGCGGATCGAATCCGCTCGTACTGCGCGCGAGTACGGATGCGAGATCGAAGCGGAAACCATCGACATGCATTTCAAGAACCCAATAGCGCAGTACATCCATCACGAACTGCAGCACCCGAGGCTGGCGCAGATCGAAGGCATTGCCGCAGCCGGAGTGGTTGAGATACCGATCTGGCCATTGGGGGTCGAGCCAATACCAGCTCGCATTATCTAGGCCACGCCAACAGAACGTCGGGCCACGTGCGTCACCCTCACCGCTGTGATTGAGCACGATGTCGAGCACCACCTCGATTCCGGCGCGGTGTAGTGCCCGAACCATGTCCCGAAATTCCGTTCTTACCGCTCGGGCGTGATCCGGCTCGGCGCCGGCACGGGCGAGTCGGGGCTCCGGACAGAAAAACCCAAGCGTGTTGTAACCCCAGTAGTTCACGAGTCCTCGCTCTACGAGAGCCCGTTCGTCGAGTCGTTGTTGGACGGGTAGCAGCTCCACCGTCGTGACGCCGAGGCGCTGCAAGTGCTCGATGGCGACCGGATGTGCAAGCCCCGCGTAGGTACCGCGTAAGGCTTCGGGAATCCCGGGGTGCCGTTGCGTAAAACCCTTCACATGCAGTTCGTAGAGAAGAAGTGATTCGCGCGCGGGCGTCGGTCGTCGATCGTCCTGCCAGTCGTAGACGTCGTGGACGACTCGTGCCTTGAGCGCCGTGACGGCGTTATCGTGTTCGTCGAAACGTAACGGGTAGGCTTGATCCGTCCCGACATCAACGCTCCAGTGGAATCGGCCGACGATCTCGCGCGCCCAAGGGTCGAGCAGCAGCTTGTGCGGATTGAAACGATGTCCCTGATGGGGTTGCCACGGTCCATGCGCGCGCAAACCATAAACGAGACCTGGTATCGCACCACGCAGATAGCCGTGAAAGACATCCTGGGTCCGGCCCGGCAGCGGAAAACGCGCCTGCTCTTGCCGACCCTGTGAGTCAAACACGCATAAATCGATGCGCTCTGCGTGGTTCGACCAGACTGCAATATTGACGCCAGCACCGTCCCAATGCGCCCCGAGAGGCCAAGCGCGTCCGATCTCGAGCGGCGGCATCACGTTGGCGACTCGATAAACACCGTGGCCAGTGGCGGCAGACGCAGCACGATCGAGTGGGTATGCCCGTGTGCAGGTATCGGCTCGCTCTCGTAAGCACCGTGCGGCGCTCCGGCGTCGCTCCCACCGTAATACGCCGAGTCCGTATTGAGCCGTTCGAGATATCGACCTGGCTGCGGTACGCCGACCCGATAGCCTTCGCGCAGAAGCGGCGTGAAATGGCAGACGATCATCATGAAGCGTCGCGGATCTTTCCCTCGACGCATGAAAACGAATGTAGAACTGGCGGCATCGTCGGCGACCAACCAGGCGAAGCCCTGTGAATCCCCATCGCGCTCATACAACGCGGGGCTATTGCGATAAAGCTGGTTAAGATCGCGCACCAGCGACTGTACGCCGCGGTGCGGCGTCTGTTCGAGCAGCGACCAGTCGAGTTCGCCATCGTGGTTCCACTCCCGTTGCTGTGCGAATTCGCAACCCATGAACAACAACTTCTTGCCCGGATGGCCGAACATGAAGCCGAGATAGGCGCGCAAATTCGCGAACTGCTGCCAGTTGTCGCCCGGCATTCGACCGAGCAACGACCCCTTGCCATGCACCACTTCATCGTGCGAGATCGGTAGTACGAATTGTTCGCTAAATGCATACCAGAGCCCGAAGGTGATCTCACCGTGATGATGCGCCCGATGTATCGGGTCGCGACTGATGTAGCGCAGGGTGTCGTTCATCCACCCGAGGTTCCACTTGAAACGAAAGCCGAGGCCCCCAGCGCCCGCAGGCTGAGTGACGCGAGGAAAGGCCGTTGACTCCTCGGCGATCATCGCCGCTTCCGACCGCTCGTGAGCGATCAGTGAGTTGACGTAGCGCAGGAAGGCAATCGCCTCGAGATTGTCGCGACCCCCGTCACGGTTCGGGATCCACTCGCCCTCGCGTCGGCTGTAGTCGCGATACAGCATCGAGGCGACCGCATCGACGCGCAGCCCGTCGACGCCGAAGCGCTCGAGCCAATAGAGCGCATTGCCTGCCAGGAAATTGCAGACCTCGCGTCGACCGTAGTTATAAATCAGCGTATTCCAGTCGGGGTGAAGCCCCTCGCGTGGATCAGCATGTTCGTAGAGCGCTGTACCGTCGAAACGCGCCAAACCGTGCGCGTCGGTCGGGAAATGTGCCGGCACCCAATCGAGCAAGACGCCAAGACCCGCGGCATGGCAGCGCTCGACGAATCGGCGCAGGCCATCGGGCCCACCCTGTCGCGCGCTCGGAGCGTAAAGTCCGGTGGGCTGGTAACCCCAGGAACCATCGAACGGGTGCTCGCTCACCGGCAGCAACTCAAGATGCGTGAAGCCCAGATCGCTGGCGTAAGGGATCAGTGTCTCAGCGAGCTCGTCCCAGTCAACGAAGGCGTCACGTCCGGCCTGCCGTCGCCACGAGCCGACATGGACCTCGTAGATACTGATGGGTGCATCGATGGCATTCGCGCGCGCGCGCACCGGGGATGGCGGCACGATCGGGGGCAGCGGAGCGACGATGCTCGCCGTCTGCGGTCGCAACTGTGCGGCCCGGGCGTAGGGATCGGCTTTTTGAGTCAGCCGTAGGCCCTCTCGACTACACAGCTCATATTTATAGAGTGCGCCGCAGCTCACCCCGGGAAGGAACAGCTCCCACAGGCCGCCACCATGACGCAGGCGCATCGGATGTCGGCGAGCGTCCCAGTGGTTGAACTCACCGACCACGCTCACCGCCCAAGCGTTCGGTGCCCACACGACGAAGCGTGTACCCGATACACCGGAGAGCTCGCAGGGTTCGGCGCCGAGCACCTCGTAGGGTCGACGGTGAGTCCCCTCCGCGAGTAGCCAAGCATCCTTATCGCTGAGCACGTGGCCAAAACGATAGGGATCCTCAAGCACAGCCTCGCCACCAACGAGCCAGCGTACCCGCAGTCGGTACACCTCAAGACACTGCGGCGGTAGCACCCCCTCAAAGAATCCTTCACCGCCGTGGCGCTTCAGTGCCACAACCATCGGTTGAGTCGCAGTGTCGGCGAGCACATCCACGCTCGCTGCACCCGGCAGCATCGCCCGTACGATCAGATGGCCATCGGCCTGTCGGTGTGGCCCGAGTACGGCGAAGGGGTCGGGATGGCGCGCTGCGCAGAGGGCCTCGATGTCGGCCATGGCAAGCATCAGTGGCGCGGCGTCACTCGCCAGATACGCTCGGCATATTCGCGAATGCTTCGATCGGAAGAAAAACGCCCCATGGCAGCCACGGTGATGATCGAGGAGCGATCCCATGACGCTCTCGTGCGATACGCCTGATCGATGCGCTGCTGCGCGGCAATGTAGGCGTCATAGTCTGCAAGCACGAGGTAATGATCGCCCCCCCACAGCAGCGCGTTAACGATACCGCGATGTCGCTCCGGATCATCCGGCGAGAAGGCGCCACCGGCGATGGCATCCAGAGCATTACGTAGCGGTTCGTTGGCGGTATACAGCGTCATCGGTTGGTAGCCGTTACGCCGTACCGCCGCCACTTCGGGTGTACGCAGACCGAAGACGAATAGATGTGCATCACCGACGGCCTGGCGAATCTCGATGTTGGCTCCATCCTCAGTGCCGAGCGTCAACGCCCCGTTCAAGGCGAGTTTCATGTTGCCGGTACCGGAGGCCTCGGTGCCCGCAGTCGAGATCTGCTGTGACAGCTCAGCGGCCGGAATGATCTTCTCGGCAATCGAGACGCCATAGTTCGGCACGAACACCACTCGTAGCCGTCCCGCCACGCGCGGATCGGCATCGATGGTACGCGCGACATCGTGGATGAGCCGGATGATGGCCTTGGCCATCGCGTAAGACGAGGCGGCCTTACCGGCGAAGATCACGGTACGCGGGGTCCAGTCCAGCTGCGGATAGGCGATCATCGTCTGGTAGCGCGTCACCACGTGCAGCACGTTGAGCAGCTGCCGCTTGTATTCGTGGACGCGCTTGATATGCACGTCGAACAATGATTCTGGATCAACAGTCATGCCATGCTCGATAGCGAGCCATCGGGCAAGTGCCTGTTTATTCGCCTGTTTCACGCGTCGGAACGCTTCGCGAAACCCGGCATCCTCGGCCTGCGGTGCCAAATCGGCGAGCCGTTCGAAATCGGCTCGCCAGGTAACACCCAGAGTGTCGTCAATTAATCCGGCAAGCGCGGTGTTGCTTTGTGCCAGCCAACGACGTGGCGTCACACCGTTGGTAACGTTGGTAAAGCGCTCAGGCCAGAGTCTTGCGAAATCGTGAAAGATCGTCTGCACGAGCAGGTCAGAGTGCAGTTCCGACACCCCGTTGACGCGCTGGCTGCCGACGATCGACAGATGTGCCATACGAACCCGCCGTTCGCCCTGCTCATCGATCAGCGAGAGTCGAGCGAGCAGATCGAGATCCCCCGGATAGCGTTGCGCGGCCAGATCGAGCAACTCTTGATTAATGCGATAGATGATTTCGAGGTGACGCGGCAGTACGTGACCAAGGAGCTCGACGGGCCAGGTCTCTAGCGCCTCGGGCATCAGTGTATGGTTGGTATACGAGAACACCTGACGCGTGATCTGCCAGGCCCGCTCCCACGGCAGATCAAACTCATCGTGCAAACGTCGCTGTAGCTCGGCGACCCCGATCGCCGGATGCGTGTCATTCAGGTGGATCGCGATCTGATCTGCCAGGGTCTCGAGCGATCCGTGTTCGGCGAGATGGTCTCGCAAGATGTCTTCGAGTGAGGCGGCGACGAAAAAATATTCCTGGCGCAGGCGTAGCTCGCGACCGGCGGGCGTGCTGTCGTTGGGATAGAGCACCCAAGAAATATTCTCGTACTGGTTCTTCACCGCAGCGGCACGCGCATAGTCACCGCTGTTGAAGGTGGACAAATCGAGTGACTCCGGCGCTGCGGCTCGCCACAGTCGTAGCGTGCTAACCGACTCCGTACCGTGCCCCGGGATGATCACATCGTAGGCTCTGGCGAGCACCTCGCCCGCTGGATGCCACACCGCGCGGCCGGTCGCATGCTCGACGCGTCCACCAAAGCACACCCGGCAATCTAGACCGCGACGCGGAAACTCCCAGGGATGCCCATCGGCGAGCCAGGGGTCAGGTCGTTCGATTTGTTCACCGGCGGCGATCGTCTGCGCGAACATGCCGTACTCGTAACGAATCCCGTAGCCCATCGACGGCACACCGAGCGTGGCCATCGAGTCGAGGAAGCAGGCGGCCAGACGCCCGAGCCCCCCGTTGCCGAGCCCTGGATCGACCTCACTGTCGGCCACCTGCTCGAGACGCACCGCCCTAGCCTGCAGGGTCGCTCGTACGACAGGATCGAGCTCAAGGGCTGCCAGGGCATTACCCAGAGAGCGCCCGATCAGAAATTCCATCGACAGATAGTGCACACGGCGCTGGCCACTCGCGCGCTCGCGCTGCAGGGTGGCGATCTGGCGCCGCGCCAATTCGGTGCGTACCGACCGTGCCACGGCCCGCAGCAGCTCGCTCGGTGCGGTGGCGTCCGGCGCGACGCCCGCTTCACCTAGAAGATGCGCCTGTAGCTCGCGGATGAACGACTCTTGGGGATCTTGTGCCACGGAAAATTCAGCCGTGCAAAAAAAACGCACTATCATACCTACAACCGGCGCTCTCCCGACCGTCGGCATCGGAGTGAGCGCGTGATTTCCAACGAACTCGCCGTCAATCTCGACCTACCCAAACGTGCGGTAGCGCTCGTGCTCGCCGGTGGGCGTGGCAGTCGTCTGCTCAATCTCACCGACCGACGCGCTAAACCTGCGGTGTACTTCGGCGGCAAGTTTCGCATCATCGACTTTGCGCTCTCCAACTGCCTCAACTCGGGAATTCGCCGTATCGGCGTGCTGACTCAGTACAAAAGCCATAGCTTGCAGCGGCATATTCAGCGCGGCTGGGGCTTCCTGCGTGGCGAGCTCAACGAGTTCGTCGATGTCATGCCAGCTCAGCAGCGTCTCAACGAGGCCAACTGGTATCAGGGCACGGCCGATGCCGTGCATCAGAATCACGACATCATCGCCAGTTTCCGTAGTCAGTATCTGGTGGTGCTCGCCGGCGATCACATCTACAAGATGAACTACGCGCTCGCACTCGCAGATCACGTGGCGCACGGTCGCGAGTGCACCGTCGCCTGTATCGAGGTGCCGCGTCACGATGCGCGCGGCTTCGGTGTGATGCAGGTGGATGCGAATAATCGCATTACCGAGTTTGTTGAAAAACCGCTCGATCCTCCCGCGATCCCGGGGCGGCCAGACTGTTCCCTCGCGAGCATGGGCGTGTACATTTTCAATACAGCATTCCTGCTCGAGGAACTGGCTCGAGATGCAGCAGATCCGACCTCGAGTCACGATTTTGGTAAGGACATCATCCCCAAAGCCGTGCGCGAGGGACGCGCGGTCGCCCACCGTTTCGAGCAGAGTGCAGTGGGCACGCGGCCGGGTGAGGCGCCGTACTGGCGTGATGTAGGCACCATCGATGCCTATTGGGATGCAAACATCGATCTGACCGCGACTGATCCGCTGCTGAACCTTTATGACAATCAGTGGCCGATCTGGACCTACCAACCTCAGCTGCCACCGGCAAAGTTTGTCCATAACCACGACGACCGACGTGGCGTTGCGATCGAATCGTTGGTTTCCGGCGGATGTATCGTCTCCGGTCACGTCGAGCGATCGCTGATGTTTTCTGGTGTGCGCGTCCACTCCTATTCCGAGGTGCACTGGAGCGTGCTGCTTCCCAACGTTGAGATTGGCCGACACGCTCGCATCCGTCGCGCTGTGATCGATCGAGGCTGTGTGATCCCAGAAGGCATGGTGATCGGTGAAGACCCCGAGCGCGATGCCGAGCGATTTCTGTGCACCGAGACCGGCATCACGCTGGTCACCAAATCCATGCTGGCTCGCCTTGCGCCCTGAGCAACGGCCACTGCAGATCCTGCACGCCGCCGCTGAGATCTTCCCCTTCGTCAAGACGGGCGGACTCGGTGACGTGCTGGGTGCTTTGCCGCGCGCACTGCAGAGTGCCGGCGCACAGGTCAGGCTCGTGCTGCCCGCCATGCCGGCGCTGAGCAGCGAACTACGTCACGGCCAGCCGGTCGCACAACGCGCTGCGGATGTCTCAGCTCCGGCGTTCACACTGCTGCGCGGACAACTCGGTGACGATGGACCGATGTGCTACCTCATCGATGCACCGGAGCTCTATGCCCGCGACGGCGGCCCTTATCAAGATGCGCACGGGCGCGACTGGCCCGATAACCTACGGCGCTTCGCCCTGCTCTCACGCTGCGCGGCCGAGCTTGCCGCCGGACGCCTCGATCCAAGTTGGTCTGCGGCAGTGCTACACGTGCACGACTGGCATACCGCACTCGCTTGCGCCTATCTGCGTCAGCTCGGCTCCGACGTACGCTCGATTCTGACCGTTCACAACCTCGCCTACGCCGGGCTCTTTCCGCTGGAGGCCTTCGGCGAGCTCGGCCTTGATCCGCAACTGATCTGCGCCGGCGCACCCCTTGAGTTCTACGGCCAGCTTTCGCTGCTGAAAGCTGGGCTTGTGCTCGCCGATCACGTCACGACCGTCAGCCCGAGCTATGCGCGGGAGATCGCCACACCCGAATTCGGTTGTGGATTTGACGGGGTGATCCGCGCGCGCGGCACGGCCGTAACGGGGCTGCTGAACGGTATCGACACCGCAGTCTGGAACCCAGCGACGGATACCGCGCTCGCGGCACGCTTTAACGCAGCGCGGCCCGGCAATAAACGATATTGCAAACGGGCGCTACTCAAAGAATTCAATCTAGATGACGATCTCACTCGACCGCTATTCGGAATCGTCAGCCGTCTCTCCGGACAAAAGGGCATCGACCTCGTATTGAGCGTGGTGCCACGCCTGCAGCAGCTCGGCGGTACACTGGTACTACTCGGCAGCGGTGAGGCGGCGCTGGAGCAGGCCTGCCGGGATGCCGCGCAGCGTGCGCCGCGACGCGTAGGGGTGCACATCGGCTACGATGAAACCCGCGCGCATCGATTGATCGCCGGTGCCGATGTGCTGCTCGTACCGTCGCGATTCGAGCCCTGCGGACTCACCCAGCTTTATGCGCTGCGCTACGGTACGCTCCCTCTGGTCCGACGTGTCGGTGGGCTCGCCGACACGATCGATGAATCGGTGGGGTTCCCGTTCGGGCCGCAAGATACGGGCTTCGAGTCTGCGCTCGAGACGGCAGTCGCAGCCTATCGCAACGCCAGCCGCTGGCGTGCACTACGCCGCAACGCCATGCTGCGCGAGCACGACTGGTCACACGCGGCGCTGGAGTATCTCGCGCTGTATCAGCGTCTGCTCAAAGCCGACTGATTAAGCTGCCGCGTCGTCGGATTCGTCGTCGGGGCGCGCGTCGATCCCAAGCTCCTTGAGCTTGCGCGTCAAGGTGTTGCGACCCCAGCCGAGCAGGCGCGCCGCATCCTGTCTATGACCCTCGGTATGGCGCAAGGCGATTTCAATCAACGTGCGCTCAAACTGTGCAGTGGCAGTCTCCAGCAGTGGTGGCGCTCCGCTGCGCTGCGCTTCGGCTTCGGCCCAACGCGCGAGCAGCGTCGTCCAACCGTCCGGCTCAGCGATCGCGCCCGCACCGAGCAGCTCGCTGGGTAGATCTTTGAGATGAATCTCGCCGCCCGGTGCAAGCACTGACAAGCGCCGGCAGAGATTGACTAGCTCGCGAACGTTACCCGGCCAATGGTAGGCGGCGAGCGTATGACGGGCATCTGCGGACAGCGTCTTCGGCTCGATACCGAGCTCGCGCGCAGCAACGCGCAGATAGTGATCGAGCAGACCCGGCACGTCCTCGCGTCGCGCCCGCAGCGGTGGTAGCTCGATGCGGATGACATTCAGACGGTGAAATAAATCCTCACGGAACAGGCCGCGCGCAACCCGATCCTCGAGATCCTGGTGCGTGGCCGCGATCACCCGTACGTCGACTTTGACAGGCGACTGCCCGCCCACCCGGTAGAACTCGCCCTCGGCGAGCACGCGTAGCAGACGGGTCTGTAGCGCCGTCGGCATATCGCCGATTTCGTCGAGGAACAGCGTGCCGCCGTGCGCCTGCTCGAATCTGCCGCGACGTAGCGCGTCCGCACCAGTGAATGCCCCGCGCTCGTGTCCGAACAGTTCGGATTCGAGCAGCTCAGTCGGAATCGCCGAGGTGTTCAGCGCAATAAACGGTTTTCCCGCGCGCGGGCTGTGATCATGCACCGCGCGGGCGACGAGTTCCTTGCCGCTGCCCGACTCGCCGGTGACGAGTACCGTTACAGCGGAGCGCGACAGCCGGCCGATCGCACGGAACACTTGCTGCATGGCCGGCGCTTGACCGAGCAACTCCCCCATCGCGGCGGTGGAGTCCGCCTCGGTGACTGAGCGCGCGACGCTTTGCGCAGCGCGACGGACGAGATCGACCACTTGGTCGATATCGAACGGCTTGGCCAAATACTCGAACGCGCCGTATTCGTAGGCGGAGACGGCATTACCGAGATCGGCATGGGCCGTCATCACGATGATAGGCAGCGTCGGCCGCAGCTCATGCATACGCCGGACGAGCTCCAGACCCGACATCCCGGGCATGCGGATGTCGGTCAATAAGACGTCGGGGGCTTCGCGCTGGAGCGCCAGCAGTGCGGCGTCGGCAGATTCAAACGACTTCGGCTGCAGGCCGCCCGCTTTCAGCGCGCGCTCGAGCACCCAGCGAATCGAGGCGTCATCGTCGACCAGCCAAATGCGGAGCGCCTGCGCCGTCATACCCTGCCTCCGGCCGCACCGTCATCGAGCGGCAAGTGCAACGAGAACACGGTGCGTCCGGGCTCACTGTCGAACTCGATCAATCCGCCGTGACGAGTGATGAGCTCTTGAGACACTGCCAGGCCGAGCCCCGCACCTTCAGCGCGTGAGGTCACCAGTGGGTAGAACAACGTGGCGCGCAGCGCATCGGGAACACCCGGACCGTCATCGAGGACATCGATTCGGACTGCAAGCCGGTGACGCACGAGCCCGATGCGGGCCTGCGGTACAGCGCGTGTGCGCAGCACGACCCGCCCACGGGGCCCCACTGCCTGCATGGCGTTGCGCGCCACATTGAGTAAGGCCTGTACCAGTTGGTCGCGATCAAAGTCGCCGTCGGGCAAGCTCGGATCGTAATCGCGTTCAATCGATACTCCGCGAGGGGCCTCAGCACGCAGCAGGTGATACACGTGCTCGCAAACCTCATGAAGATTTAGCCGCGCACGCCGCGGTGGTCGGGCGGGGCCCAGCATCTGATCGATGAGCGTCGTGAGTCGATCCGCCTCGCGAATGATCAGACCGGTGTATTCGCGCATCGCAGGATCGGGCAACTCTCGCTCAAGCAGTTGCGCGGCGCCGCGTAAGCCCCCGAGCGGATTCTTCACCTCATGCGCAAGCTGGCGCGTCATCAGACGACTGCTCTCGAGACGCGCCCGCAGCGCCTGCTCGCGGCTCAACCGCGCCCGCGGCTCTGCGTCGATGAGCTCGATAAGGTATTGCATCGCCTCACCCAGAGTCTCGAGTGGCGTGACGATCAGATCGACCGTACGCGCCTCGCGCGGAGATCCCACGGGTCGCAGCGCAAGGTCGAACTCCTGTGTCGCGGAGCGCGCACTGCGTGCGCGATCAAGCAGGTCGCGCACCGGATTTTCCTCGATGAAGAGCTCGGACCAGCGACGGCCGCGGGCCTGATTCAGACCCACGGCCATCAGATCCTGCGCTGCGACGTTGGCATGCAGGACACGCAACTCGGCATCGAGCAGCACTACCCCGGTGGCCAACGCATCGAGCAGATTTTTCGCATCCGCTCGTGTGGCGAGGCCCGCCCAGAGGCGATCCACAGCCATCGCTGTCACCGAGGTCTCCGTCCGTCCGATCAGCAGCTGTAGTACAGATCGAGCTCGATCGGGTGGGTGCTCATCCGGAATCGCGTGACTTCCTGCATCTTGAGGTTGATGTAGGCGTCGATCACGTCGTTAGTGAACACACCGCCGCGGGTCAGGAACTCGCGATCTTTGTCGAGGTGTTCGAGCGCCATGTCCAGCGAATGGCACACCGTCGGAATGTGCTTCGCCTCTTCGGGCTCGAGATCGTAGAGATCCTTGTCAGCCGGATCGCCCGGGTGGATTTTGTTCTGAATGCCATCGAGACCCGCCATCATCATTGCGGCGAATGCGAAGTAAGGATTGGCAGACGAGTCGGGGAATCGCACTTCGATGCGCCGTGCCTTCGGGTTGGCGACCCAAGGAATGCGGATCGACGCCGAGCGATTGCGTGCGGAGTAGGCGAGCATCACCGGCGCTTCGAAGCCCGGCACGAGCCGCTTGTAGCTGTTGGTGCCGGCGTTGGTGAAGGCGTTGAGCGCCTTAGCGTGCTTGATGATGCCACCGATGTAATAGAACGCGAGCTCTGACAGCCCGCCGTACTTGTCGCCGGCGAACAGCGCTTTGCCGTCCTTCTGCAGCGACTGGTGCACGTGCATGCCCGAACCGTTGTCACCGACCAGCGGTTTCGGCATGAAGGTCGCCGTCTTGCCATAGCCCGCTGCGACGTTGTGCACGGCGTACTTGAGGATCTGTACCTCATCGGCCTTCTTCACGAGACCGCCAGCGCCGATCCCGATCTCGCACTGGCCACCGGTTGCCACTTCATGGTGGTGCACCTCGACGATGAGGCCGAGTTCCTCGCAGGCCGCACACATCGCGTTGCGGATATCCTGGTAGGCGTCGACCGGCGGCACCGGAAAATAACCTCCCTTCACACCGGGACGATGACCCTTGTTGCCCTCGGGGAAGGCGGTGTTGGAGTTCCATGCACCCTGGATCGAGTCAATCTCGTACGAGGCGGTGTGCATCTGGTTGTTCCAGCGCACGCTGTCGAAGATGAAGAATTCGTTCTCGGGGCCGAACATCGCGCCATCGGCGATGCCCGTGCTCTTGAGATACGCCTCGGCGCGCTTGCCGATCGAGCGCGGATCGCGCTCATAGCCTTGCATCGTTGCCGGCTCGATGATGTCGCAACGGATATTGACCGTCGCTTCCTCAAAGAAAGGATCGAGCACAGCTGTGCTGGCCTCCGGCATCAGGATCATGTCGGACTCGTTGATGCCCTTCCAACCGGCGATCGATGAACCGTCGAACATCTTGCCGTCGCGGAACAGGCCCTCGTCGACGACCTTGGCCGGGATGGTGACGTGCTGCTCCTTGCCGCGCGTGTCGGTGAAGCGCAGGTCGGCCCATTTCACATCCTTGTCTTTGATCATCTTGATGACGTCACTCGGCGTAGTCATGGCGGCTCCGTGCGATAGTGTCGGGGGGATTCACGTGCCCGATTATGAGGCATTCGGAGCGAATGCACAGAAGAGCGACTGAAAATTTCTGAAAAAGACGACGAACCCGATGAAATCGGGCTGTTTATTGAACTAAATTGGTGCGGGTTACGGGACTAATGCACTTTAATAGTGCGGAACGAGACTGCGCGGCCCTGCTCGCCAGGTCAGGATCGCCATGAGGCACAGCAAACCGCTGAGCCCCCCCATCAGGACATAGGGTGCCGACGGGCGCCAGATATCAAATAACGTGCCGCCGGCCACGGCGGCGAAGAGGATCCCGAGCGAACCGCAGAGCGTGAACACGCCGATCACCGCACCACGACCACGCTCGGGGGCCACCTGACCGATCAAGGCCTGCGAGGCAAGGATGCCGCTCATCTCGCCGATACCGAGGAACACCGCTGCGGCGTACATCGCCGGCTGAAAAGGATCCTCGACGAGCCCGAACCAGACGTAACTGCCGCAGGCCAGCGCCGAGGCCACGGCCATGAACAGCACTCGATCGACGCGATCGATGAAGGAGATCACGGTCACTGCCCACAGCGTTGCGGTGATCTGGATGGCGACGAAGATCCCGCCGCCGCGCGAGAGCGCCTCGGCCGGTGTCATGCCCTGATTCTTGCCCGCCTGTACCATCCAAAGAAAAAAGAATGCACTAATGATCGACAGCGAGGCACGCGATACGCCTGCCGACAGATAAGCGAGGCGTACCCGAGGATCACGCCCCGCCGCGAGCCCGACGCGCAAAGTGGCCAGCAACGGCTCGCGTTCGGGCAACTGGCCGGGAGAGCGCCGCGCAAGCCCACGTAACACGATCACCATCGGGATGAGGCAAAGGCCTGCGACACTCCAATACGTCGCACTTCCGGCAGCGATGGGATCGAGCCCCTGAGCGAGATAAAAGCTCGGTAGCTGCGAGGCGAGACCGACGAGCGTAGCGACACCGAGCCCATTGAGGAAAAAACAGATCCCGACGAGTTTCCCGCGCGAGGTTTCCTGCGGGTAATCAGCAATGACGGCCGAGAGCATGGCGGCGATCAGCGAGGCGCCGCAGGCCGTGATGAAGATCATCGCGTACAACGTCCAGTCGAAACGTGCGAGCGGGAAGAGTAGATAGCCCACCGCGAGGATCGCAAAGCCCATCGCGTAGATCACCCGCCGGCCGAGTCGATCCGAGGCAGCACCGACGAGGCCCGAGAGCAGTAGTGCAGGAATCTCGCTAATGACATCCATCGTGCCGCTGATGCGGCCTTGGATGTCGTCGGGAATACCCAGCATGGAATTGAAGAGATAGGGACGCAGGTTCCCCACCAACGTGAGCAGTCCGATGGAAAAGAACGCCGCACCAAGCAGGGCGTAGAAATTCGAGCGCGCGATGCCAGGCGCGAGCTCCCAGATGCCGACCTTCGTACCTGTGTTCTCGGTCGTGCGCGCCGTCGCTCTGTCCATGCACCCCCCTGCGGCTTACGCGCCGTCTTCGTGCTGGTGTCTCGCATGCTATTGCATGGGATGCACCTGAGCCAGCCGTTATACTGACAGCAAACACCCATGGCCCGCAGTTTTCAGGAAATCGTCTTCGCTCTGCAGCAGTACTGGTCAGACCAGGGCTGCGTGGTGCTGCAACCGTATGACATGGAAATGGGTGCAGGCACCTTTCACACGGCGACCTTCCTGCGCTCGATCGGCCCCGAACCCTGGAGCGCCGCCTACGTCCAACCCTCGCGTCGACCGACCGATGGGCGCTACGGCGACAACCCGTTCCGCCTGCAGCGCTACTACCAATTTCAAGTGGTACTAAAACCCTCGCCACTCGACATCCTCGATCGGTACATCGGCTCGCTCAAGATGCTTGGACTCGATCCACTCACGCACGACATCCGCTTCGTCGAGGACAACTGGGAATCACCGACGCTCGGCGCGTGGGGGCTCGGCTGGGAGGTATGGCTGAACGGCATGGAAGTCACACAGTTCACCTACTTCCAGCAAGTGGGCGGGCTCGACTGCCGACCGGTTACCGGCGAGATCACTTACGGGCTCGAACGCCTCGCGATGTACCTGCAGGGCGTCGACAGTGTTTTCGACATCGTGTGGACCGAGGGTCCGCGCGGGCGCGTGAGCTACCGCGATGTCTATCACCAAAACGAAGTCGAGCAGTCAGCGTATAACTTCGAGCACGCCGACACCGCCGTGCTGCTACGCCACTTCGACGAGCACGAAGCCGCCTGTCAGCAGCTGCTGCAGGCCAAGCTTGCTCTGCCTGCCTACGAGCAAGTGCTCAAGGCCTCGCACACCTTCAACCTGCTCGATGCACGGCGTGCCATTTCGGTGACTGAACGCCAACGCTACATCCTTCGTGTGCGCACGCTGGCGCGCGGGGTCGCCCAGGCCTACTACGACAGTCGCGAGGCGCTCGGCTTCCCAATGGTCGCCGCCGGCACGCCAGCACCATGACAGCTCAGCACGAGGATCTGCTGTTCGAGCTCGGTACCGAGGAGTTGCCGCCGCTCGCGCTGCCGGAACTCGAGAACGCGCTCGCCGCGAGTTTTCTTGCGGGGCTCGACGCTGCTGGGATCGCGCACGGCGAGCTCGTATCTTTCGCTGCACCGCGCCGCCTTGCCGTGCTCGTGAAATCGGTTGCTAAACATCAAGCCGATCAGGATGTGGCGCGACGTGGCCCGCCCGTCAACGCCGCCTTCGACGCGTCGGGCGAACCTACCCGCGCTGCACGCGCATTCGCAGAGAGCTGCGGAGTCACAGTCGAGTCGCTCTCGCGTGTCAAGGAAGGTAAGGGCGAGTTCCTCCACTACAGCGCTCGCAAGGCTGGCGTCGCGACCGACACGCTGCTCGAAAAAATCATTCAAGATGCGCTCGATGCCTTGCCGATCCCCAAGCGTATGCGCTGGGGTGCGAGTGAGGCCGAGTTCGTGCGGCCCGTGCACTGGATCGTGTTGCGATTCGGTGCGACAGTCATCCCGGCGCGACTGCTGGACACCGACACGGGAGCTACGACGCGGGGCCATCGCTTCCATGCGCCAGGAGCGCTCCCCCTGCCGACACCGAGCGACTACGAACGGGTGCTCAAGGAGCAGGGATACGTCATCGCCTCGTTCGCCGAGCGCCGTGCCCGCATTAGAGCCCAGGTCGATGCGTGCGCCGAAACGCTCGGTGGACGCGCTGTCACCAGTGAGGCGCTGCTCGATGAAGTAACCGCGCTTGTCGAGTGGCCGGTCGCGCTCACCGGTCGCTTCGATGAGCGCTTCCTCGCATTACCACGCGAAGTCTTACTGTCGACCTTGCAGGCCCACCAGCGCTACTTCGCAGTCGAAGATCGCGACGGCAGGCTACTGCCGTGGTTCATCACGGTGAGTAATTTGGAGAGCCGCGAGCCCGCGCGGGTGCGCGAGGGCAACGAGCGGGTGGTACGCCCTCGGCTGTCGGATGCAGCTTTCTTTCACGAGCAGGATCGCCGCGCACCGCTTGCTGCCTGGCGCGACGGCCTCGATCGGGTCACTTTCCAAAGTCGACTCGGCTCGATCGGCGATAAAGTCCGACGTATCGAGGCGCTCGCTGTGACGATCGCTCCTTCGGTGGGTGCCAGCGTCGCTGACGTACGTCGGGCCGCAAACCTCTGTAAATGCGATCTGCTCTCGGCGATGGTGGGCGAGTTCCCCGAACTGCAGGGCGTGATGGGCACTTACTACGCTGCAGCCGATGGTGAGAGCGCTGAAGTTGCCACCGCGGTACGCGAGCACTACCAGCCGCGAGGCGCAGGCGATGCGCTGCCGGCGACACCGAGCGGTATCGCGCTGGCGCTGGCTGATCGGCTCGATACGCTCGCTGGTATTTTCGGTATCGGCCAAAAGCCCTCCGGAACCAAAGATCCCTTTGCGCTGCGGCGTGCCGCGATCGGCGTGCTGCGTATCCTGCACGAGCAGCGTCTTGATCTGGATCTGGCCGAGCTGATTCGCGACGCCGTCGCGCGGCAACCGGTGTCCTCTGCCGACACTGCCGCCAGCGTGCTCGAGTACGTGCTGGAGCGTCTGCGGGCGCAACTTCTGGAGTCTGGAGTCCCGAACGAACACATCGATGCCGTACTCGCGGTCGGGGTGACGCGGCCGCTCGATGTCGAGCGCCGACTAGAGGCTCTCAAGGGTTTTCTCCATCGCGACGAGGCAGCGAGCCTCGCCGCTGCGAATAAGCGCATCGCCAACTTGCTGAAGAAATCCTCGCTCGATGACGCCGCCGGTGCGATCGACGTGGCACGCTTCGCGCACCCTGCCGAGCGAGCGCTGCATACCGCGCTCGAAACGCTGACACCGGCGCTACACGCAGATCTTGCGGCGGCCCGCTATGACGCGGCACTGACCGCCCTCGCCGGCCTGCGAACACCCATCGATGCATTCTTCGCCGATGTGATGGTGAATGATCCGGATACGGCCTTGCGCGCAAATCGTCTGGCGCTTGTCGCGCGCGTGCGTGCCTGTTTCCTCGGCGTCGCGGACCTGTCGAAACTACCGGGCTGAGGCAGGTGACGATGGATCGACTGCGCTCCGTCGTGTTCACCGTGTTCCTGTTCGCCTGGACGCTGTGCTTCGCCATTTTCTTCGTCATCGCCGGCGTCATGCGCGACTTCCCGCAGCGTACGCGCCTGGTGCAGATCTACGCGCGGGTGATCCTCGAGATGCTGCGTCGGCTATGTCGGCTCGATTACACCGTCGAGGGACTCGAGCACCTGCCTGCGGGTGCACACGTCGCCTACTGGAAGCATTCCTCAAGCTGGGAGACTTTCGCGCAGTTTCTGATCGGACCGCCGAAGGCGATCGTGCTCAAGCGTGAGCTCATGTGGATCCCGATCTTCGGCTGGGGCCTCGCGCTCATCCGCTCGATCCCCGTGGATCGCGGTGCGGGCGCCTCGGCCGTGAACCAGGTAGTGCAACGCGGGACGACGCTACTGAGCGAGGGAACGTCGGTGTTGATCTTCCCCGAAGGCACGCGTGTCGCCCCCGGCGAAACCCGCCGCTATGGCGTGAGCGGTGCGCTGCTCGCCAGTCGTGCACGCTGCAAGGTGGTTCCGATCGCACACGATGCAGGGTATTACTGGCCGCGGCGCGGTTGGTACAAGCGGGCAGGCACCATCCGCGTGATCATCGGACCCCCGATCGAGGCGGCGGGTCGAGATCCTCGCGAAATCAACGCCGAAGCTCAGGCCTGGATCGAGACGACGCTCGAGCGGCTGCCTCGAGAGCAACCTCCGTCGGGCTGACGGGCGACGCGCACTCACCCGTATTGTTACTCGTACAAGTGCGCATCGTCATCGGCCCGCAGCCGAGGCGATGATCTGGTCATGGCTGGCTATCGAATCGTCGTCGCTGACACCCGACACGCTGATTTCTTTGAATTAGCTGCGGCGGGCTCCCCACTGAAAAAAACGGGAACGCTCACCAATCCTTACACCGCCAGTTTCGATCGGGAGCTCGGCGCCGACGCCCCGGGACGGCAGATGGTGCGTAGCGCGACCGGCTTGCGGCGTACCACGCTCGATCCACGCTCCTCGCACAAGGCGCATGCCACGACGCAGTTCGCGCGGTTGCTCGCCCAAAGCGTAGCGCGCGATGTGCGGCTCAACCACGGAGACGGCTTGGTACTCATCGCTGCGCCGCGCTTTCTCACCGAGTTGCGTTCGCAACTGCCGGGCGCCACGCGACGACGGGTGATCTCGGAGGTGCCGCGCGATCTGATCGATCTGCCGCGGCTCGAGCTGCAAAAGCGCGTCGAGAAAGCGGTACGCCGAATCGTGCCCGGTTAGCCGTCGAGTTCGAGCACGGCCGTGAGTTCCGCCATCGTCGGCATCGAGGGTGCGGCGCCGTTGCGACCGACTGAGATCGAAGCAGCCGCCTGCGCCCATTGCAGCGCCTGCATCAATTCCTTGCCGTGCGCGAGCGCAGCCGCGAGGGCACCGCAGAAACAATCCCCAGCGCCGGTGGTGTCAACGATCTGAACCCGCCTGGCAGCTCGGTGCTCGGCCGCTGATGCGGTGATCACGGATACGCCCCGATCGCCCTGCGTCACGATAACGGTCTGCGTAGGCGTGGCGATTAGGCTGCGCGCACGGTCGATGAGAGACGTACCCTGCAGTCCCTCCGGCTCGCAGCCCGCCAGCGTTGCAAGTTCCGTAACGTTGAGTACGAGCAAATCGGCGGCTCGGCGCAGCAGTTCGATGCCTGGCACCACCGGAGCAGCGTTGAGGATGCGCAGGCCACCCGTGGCGGCCGCACGCTCGAAAAATACCTGGACGCTGGTCGGCGGTACCTCGCCCTGCGCGAGATAGACCCGCGCAGGCGGCGTGTGTCGATGAACATCATCGGGAGCCAGCGTGCCGTTCGCACCAGCGTGTACCACGATGCTGTTCTCGCCATCGTCGGCGACAAACACCTGTGCGAGACCGCTGGGGGTTGCGCGTCGACTCAGCACTCGCGTGACATCGACGCCTTCGGCGATGAGCGCGGCGCGCAGTATCGCCCCATCGGCATCCTCACCGATTGCACCGAGCATCGCCGTGCGGGCACCGAGTCGGGCAGCGGCGATGGCCTGGTTGAGTCCCTTACCACCGGGCCAGCGTGCCAGCGTGCTCGCGCTCACGGTCTCGCCGGGTCGCGGCAGCGTGGTGAGTCGGGTTTGAAGATCGAGGTTGAGGCTGCCGCAGACGACGACGTCGAACGGCGCGCTCGGGTGGGGTTCAGTTCGAGTCGGCATCGGGATCTGCGCCGAGCAGTCCACGGGGCGTCGGTCCGTCTTCGCCGACCAGACCGACACTTGCATACACCTGCAGTTTTTCGCGCGTGTCGGCGATATCAAGGTTACGCAGCGTCAACTGGCCGATCCGATCGGTGGGTGTGAAGGCCGCCGAGCCTTTCTCCATCGTCAGCCGCTCCGGGTGATAGGTCAGATGCGGCCCGCGGGTCTCGAGGATCGAATAGTCGTTACCGCGTCGCAGTTCGAGCGTGACCTCACCGCTCACGGCACGCGCGACCCAACGCTCGGCGCTCTCGCGCAGCATCAGACACTGCGGATCGAACCAGCGACCCTGGTACAGCAAGCGGCCGATCCGACGGCCGTTCTGGCGGTATTGTTCGAGGGTGTCCTCGTTGTGGATCGCGGTGACGAGACGCTCGTAAGCGATGAACAGCAGGGCCATACCCGGCGCCTCATAAATCCCTCGGCTCTTGGCTTCGATGATGCGGTTTTCAATCTGATCGCTCATGCCGAGGCCATGGCGGCCGCCGATCCGATTCGCTTCTTCGAATAACGCGAGCTCGCTCTCGAAGCTGCGCCCGTTCAGCGCGACCGGTCGACCGGCCTCGAAACGTACGCTGACGGTCTCGCGTACGATCTTGACGTCCTCGCGCCAAAACGCGACGCCCATCAGCGGTTCGACGAGCTCAATACCGCGATCGAGACGCTCGAGATCTTTCGCTTCGTGAGTCGCGCCGAGCAGATTCGCATCGGTGGAATAGGCTTTTTCGGCGCCTAACCGATAGCTGAAGCCGGCGCGCTCGAGGTAAGCGGACATCTCGGCCCGCCCGCCCAGCTCCGCGCTGAAACGCTCGTCCAGCCAGGGCTTGTAGATCCGCAGCGCACTGTTGGCGAGCAGTCCGTAGCGATAAAAGCGCTCGATGTCGTTGCCCTTGTGGGTGCTGCCATCACCCCAGATGTGCACGTCGTCCTCGCGCATCGCGAGCACCAGTGCCGTACCGGTGACGGCGCGGCCGAGGGGCGTGGTATTGAAATAGATCGCGCCAGCCGTGGAAATATGAAACGCCCCGCTTTGCAGCGCGGCGATTCCCTCGGCGACAAGTTGCGCGCGACAATCCACGAGTCGCGCATGCACGGCGCCAAGTTCGAGGGCACGGCGGGGGATCGACTCCGGGTCGGTCTCGTCACTCTGGCCCAGGTGCGCCGTGTAGGCACAGGGCAAGGCACCATGAGCGCGCATCCAGACGACAGCGGCACTCGTGTCGAGCCCGCCCGAGAAGGCGAGACCCACTCGCTCACCAACGGGCAGCGATTGCAGCAGCGTTGTGCCCACGCTGCCGGTCAGACGTCGAGATTCGAGACCGCCAGCGCGTTCTTCTCGATGAACTCGCGTCGCGGCTCGACCTCATCGCCCATCAGCGTGGTGAAAATTTCGTCGGCGGCCACCGCATCCTCGATACGCACCTGCATCAGCCGACGCGTCTCCGGATTGATCGTGGTGTCCCAGAGTTGCGCTGGGTTCATCTCGCCGAGGCCCTTATAGCGCTGGATCGACTGGCCGCGTTTGGCGTGCTCGAACAGCCACTCGATGGCCTCGCGGAAACTGCCCACTTCATGCCGGGCCTCACCACGACGAACGTAGGCGCCCTCGCCGATCAGGCCCGCCAGCGTGCGGGACAGCTCGGCAATACGCTGGTATTCAGCCGAGTCAAAGAAATCGCGGGTGAGGTATTTGTCGAGGCGGCTGCCGTGTTCGTTTTTGGCGATGTGCACACGGGCGATGCCCTGCCCTTCGGCCCCGCTCTGCAGGGCGAGCTCGTAACGCGCTGCGCCATCGGCAGCGACGTTGACGCGCGCAGCAAGATCGGCAACCCAGCCGCGCATCCACTCGCTGCGGTCAAAATCGGCCGGCGTGACGGTCGGAACATGCAGCAACTGCTCAAGTACGCGGGCATCGTAACGGCGCGCCCAGCGGGCGATGATGGCCTGCACCTCGACGTATTGGCGCGCCAAGGTCTCAAGTCCAGGTCCCCGCAAGGCGGGCGCGCTGGCATTGAGGTGTAACTCGGCATCCTCGAGTGCGGCGTTCAGCAGCATGGCGTTGAGCTCGATATCGTCTTTGACGTAGAGCTCTTGCTTGCCACGCTTAACCTTATAAAGCGGCGGCTGAGCGATGTAGATGTGGCCGCGCTCGATCAGTGCCGGCAACTGCCGATAGAAAAACGTCAGTAGCAACGTGCGTATGTGCGAGCCGTCCACGTCGGCGTCGGTCATGATGATGATGCGGTGATAGCGCAATTTTTCGAGATCGAATTCGTCGCGACCGATGCCGCAGCCCAGTGCGGTGATCAGCGTGCCGACCTCCGCTGAGGAGAGCATTTTGTCGAAGCGCGCTTTCTCGACGTTCAGAATCTTGCCCTTGAGCGGCAGGATGGCCTGCGTACGTCGATCGCGGCCCTGCTTCGCGGAGCCGCCGGCCGAGTCACCCTCGACGATGAAGAGTTCGGAGAGTGCCGGGTCCTTTTCCTGACAATCGGCGAGCTTGCCCGGTAATCCGGCGATATCGAGCGCGCCTTTGCGGCGTGTCAGCTCGCGCGCTTTGCGAGCCGCTTCGCGCGCTCGCGCAGCGTCAATGATCTTGCCCGCGATCGCTTTGGCATCCTGCGGGCGCTCGAGTAGGAATTCGGCGAATTTGGCGCCCATGGCGGTTTCGACGACGCCCTTCACCTCGGAGGACACCAGCTTGTCTTTCGTTTGCGAGGAGAATTTCGGGTCCGGCAGCTTTACCGACAGAATCGCAGTGATCCCCTCGCGGGCATCGTCACCGGTGGTCGGTACCTTCTCGCGTTTGGCGATGCCTTCCTTTTCGATGTAGTCGTTGAGCGTACGCGTGAGGGCTGCACGAAATCCGGCGAGGTGCGTACCGCCATCCTTCTGCGGGATGTTGTTCGTGTAACAGAACATCGACTCCTGGTAGGCGTCGTTCCACTGCATCGCGACTTCCACACCGATCGGGCCGTCCTGCACGCGAAAGTGAAACACCTGCTCGTGAATGGTCTGCTTCGAGCGATTAAGGTGTTTGACGAAGGCCTGTAGTCCGCCTTCGTGTTGAAACACGTCCGTCTTGTTTTCACGCTCATCGACAAGCTCGATGCGCACACCGCTGTTGAGGAACGACAGCTCGCGCAACCGTTTGGCGAGAATGTCGTAGTCAAATTGAATGTTGGTGAAGATTGTGGCGCTGGGTTTGAAGCGCACGCTGGTGCCCGTGCGATCAGTGGTGCCCACCGCAGCGAGTGGCGCGACGGGCTCGCCGAGTCGATATTCCTGTTTGTGCAGTTTTCCGTCGCGATGGATCGTCAGATGCAAAACGTCGGAGAGCGCGTTCACGACCGACACACCGACGCCGTGTAAACCGCCCGATACTTTGTACGAGCTGTCGTCGAATTTTCCGCCGGCGTGCAGCACGGTCATGATCACTTCGGCTGCGGAGCGACCTTCTTCGGCGTGAATGTCGACGGGAATACCGCGGCCGTTGTCTTCCACGGTGACGGATTCATCGGCGTGAATAGTGACCACCACGCGGTCACAATGGCCCGCCAAGGCCTCGTCGATGGAGTTGTCGACGACCTCAAAAACCATGTGGTGCAGGCCGGTGCCGTCATCGGTGTCGCCGATGTACATCCCAGGCCGTTTCCGGACCGCGTCAAGGCCTTTTAAGACCTTGATTTTACTGGAATCGTAGACGTCTGACTCGGTCATCGGAAAGCCTCGAAAATAGGCCGAAATTATACCCGAACTACCCTGCCCTGTTCCACGTGAAACACGCTCTCCGGCGAACCGAAAAGCGGCTGGTCTCGCTCGAGCGCGGTGACGATCAACGGAGTGTTCAGACGCCTCACCCGACGCACGAACAGACCCAGTCGCTCGTGATCCAGTTCAGCCGAGGGATCATCGAGCAACACTGTCGGGGCGAGCCCGAGTTCGGCCTTGAGGTACGCCAGCTGCGCCAGATGGAGTGCGATCGCCGCCAGCTTCTGCTGACCCCGGGACAGCACTTCGCGTGCCGGTCGGCCTCCCACCTTCAGCACCAGATCGGCTCGGTGCGGGCCCGCGGTGGTCATCCGCCGCTCCCGATCGCGCTGGGCCGTCGCCTCCAGAGCGGTGGCCAGCGGCACACTCCGATCCCAGCCGGGTTGGTACGCCAAGCTCAACTCGACGCCAACGAGCTCGTGGGCCGCCTCCTGCCAATGGGGGTGCAGCGCCGACATCACCCGCTCTCGGGCCACCCCCAACGCCTCCCCCTCTCGGCTGAGCTCCGGATCCCAGGCCTGAAATTCTCGCGATTGGGCCCGCAGCGCGGCATTGCGTTGGCGTAGCGCCCGCTGATACCGGCTCCAGTGGGTGGCAAACCCGTGTTCCACGTGGAACACCCCCCAGTCGAACCATCGCCGCCGCCGCGCCGCTGCGTCCTCGATGAGTTTGTGGGCATCCGGATCGATGGCCTGGACCGGGAACGCCAGCGCCAGCGCCGCCAGCGACTCAACCGCCGACCCGTCCACACGCGCAACGGTCGCGCTCTCGTCAGCGCTACGACGTAACTCGACTCCTAGCGTATGGGTCAGGGGCCCCGAATGGGTCTGGCCCACCACCCGAGCGGTGCTCGTGCCCTGGCGAATCACCCGGTCAGCCAATCGAGATCGAAACGAGCGGCCTCGGCCCAGTAAAAAGATGGCCTCGAGCAACGAGGTCTTGCCGGCGCCGTTGGCGCCAAAAATGACGTGGGTGCCAGGACCGAGACTGAGCTCGGCCCGCTCGATACATCGCAGATCCTCGACGGTGAGCGCCGCGAGGACGGGTCCCGAGCTCAGAGCCTCATGGGCATGACGACGTATTTCGCGCCGTCAGCCGTCGCAGCAGTAATCAGGCAGCTGCTGTTGGAATCGGTCAGCGCGATCTGTACCCGATCGGTGTCGATCACGGATAACGCATCGAGCAGATAGGTGACATTGAACCCAATTTCGATCTCTTCGCCCGCGTACCCCACCTCGATCTGGTCTTCGGCTTCTTCTTGTTCGGGGTTATGGGCCTGAAGGGTGAGCAGATTGGGTTTGACGTTCAGTCGTATGCCGCGGTACTTCTCGTTGGACAAAATCGCCGTTCTGCTGAGACTTTGCTTCAAAATGCCGCGATCTGCGTCGATCACGCGATTTGCATTGCTGGGAATGACGCGCCCATATTCGGGGAATCGGCCATCAATAAGCTTCGATGTGAAGCGAACGTCGCCGATCTGGCAGCGAACGTGGTTCGTTCCGACACTTAGTTCGACTTCGCCCTGCTCCGCCAGCATGCGCTGCAGCTCCAGCACGCCCTTGCGCGGCAAAATCACCTGTTGCTTACCGGTGACGCGCGCGAGCAGGTTGGCTTCGCATAACGCCAGGCGGTGGCCGTCGGTGGCCACCGCGCGCAACTTGCCCCCCTCCGACTCCAACAGCATCCCATTGAGGTAGTAGCGCACGTCTTGCTGCGCCATCGAGAAATGGGTGCGGTCGATGAGTTTGCGGAAATCGGCCTGCGACAGCCGCAACACCTGCTGCGCGTTGATTTCCTCGACAACCGGGAACTCGGCTGCCGGCAGCGTCGAGAGAGTGAATCGGCTGCGCGCCGCGCGTACCACGAGTCGATCGCCCTCGGTGCTCAGTGTCACGGCCGCGCCTTCTGGGAGCGAACGCAAAATATCGAGGAATTTGCGACCTGGGACGGTGACCTCGCCGGCCGTCTGGACGCTGAGTCTGACCGAGCTGACGAGCTCTACCTCTAGGTCGGTTCCGGTCACGCTCAGGCGGTCATTGCGTGCGCTTAACAGCACGTTCGACAGCACCGGTAGGGTCTGCCTTCGCTCGACAACGCCAATGACGTTCTGTACCGGCGTCAGGATGTCTTCACGGGTGGCCGAAAGTTTCATAAGTGTTCTTATGGGTTAAGAAGATAGATGTAGAGACTATGAGTGCGGTGAATAACGGAATAACCCTGAAAATACCGTGATTTTCAGCACATTGCACACGCCGGGCCCGTGCATGGAATCCCGAACATCCTCCCCGCAGCCTGTGCGTCGATTGTGAATGATTTCCACCCCGGAAAACATCCACAGATTGTCGACATCAGCCGGTCAGGGTTCTCAACAGGTTCGAGTAATCCTCGGCGATACGCTGCTCGCTCTCGCGCAACAACTTAATCCGCCGACATGCATGCAGGACGGTGGTGTGATCCCGCCCGCCGAAGGCCTCGCCAATTTCGGGCAGGCTGTGATGCGTCAGCTCCTTGGCCAGTGCCATGGCTATCTGACGCGGGCGGGCGACCGATCGGCTGCGCCGCTCCGACAGCAAATCCGATAAACGAACTTTGAAATAGTCCGCAACGGTCTTCTGAATATTCTCGATGGTGATGAGACGGGCCTGTAGCGACAACAGGTCTTTTAGCGCCTCACGAGTGAAATCGACGGTAATCGGCTGACCGGTGAAGCGCGAGTTGGCGATGACGCGGCGCAGCGCTCCCTCAAGTTCGCGTACGTTCGAGCGAATGCGCTTGGCGACAAACAGCGCAACGTCCTGGCTGATCGTCACCCCGGCCGCTTCGCCCTTGCTGATCAAAATCGCCGCGCAGGTCTCAAGCTCCGGCGGCTCGATCGCCACGGTCAACCCCCAGCCAAAGCGCGATTTCAGTCGCTCTTCGAGCCCCTCGACTTCTTTCGGATAGCGATCGCACGTGAGGATGACCTGCTGTTGGCCCTCAAGTAGCGCGTTGAAGGTGTGGAAAAACTCCTCCTGAGAGCGCTCTTTACCGGCGAAAAACTGGATATCGTCGATGAGCAAGGCATCCAGCGAGCGATAGGCGGCCTTGAATTCATTCATCTGATTGTGTTGCAGCGCCTTCACCATATCGCTGACAAAGCGCTCCGAATGCACATACGCCACACGCGCGTCGGGCCGGCGCGCGAGGATGGCGTGACCCACAGCGTGCATCAGGTGGGTTTTGCCGAGACCGACGCCGCCATAAATAAAGAGCGGGTTATAGGCTTTCCCCGGGTTTTCCCCGACCTGCTGCGCGGCCGCCTTGGCGAGCTGATTGCTTTTGCCGACGACGAAGTTCTCGAAGGTGGAGTCTGGGTTGAGTCGACCGCCAACGACGAGGCCTTGGCCGCGCAGGGCAGGGCGGGACAGCTCGCGGCCCGCCGCCGGCACACTGGCAGTGGGCTCGGGCAGGGCACCGACTTCGACCGTCACGATCGGCACGTCACCCGCGAGTTCTCCCCGCAACCACTCACCGATGCGATCAAGCAGGTGTGCGTTGATCCAGTCCACCACGAACCGGTTCGGTGCCAGCAGTTTGAGCGATCCATCACCCTCAAGAGCCTGAAGGGGTCTCACCCAGGTATTGAACTGTGTCTCCGGGAGCTCGATCTCGAGCGCCCGCGCACAGCGTGTCCAAAGCGACGAGTCCACGCGCTGGCCTGTCTGCATAGTCAAAAGGGGATGGAGAGAATATACCGGCCGAGCGGCCTGTGGATATCTTTCGTGGCTTGACACCCCCCGGCCTCGTGCTTACCCTCTGCGGCCTTTTTTCGGTGACGACCCATGAAACGCACCTATCAGCCCAGCAAGGTTCGCCGCGCCCGCACTCACGGGTTCCGCGCCCGCATGGCCACTGCCAACGGCCGCAAGGTGCTGGCTCGCCGCCGCGCCAAGGGCCGCAAGAAGCTGACCCCCTGATCCGCTCTGCCGCGCGAGGGTTTCCGGCATCGCGCCGGGTGTTGCGCAAGGCTGACTTCGATGCGGCCTATCGGGCGGGACGCCGCCACGGCAATGCCCTGTTTACCCTGACGGCCCGCACGAACGGGCTCGATCATCCTCGACTCGGTTTGGCCATCGCGGCTCGCACTGTCGGCCATTCGGTGGCTCGCAACCGCCTGCGGCGCCTGATTCGCGAATCCTTCCGTCTCGCTCAACATCGACTACCCGCGGCCGATCTCATTATTGGTGCGCGGGCTGCGGCGCGTGATGCGTCGGCGGACCGCCTTCGCGCCGGTCTCGACAGTCTGTGGCAGACGATCGCCTCGTCATGAGTGGGCTGCTGCGGGCTATCGTTCGGGGTTACCAGCTCGTGCTCAGTCCGTGGCTCGGCCCACGCTGCCGCTTCCATCCGACCTGCTCGCACTACGCGCTCGAGGCACTTGAGCTGCACGGCGCCTGGCGCGGCAGTGCACTCGCGCTGCGCCGCCTGCTGCGCTGTCATCCTTGGGGTGAAGGCGGGTACGATCCGGTTCCGCCCAAACATCCCTGATTCGACGAGTAGCCTGTGACTTCGACCAACGCCCGCATGTTCCTTTGGCTCGGCCTTGTGCTCGCGCTGTGGATCAACTACGAAACCTACCAGCGCGACTACGCAGCGCCACCGCCGACCACGGTAAGCCAAAGCGTTACGCAGCCGAGTGTGGCTGCGACGACGACGGGCTCTCTGTCCGAAACGATCCCTGAGGCGACACAGACGAGCCCCGCGCCCGCAGACAACGCAGCGTCGGCCAACAACGCGAGCGCGATCCCGGCCAACCCTGTGGTGGCGGGGGCTGCCGGCACGGTGCGCGTGCTGACTGACGTGCTCGATCTGGAGATCAGCCTGCAAGGCGGCGATCTGGTGCGCGCGGACTTGCTCAAATATCCGCGTATCAAGGGCGAGGCACCGCGCGTACGCCTCTTCAATACCAACCCGTCCGAGTTCTACGTATTGCAGACCGGCCTGACCGACGCTTCGGCTGCGGCGAGGCCCACGCATCTGGCGAGATTCTCCACCGCACAGACGAGTTACGAGCTCGGCGAGGCGAACGAGCTGCGTGTGCCACTTAGCTGGACCGAAGAAACACAAGGCGTCACCGACACCAAGACCTTGGTGTTCCGTCGCGGCAACTACCGGGTCGATCTGCTCTACGACATTGAAAATCGAAGCGAGACGCCGTGGACCGCTGCCTCGTACGCACAGCTGCTGCGCAACGATGTGCCTATCGAGCGCTCGATGTTCAGCGTCGAGAGCTATGCATTCCAGGGTCCGGCGTACTACGACGGTACCAAGTACCACAAACTCGATCGCGAAGACCCGGAGGATCGCAGTCTCGCGCGCGATATCGCAGGCGGTTGGCTCGCGGGTATGCAGCATCACTTCGTCACGGCGATCGTGCCGACGGCGGGCGAGGCCTATCGATACACGCTGCGTACCGATGGCAACCAGTATTTGCTCTCGAGCGCAGGGCCCGCAGTGACCGTGCCAGCGCAGGGCGGGGCGAGCCTCACCGAGACATTGTTCGTCGGGCCGAAGTTGCAGGCCCAGCTGTCTACAACCGGCCCGCGCCTCGATCTCGTCGCCGATTACGGCATCCTGACACTGCTCGCGCAGCCGCTCTTCTGGCTGCTCGAGCAGGCGCACACGCTCACGGCCAACTGGGGCTGGTCAATCGTCATCGTGACGTTCCTGCTGAAGCTTCTTTTCTATCCGTTATCGGAATCTTCCGGTAAGTCGATGGCGCGGATGCGTGTGCTCGCACCGCGCATGAAAAACCTTCAGGAAACTTATAAGGACGATCGCGAGAAACTCGGCCGCGCGATGATGGATCTTTACAAGCGCGAGAAGATCAACCCGCTCGCGGGTTGTCTGCCCATACTGATCCAGATGCCGGTTTTCTTTGCGTTCTATTGGGTCCTACTCGAGAGCGTCGAGATGCGCCAGGCGCCATTCCTGCTCTGGATCCAGGATCTCTCCTCGCGAGATCCGTTCTTCGTATTGCCGGTGATCATGGCCGGCGCGATGTTCGTGCAATACAAGTTGAACCCGACGCCACCGGATCCCATCCAAGCCAAGGTGTTCATGATCCTGCCTTTCGTAATGAGCGCGACCTTTGCGTTCTTCCCTTCGGGGCTCGTGCTCTACTGGGTTGTGAACACGTTGCTGACCATCCTGCAGCAGTGGAATATCAACCGCCGCATCGAGGCGGAGGCCAAGAAGGCCCGCGCCACGAGTTGAGCCGCCCGTGAGCGAGACCATCGCCGCTCTTGCGACACCCGCGGGTCGCGGCGGCGTCGGGATCGTGCGCATATCCGGTCCCGCCGCACGCCACATCGCACACGGCATCTGTTCCGCGATACCGCAGCCGCGCGTGGCGCAGCTGTCGAGCTTCGCCGCCGCCGATGGCAGCGCGATCGATACCGGGCTCGTGCTGTGGTTCCCCGGCCCACAGTCCTACACCGGTGAGGACGTGCTCGAATTGCACGGTCACGGCGGACCAATGGTCCTGCAGGCATTGCTCGAGCGCGTGCTCGAGCTCGGCGCGCGCCGAGCGCAGCCCGGCGAGTTCACGCAGCGCGCTTTTCTCAACGACAAACTCGATCTCGCACAAGCCGAGGCTGTGGCCGATCTCATCGATGCCGGCTCCACCGCGGCCGCGCGCGCCGCCGTGCGGTCGCTCCAGGGCGCGTTCTCGCAGACGGTTCACGAACTTGTCGAAGCCTTGATCGCGCTACGCATGTGGGTGGAGGCGGCGATCGATTTCCCGGAGGAAGACGTCGATTTTCTGGCCGATGCGACGCTGCAGGCGCGACTGCTCGCGCTGCGCGAGCAGTTCGATACCGTGATGCGTAGCGCACGCACGGGGCGGGCGCTGCGCGATGGCTTGACCGTGGTGATCGCCGGTCGACCGAACGCCGGCAAGTCGAGCCTGCTGAATGCTCTCTGCGGGCACGAGGCCGCGATCGTTACCGACATCCCGGGCACGACCCGCGACGTCTTGCGCGAGCAAGTCCATCTCGAGGGACTCCCGGTGCACTTGATCGACACCGCGGGTTTACGCCCCGCCGCAGGCGACGGCGTCGATCCGGTAGAAACCGAGGGCATCCGGCGTGCACGGGCAGAGATGGCGCGCGCGGATCGAGTGTTGTTCGTCGTCGATGCAAGCGTAGATCCCTCAGCTGAAGCCTGGCTCGCGGAGCGTGACGCGCAACCGGCGGGGGTGCCGGTCACGGTGTTCTTCAACAAGCAGGATCGGCTTGGGGCAAGCGCACTGAGTGGGCTGCCGCGCCAACTTACCGCTGTCGAGGCGGTGTTCGTCGGTTCGGCGTTGAGCGGCGCGGGGCTTGCCGAATTGCGCCAACACTTACAGGCATCGGTGGGATTTGAAGCGGGAGAGGGCGCCATGACCGCCCGGGCGCGACATCTGACGGCCCTCGCGCAGGCACGCGAGCATGCCGAGGCAGCCTTCCGTCATCTCATCGAACACCGCGCAGGCGAGCTGGTCGCCGAAGAACTCCGTGCCGCCCAGCGCAGTCTCGACGACATTACCGGCGAATTCCATGCTGACGAGCTGCTTGGCCGCATCTTCGGCAGCTTCTGTATCGGCAAATAGCCCAGCGTTCTCCGCAAAGAATTCGCGGAAAGTACCCAATCGGCTTCGCGCGCCAGCGCGCGCAGCGCGATCTCGTGTGCCCCTAACGTGTCCCCGTCGGCCCGATGCACCCGTTGCCTCGGGTCGGCGAACGACATCCTGATCCAACACACGAGGTATCTCATGAAAAATTGGCTCCATCAGTTCTGGACCGACGAAGGCGGTCTCACGATCGTCGAGTACGCCGTCGGTGGCGCATTGATCTCCGCTGCAGCCGTGCTTGCTTTCACGGGCCTGGGTGAAGCTGTCAGCGGCAAAGTCACGGAGATCACCGGGTTTATTAACGACGGTGCAACCCCGTAATTAAGAGGCGTCTTCGGGGACGGGCGGCTGCCCGCCCGTCCTCGTTCCCTGCATCCCCCCGCTATGACGACTGCGAACGAACTGATGCTGATCGGTGTGTATGCGGCGCTGTGCCCAGCGCTGCTTGGCGCCACCGTCATCGATTGGCGCACGCGCGTGTTGCCGAACCCGCTGGTGCTCTTCATTGCGTTGACCGGGCTGATCACCCAGGCGTTCGCGAGCGGACTCATCGGCGGCGCCGTTGCGCTGTCCGGTGCACTGATTGGACTGATCGGTCTGCTGCCGTTTTATTTGCTCGGTGGCATGGCTGCGGGCGACGTCAAGCTCATGGCGGCCGTCGGCGCTTGGTTTTCACCACAGGGCGCGCTGTTGACCGTCGTGCTGAGCATTCTCGCTGGCGGTGTTCTCGGGCTTCTATTCGTCGTTGCGCGCCGCCGCCATGAGGGGCTGCCGTACGCCACAGCCATCGCAGCCGGCACGTTCGCCAGCCTGTTCTACCCCCGGAGTGTCCTATGATTCCACGTACTCGCCGAAGCCTCACCCTGATCGCCATTTCTTTGGCGCTCGCCAGCGTCGCTGCGTTGCTGGCCGGGCGTTGGATGACGAGCCGTGCCGCCGCCGTCGACGCCTCCCGTCCGCAGGCGGTGCGGCTCGTCGCGGCTGCGATCAATATCCCGTTCGGCACCGTTATCGAGCCCCGCCATCTGACGACCATGGCGGTGCTGACGAGCGCGCGCCCCAAGGGCAGTTACATCGCTGCCAACGAGGTGATCGGCAAAGTCCCTAAGGGCGATGTCTTTACCGGCGAAATTCTGCTCGCCGAGCGATTGGTGCAGCCGGGCGAGGGCAGCACGCTCGCGGCCGTGGTTTCGCCGAACATGCGTGCCGTCACCGTTCGGGTCGATGATGTCGTCGGCGTCGGTGGTTTCGTCCTGCCGGGCAATCGTGTCGATGTGATCACCGCGCGCGAGGAGAACGGCCGAGCGCAAGCCGAAACGCTGCTAGAGCGGGTGAAGGTGCTCGCCGTCGATCAGCAGGCGAGCGCCGATCGCAGCGCGCCCGTCGTGGTTCGCGCGGTCACGCTAGAAGTGACACCCGAAGGCGCCGAGGCGATCGCCCGCGCACGGCAGCAGGGCACGATCCAACTGGCGCTACGCAACCCGACGGATGAAAGCGTGTATGTGCATGCCGCACCACCCGCACCGACCGCAATAGCGGCGGTGCCCGCCGTCGCCGCTACGCCGCCTCGTGTGCGGATCCCGCGGCGCGAACCTGCGCCGGTGATGAGTGTCATCCGCGGCACGACACTCTCCGATCAAAGAATTTCAGACGCCCGTACCGGCGAATGACCGACCGCATCTGCACAGGACAACAATCATCATGCGAAATAATGACCCGTTCGACTTAGTTGCACTGATCGCCTTAGCGGCGCTGCTGACGTTACCTATTATCGAGACCGCGCTGGCGAGCCCCGCCTCGACACTCAAACTGTCTGAGGCTGCAACTGGCATCACTCTGCCGGTCTCACAGTCGCGGATCATCTCGCTCGAGCGTCCCGCGAGCCGGGTGTCAGTAGCCAATCCGGCGCTTGCCGACATCGTCGTGATCAATCCGCGTGAGTTCTATGTGCTCGCCAAGGATATCGGCAGCACTAACGTGATCGTGTGGGATCGCGATGGCCACGGGGCCACGTCGGTTCAGCTTGAGCTCACCCACGATCTCGAGGGCCTGAAAGCCAAGCTCGCCGCCCTCGTGCCGACTCATCGCATCGAAGTGCGATCGGCGCGTCGCTCGATCGTGTTGTCGGGCAGTGTGCCGAGTGCAGCGACGCTGAATGCGGCGTTACGCCTCGCTGAGGGCTATCTCATTCAAGAAACGGCCGCGAGCGCACCTGAGCGCAGTGCAGCCGGCACATCGGCAGCGACCTTGATGCCGGGTGCGGCAGGGCCCGTCGGCGCCCAGGTGATCAACCTACTCGAAGTGGCCGGCGCACAGCAGGTGATGCTCGAGGTGCGTGTGGCCGAGGTTGCGCGCTCCGAGTTGAAGCGGCTCGATCCGCGCTTCAACGCTTTCGGTGTCAATGGAAAATGGGCCGTCGGTGGCGTGAATGGCGGTGCGATCTTTGAAGACGCCCGCTTCGGTGTGGACGGGCTGCGCGCCCCAGTGCTGCCAGGGGGAGGTGGCGCGACGACGGGTCCCGTGGTGGATGAATTTGCGCCGAGCGATCTAGTGATTCAAGACAAGGGTCTGTTCGCGAGCTACCTCAGCAATAGCTTCGCGATGAACCTGTTGATCGATGCGGCCAAGGAGAACGGTCTTGCCAAGATCCTCGCCGAGCCCACCCTCACGACGTTGACCGGCCAAGAGGCGACGTTCCTCTCGGGCGGTGAGTTCCCCATTCCGGTCCCGCGCAGTGTCGATAACGTCACGATAGAGTTCAAAGAATTCGGAATCGGATTACGCATGCTGCCGGTGGTCCTCGGGGAAGGCCGCATCAACGTCAAGATCGATGTTGCAGTGAGCGAGCTATCGAATGCGACCTCGGTGGTGTTGAACCCCGGCCGCACGAGCTCCACTTTCGTGATCCCCGCACTCACCAAACGCAGCGCGAGCGGTACGGTCGAGCTCGCCGATGGTCAGACGATCGGTCTTGCCGGACTTATCAACGACAACATGCGCTCGATGGTGAAGAAATTCCCAGGGTTGGGCTCGCTGCCCGTGCTGGGCTCGCTGTTTCGCAGCCAGGATTTCCTCAAAGGGCAGACGGAGCTTGTGATCCTGGTGACACCACGTCTGGCCAAGCCGATCGATCCGAGAAAAGTCCCGCTGCCGACCGATGCTTATCGGGAGCCGAGCGATGCCGAGTTTTACCTGATGGGTCGCCAGCAGGCGGCCGAGGAGACACCGAAATGAGCTGTCGTAACGTTCTGTCCCTGACCAACGCCACCCTGATCGGTGTCTCTGTACTGATGTCAGCCTGCGCACCCGTCGCACCGCTCGCCAACGGCGATGCAACACGGACCTGGATCCGCGAGCAGACGTTTGATCCGGGCGCGAGTGCACGCCATGGTGATCAAGCGCCGCAGGGTACCGACCCCGAGGTAACTAACAACGCCGTCGAGCAGCTGCGCAAGCCTTCGAAGACCCCGCGTTCCGCGGCGGGCAGCCTGCCCGATGTCCTGAAGGAACTTGTGGAATGACGATCCGTCGAGCAGCTCGTGGCGTCTCGCTGATCATCGTGACGATCGCGCTGGCCGCGATCGCCGGGGTGGCGGGTCTCGCCATCGATTTGGCAAATACGCTGTCGAACAAGGCGAGGCTGCAGGCGGCGGTCGATGCCGCAGCGCTCGCGGGTGCCAAAGCTCTCGATCAGACCGGCACGGATACCGCAGCACTCGCTGCGGCATCTAGCGTGTTCGATGCCAACACGGACGCTTACACCGATCTAACCGATCTCGTTTTCCCCGGTCTCGAATACTCTGATCTGCCGGTCCCGTTCGCCCCGAAGCCGTTCGAGACGGGCGAGGATGCACCACGCTATGTGCGGGTGAGCGTCGAAGACCGCTCGGTGGCGACGAGTCTGCTGCGCGTGCTCGGTATCGAGGATCTGTTCGTGCGCGCAAGTGCAGTCGCCGGACCGAGCCCGGCTGTGAGCTACGGTTGCAGCCTGCTGCCGATCGCCGCCTGTGCCGACACGGCTGCCGGTGCACCAGACTACGGCTTCACACCCGGGAAACTGATTGCGCTCACCTTTACCAGCGACCCGACGGTGACCGGCCCGAGCAAGTTCGGCGAGGCTTTTCTCATCAGCTTCGATCAGGCCGGTGCGGATGCGATTCGGCGCAATCTCGCCGGCGGTTACAACCAATGCATCGGCATCCCGGATATCGTCTCAGTGAAACCCGGCGCGAACTCGGGTCCGCTCGAGCAGGGGTTCAATACGCGCTTTGGAATCTATCAAAGCCAGACAGCGCTCAACGAGGCGAACTACCCGCCGGATGTGATCGTGAGCGAAGCTTCGCCCCCGTTGGCGGTTTCCTTGATCAACAACGTCGAACAGGTGATCTGGAACGGCACCCCCTACACCAACGCGAACGATTCCGGCGCGAACTTTTTCAGTCACGCCGACTATCTCTCGAAGATTGCGGCCGGCCCGCCGTACGAGCGTACGCCGCGGCCCGAGGGTCCGGCGGTGTTCAAGCGACGCGAGGCGGCGCTGCCCATCGTCGATTGCGGCCCGATCGGCCAGCGCGAAACCGATCTGCCCGTGTTGAAGCTCGGCTGTTTTTTCTTGCTGCAGCGTGCCAGCACGAGTGCAAAGAAAACCCGCGTGTTCGCGGAATACATCGAGCGATGCGAGGCCGGCGGTCGACCAGGCCCGAATCCCAGCGGCACCGGACCATACGTGATCCAGCTGTATCGAGATAGCGACAGCCAAGATTCCTGAGATCGACGATGAGCCCCGCACTTCACCCCCCTCGTCATCTACGTGGCCTCGCGCTCGTTGAAACCGCGATCGCGCTGCCAATCCTGCTCATATTCCTTGTCGCGGCGGCTGAGGTGGGTCGTGCGTTCGTGCAGTACACGTTGCTGTCGCATCACGTTCACGGCGCTGCACGCTATCTCGCCGAGCAGGCACTCGATGGCACCACGGGCATCCCGAACCTCGATCGCATCGATCCCGATGCGCTTACCGCTGGTGACACAGCGACTATCCGCGAGCTCGCCCGCCGCCTGCTCGTTTTCGGCACCACCTGCCCCGGTGCACCCGCCTGTGCCACACCGACCGAGGTGCTGGAGGGTCTTGACGACTCGCCGATCGACATCTCGGTGATCGGTGTCGATGTCGAGGCGCGTGCGCGTTACGACTATCAGCCTTTGCTGGTCGATGTGCTACCGCGACTGCTTGGGGTGTCCGATGCCTTTCACTTCGATGTCCGCGTGAGGATGCGCCCGCTATGAACTCTCGCGGCGTGACAACGGTGGAATTCGCACTGATCTCGGTAGTGCTCTTTTTGACACTGTTTGCGAGCATCGAAGTTGCCCGCGCAATGTTCGTACGTGCGATTCTCGAAGAGGGCGCCCGTCGCGCTGCGCGTCTTGCAGTGGTGAGCCCCGCGGATACCGCGACGCTCACCATGCTGCGCGAAATGGCGTGCTTTGGAGCCGAAGGCCAGTGCGCCGTCTTCACGCCGGATCTCACCCCCGACCAGATCGGCGTGCAGTACCTCGATTATGCGGGCTCTCCCGTCGCAGCACCTGCGAGCGACCCTGGTGCGGTGCGTTACGTGCGCGTTCAGGTCAGTGCAGGCGGCGATAGCGGTTATCGACTACCACTGCTGATTCCATTCATCGACGTCGAGTATCCCGTGGGCGAGATTGCTTCGATCCAGCCTGCGCAGAGCCTCGGCGTCCATCCCGACTAGAGGAGTGTTCGATGACGAATTCGATGCCGCTGCTGCAGGTGTATCTCGCGAGTCGCTCAGCTGATTGGCTACAGGAGACGGGGCGACTGCTGGCAGATATACCGGGTATCGCCGTGACAATGCGTAACACGATGCATCAGCCGCTCGATGGCTTGTTGCGAGAGCCTGTCTCTCCGGACGTCGTTGTCGTCAACTGCAGCGACGAGGAGCTTGGCGATCTCGATGCCCTGGCGCTATTAGAGCCTGGTGCACGACCCACGGTCATCGCCTGCGGCACACTGACCACACCGGTGGCCAACCGTGCCGTGGTGCGCGCCGGGGCGACCGATTTACTGTCAGCGAGTCCGCAGCGCGCCGAGCTTCAGGCTGCACTCGGGCGTCTGGTGCACCACAGTCGACCCGCGATCGCCGTGTCGGGCCGTGGCGACACCACTACGGTGATCGGCGCAGCCGGAGGCGTCGGCGCAACGTTCCTCGCTTGCAATCTCGCTCACCTGGCCGCGATCAGCAGTGGGGGTCGGGCTTTGCTTATCGATCTTGATCTCGCGTACTCGCCGATGGCCGGGGTTCTCAACCTGAACCCCGAACGTGGACTTACCGAGGCGTTGCAACAGCTTGCCTCGCTAGATGCCGTCGCCCTCGAGGGCTACATCGCTCGGCACGAGAGCGGTTTGGGTTTGCTCGCGGGGGGTCCCAACGTCACGCTGCAAGAGCGTATCGATGTCGAAAAATTTCGTGGCCTCCTCAATCTGTTACTAAACACCCAGGGCCATATCTTTGTAGAAGGCAGTCGCTGGCTCGATGGTCCGACCATGGCGGCGCTAGAGGAATCACGCCACGTGCTCGTGGTGGTGAACCAATCGGTCGTGCAGGTGCGCAACGCGGCGCGGCTTTATCGCCTGCTCTGGCAGCAATGTGCTGTACCTCGTGAGCGGCTGATGGTGGTCCTTAATCGCCACTCGAGTCACTCGCCCGTGCAGCAGGATATGGTCCAACGCGCCATCGGCTGCGACACGCCGTTCGTCATCCCGGAGGTTTCCGAGCTCGCGAGCGACAGTCTCGATGGGGGAATCCCCGTATTCGATCTCGATCGCTCTTCCGAGCTCTCGCGCACCCTGATGCAACTCGGGCGCACGCTAGGTACCTGTAATCATGCAGAACCCGTGGGGCTACTGCGGCGGGCGATGACCCTGTTCTCGAGTAAGCGTCCATGAACGCTGTCGTGGCTGCCGTGTTGCCTTCGTCGGCGCTCGAGCTCGAGTGGAAGCAGCGCATCCTACAGCGCCTGCTCGAGATCCTCGATCTGACGCAGCTGTCGCGGGCCGGAGAAGGTGCCGCACGCTCGCAGATCCGAGAGCACACCGCACGTCTACTGGCTGAGCACGCTGCGCCGCTGAGCGCTGCACAACGTCAGGCTCTGGTGACACAGGTTGAGGACGAGGTCCTCGGGTTCGGTCCGCTCGAGCCGCTGTTACGCGACCCGTCCGTTTCGGACATCCTCGTCAATGGGTCCCATGAGGTGTATCTCGAGCGTCGCGGCAAGCTCGAGCGCACGGCTATCGTGTTCAACGACGATCTGCACCTGATGAATATCATCGATCGGATTGTCTCGGCCGTCGGCCGACGCGTCGATGAGGCCTCGCCGATGGTGGACGCGCGTCTGAAAGACGGCTCGCGCGTCAACGTAATCATTCCGCCACTCGCTCTCGATGGCCCAGTGCTCTCGATCCGCAAATTCGCAGCCGATCCGTTGACCACCGACGATTTGGTGCGCTTTGGCACTCTGAGCCTACCGATCGTTCGGGTGCTGCGCGCCATCGTCCACGCTCGGCTCAACGTCGTGATCTCCGGTGGTACAGGCTCTGGCAAAACGACTCTACTTAACGTGCTTTCAGGCTTCATCCCGGAGACCGAGCGCATCGTCACCATTGAGGATTCAGCGGAATTACAACTACGCCAGCCCCACGTCGTGCGCCTCGAGACCCGCCAACCGAACATCGAGGGTAAGGGACAGGTTATGCAGCGTGATCTCGTGCGTAACAGTCTACGCATGCGGCCTGATCGTATTGTCGTCGGTGAGGTCCGTGGCGCCGAAGCGCTCGATATGTTGCAGGCGATGAACACGGGCCACGATGGCTCGCTCACTACGGTCCACGCCAATTCGGCTCGCGATGCGCTGAGCCGTATCGAGACGATGGTAGCGATGACCGGCATGCCGTTCCCGATTCGAGCGCTACGAACCCAAATCGCCTCGGCCATCAATGTCGTGATCCATACCGAGCGGCAAGAGGATGGTCATCGACGCTTGACGAGTATTCAAGAGATCAACGGCATGGAGGGCAACACCGTGACGATGACCGAGATTTTCACTTTCAATCGCACCGGTCTCGATGCCAACGGTAACGTCCAGGGCGAGCATGCCTCGACCGGCATCGTGCCGGGCTTCTACACGCGGCTCAAACAGCGCGGTATCGAGCTGCCACTCGAGGTCTTTGCGACGAAATCGCCACCCCCCAACAAGACGGGAGACTGCTCATGACGACACCCATCGTGGTTTTCGTCCTGCTCGTATTCGTCGCGATCTTCCTGCTGTCGCAGGGGCTTGTCGTGCCGGCTTTCGGTGAGGGTGCCCGGCGCGAGCGACGCCTACGACGCCGACTCGCCGAGATCCAAGGCGATCCACGTATCGAGACTCAGTCGCTGCTGCGCAGCAAATACCTTGAGCAGCTCTCGCCGCTTGAGCAGCGACTGGAGGCCTTGCCCGGTCTCGGTTGGTTACGCCGCGTGATCGATCAAGCGGGGCTCGAGCAGCCGGCGCATTACGTCCTCGCACAGATGATTCTGCTCGCCTTGCTGGGTTTTGCCTTGGTCTTGTTGTTTCAGCTCGGCCCGTCGCTCGCGCTGGCTGCGGCACTGCTTTTGGCGGCTGCACCACCCGGGCGTCTGCTGTATCTGCGCCGGCGCCGCATTCACGAGATCGAACGTCAGTTGCCCGATGCGATCGAGGTTATGAAGCGCTCGTTGAAAGCTGGCCATCCGTTTGTGGCGTCGCTGAAGCTGGTTGGACAGGATCTTGATGCACCAATAGGAGCAGAGTTTTCCAAGACCGCCGCGGATCTGAGTTACGGCGCCGACCCGCGCGCTGCGCTCATTAATTTGCTCGCTCGCGTACCGAGTCTGGCGCTGATGGGATTCGTCACCGCGATTCTCATTCAACGCGAGACCGGCGGTAATCTTGCAGAGATCCTCGATCAGATCGCTAATGTCATTCGCGGACGGTACCGTTTCCAGCGCCGCGTACGCACGCTCTCGGCCGAGGGGCGTATGTCTGCTTGGGTGCTGACGCTCGTGCCGTTCGTGCTCGCATTGATTCTGCATCTGACGAGTCCCAATTACCTGAAGGTCATGCTCACAGAGCCACTCGGGCGCCAACTGCTGATCGCCTGCGGAGTGCTGATGCTGAGCGGAGTTCTGTGGATGCGCCGCATCATTCGTGTCGAGGTGTGACTCATGTATCCAATCGTGATCGCCCTATGGGCTGCCGCTGCATTCACCGTCTCTTTCGCCGCGTTGTCCTGGTGGGCGGAGTTTCGGGATCCTGCCCAGCAGCGTCTGGCGGGATTGGCTGCGGGTGCGCAGACATCGGTCCTAGCGCAACCGCGGTGGCTCGAGCGCCTCGCGCCTCTTAGTCGCTGGTTGATGCCGGCGGGAGGCCGCGAGCGCAAACGACTCGAGTCGATGCTCGGTTTAGCCGGTTTCCGCGGCCCTAAGGCATTACGAATATTTTTCGGCGTGAAGATGCTACTCGCGGTGTCACTTCCGCTCGTCTGGGCGTTCTTCGCAGCTTGGTTGCCCAAGCTGAGTGCGAACCAGATCGTATGGGTGGCGTATGCGCTCATCTTCGTCGGGCTCGTGGCGCCAAACCGCTGGCTCGCCTACCGGGTTGAGTTGCGCCAGCGACGGTTACGCGAGGGCTTTCCCGACGCCCTTGATCTGCTGGTGATCTGCGTCGAGGCGGGTCTTGGGCTCACAGCCGCCATCGAGCGCGTCGCCCAAGAGTTGCGCTTCACGCATCCGGAGCTCGCGGCAGAGCTCGCACTCGTCAACGTCGAGACGCGAGCGGGTATCGATCGTGAGGTAGCACTGCATAACCTGAACGAACGTACAGGGCTGCCAGAGATCCGCGGGCTCGTGAGTCTGTTAGCACAGACATTGCGCTTCGGTACCGGTATCGCCGATAGCCTGCGAATCTACTCGGCGGAGTTTCGCGACCAGCGCATGCAGCATGCTGAGGAGCGCGCGGCGAAGATCGGAACTCAACTCATCTTCCCGCTGATTCTTTGTCTGTTTCCCTCGTTCTTCGCCGTGGCGGTAGGGCCAGCGGCGATCCGCTTGATCGAGGCGTTTGCGCCGCGCTGAGCGTTGCTCGCTCAACGTCAGATCATCATGAAGCCCGCCTATCGATCTGCAGGAACTCTTCCGTTACTCGTCGCAACCTTATTGATCGAGGCGGCGCTAACCGGCTGCACGTCGACCCGCGCCGCGGCTGAGCCTCCAGTGACCGATACCGCGTCCGTTGAACTCACGCGCGGCGATGAGTCGTGGCGTGCCGGCCGTTTCGAGACGGCGAGCTGGCATTATCTTAAGGCGGGCCGTCTCGATCCCACGTCTGATGTGCCGCTGTTGCGTCTGGGCGCCCTGCAGGAGAGTCTCGGTCGGGGTGATCTCGCGCTGCGATTTTGGCAGCTCGCCGCAGAGCGCAATCCACAGCGGGCGCTGACCCGACAGCGTCTGGGTTTCGCCCGGCTTGCCGAGGCGGACCCGACCGGTGCGAGCGCCGAGTTTGCTCAGGCACTCGTCCTCGATGCGGGGCTGTGGCGTTCACGATTCGGCGCGGCTTTGGCCTCCGAGGCGCTCGGCGATCTGGTGCTGGCGCAGCGTCACCTCGATGACGCCTTGCTTGCGCAGCCGCTATCGGCAGAGCTGCTTGCTCACAGCGCTCGAATTGCTCTTCGGCTCGGTCAGTCCGTGCGTGCCCGTCGGGAAGCCGAGGCCGCACTCGCGCTCGAGCCGCGTGACGAGGCGACACTCGTGCTCGCAGACCTGCAGGCGCTGGACGGTGACTACGCTCGAGCGCTCGAGAGTTACCACAGCGTGCTTACCGAAGCCGCCGCCTACGAGCGGCTCGGAGAGCGTGCACTCGAGCGCGATGACCCCATACATGCCGTACAATTTTTTGACGAAGCCATCGTGGCATCGCCCGTCCATCTCGAATCCGCACGCCAGCGCCGTGCCATTGCTCGCGCCCGGCTCGATGTCTCGCAGCGCACGCCCTGATCAACGTAGCGCAATACGTACAAGTCGGTGCTGTACCGAACGCCATAACGTGATCCGCCGTACGGTAGGACCCGAACGGTAAGCCGTAGCGTGACCGCATCAACCTTCACCCGGAGGACGACGATGACGGTTATCGAAGAAATGGAACGTAACGAGCTGCTGCGCACTCTGCCTGAGGAGCAGCGCCGCCGGCTGTTGCCACGGCTCGACCGCGTAGACTTACCGAACGGTTATGTACTGTCGGATGTCGGGCGGCGTCCCGCACACGTGTACTTCCCCACCCAGGCCGTGATCACCCTGCACCATGTATTGCAGGACTGCTTCTCGGCGGAGTTCGCCATCATCGGGCGGGAGGGTGTGGTTGGGCTTGACGCCATGTTTGGTGATCGACCATCGGCAGATCGGGCCGTGGTGCTGCAGGGCGGTGGGGCGCTGCGCATCGATAAGCGCGCACTCAAGTGGGAGTTCTTTCGCTCCCAGGAGCTGCAGCAAGTATTGATCAATTACACCTGGTCGCTGATGGGGCTTGTCGCGCAAACAGCGGTATGCAATCGCCACCATCGGCTCGATCAGCGCCTGTGCCGCTGGCTGCTGCTCGCACAGGATCGACTACCGAGCAACGATCTACAGATCACCCAGGAATTTCTCTCGCACCTGCTCGGCGTACGCCGCGAGGGCGTCACGCAGGCGGCCGGTCGGCTGCAGCGCTCGGGCCTCATTCGTCATCGTCGCGGCCACATCACGATCGTGGATCGCGGTGGCCTCGAACACGGTGCCTGCGAGTGCTATCAGACGGCGCGCAAGACCTACGGGGCGCCGCGACCCGTCGAGTTACGCCCGCCGGGCAGCAACGGCCCGGCGCCCACGGCCTTGTCGGCATGACCGGTCGGTCGAGCACCCGCGCCGGTGTCTGGCGTTGGCGCTGCACGCGCGCGCTTCGGCACTGGATCGGTATGCAGTGCCACGCCCGCAGTGGCGATGGGGGGATCAGGCGCGCGGGGATCAGCCGCGCACTGCATCCCCGCTCGCCTTACGGGCGCGCTTCATCGCAACGAGGCCCCAGCCGCTGAGTGCAAACACGGTCGAGATACCAGCCGCGTTAACGAGAGCGGCCGGGTATCCGATACGTGAGACATCGATAAAGAAATACGGGTAGAGACCCGTCAGTTCGCCGCGTAGCCCGAGATAACCGAGGTAGGCGAGCGGATACGCGAGTAATTTGCCGACGTCGATCCACTGCAGCGAGCCGTGCGGGACCGCTCGCCACCAGAACAGGGCAAACGCGGGCGGTACGACGTAGTGCATCACTACATTGACCAGCATCTGCAAGCCTTGTGGATTCCATTGATCGCGCAGCAGACCGACATAGATCCCGCCCACCATCAGGATGGACAGTGTCGCTGCACTTGTCACCCACGGGCGCGGCGTGCGCCCGAGCGCATGAGCGGTCGCGACCAGTGCGCAGAAGCCATTGCTGAGGATGGTGAAGTATCCGAGGTACATCAGCACGCCGAAGGCGGCCGTGCGTCCCTGCAGCAGCTGAGTGCGGATGCTCAGATACAGCTGCAGCAGCAGGCCGATCCAGCCGACGATCGCCAGCGCGCGCGCGAGGATTCGATCGCTCACCAGTAGTGCTGCCATTTGGCGCGCTGCACGAAGTGCTGGAAGGCCTCGCGCTTATCTTTGGGCAGCACGTCGGCGTAGCCATTTGGCGCATAGCGCTCGACGTACTGCTCGAGCACGGGCCGGTACAGGTGCAGGTGCAGATCGGGAATGCAATGCTTCGCGCGGAAGGCACCGATCGGGATCATCGCCGACTCGCGACACTCGAACGGGCCGGCCTTGCACAGCACCACGCCGCGCGGGCCGAAGATCGACGAGCGACCGGGCCCACCGTAACCAGCGTCCTCGAAAAATCCGGGATTGCGCTCGTGTGTGGCCACCGAGTTGTTGGTGATGAGCGTGTAGAGGCTGTTGTGGTAGGAAGTCAGGCGCATGTCATCCCACTCGAAGCCGCCGGTGGCCACGCGACAGATGATCTCGGCCCCCTTGAACGCCATGCAACGAAATAGCTCGGGTTCGAACTGAACCGCTGACATCGCGATGTTGCCGATGTCGGTCCGTTCGATCGGGATGACGGCATCGAGGCCGTACATCTCGACGAAGCGGTCGTAGACGTCGTAGATCGTCGAGGTGTACTGCTCTGCGCCCGGAAACATGCCGCGCACGTTGCGCTGCTTCCAGTGCGAAACGACGCTGCCGTCAGGCTTGCACATCACCATCAGATGCAGGATGTGCCCGGGCCAGCGGCGCGGGTCTTTAGCGTAGGTACCGAAGACGATGTAGCAGTTGTACTGGCGCGCCTTCTTCGCGACTTCCTCAACCTCGGGTCCCGGCACTTCGAGCGCGAGCGCGTAGTGTTCCTCGCGCGTCCAGTTTGTGAACCCGGTGATAGGGAATTCATGGAACAGCAGCAGATCGCAGCGGCCGCCGTAGCCCTGTGCCATGTCGATGCATTCCAAAAAATAGTCGAGATTGCGTCGCAGCCCGGGCGCAGGGTTTTTCCCATCGACCCCCTGGACGCGGGTCTGCACCACCGCGGCGTGAAGCATTTCCTGGCGCAGCGGCACGGTCGCATAGGTGCCGTCGGGGCGGACCATCGGTTCGGGCGTCGTCATGGTCAGATCTCCAGAGTTCAGGCGGAGCGGCGCTTTAAATGCACGAGCAGGACCGACACAGCGGCGGGAGTGATGCCGGGCAGACGCGACGCCTGGCCCAGGGTGTCGGGCCGCGAGGCCGCCAGACGCTGGCGCACCTCGGTCGAGAGGCCCGCAACGCTGCCGTAATCGAGATCGTGGGGCAGCGGCAGCGTCTCGTGCTTGCGCTGTCGTGCGATTTCCTCGCGCTGCCGTTCGATGTAGCCGGCGTACTTGGCTCGCACCTCGACTTGCAGGCGTACCGCCTCGGGCAGCCGATCGTCGAGGGCGGCGAGGGTGGGCATCGGGTCGGTGTCCGCGAAGCCCGGCCACTCCTCCCCAAGTCGGCGCAGCGTGGGGTAGTCCAGCTCGGGCCGGCGCAGCAGATCGAAGGCCGAGACGCCGCCCTCGGATTTGACCCGATAGCGTTCCAGTCGCCGCACCTCGGCCTCGGCCCCCTCGCGCTTGGCCTCGAACCACCGCCAGCGCGTCTCATCGATGAGACCCATCTGGCGAGCGATGGGGGTGAGGCGCAGATCCGCATTGTCCTCACGGAGCAACAGCCGGTGCTCGGCCCGGCTGGTGAACATGCGATAGGGCTCGCTCGCACCGCGGGTGGTCAGATCATCGATCAGTACGCCGAGGTAGGCCTCGTCCCGACCGGGCACCCACGGCGCCTGGCCCTGCACCCGTCGGGCGGCGTTGATGCCGGCCACGATGCCCTGGGCCCCGGCCTCCTCGTAGCCCGTGGTGCCGTTGATCTGACCGGCGAACCAGAGCCCCTCCACCACCCGGGTCTCCAGCGAAGCATGTAGGTCGCGCGGGTCGAAGAAGTCGTACTCGATGGCGTAGCCCGGACGGGTGAGATGGGCGTTCTCGAAGCCGCGAATCGTGCGCACGAATTCGACCTGCACATCGTAGGGCAGGCTGGTCGAGATGCCGTTCGGATAGACCTCGTGGGTGTGCAGTCCCTCGGGCTCGACGAAGATCTGGTGCGAGCTCTTGTCGGCGAAGCGATGCACCTTGTCCTCGACCGACGGACAGTAGCGGGGACCCACGCCCTCGATGCGTCCCGTGAACATCGGCGAGCGATCACAGCCCGCGCGGATGAGTGCATGAGTCTGCTCATTTGTCTCTGTAATGAAACAAGGAAGCTGTTTAGGATGATCAGTGACTCTCCCGAGAAACGAAAACACGGGGCGCGGGTCATCCGAGTACTGCGGCGCCATCACCGAAAAGTCGAGGCTGCGGCCATCGATCCGAGGTGGTGTCCCGGTCTTCAGCCGACCCACCCGAGGGGCCCATTCGCGCAGTCGAGCCGCCAACACATTCGATGGCGGATCGCCCGCTCTTCCACCCGCCGACTGCTCGAGACCGACGTGGATTCGACCCCCAAGGAAGGTCCCTGCGGTGAGCACGATGGCGGGGGCTTCGAAGCGAATGCCGCTGGCCGTCACGGCGCCGCGAACCCGCGCGCCCTCGAGCAGGAGGTCGGCGACTTCTTGCTGGAAGATCGACAGGTTCGGCTGGTTCTCGAGCTGCTGGCGGATGGCCTGCTTGTAGAGCTGTCGGTCGGCCTGCGCCCGGGTCGCTCGAACCGCCGGACCCTTGCTCGCATTGAGGGTCCGGAATTGGATACCCGCTCGATCGACCGCCCGGGCCATCGCCCCTCCGAGGGCATCGATTTCGCGAACGAGGTGTCCCTTGCCGATCCCGCCGAAGGCCGGGTTGCAACTCATCTGGCCCAGGGTCTCGATGTTCTGGGTCAGCAGCAGGGTCCGGCAGCCGAGCCGCGCGGCCGCGAGGGCGGCCTCGGTGCCGGCATGGCCACCACCGATGACGATGACATCGTAAACCTGTGCGCTTCGCATGATTTCAGTCGGGGCTGTCGGTCGGGCGCCGTATTGTAGTCTCGCTCGCCTATGACGCCATCGATCTGTCCCCGGCCCCTCGGCCGACGCCTGTGGCCCTGGTTGGTACTGCTGCTGATCCGCGACGGCCAGGCCCTCGAGATCCTGCTGCCCCCCGCGCCGCGGGCCCCGCCGGAGCAGGGCCGGCTGTTGGTATTCGCCGCGCCCGAGTCGCAAGCCGCCGAGCGCGAACCGCGCGAACTCGCCAGTTGGGACGAGGGAGCGATCCCGTTCTTCGGTCTCGACGTGACGGACTGGCGGGCCGGTACGCCGCGCACGGTCGATGCCGCGGCCTTCGGTTTCCCGCTGCGCTCGATGGCCGAGCTGCCGGCGGGCCGCTACCGGGTGCAGGCCGTGCTGCATCGTTACGAGACCTTTCGGCTCGGCGATGGGCGGGTGCTGCAGCTGCCGGCGGATCGGGGTGAGGGGCAGCAGTGGCGTTACAAACCGGGCAATCGTCACTCGCGCCCGATGCTGCTCGAGTGGGACGGGCAGCGTTGGCTCACGACGGGCGGCAGCGCGCGACCGGTACCGCGACTCATCTTGAGCGAGGTGTTGCCCGAGATAGCACCCTTCGTCGAGACGCCCTGGGTCAAACAGGTTCGGGTTCGCAGCGAGCGACTCTCCCGATTCTGGGGTCGGGATATTGAACTCGCGGCATTCGTGACTTTGCCTTGGGGCTTCGCGGCCCATCCGACGGCACGCTACCCGCTCGTGATCCACCACGGGCACTTTCCCGCGGGACCAAGCGGCTGGCGCGAGCGTCCGCCCGAGCCAGATCTCCAACCTGACTTCAACGAGCGCTTCCAACTCGCCGGGTACAACCGACTGCAGCAACAGGCGGCTTGGGAGTTTTTCCAGACTTGGCAATCGCCGGGTTTTCCGCGCGCGCTGCTGGTCGAGATCCAGCATCCGACGCCCTACTACGACGACTCCTACGGAGTGAACTCGGCGAACAACGGTCCATATGGTGATGCGATCCAGTACGAGCTCATCCCAGAAATCGAGCGGCGTTTCCGTGGCATCGGCGCCGGTTGGGCGCGCTTCGTGTTTGGTGGTAGCACCGGCGGCTGGACGGCGATGGCCACGCAAATCTTTTACCCCGATGAATACAACGGCGCCTGGGTCGCCTGCCCCGATCCGATCGATTTCCGTCACTTCACCGTCGTGAACTTGTACGAGGATCGCAACGCCTACACGCTGGCTAACCCATTCAAGCGCACCCGTCGACCGGGGCATCGCAACGCTCTTGGGCACGTGAGCGCGACGATTGAGGAGCAGAACCTGTACGAACTCGCCCTCGGCACACGGAGTCGCTCCGGTGATCAGTGGGACGCGTGGGAATCGGTGTTCAGTCCCGTCGGTCCCGACGGCTATCCGCGACGCGTGTGGGATCGGCTCACTGGAGAGATCGACCCAGTGACGGTGGCGCACTGGCGCGAGCACTACGATCTCGCTCATATCTTGCAGCGCGATTGGGCAACGCTCGGCCCGAAGCTGCGCGGCAAGCTACGTCTATACGTCGGCGATATGGACAACTACTACCTCAACAACGCGGTGTACGCGGTCGAGCAGTTCCTCCGTAGCGCACAACCGGCGGCAGATGCCGTGGTTGACTACGGCGATCGGGCCGAGCATTGCTGGAACGGCGATCACAGTCGGCCGAACGCATTGTCGCGCCTGCGTTATCCGCAGATGGTATTGCCTTGGGCGCTTGAGCGGATGATTGCGACGGCCCCGGCAGGGGCGGATGTGCGCAGCTGGCGGTACTAACGACTACTTGCGCCAGAACGCAGCGGTGAAGAGCACCAACACGCTGAAGATCTCAAGTCGGCCGAGCAGCATCGCCAGCGTACAGATCCAGGTCTGTAGATCTGTGAGCCCCTGGTAGGTTCCTGCGGGTCCTGTCTGTCCGATACCCGGCCCCAGGTTGTTCATGCTTGCCAGGACTGATGAGAAAGCGGTGTCAAGCTCGAGCCCTGTCAGCAGCATCGCAAACGTCAGTACCGCTATCGTTTGGAAATAGAGAAAAATAAATGCCAGTACCGAGGCCGCTATGCGCTCGGGCACGACCTGGCCGCCGATCCGTACGGGTAGGACGGCCGAGGGATGTACCAGTTGTTTCATTTCGCGCCCTGCTTGTGCGATCAGCAGTAGGGTGCGAAACATCTTGATGCCACCGCCGGTCGATCCGGTGCTACAGATGAAACAAGATAGGAAGAGCATCCACACCGGAACAAAGATTGGCCACGCATCGTAATTGTCGGTCGCGAACCCCGTCGTCGTGGCGACTGACACCACATTGAAGGCGGCATGACGTAGCGCGTCCCCCCAGCTGCTAAAGACGCCAGAAATGACGAGGAAGGCAGTGATCGCGAGCACACTTGCTCCGAGCAGCAGCAGAATCACCCGACCCTCCGCATCTTGCCGATAAGGCGCGAACGAGCGTTGCCGGATCGCAGTGAAATGCCGTGCAAAGCTCAGTGAAGCAATCAACATCAACCCGATTAGCACCAGCTCGATGGCGAGCGAATCGAAGGCGCCGATGCTCCCATCCCGGGTGGAGAATCCGCCAAGCGCGATCGCGCTGAAGGCATGGCAGATTGCATCGAACCATCCCATGCCGGCGAGGCGCAGCGCGATCACTCCGATCACAGTGATTCCAGCATAAGTGATCCACAGCGCCTTGGCTGTCTGTGTGATACGCGGTGTCAGTTTTTCATCCTTGATAGCGCCGGGCGTCTCGGCACGATAGAGCGCCATGCCACCGACACCGAGTAACGGCAGCACGGCGACTGCGAGCACGATGATGCCGATACCGCCAAACCAATGCAGCGCATGTCGCCAAAGATTAATCGACGGCGGTAGATGATCGAGCCCCGTCAATACCGTAGAGCCGGTAGTGGTGAGTCCAGAGACCGACTCGAAAATGGCGTCGGTGATACTCAAGTTAGGCAGCGCTAATAGTAAGGGCAGTGCGGCGGACAGCGACATCAGCACCCAGGCGAGTGTCACCAGTAAAAAACCGTCGCGAGGCTTCAGTTCGCGCTTGTATCGTCGTGTGATGAGAGCGATCGTCAGGCCGATCGCCACGTTGAGTAATGCTGCGATCAGAAAGTCGATGGCAATGCCATCCTGAACGATGATTGAGCAGACGATCGGTACAACGTACGTGACGGCGAAGAACGCCATCATGAGTCCGAGTACGTGGGCGACGGCGAGCATGGCGGTATCGACGGATTATCGCCGCGTCGTTGTGTCGCCCATGAAGAGGCGCTCCACTTGATCGACGTGACGTCGATCAGGGATAAACACCACTACATGATCGTCAGCCTGCACAATGGTGTCGTGGTGCGCCATGATCACGGTATCGCCACGAACCAGACAGCCGATACGGGCACCCTCGGGTAGAGGGATTTCCTCGATACGACGGCCAACCACCCGCGAGCTGCGCTCATCGCCATGGATGATTGCCTCAAGTGCTTCAGCCGCGCCACGCCGCAGCGAGTGAACTTGCACCACATCGCCCCGACGCACATGCGTGAGCAATGAGCCGATGGTGATTGTCGGCGGAGAAATCGCCACATCGATGCTTCCGCTTTGCATCAGCTCGGCATACGAGGGCTTATTGATCAGCGCCATCACTTTGGCAGCGCCAAGCCGCTTGGCGAGCATGGCCGAGAGGATGTTGGCTTCTTCAGAGTTGGTGAGCGCGACGAACACATCGCAGGAGTCAATATTCTCCTCAACGAGCATGTCTTCGTCGGCCGCATCACCCTCGAGCACGATCGCACTCTCAAAACGCTCGGCGATGCGTCGCGCGCGTCGCGGATCGCGCTCGATGACCTTGACTTGGTTGTTGGCTTCAAGCTGGCGAGCGAGCGCGAAACCGACTTGACCCCCACCGGCGATGACGACTCGGCGCACTGCCGGCTCTTCCTTGCGCATCTCAGCCATGAACTGACGGATATCGTCGCGGGCTGCGAGGAAGAAAACCTCATCGCCGTCCTCGATAACCGTATCGCCCTCGGTTTGCACGCTACGGCCATTACGATAGATGGCCACAACCCGCGCCTCGGTGTTCGGGATGTGCTGGCGCAGGCTGCGTAGCGCCTGACCGACGAGCAGCCCGCCTTTACGGGCGCGCAGACCGACGAGACGTACGCGCCCATCAGCGAAGTCGAGCACCTGAAGGGCACCTGGATAGCGGATCAGCCGCTCGATGTACTGCGTGACGAGTTGCTCGGGGCTAATCCACACGTCCACCGAGAGCGCCTCCTCGCTGAAGAGCTTCGGGTGACGGGTATATTCGGAGGAGCGAATGCGGGCGATTTTGGTCGGCGTGCGATACAACGTATAAGCGACCTCGCAGGCCACCATGTTGACCTCATCGGAACTCGTTAGAGCGATGAGGATGTCGGCGTCCGCAGCGCCGGCGGATTCGAGTACGGTCGGATAAGCGGCATTGCCTACGACCGTGCGGATATCGAGCCGGTCTTGAAGTTCGCGTAACACCTGCTCGTTGGTGTCGACGACGGTGACCTCGTTGGCTTCTTCACGAGCGAGCTGGTAAGCCGCCGTGCGACCGACCTGGCCGGCGCCGAGGATCACGATCTTCATACGGTGCGTAAGGTTACTCCCAACCCCGTCCAAACGACAGGGGCGAGCAGGTATGCTTGCCGACGCATGAACAGTGCCACCCCTGCAGCACCGAACGAATTCCGCGCCGGCTGGAAGGTCCTCGTGGCCTCACTGCTCGGCGTGGCATTCGGCGCCTCACCACTGCCGTTCAACACCATCGGCTTCTTTATCGATCCGCTACAGCGCGAGTTCGGCTGGAGTCGTACCGAGATCAGCTTCGGCATCACGATCTACGGGATGCTCGCGGCCTTCCTCGCCCCGGTATTCGGTTGGCTCGCTGACCGATTTGGCGTGCGGCGTGTTGCACTCGCTTCGCTGGCGATTTTTGCGATCGTGTTCGCCTCGTTCTCGGTGATGCCAGACAGCCTGATCGCCTTCTACGTTTTGTGGACCCTGATCGGTCTATTCGGCATCGGTTCGACGCCGGTCACCTGGTCGCGGGCCATCAATCTCTGGTTCTTCCGCCAGCGCGGGCTTGCACTCGGTCTCACGCTGGTGGGCACCAGCATCTCGGCGATGGTGCTGCCGTTTCTGACCACCACTTTCCTCGATCAGTTCGGCTGGCGCGCCACGTTCGCGCTGTTGTCGCTGCTGCCGCTGGCCATTGCCCTGCCGGTGGGGCTCTTTTGGTTCCGCGAGCCGCGCCCGGAGGAGCGTCCGCCCGGTGTCGCGGTGGCGGGTTCGGCGAGTTTGCCGGGGCTGTCCTTGCAGCGGGCCATGCGTGAGGTGCGTTTCTGGATTCTGTGGGTGTCGGTGGCGATGGTGACCTTGGCCTACGCCGGTGCACTCGTGCACTTGCCGTCGATGCTCTCTGCGCGCAACTTCGAGCCGACCCAAGTGGCGACCGTGCTCAGCGTGTTCGGGCTGTCGATCTTTGCCGGGCGCATCATCACCGGACTGCTGTTGGATCGATTCTGGGCGCCGCTCGTCACCTTACCTATTTTGTGCCTGCCGGCGGTGTCCTGTTTCCTGCTGATGGGTGATGCACCACTGGGTTTCGCACTGGCGATCTGCGCCGCCTTCCTGATGGGCTTCGCCTCGGGCGCGGAAACCGATCTGGTGGCATATCTCGCCGGCCGCTATTTCGGCTTGAAGAGTTATGGGCAGATTTACGGCGTGCAGTACATGGCGTTCGGTTTGGCTGCCGCGGCTTCACCGACCTTATACGGTTGGGTACGCGATACGCAGGGCAGTTACGATCCGATGCTGCTCGCCGCAGCGGGATTATTCATCGTGGGTGCGTTGCTGTTGTTGTTGCTCGGACCGTACCCAGACTTCGGACGGGTGAGCGAAGAAGAATCGCGCGCCGACTGAGCGCTACCAGTCCACCCAGTCCAGCTGCCAGGTGAGCAGGATCACGCCGCCAAAGACGATCCGATACCAGGCGAAGAGCGCGAAGGAGTGGTTGCTCACGAAGCGGATCAGAAAGCGGATCGCCAGCAGCGCCGATACAAACGCCACGATGCTGCTCAGCACCAGCGAGCGTACCTCCTCGGCATCGAAGGGCTCGTCACTGCCCAGCAGTTTGTAACCGGTTGCAGCGAACATCACCGGGATCGCGACAAAAAACGAAAACTCAGCCGCCGTGCGCCGATCGAGCCCGGTGAACAGACCGCCGAGGATCGTCGCCGCCGAGCGACTGGTGCCGGGTACTAAGGCCAGCATCTGAAAGAGACCGATACGCAGCGCATCGAGCGGACCGATATCTTCCACTCGGTGCACCCGCTCGACATGGGGGCGCTTTTCGGCCCACAAGATCAGCACGCCGCCAATGACGAGGGCGCTTGCCACCGGGACGGGTGCAAACAGCACATCCCTGATCGTGTCTTCAAAAAGCAGTCCGGCGATGGCCGCCGGCAGAAAAGCGACGAACAGGTTGAGCACGAAGCGCTGTGAGGCAGAGTCCCGCGTCAGCGTCCGCGCGGTGTTCCATAGGCGGGCTCGATATTCCCAGCACACCGCTAGAATGGCTGCGCCCTGTACGACGATCAGCTGACGGAAGGTCGTCTCGCTCTCAAGGCCCAGTAGCGAGCGGGTGATGATGAGATGACCCGTGCTCGAGATCGGCAGGAATTCGGTGAAACCCTCGACGAGGCCGAGGATGATGTCGGCGATCCAGTCCACCGAGCTTAGTCCGGCATCTTCTGGCCGCGCGTCTCGATGACCCAGCCGAAGCCAAGCAGACCGATGAGCGGTACGAAACCGACTAGAAAGAGCGTGTTCAGCACGACGCTCGGATCACCGGCGCCTGCAGCAGCCACCGAGCCGACGAAGAAGGGGCCACCTGCCGCGATGATGCGGCCGATGTTGTAGGTGAAACCAGAGCCGGTCGCGCGCAGTCGGGTGGGGAACAGCTCCGGCAGGTAGAACGTAAAACTGCCAAAGACGCCGAACACCGTAAGACCAATGAAGAAGTACAAGTAGAGGCGGGTCTGCGGCGCGAGATCGAGCCCGAAGGTCGCGAGCAGCGAGAGTGCCGAGAGCCCGAAGTAGATGAGGAACATCGGCCTGCGACCGACTCGTTTGGCGAGCGGGATGGTCAGCAGCGTACCGATGAAACCACCGACGTTGAAGATGGTGGTCGCCTGCGTTTTCCAGGATTCCGTGAGGATACTGGTCGCCGTCTTGTCGAGCCCGAGTTGTAGTGCCTCAAGCTGAGCGAGGTTTGCAGCGACCACCGGAATAAACGCATTGCAGCTCCACCAGGTCAGCAGGGCGACGAGCGTGACGAGTAGCGCACTACGGGTGCGCGGCCAGATCTCGGGGGCAAAGATTTCGCGCAGCCGTGGTGCCGATTGTGTTGAGGCGGCCAAGGCTTGCCAGCGCTCAGGCTCCTTGATGAACATCCGTACGATGAAGGCGGCTGCTGCCGGCAGCAAACCGAAGATGAGCACGTAACGCCAGGACACCTCGGGGACGTCGGCGAAGAGATGTCCCGCGATCAGCGCGTTCACGCCAGTGGCGAGGAACAGGCCGAACGGCGCCGCGGTATAGAGTAGGGCGCCGGCCTCGACGCGCTGATCTTCCGGGACGGCCTCGGCGACGAGCGCACAGCCCGCGGCCCATTCGCCGCCGATACCGAGGCTCGCGATGATGCGACAGACAATCAGTTGTTCAATGTTGGTGACGAACGCGCAAAGACCCGTGCCCACCGCATAGAGCACCATGGTGATGAGCAGTACGCGCTTGCGGCCATAGCGATCGGAGATCGGGCCAAATAGCACGCCGCCGACAGCCCAACCTACCAGGAAGATTGCGGTGAGGAGTCCCGTCCAGTAGAGCGTCGCGGAGCGCGCTTCGGGCGAGCCGATATCAATACCCAGCAATGTCGGAATGGCGTTCGGGGCAACGTAATTGAAGAGCAGCCCGTCAAAGATATCGAAGCCCCAGCCGAGCCAAGCGGCAAACAGCACGGTCCACTGGTAGCGAGTCAGTCTGAGCATCGGATCCCCCTGCCGATTTCAGCCGCGGGCCGTATTGATGGCAGCCCGCAGTTCGAGTGTCGCATGCCGTGCCGCGACCGCGAAGTCCTCGGCTGAGCTCGCATAGAGGATGCCGCGCGAGGAGTTGATCACGAGGCCGGCGCCGCGGGCGTGTCGACCATGGCGCACCACTTGCTCCACATCGCCACCTTGGGCACCCACGCCCGGCACCAAGAAGGTCATTTCACCCGTGCAAGATCGAATCTCGGCAAGCTCGGCGGGGTAGGTCGCCCCGACTACGAGCAGGCAATTACCGTGGCTGTTCCATTGCGTTGCGACATGCTCGGCGACGATGCGATAGAGCTTCTTACCGCCTACCTCGAGATCCTGGAACTCGCGCGCGCCCGCGTTCGAGGTACGACAGAGCACGACGATTCCCTTATCGGCGTAGGCGAGAAACGGCTCGGCGGCATCGCGGCCGAGATAGGGGTTGATCGTGACGGCATCGGCGCCGAAGCGCTCGAAGGCCTCGCGAGCATACTTGTCGGCGGTGCTACCGATATCGCCACGCTTGGAATCAAGAATCACTGGTACCTGCGGCGCGCGCTCGCGGATGTAACGAATCGTATCGAGCAGTTGGTCCTCGGCTCCGACGGCGGCGTAATGCGCGATCTGCGGTTTGTAGGCGCAGACGAGATCGGCCGTCGCATCGATGATGGCTCGATTGAAGGCGAGGATGGCATCAGGCCGGCCACGCAGACTGGCGGGCAGACGCTCCGGCTCAGGATCGAGACCGACGCAAACCCAAGAGTTGTTCCGCTCGATCGCGGCCTCGAGTTCGCGGTGAAAGGCGTTGGATGAGGTACTCATCGGTGCGACGAGTGTACCGCAGCGCGGTATCAGACCGGCTCGAGCTGGGCGTATTGCAGCATCAGCCACTTGCTGCCCGCCGTCTCGAAGTTCACCTGGATGCGCGCGTGCGGCCCTTGCCCCTCGATGGCGAGCACCACGCCCGCGCCGAACTTGGCGTGTCGCACCCGCGCACCGAGCTTCAGCCCCGGTGCGAGCGGCTCGGCGTGTAGCGCCTCGGGGCCGGTGCGTGGCCGCGTAAAACCGCTCGGCAGACCGCGGCTGCTTTGCAGGCGCGGGCGGACTTCTTCGAGCAGGTCTTCCGGGATTTCTTTGATAAAGCGCGACGGCTGGCCGTAGCTGTCGATGCCATGCAGCCGACGCTGCTCGGCGTAGGTCAGATACAGTGCCCGCATCGCCCGCGTCGTGCCAACGTAGGCGAGTCGACGCTCTTCCTCAAGGCTGTCGAGATCGTTCAGCGAACGTTGGTGAGGAAAGAGCCCATCCTCGAGCCCGGCGAGGAACACCACCGGGAATTCGAGTCCTTTGGCGGTGTGCAGCGTCATCATCTGCACGCAATCCTCCCAGGCCTCGGCCTGGCCCTCGCCTGATTCGAGTACCGCATGCGCGAGGAACGACTCGAGTGGGGGCAGTGCCTCGCCTTCGACGCCCTCCGGCTCGAAGCCGCGCGCGGCAGAGACGAGTTCGAGTAAGTTCTCAAGTCGCGCCTCACCCCGATCGGCCTTGTCCTTTTTGTGATGTTCGAGCAGACCGCTGGCGTGCAGTACTTGATCGACAATCTCGTGCAATGCCAGCTCGCGAGTATCAGTGGCGAGCCGCTCGATAAGTTGCAGGAACCCCTGCAGCGAGCTGCCGGCCTTGGCGCCCAGGCTCGCATCGGCGATACAGGCGAGCGCGGCACCCCACAGGGAGCTGCCGGCGGATTTGGCGCGCTCGCGCAAGATTTCGAGACTTTTGGCGCCGATCCCGCGCGCAGGAAGGTTCACTACGCGCTCGAAAGAGGTGTCATCGTCGCGGCTTGAGACGAGCCGTAGGTAGGCGAGAGCGTCCTTGATTTCGGCACGCTCGAAGAAGCGTAGCCCACCATAGACTTTGTACGGCATGCGCGCCGACAGCAGCACTTCCTCGAAAACCCGTGATTGAGCGTTGGAGCGGTACAGAATGGCAACCTCGCGCCGCAGGCCTCCGCGCGCCACCCACTCTTTAATACGCTGCAGCACGAACTCGGCCTCGTCGCGCTCGTTGAAGGCGGCATAGAGCCGAATCGGTTCGCCGCGATCGCCGCTCGTCCACAGGTTCTTGCCGAGACGACCGCTGTTATGGGCAATCAGAGCATTGGCGGCCTCGAGAATCGTCGCGGTGGATCGATAGTTCTGCTCGAGACGTACGAGCCGTGCCTGTGGAAAGTCGCTACGGAAAGTCTGGAGATTTTCGACTCTTGCACCGCGCCATCGATAAATCGATTGATCGTCATCACCGACGACGAACGGCGCGCCCTCGCTACCGACGAGCAGCTTGGTCCACGCGTACTGGATGGTATTGGTGTCCTGGAACTCGTCGACCAATACGTGGTGAAAGCGACGTCGGTAGTGCCCGAGCAGGGCAGGTTGATCACGCCACAGCTCAAAGGCGCGCAGCAGCAGCTCGGCGAAATCCACCACACCCGCGCGCTGGCAGGCTTCCTCGTAGTCGCGGTAGAGCTGCACTAGCTGACGTCGCGTCGGATCGTTGCCGTCCTGTAACGTCTTGGGTCGACGTCCTTCGTCTTTGTTCTGGTTGATGAAGTACTGAATTTCGCGTGGCACCCAACGTGTCTCATCAAGGTTCTGTGCCTTGAGAATTTTTTTGATCAGCCGTAGCTGGTCCTCGCCATCGAGAATCTGAAACGTCTGCGGTAAGCCGGCTTCGCGCCAGTGCAGGCGCAACAATCGGTGGGCGATACCGTGGAAGGTGCCAATCCACAGCGCCGCACCCGGCAATCCGAGCAGCGTTTCGATACGGGCGCGCATCTCGCCGGCTGCCTTGTTGGTGAAGGTGACCGCGAGGATGCTGTGCACGGATGCACCGTCAGCTTGCACCAGCCAGGCTACGCGATGCGTGAGCACGCGGGTCTTGCCACTGCCCGCGCCAGCGAGCACCAGCACCGGGCCAACGGGCGCCGTGACGGCTTCGCGCTGCGCGTCGTTCAGGGGATTGAGGATCGGCGAGAGGTCCATGCGGCGGGCGCGGATTCTAGCAGCCGCTGTACGGTCTCGACCTTATACTTTCAAACATGAAATCACCCCTACCGAATCCGCGTGCGATTGCCTACGCCCTGTTATCTGTCGCCGATTTCGAGGCGGCACTCAAGCTGTGGGAGGGCCGTTTCGGCATGCAGCGCCAGAGTTACCGGCGCGGGGCCGATCCGGGCTTATCGCGCTTGCTCGGTATCGGTCCCGAGGACATCCGCGAGCAGGCCCTGCTCGTGACGCCGGGTCTCGTGCAATCGGGTATCCACCTCGTACGGTTCCGGGAGCCAGGCGCCGCGGTTCGTGCCGGTGCCGCACCCACTGATCTTGTCCCGAAGAGCGTCGATATCGCCGTGCGCGATATCTTTGACCGATATGCCGAGCTCGAGGCAGCCGGATATCGTTTCCGATCCAAGGTGGGTCGTTTCGAGACCGACGGCATCGTCGTCCACGAGGTTCATCTGCCGGGACCCGATGATGTGAACCTCGTCTTCCTCGAAGAAGTGGGTAATCCGGCGCATGTAAGTGATCAGGGCTACGGTGTGGCGCCGCAGATCATCGCCATCTCGCCGGACAATCTACGCGAGAAGGCTTTCTTTGAGACGGTGCTCGCCCTTGAGGAAACCTCGTATCACCGCTTCGGCGGACCCGAGGTCGAGCGCACCATCGGATTGCCGCCGGGCGCCTGTCTCGATGTACGCATCTTCGGCGATAAAGCGTTCCCGTTCGGGCGACTCGAGATCGTGCAGTACGAGGGCGTGAAGAGTGCGAATCTCTATCCTCGGGCCGTGGCACCTGCACGCGGACTGCTTGGCGTGTCGTTCATCGTGCCGCAGCTCGCGCAGATCGCTGCCCGCGCTCGCGCCTTTGGCGCGCCGTTCGTTGAGCACGGTGAGCAGTCGACCATCTTTGGTACGCGAGCCTGCGCCACCGTACACTCGCCGGCCGGGCTGCGTATTGATCTCATCACCAGCGATTACGCAGCTCACGCAGGGTGAGAAAGACACTGCGCGGATCGGGGTGCTTAGGTAGCGTCGGAAATACGGCACGCAAGCCCTCGATGATTTCGGGCTCCTGCAGCCGGAAAAACGTGTTGATGGAATGCTCGTCAGCGAGCGTGGTGATCGGCGCCTGATCACCGTCAGCCTGCTGCACGCGTGTCAGCAAGCAGCGCGCCGCATCGTTCGACGGCTCACGATCGAGAGTGAACGCTAGATTGCGTGCGAGGTAGTCGTGCCCGGGATGGACGCGCGTCGCTCGCGGTAGGTGTGCGAGGCGCCGGTGCAGGCTGTCGAACAGCAGCTCGGGATCGCCACCGTTATGGCAGTTGCCTGCGCCGGCATTGAAGAGCGTGTCGCCGCAGAAGAGCTGCGGTACCTCATCGTGAGCCAACAAACAGAGGTGGGATCGCGTATGTCCCGGGGTGTCCAGGCATTCGAGTTCCACGCGCCGTCCGATGCGGATCCGATCGCCCTCGCCGAGCCCCCGATCCAGATGTGCCAGACGGCCCGCCGCTCCCGCGTGGGCAAGCACCTTTGCGCCACTCGCCGCCCGCAGCGGCTCGTTGCCGCCGATGTGATCGCCATGCTCGTGGGTGTTCAGGATGTGGGTGAGGGTCCAGCCCCGCGCCCGGACTCGCTCGAGGCAGGCCTGCCAGTCCAGCGGATCGATCGCGAGCGCCTCGCCGGTTTCCTCGCAGGCGATTAAATAGTGGAAATTGCGCCAGCGGTTGGCGGGCCAGAGCCTCTCGAGGATCACGGTGGGAGTATACGGGCCGTCTCTCGCCCGGTACGGCGTGGTAGGCTAGCCGCGGGGGTCGGAGAGGTTCATGTCGAGTTCGATCGGGGCCAGCGGAACGGCCCCCCCGGCGATCCCCGCCCCGTCCGCGCGTGTCAATGTGCTGACCTCGAAAGAGGCGTGGTCGCGCGCGCGCGCCGCCTGCGAGCGCGATCCTGGCGCTTTCCACGGTAACATCGCGATCCGCGAGATTCATTGGTTCGAACCGACCCTCGGTACCCACGGCGCGTGGATTTGCTGGGACGAGTCGGCCCATCAGTGGCGCGGTTACGACGCGCGCAGTGCCGAGCCGGTCACGGTTGCTCTCGCGGCGGATCATCGTCCGTGGCAGCGGGCGCTCGACGACTCGGAAGCGCCGTTCTATCGCTGGTTCGACGGTGCGCTCACCAACGCCTGTTTCAACGAAGTAGACCGTCATGTGCTTGCGGGCTTCGGTGCCGAGGCGGCGCTGTGGTTCGAGGGTGATCGCTGGGACCAGTCGCAGAACGACGGCCGTGGCAGGCCGGTTGTGTCGTATTCCGTATCGCGCAAGCAGTTACTGCTCGAAACCGTACGCTGCGCACTGGCACTGCAGTCACTCGGATTGCAGCGCGGTGATCGTGTGGCGATCAACATGCCGAATATTCCGGAGCAGCTCTTCTGGACAGAAGCCTGCAAGCGGCTCGGCATCGTGTACACACCGGTGTTCGGTGGCTTCAGCGACAAGACGCTCTCCGACCGGATTCACAACGCCGGGGCACGCATCGTCATCACCGCTGACGGTGGCTATCGCAACGCACAGATCGTCGCCTTCAAGGAGGCGTATACCGATCCGGCGCTCGATGGTTACGTACCCGCTGAGATCGCACTTGCCGCTGTGGAGCGTGCGCTGTCGAGCTTGCAGCTATCCGCTGCGCATGCCGAAGCTATCCTTGAGGGTGCACGTCGCGCTGTGGCGAGCGAGATCACGCTCGAGCGCTCCGATGTGATGCGCGGTGTCGGGCGCGCGCTCGAGCAACTCGCAGGGCTGGGCTCGGCTGAGGCGAGTCGTATCCGCACGGTCATCGCGAGCGCGCTGGTCGCGACGCCGCCGCGTGTCGAGGCCGTGGTCGTGGTACGTCATACCGCACAGGCCGATCTGTTATGGCGTAGTGAGCGCGATCGCTGGGCACATGAGCTGACGGCGGCTGCCACGACTCAGCTGCTCGAGGCGGCACGCGCCGCTGGTTTCGCGGTAAATAACGAGGCAGAACTGCTCGCTTTACCAGACTCGGCATTCGTTGCCGCCCTCTGGGCGTCCTCAGTGCCGCAGCCGCTGGATGCCGAGTTCCCACTCTTCTTTATTTACACCTCGGGATCGACCGGTAAGCCCAAGGGTGTCGTGCATGTGCACGGTGGCTATGTGAGTGGTGTCGCCCACACGATGCGCGTCGCTTTCGATGCACGTGCCGGTGACGTGATGTATGTGGTGGCAGATCCTGGTTGGATCACCGGGCAGAGCTACATGATCTGCGGCGCGCTCACCACCCGCGTCACCACGGTGATCGCAGAAGGCGCCCCGGTGTTTCCGAGTGCGGGACGCTTCGCGAGCATCATCGAGCGGCTCAAGGTCGACATCTTCAAGGCAGGCGTCACCTTCCTAAAGACCGTCATGACCGATCCACAGAACGTTGAGGACGTGCGCAGCTATTCGCGAGCCTCGCTGCGCGTCGCGACGTTCTGCGCCGAGCCCACCTCACCGGTCGTGCAGCAGTTCGGTATGGACCTGGTAACGCCCTGGTACATCAACTCCTACTGGGCGACCGAGCACGGTGGCATCGTCTGGACGCATCTGTTCGGCAACGCAGATTTTCCGTTGCGCGCCGATGCGCATACCTACCCGCTGCCTTGGGTATTGGGCGATGTGTGGGTGGCCGACAGTGAGCCCGCGTCTGATGGCAGCGTGGTGGCTCGCGAAGCGGCGGTAGGCGAGAAGGGTGAGATCGTCATCGCTGCACCGTACCCGTATCTCTGTCGCACCATTTGGGGTGCAGCGGAGGAGTTTGCGATCGAGGGCCGACGGGTAACGCGTCGCTGGCGTGGAGATTTCGAGCGTTACCGCAAGACTTACTGGACGCGCTGGCAGGGTCGACTCGCCTACACGCAGGGCGATTTTGCGGTCCGTTACGCCGATGGTGGATTTTCGCTCCATGGTCGATCGGATGACGTCATCAACGTCTCAGGGCATCGTCTCGGCACCGAGGAGATCGAGGGCGCGATCCTGCGCGACAAGCAGGTCAATCCTGATTCACCCGTGGGTAACGTCATCGTCGTGGGTGCACCGCACGCGCAGAAGGGCCTGACACCGCTGGCCTTCGTCAAACCCGCGCCAGGTCGCAAGCTCGCCGCCGAGGATCGACGTCGACTGATCGAAACCGTTCGCCAAGAGAAGGGGCAAGTCGCGATCCCCGAAGACTTCGTCGAGGTCTCGCAGTTCCCCGAGACTCGTAGCGGCAAGTACATGCGCCGCATGGTGCGGGCCCTCGTGGAAGGTCAGGACGTCGGTGATACCTCGACGCTGCGCAATCCTGAGTCGATCGAGGAGCTGCGGCGTGCCATTGCCGATTGGCAGGCCCGCCAGCGCATCGCCGATGAGCAGCAGCTGTTCGAAGACTTCCGTTACTTCCGTATTCATTACCACACGCTCGGGGTGCGCGTGCCCGGCGCGCGTCGCCGCCGGCGTGCTGCCGAGCGTATCGCCGTGGTGACGGTCACGAATCCGCCGGTGAATGCGCTCAATGAGCGCGCCCTCGACGAACTCAATATCGTCATCGACCACGTATCACGGCGCGATGATGTGAAAGCCGTCGTGTTCACCGGCCAAGGATCCTCAGCGTTCGTCGCAGGTGCCGACATTCGGCAGCTACTCGAGGATGTCCATACGCTCGAGGAGGCTCTACCGCTGCCGAACAACGCACATCTGGCATTCCGCAAGATCGAATCGATGGACAAGCCGGCGATCGCTGCCATCAACGGTGTAGCGCTCGGAGGCGGTCTTGAATTTGCGATGGCCTGCCATGTGCGAATCGCCGAACCGCTCGCCACGTTCGGTCAGCCCGAAGTGCGATTGAACCTCTTGCCAGGCTACGGCGGCACGCAGCGCTTGCCCCGCTGGCTCGAGCTGGCGAATCACCCCGCGCCGCTCGTACGCAGCCTTGAAATTGTGCTCGGCGGTCGAACCCATGACGCGGCCGAGATGCACGCTGACGGACTCGTGCATGCGCTAGCTGAAGAGGGTGAGGATGTCGTGACTCTGGCCGTGAGGCTCGCCAGTGAATTCGTCGCAGCGCCACAGGGGCGCAATCTGGTCGCACGCGCGTTCGCGCGTCGCACTGCTGCGGAAGAAAACTGGCAGGCACCGGGTACGGATGATTTCGACGCTGCCCTGCAGGATGGCGAAGTGCTGCGATTACTCGCGCAGGCGCAGCGCGTCGGACGCGCGAAGACGAGCGAACGCATTCTTGAGGCAATGCGTACCGGCTGGGAGCGCGGGCTACGCGCGGGTCTTGCGCGTGAAGCACAGTTGTTCGCCGAGGCCGTGGTCGACCCGTCAGGTGGTAAGGCCGGTATTCGCGCCTTCCTCGACAAGCGCAGCGCAGCGCTGCCGGTACGACGTGATCGACGTCCGGCGCCGGCAGACTATCCCGCGCTGATTCGACGCGGCGAATTGTTACCCGTGGGCGCAGCGTTTTTCCCGGGGCTCACGCCGATACCACGCTGGCAGTTTGGGCACGCGGTAGTGAAGGATCCAGCCACGGGAGCGCCTGACCACGGCCTACCGAAGAATGTCGAGCGCGAGATTCTCCTGCCCGTGCCGCAACCGGGCCCGCTAGAGGCTGTGGTGTACGTGCTCGCCTCGGAGGTGAACTTCAACGACATCTGGGCGATCACCGGTATTCCGGTCTCGCCATTCGAAAATCACGATCTTGATTATCAAGTCACTGGGTCTGGCGGCGTCGCACTCGTTGCGGCGATCGGCAGCGAGCTCAAGCGCGAGGGTCGCGTGAAAGTGGGTGATCTCGTCACCGTATATTCGGGACAGAGCGATCTGCTCTCGCCTCTGGCAGCGCGTGATCCGATGTACGCCGGCTTTTCGATTCAGGGCTACGAGACCGACACCGGTAGTCATCAGCAGTTCCTGCTCGTTCAGGGACCGCAGTTGCACCCGCTGCCACCGGATCTCACGCTCGAGTCGGCAGGCTCCTATGTGCTCAATCTCGGTACGGTGGTACGTGCGCTGTTCACGACGCTGAAGATTGAGCGGGGGCGAACCATTTTTGTTGAGGGTGCGGCAACCGGTACGGGCTTCGAGGCCCTGAAGAGCGCCGCCCGTAACGGGCTCACCGCCGTCGGGCTCGTCTCGAGTGCCGAGCGAGCGACCTTCATCGCTTCGCAAGGGGCGTCGGGAGCTATCAATCGGCGCGATCCGCAGTGGGCTAGCGCCTTTCGCGTAGTCCCCGAGTCTGGCGAGGCGATTGCGGCCTGGGAGCGCGAGGGAGAGGCACTTCTTTCCGCGTTGCGGACACAGACTGGCGGTCGACTGGCCGATTACGTCGTCTCGCATGCCGGACAGGAGTCGTTCCCACGCTCGTTTCAACTGTTGGCCGAGCACGGCACGCTCACGTTCTACGGCGCGACGAGCGGATATGCTTTCTCTTTCGTCGGCAAGCCGGGCCAGTCGTCACCCGAAGAGATGCTGCGGCGCGCGAGTCTGCGAGCGGGCGAGGCGGTGCTCCTTTATTACGGTGTCGATGGCGCGGCATTGCTCGACCCAGTGGGACTCGAAGCGATCGAGGCGGTACGCACGGCGGGGGGTCGCCTGGTGGTGGCCACGATGAGTGATGCGCAGCGCGAGTTCGTGCAGTCGCTGGGTTTCGGTGATGCCGTGCGTGGTGTGGTGTCGCTCGAGGATCTGCATCGCAAGGAGGGACGCGATTTCGACTGGCCGAAGTCGTTGCCCGCGATGCCCGACGCGAAGCGCGACACTGCGAACTTCAAGGAGGCGGTGCGTCAGTTCCAAGAGCGCACCATGAAGCCTTTTGGCACGGCGATCGGACGCTGGTTGCGCTCGGCCGACAATCCGCGCGGTTATCCTGATCTCATCATCGAGCGTGCGGGCCATGATGCGCTCGCCGCCTCGACCTCGCTGGTTAAACCGTTCACGGGACGTGTGGTGTACTGCGAGACGATGCAGGGGCGCCGCTACACGTTCTACGCCCCGCAGGTGTGGATGCGTCAGCGTCGCATCCTCATGCCGACGGCGACGATCGCCGGCACGCATTTGTGTAATGCATTCGAAGTCGCGCGCATGAACGACATGATCGCCGCAGGGCAACTCGAGGTGAGTCCGCCCACCCTCGTGCCATGGGATGCTCTGCCGCAAGCCCATCAAGCGATGTGGGACAACACCCACGCCGGAGCCAACTACGTCGTCAACCACGCCCTGCCGCGCGCCGGACTGCGCTCGCGCGATGAGCTGTTCCAGGAATGGGGAGCGCTGTGATGAGCCCGAAGAAATCTGCGCCCAAGAAAAAAGCCTCCCGCAAGACGAGCGTAGCCGCGGCCGCGGTGCAACGTCGGGTGGCGATGCGGCCTGGGCGTCTGCTTGGCAAGGTGGCACTGGTCACCGGCGCGGCAGGCAATATCGGAACGGTCATCACCCGTCGCTATCTCGAAGAGGGTGCGAAGGTGGCGATGGTGGGTCGCAATCGCGAGAAGCTCGAGGCCCTGCGCGAGACGCTATTGAAAGAGACGGGCGTCGATCCCGAGCAGCTACTGGCCATCGCCTTCGATGCCTCTGATCCCGGACACGCCCGCTACGGCGTCGATGCCGTGGTGTCCCGTTTCGGACGGCTTGACGTGCTCGTCAATAACGCCGGCTCCGCCGGTCCCAAGCAGCCGATCGAGAATCTGCCACTGACGCGCGAGGAACTCGGTCACGAGACGGAGACGGTCGCCGAGGCAGCCGGAAATCTGCTGGGGCTCAGCTGGCACATGGTTCGAGCGGCCGCGCGGCATCTGGGCGATGGAGCGAGCATCGTCAACGTCTCGACGATCTTCTCGCGTACCAAATATTACGGCCGCGCAGCCTACGTGGTACCCAAGTCTGCGCTCAATGCGTTCTCGCGACATCTGGCAATGCAGCTCGGCCAGCGCGGCGTGCGCGTCAACACGGTATATCCCGGACCGATCGAGAGTCAGCGTATTCGCACCGTATTTTCGGCGATGGACCAATTGCGTAAAGCCGATGCAGGCACGACCGCGCGAGAATTTTTGGACACGATGGCACTGGCGCGACCGGGCAAGTCGACTGATACGTCCCACAGCTTCCCGACCGTCGATGACGTCGCCAACACCATCGTCTTTTTGGGTAGCGATGAATCGCGGGCCTTCAGTGCACAGGGATTCGAGGTGACTAACGGCATGCAGGTGCCGCAAGAATCTCGTTCGACCTGGGTATCGCGTCCCGAACTGCGTACCGTCGACGGAACGGGTTCGACCGTCCTCATTGCCGCAGGAGATCAGGTGGCGGATGCGCTGCTGATCGCGCGCACGCAGGCGGGCTGCGGCGCTCGCGTACTGCTGGGCTTCGGATCCGAGGAAAGCGTTGAGGCTGCTCGTGCCGCGCTGCAGAGCGAGGGGGATGGCGCTCGGATTTTGCCGCGACTCTTTGATCGGCATCGTCCTGAGACGCTCGCGCAATCTCTGGCCGATGTGGATCCCGTATCCGGCTTGCAGGGCGCCATCGTGCTGCCGGCCTTTGGTCACTGGCGCTTTCAGGCCCCGCTCGCCGAGGCGAGTGATGCCGATGTCGATGAGTTCCTGCGCGGCGAGCTTGCCGGCGCCATCGGTATCGCACGCGAGCTTGCGCGTCTGTGGCGGCGCGTGCCACCGGCCGGTACTACGCCGCGCGTGCTCTTTATGTCTAACGGCAGTGATCAGGGCGGGAACACCTACGCCGACATCTTGCGCGCCGGCATCGAGCAACTCGTGCGCGTGTGGCGCGACGAAAGCGAAACGCAACGGCAAGCGGGAGAGCGGCCGGTGGCCGAGTGGTCCAATCAGATCCTGCGCTGGACTAACGAGGAAGAGCATGGGCTCACCTTTGCCGCGAGCCAGGCCGCGCGACTGCTCTACACCAAACGGCGCGTGCCCCAAGTAAGCCTGTATACGCCTGCCGCTATTGTCGATGCGACGGGCGCGAGGCGGCCGCATTTCGGTCGCACCGAAGCGCTGATGGGTTTGCACCTTGGCAAGACGGTACTGGTGACGGGCGGCTCGGCCGGTATTGGCGGGCAGCTCGCACGCCTGCTAGCCATCGCCGGCGCGCGAGTGATGCTGACGGCGCGCCGAGCAGACGCTCTGCAAGCGATGCGCGAAACGATCGTGCGTGAGCTGGAGGATATCGGCTACAACCGCGCCCACGAGCGCGTAAAGGTGCTGGCCGACATCGATGTAGCCGACGAGTCGGCGCTGGTGCGTTCCGTGGAGGCAACGCTCGCCGCATTCGGCCGTATCGACTATCTCATCAACAACGCTGGTGTGGCGGGCGCCGAGCAGATGGCCGTCGACCTTCCCGTCGATGCGTGGCGCAACACCCTGCAGGCTAATCTGGTATCGAACTACTCGCTGATCGAGAAAGTCGTGCCGATGATGAAGCGACAGGGCTCGGGCTACATCCTCAATGTCAGCTCCTATTTCGGCGGCGAAAAATATATCGCCGTACCGTATCCCAACCGCTCGGACTATGCGGTCTCGAAGGCAGGCCAGCGCGCTTTGGTTGAAAATCTTGCCCGCTTCGTGGGACCCGAGATTCAGATCAATGCGATCGCTCCGGGTCCGGTTGAGGGTCAGCGCCTCAAAGGCAAGGACGGCAAAGCCGGGCTGTTCGACCGACGTGCCAAATTAATACTCGAGAACAAACGACTGAACCAGGTTCACGGCGCAGTGCTGAAGGCGCTCGCCGACGGACAGTCTCTCGGCGACATCCTCGCGGCACTGGCGAGCAATGACGTCGGATTACTCGCGGGCGGCGAGGCTCCGGAGCCGATACGGCAGCTTTGCCAGCGATTACGATCTGAGGTGTCCGCCAGCGACGAGATGAGCTACTCGTCGATCAATTTCTTGCTGACCCGTCCGATGGCCATGCGGCTCGCCGCGAGATTGCGTCATGGCTGTGTGATTCTGCACCAAATGGAACAGGACTTGCTCGACGGCTGGGTGATGGGTCTGCCGGAACCACCCGAGCCCTTCGTCGATCCGTCCCGCATCGCGGTCGAGGCGTCGAAGATTCAAGGCGGTGTGCTCGGCATGCTGCATCTGCATCGCATGCCGACGGAGACCGATGTGGCACTGGCGACCGTATTTTTCATGGCCGATCGCGCCATTTCGGGCGAGACCTTTGAGCCGTCGGGTGGTCTGCAGCAGGAGCGCACCATCACCGAGCGCGAGCTCTTCGGTCGCGCCAAGCCCGAGCGGGTACGTCGCATGGAAGGCGAAACCATTTGGCTCATCGGCGAGCACATGAGTGAGCCGCTGTCGGCAGTTGCCCGGTTGTTCCTCGCCGAAGGACACGTGGGCAGCATCGTAACCATGACGCGCACGGCCGAGGCGGGCGAAGCGATGCGTGCTCAGCTCGGGCGGGCACTCGGACATGATCGCGTCACCTACCTGACGGTGGGTGACGATCTCGAGGGGGGTATGGACCAGGCCTTCGCGAGCGGTGGCTCGCCGGCTGCGGTCATCTCGACACCGTTCGCGCCGATTCCGCGCGCGCTCTTCGGTGTCGAGGGCAAGGATCATCTGGATGCACGGGGTTTCGGTGAGCTTGTCGAGAACAATCTCACCCACCACTTCCGCGTCGCCCGCAAGGTGTCGCTGTTCAAGGGTGCACGGGTGATCCTTGTCTCGCCGGACGTGCCGGTCGGTGGAACGATCACACAGTTTGCAATGGCAAACTTCGTCAAGACCACTCTGCATGCCTTCACGGCGACACTCGGCGTCGAGAACGAGCGACTGCCGACTGCTGTGCCAGTCAACCAGGTAAATCTCACGCGACGCATGCGCAGCGAAGAACCGCGTGATGCCGCAGAGCAGGCGGAGGAGTACACCCGATTTGCACATGCCGTGCTGCTCGCCGCTGCACCTATCGTCGAGGCGCAAGAGAGCCGCTACCGAGCGCGCATCTATCGCGGACTGGCGATCACCGTTTGAGGCCGATGAAGCTCGAAGTCGTCCCCGTCACTCCGTTTCAGCAGAACGCCTCCATTGTCTGGGACGCATCGACGCGTCGCGCTGCACTAGTCGATCCGGGCGGCGAAGCTGAGCGCTTGCTCGCGGTACTCGAGCAGCACGATTTGTATCTCGAGAAGATCCTGATCACACACGCTCATCTCGATCATGCCGGTGCGACGGCGAGTATCGCGCGGGAAAAAAGGGTACCGATCGAGGGGCCTCACGAGGGTGATCGGTTCTGGATCGAGCAGATGCCCGCACAGGCCGCAATGTTTGGATTTCCTCCCGCCGAATCTTTTGAGCCCGATCGCTGGCTACATCAGGGAGATGTGGTGACCGTAGGCACGCTACGATTTGAGGTACGCCATTGCCCGGGCCATACGCCGGGTCATGTCGTCTTTGTGCAGCCCGAGGCTCGCTTTGCCTTCGTGGGGGATGTCCTGTTTGCTGGCTCGATTGGCCGTACAGATTTTCCGCGCGGTAACCACGCCGAGCTGCTGCGTTCGATTCGTGAGAACCTCTTTCCGCTAGGCGATGACATCACCTTTCTGCCCGGTCATGGGCCAACCTCGACATTCGGCGAGGAGAGACGCAGCAATCCTTTCGTCGCCGATCGCCTATTCGTCCCCGACTGAGCCTCAAACGAGCTGGGTCGTCGGCACGTAGTGATCGATCAGCAGCGCGGCAAACAGCCACATCAGATACGACACCGAGAAACGGAACACCTGCATCGGCAGCTCCGTACGATCACTCAGCTTGAGTGCGAAGGCGTAATAGAGAAACCGACCGTTCAGCACCAGCGCGACAAATAGATAGACGAGCCCGCTCATGCGCGTCAGATAAGGCATGAGGGTCACGAGCACGAGCAGCACGGTGTAGAGCAGCACTTGCAGGCGGGTGTACGGCACTCCGTGCGTCACCGGCAGCATCGGGATGCCCGCCCGGGCGTACTCGTCCTTGCGGGCGATGGCCAGTGCCCAAAAATGCGGCGGCGTCCAGATAAAGATGATCAGGAACAGCAACAGTGCATTTGGATCAATGGAATTGCTCACCGCTGCCCAGCCAAGCACCGGCGGCGCTGCGCCGGCTGCACCTCCGATGACGATATTTTGCGAGGTCGCCCGCTTGAGAAACACCGTATAGATCACGGCGTAGCCGATCAAAGAAGCGAACGTCAGCACCGCAGTGAGCGGATTGACCAGCGTCCACAGAATGAGCATCGAGGCGACGCCGAGGATGGTGGCGAAGGTGAGTGCCTTGACCGTCGTCAGACCGCCGGTGGGTAGAGGCCGACTGCGCGTGCGCGACATCTGCTCGTCGATTTTTTGGTCAAGCACATGATTGATCGCCGCTGCACAGCCGGCAGCAAGCGCGATACCCAGGTTGCCCCAAACCAGCGCAGCGAACGGCGGCCAGCCAGGCGTAGCGAGCAATGTGCCCACAATGGCCGTGAACACGATCAGCGCGACGACCTTAGGCTTGGTCAGCTCAAGATAAAGCTGCCACAGCGGCCGCGCACGCGCGAGCGAGCCTGCTGATCCCGACATCCTAGGCCTCCCGCAGCCGACGGTTGAGCAGTAGCAGCGACAGTAGCAGTAGCGCTGCGCCGGCGTTGTGTCCGGCAGCGAGCGAGAGCGGGAAAGCCTTCAGGATCATGAAGAGTGCAATCAGCCATTGCACGCCAAGCGCGCTAACGGCCCAGATTGCGCCGTGACGTACGAGTGATGTCGGCGCGGACCGATATGCGAGCCAGGCGGCGAGCAATACCGCGAGACTCGCGATGAGTGCACCGAGGCGATGTGTGAAGTGGATCGCCACGCGGGCCGGATGTTCGAGTACTCCGCCCGTGTAGTTGATGTCGAGGCCGCGCCAAAGAACGAAAGCCTCACTGAAGTCCATGCCTTGTGGCCACCACTGCTCTTGGCAGCGCGGCAGATCCGGGCAGGCTACCGCAGCGTAATTACTGCTGGTCCAGCCGCCGAGCATGATCTGACCAGCAACGATGACGACCGCCACGATCGCCGCACGGCGAGCTCCGTCAAGTGCAGTGATGCGGGTGGCGCCTGGCTCGGGACGAACGACTCCGGTGCGGCGACGCATCGTGAGCCATAACCACGTGAGCAGACCGAGCGTCGTGAGTCCGCCGATGAGATGCAGCACAACCACGAGCGGTTTGACGAGCCACCAGACCGTGAACGCACCGAGCATGCCCTGGAAGACCACGGTGGCGAGCAATGTCACGGTGAAGGGCACGCTGGTCGGCCGCTCGCGTCGATGCAGGATGGCGAGCGCTGTAATCAGCACAATGACGAGACCGAGTGCCGTGGCCGCGTAACGATGGATCATCTCGCGCCATGCCTTGCCGGAATCGTATTCCCAACCCGGATCGTAGGACTCGATACGCCCGTCGACACGCTCGGCACCGGCAGGCGTCACGTGGCCGTAGCAGCCCGGCCAGTCGGGACAACCAAGCCCTGCATCGGTGAGGCGCACCCAGGCACCCAGCACGATGACGGTGAGACATAGCAGCATGCCGAAGGCAGCAAGGCGACGGATGGCGAGGGCGCCGGCGGGAACGTTGGAGCGGAAATCAGTCATCGCAGTCATCCGATGTGAGACAGCTTGAGGAGTTTCTCGAGATCGCGCAGCAGACCCTTGGGGTCCTCGCGCGCGTCGAAACGCATCATGAGGTTACCGAGCGGATCGATTACGTAGATGAATGGCACGCCCGACTCGCGCGGGAAAGCACCGAGCCACTGACGTGCCGCGTCATCCTCGGCGCGCAGCGTCAGCAGGCCTGGATGTTCAGCGTCGAGAAAAGGACGATCGCAGCAATTACTCTCGGTAATGAAGAGACGCTGCACGCGATCGCGATCCTCGGCCAGTAGTAAACGGGTCTGACGCATCACCCACAGCGTCTGCCGACAGTCTGCTGCACAGCCTCCATCGCCGATGTACACCAGTGTCCACCGGCCGCGCAGCACATCGGCATCGAGCTTTTGACCCGTGAGCGGCTGCAGAGCGGGTGTCCCGAGCGGGCGTGCGGGTGAGATGAGCTCGCCATGGTTAGTGGTACCGGCGGGTCGCCAGCCGCCGGCGTAATACAACCAGAACGCAGCAGCCAGCGGCAGAAAAAACAACGCAGCGAGCCCGATCAGGGCGCCGCGACCCTGGTTCGTGGAAGTGTGGGGTGTGGGAGTGCTCATCCGTCGTTCCGTTTTTTCAAGTTCAACACCACGTACAACACCAGCAGCAACACCGCGAAGCTCCACCATTGGATCGCGTAGGACCAATTCTGTTCCGGCCCCTTCGCGAACGGCCGCCAGTCACGCCGAAAACCACCCGGCTCGCTGGCATCGAGCAGCAGGATCCGCGGTTCCAGTCGCACCGCCGAGCCTTCACGGGCTGCCGCGAGCGCAGCGAGGAGTTCCGCCGTGGTCGGAAAACTCGTCACCCGCGGCCAGGGCCCCGACAGCGCCGGAGCGGCACGACCGCCGGCAAGTCCTGCTACCGGCAGTTCGTCCAGCCGGCCGCGCAACGACACCGCGACCGCGGCCGTTAGCTCCGCGCCCACCTGCGGCAGTCGATCCCTATAGCCGTCGAAGGGGATCCAGCCGCGATTCACCAACAGCACACGCCCGTCGGCAAGTTGCAGCGGCGTGAGCACCTCGTAGCCGGCGCGACCATCGCGCGTGCGATTATCGAGCAGGAACGATCGCTCAGTGTCCCAGTGTCCACTGACCTCGACGCGTGCATAGCGCGCCAGTTGGTCTGTTCCGACCGAACCGAGCGTCTGCACCGCCGCCGTGCCTGCAGCGAACTCCTCGAGCAAGGCCTGCTTGAACTCCGCCCGGCTCCATTGCCAGCGACCCAGACCGATGAAGGCGACGAGCAGCAGCAGCGTCAGGATCGTCCAGCCCCACGCGGGAGCGAAGACCCTGCGCCCGACGGGGATTCGGGGAGGCACACGCCTATAATACCGGCTATGGAACTGTTCCGGATCATCATCGCGCTCGTGATGCTCGGCATTGTTGCGAGCCTCGGTTCGGCGCTGTTCCACCTCATGACCGACCGTGGCGACTCCAAGAAAATGGTGCGCGCACTCACCGTGCGCGTCGCGCTGTCGGTCGGCCTGTTCCTGCTACTGATGGCGGCGTGGGCGCTGGGGCTGATCCAGCCGCTCGGTGCCCGCTAGACCCAGTAGACGAACACGAACAGACCGAGCCACACCACGTCGACGAAGTGCCAGTACCAGGCCACTGCCTCGAAGGCGAAGTGGCGCTGGGGTGTGAAGTGGCCTTTCATGGTGCGACACCAGATCACCACCAGCATGATGGCACCGAGGGTCACGTGCAGGCCGTGGAAGCCTGTGAGCATGAAGAAGGTTGAGCCATAGATCCCGGTCGAGAGCGTCAGACCGAGCTCGGTGTAGGCGTGGATGTATTCCTCGGCCTGTAGCCCGAGGAAGGCGAAGCCCAGCAGGAAGGTGAGCGCGAGGAAAATATTGAGCACGCGCCGGTTACCTTCTTTGAGCGCGTGATGTGCGATCGTGATCGTTACGCCCGAGATGAGCAGGATCGCAGTGTTGATCGCCGGCAGGCCAAAAGCCGGGATCACTTCAAACGACCCGTCGTCACGCGGTCCGAGTGCCTGCGGCCCGTTGGTCGGCCAGGCAGCGTTGTATTCCGGCCAGAGCAACAGCTTGTTGAAGATTTTCACACCCTCGCCGCCGATCCAGGGTACCGACAGCTGCCGTGCATAGAACAAGGCGCCGAAGAACGCTGCGAAAAACATCACCTCGGAGAAAATGAACCACATCATTCCCATGCGGAACGACTTGTCGACCTGCAGGTTGTACACCCCGCGCTGGTTCTCTCCGATCACCACCGCAAACCAGCCGACAAACAAGCCGATGATCAGCAGTACGCCGAGTGCAAAGACCCACGGGCCGTACCACTCGTTGAGCCAGCCGCACAGGCCGATCATGAACACGAACAGCGCCATCGAGCCGTAGATCGGCCAGGGGCTCTCGTGCGGGACGTAATATTTGTCAGCCGAATGGTCGGATGCGTTGGCCATGGTTCCCTTCCTAGTTCAGCGCGGCGACCCGCGTCGAATTGTCATAAAACACATAAGACAGCGTGAGACGGTCGATGTGCTTCGGCAGCGCCGGATCGATCACGAAGCGCACCGGCATCGTGCGTTCTTCATCACGCGTAAAATTCTGCGGTACGAAGCAAAAGCATTCGGTCTTGCGGAAGAATGCCGTCGCCTTGCCGGGCGCGACGTTCGGAATTGCTTGTGCGACCGTGTCACGACCCGTGAGGTTGTGCGCGACGTAGTCGACCTCGTACAGCCGCCCGGGCTGCACTTTCATCTCGGTGACGACCGGCCGAAACTCCCAACTGCCGACACTCGGTAGCTCCGCGACGAACTCCACAGTCACCAGGCGCGACTCATCGATGGCCGTGTCTGCTGGCAGGGCCGCATGGCTCGACGGACGCAGCAAGTCTTTGGGATTACCGACGCCCGTGATGTCGCAGAGCACGTCGTACAGCGGTACGAGCGCGAAGCCGAAGCCGAACGCCGCCAGTGCACCGCCCGCCAGTTTGAGCGTCAGAGTGCGGTTCGCCTGGGCGCGCGCCTCGTTCATGAGCGGACTCCGAGCACCGACATCAGGATGAACGCCACATAAAAGCCGAGCGCCACCAGCCCGAGCAGGATCGCACTGCGCTTCACGCGCCGACTACGCTCGAGATTGTCGCCCGGTTCCATTCAGTGCTGCACGCCGTGGCTGATCACCGCACGCGAGGGGGGCGTTTCCCAGCTATGGTACGGCGCCGGCGTCGGCAGCTCCCATTCGAGACCGTGCGCTCCTTCCCACGGACGCTCGGCAGCCGGCGCACCGGAGCGCACAGCTTTCCAAATCACGTAGACGAACAGCAGCTGCGAGAAACCAAACAGGAACGCGCCCATCGAGGACACCATGTTCCAGTCGGCGAACTGCGTGGAGTAGTCCGGGATGCGGCGCGGCATGCCGGCAAGTCCCAGGAAGTGCTGCGGGAAGAACAGCACGTTCACGCCGATCGTCGACAGCCAGAAGTGCAGCTTGCCGAGGCGCTCGTCGTACATGCGGCCGATCCACTTCGGCAGCCAGTAGTACACGCCGGCCATGATCGCGAACACAGCGCCGGGGACAAGCACGTAGTGGAAGTGCGCCACGACGAAATAACTGTCGTGGTACTGGAAGTCCGCCGGCACGATGGCGAGCATCAGACCGGAAAAGCCGCCGATGGTGAAGAGGAACAGGAATGCGATCGCAAACAGCATCGGCGTTTCGAAGCTGATCGAGCCCTTCCACATCGTGGCGCACCAGTTGAAGACCTTCACGCCGGTCGGTACGGCGATCAACATCGTCGAGAGCATGAAGAACAGCTGTCCCGCCAGCGGCATGCCCACGGTGAACATGTGGTGCGCCCAGACGATGAATGACAGGAAGGCGATCGAGGCGGAGGCGTACACCATCGACTCGTAGCCGAACAGCGGCTTGCGCGAGAAGGTCGGGATGATCTCGGAGATCACGCCGAAGGCCGGCAGGATAAGGATGTACACCTCGGGGTGACCGAAGAACCAGAAGATGTGCTGGAACATCACCGGATCACCGCCGCCAGCAGCCGAAAAGAACGCCGTGCCGAAGAAGTGGTCGGTCAGCAGCATGGTGACCGCGCCCGCGAGCACCGGCATGACTGCGATCAACAGGTAGGCGGTGATGAGCCAGGTCCAGCAGAACAGTGGCATGTTGAGCAGCCCCATCCCCGGAGCGCGCATGTTCATGATGGTGACCACCACGTTGATGGCACCGAGAATCGAGGAGATGCCCATGAGGTGGATCGCGAAGATCGTTAGCGGAAAGCTGTCACCGGCCTGCAGCGACAGTGGCGGATAGAGCGTCCAGCCGCCCGCCGGTGCGCCACCCGGTACGAACAGCGTGAGCAGCAGCAGCGTGAAGGCAAAGGGCAACAGCCAGAAGCTAAAGTTATTGAGTCGTGGCAGCGCCATATCGGGCGCACCGACCTGCATCGGAACCATCCAGTTGGCGAGCCCGGTCCACGCTGGCATGACCGCACCAAAAATCATCAGCAGTGCGTGCATCGTGGTCATCGAGTTGAAGAAACCCGGATCGACGAACTGTAAGCCCGGCTGAAAAAGTTCCGCGCGGATCACGAGCGCCATGGCGCCGCCGAGGAAGAACAACACGCAGGCGAACACCAGATACATCGTGCCGATGTCCTTGTGGTTCGTGGCGTAGAGCCAGCGCTTCAAGCCGTGCGGCTTGTGGCCGTGATCGTCGTGGGCGTGGGCAGTTGCAGTGTTAGCCATTTCTTTGATGCTCACTATCGGAATAGAGGTTAGCCGCGCGGGGTGGTCTCAGAGGTGCGGGTAGCGACGGCAGGCGTCGCATCGCCCTCGGTGGTCGGTGCGGATTCGTTACCGTTGGCGCCGCGGCGCGTCGCCAGCCACGCAGCGAACTCTTCTTTCGTGACGACCTTGACTACGATCGGCATGAAGCCGTGGTCGCGACCGCACAGCTCGGCGCACTGGCCGCGGTAAATGCCGGTCTTGCCGGCATCGACCTTGAACCACAGCTCGTTCACCGTGCCCGGAATCGCGTCCTTCTTCATCCCGAAGGCAGGTACCCACCACGCATGGATCACATCCTGCGCGGTCAGCAGCACTCGGACCTTGGTGTTCTCCGGGACAACCAGTGGATTGTCGACGTTAAGCAGGTAGTTCTCGACGCCCTGCGGATCGACGCCCGAGCCAAGTTGACGCGCCTCGTCGCTCGAGCGATCGAGCCGCGAGAAGAACTTAACGTCCTGACCGAGGTAGTCGTAATGCCACTGCCACTGATAGCCGGTGACCTTGATGCTCAGCTCGGTGTTGCGCGTATCCTCGATGGCAATCAGAGTGCGAGCCGCTGGGATCGCCATCACCACGAGGATCAGTACCGGAATCACCGTCCAGATGATCTCGGCCTTAGTGCTGTGGGTCAGCGTGGTGTCGGGCTTGGCGCCCTGCGAGCGTCGGAACGCCACCAGCGACCAGATCATCCAGCCGAACACGAACACACCGATCGCTACGCACCACCAAAAAATGGTCATGTGCAGGGAGTAGATCTGTTTGGATAGCTCCGTGACGCCAACCGGCATGTTGAGGTTGCCCCATTCCGCGTGAGCGGCAGTCGGGGTGAGGGCGGCAACGAGGAGTCCTGCCAGAAGGTGTCGGGCGGTGCGCGATGTGTCGGTCATTCGGGTGTCCGTTGATCCATGCTCTGCGTGAACGGACCGCCGTCGGCGGCCAGTGGGGGGGATTCGTCGACGCGGCCGATCAGCCGGCGCAGCCGTTGGGCGAGGCCTAAACGCTCCTGCTCGGTCAGGCAGCGTCCGAGCTCGTGCCGGCGTCCGTGCGATTCGACCGTGAGTCGACTCGGATGCAGCGGCGAACCCCCGGGACGAATTCTAACTTGCGCCCAGTGTCGCGGGAACACGACGCGGCTCGGTGGCCGTGCCGGCGCACACTCTTCGATGGTGACGAACTGCTCCTCGATCGTGACGATCTGCTGCTCATGACGCCGATCAAGGCTCTTTTTCAGTGCCCAGGCGAGTAGCCCGAGCTCGAGACCCGCGAAGGGCAATACCAACCAGAACCCCATGAAGGTGATCGGCAGCGCGACGCCGAGGCACAGGAGGCAGACCGAGGCGAAGAACCAGCGCGCGCCACGCGGGCTAAGCGAGCAGTGGGGGGCGATAACAATGCGAGTGCTCACGAGGTTCATGACTTGGTTGCAAGGGTAGCAATAAATAAAATAGTTATTTTAATCAATCGGTTAGGAGTGAGTTATCGGCGAGGGGTGTGATCCGGCCTGTGCTATAGCGTCCACCCAGTGGTTAGTCGACCACGATGGGGGCTGCCGGCGGGCTATCGGGTCCTTCTGGTAGGGGTGCAGGACCAGCGGCGGCGAGCCGAGACGGCGGGTCAGCGTGTCGAGATTCTGCTCCAGTCGCTCGAACCGCGGATCGATGAGGTTTCCAATCCAGCCGGCGAAGGGCAGGCCCGAGGATTGGATGGCGCGTCGGGTGAGCTCGGCGTGGTTGAGGCAACCGAGGCGCAGCCCAACAACCAGCAGCACCGGCAAGCCGAGTGCGACGGCGAGATCTGCCATGCTCGCCCCGGCATCATCGATCGGCGCGAGCCAACCGCCGGCCCCCTCCACCACGAGTAGATCGTGAGCCGCCATCAGTCGTTGCGCCGAGGCCCGCAGGGAGCTCACATCGATACGGACACCCGCTTCACGTGCGGCAAGATGAGGAGAGATGGCGGGCGCAAAGCAGTACGGGTTCACCGTCGCGTAGAGCTGCGCATCATCTCGATCGCCGCCTATCGCTTCGATGAGTTGCAGGGCGTCCTCGTTGCGCCAACCTTGCGGCGTGAGCTCTGCGCCACTGGCGATCGGCTTCATGGCCGCAACGCTCAAGCCCGCAGCCCGAGCGCAGCGCAGCATGGCCGCGGCGATCACGCTCTTGCCGATACCTGTATCGGTGCCAGCGACAAAGACGGCGAGTCCGCGTCGAGTGTTCATCGCGGAGTGCCTCGCCGAGCGATTTGGCTAACCGGTACGGCGTGCTCGCGTGGGCTTTCCATTGCATCACCGGTCATATCCAACGGAGCCGCTGCGGCGAAGGCGCTCGCGTACAGCAGCTCCCAGCTCGCCGGCAGCTCGCCGCGCGGATTCGCTTGCCTTTGGTAGGCCGCCTCGAGCGCTGCAAATTGCCTTCGACCCGTGAGACCACGGCGACGCTCGCGGGCTGCATTGACCGCACCCCATGAGCGAATCTCGTTCATCAGTGCCCGCGTATCAGCGTACCAATGCAAATGTCTATCGATATCGAGGACGGGCTCGGTGAATCCGGCGCGCACGAGCGCGGTGCCAAAATCATGCAGATCAACGAAATCATTGACGTGTGGCGCCGTATCGACGCTTGCCCAGGCGGCACGTAGCTGCTGCAGCGTGCCTGCTGCGAAGGTACTGCAAAGGAGCAACCCGTTGGGAGCGAGGACTCGACGGATCTCTGCCAAAGTCACATCGAGATCGTCACACCACTGCAGCATCAGGTTGGTGAAGACAAGATCGACGCTGCCATCGGCGAGCGGCAGACGGGATGCGTCCGCGGCGACACAAGAAAACCGACGATGACCCCAGTCCCACCAGCGCTCGAGCAGCCCGAGTCGGCTGCGCGCCTGCACGAGCATCGCCGGCGCGAGATCGATCGCCACCACGAGAGATGAGGGAAAGCAGCGTCGCAGCTCTGGCGATGCCGCACCGGTGCCCGCACCCAGATCGAGCACCACCTGCGGCGCAAGGCGAAAGTGTGGCAGTCGCGAGAGTAACTCGGTGCGTGCCATCGCCTGCAAGTTGGCAGCCGCCTCGTAACCCGCGCTTACGCGAGAGAACGATCGAGCGATCGCTCGGCGCTCGAGGGTCCCTGGGATCATGTCGGCACCTTAGCGAGAAATGTCTGCACCGCTGCCGTGAACTCCGCTTCATGCGAGAGGAACGGAGCGTGCCCACAGCGAGGTAGCGCGAGAAACCGCGCGCCGCCGATGAGTCCCGCCAAGGCACGCGAGGCTTCCGGATGGACCACACGATCGTACTCACCGGCGATCACCAGGGTCGGTGCGGTGATGAGCGCGAGACGCGGGCGCTGATCGACGCGATGCAACAGACGCAGCGCGCGCAGCAAGACCTCGGGAGGGCACTCGCCGCGCTCGAGCAGAGAACGTTGTAGCGTCGCAAGCGTAGTGTCGGCGGATTGGCTGCCGCGCACCTGCAGACTGAGAAACTCGCTCACGGTACGTCGATAGTCGCGCTGCAGCGCAGCAGCGAGCGCATCGAGACGTTCGGCTGGTGAGCCGTGCGGCCAGTCGGGAGACTGCGCGAATCGTGGGGTCGCACTCACCAGTACCAATGCCGAGACGCGCTGCGGCGCACGGGCAGCGATCTCCAGCGCTACTTTTGCGCCGAGCGACCACCCGAGCAGTGCGGCTCGCGGCGGCATCTGCGCGAGCAGATGATCGGCAAGCTCATCGATTTGCCACCCTTGATCGTCCGGGCGGGCTCGCCAGCTTACTGGCTCGATCGCTAATCCGTGTCCCGGTAGGTCGAGTCGCATGATTGCGAAACGCGGTGTGGCTGTCGGCGCATCGAGTCTCGTCACCAGCCCATCGAACACTCGCAGATTGAGTGCCCAGCCGTGTAGCAGCACGAGCGGACGCCGGTCGTGCGAGACGAGAGCGCCAGCCTCAGTCATGAGCGATTCGCTCGAGCGCATCGAGCAAGCCGTCGATATCGGATGTGCTCTGGGTGGCTGTCAGCGTGATGCGTAATCGGGATTCCCCTTCCGGGACGGTCGGTGGCCGGATGGCCGGGATGCGGTAACCGAGCTCTTGCAGGCGTGCGCTGGCCTTGAGTGCCCGCGTTGCGCTGCCAAGGATCAGCGGCTGGATCGGTGTCGGTGAGCTCGCCAGCGACAGCCCGCGCGCCCGTGCCCCCTCCCGGAACTGGGCGATGTGCTGCGCGAGTGCCTCACGACGCCACGCTTCCTCGCGCACGATACGCAGCGCACAGCGTGTGGCGGCAGCGATCGACGGCGGTAGCGCCGTGGTGTAGCGATAAGTGCGTGCACTCTGAATCAACCACTCAATCAGCGTCGCATCGCCCGCAACGAAGGCGCCGAACGTTCCGAGCGCTTTGCCAAAGGTGCCGATCAGCACCGGCACCTCGCGTGCGCTGAGCCCGAGGTGCTCGCACAGCCCGCCGCCGTGTTTACCGAGTACGCCGATGCCGTGCGCGTCGTCGACGATGAGCCAGGCCTGATGACGCAGAGCCAGCGCGGCAAGTTCGGGCAGCGGCGCCAGATCTCCATCCATGCTGAACACACCATCGGTCACGAGCAGTGTCGCGGCTTGTGGCGCTGCGCTGGAGTGTGCGGCGAGCGCTGCGGCGGCCGCCCCGACATCGGCATGGGCATAGCGTTGCAGGCGACGCGTTCGGGCGAGCAGGCCGGCATCGATGAGCGAGGCGTGATTCAGTCGGTCCTCGAGTATCAGATCATCGCGCCCTGCGAGTGCCGTGATGACGCCAAGGTTCGCCATGTAACCGGTGGAGAAAACTAACGCGCGCTCGCGTCCGGTGAATTCCGCGAGCTCCTGCTCGAGCGCCTCGTGCTCGCTGCTGTGCCCGCTGATCAGGTGTGAGGCTCCGGCGCCGGTGCCGTCGCGTTGGGCACAGGCGGCGAGCGCGGCCGCAAGGCGCGGATCGCGCGCAAGCCCAAGATAGTCGTTGCTGCAGAACGACGCGTCCTGCGCGATGGCGGGGATACGATGTCGACGCAGCGCTCTTCGATCGATGTCCTGAAGAGCGGCGGCGAGCGCCTCAGGCGTGCAGCGCACCGGAATCCCCCGACGCCGTGCGCATGCCCAGTCGGCCCAGCAGCGCACGGTCATGCTCGACATCCGGGTTACCGGTGGTGAGGAGCTTCTCCCCGTAGAAGATCGAGTTCGCCCCGGCGAGGAAGGCGAGCGCCTGCAGCTCGTCAGACATTTGCTCGCGACCCGCCGACAGGCGCACCGCCGCGCGCGGCATCAGTATGCGGGCCACGGCGATGGTACGAACGAAATCGAACGGATCGATCGGTGCTTGACCCGCCAGCGGCGTGCCGGGAACGGCGACGAGCTGATTGATCGGCACGCTCTCGGGATGGCAAGGAAGATTAGCGAGTACCTGCAGCATGCGTGCGCGGTCTCGTACCGTCTCGCCCATACCGACGATACCGCCACAGCACACATTAAGACCGGCCTCGCGTACGGCCTCGAGCGTGTCGAGGCGATCTTGGAAGTCGCGCGTCGTGATGATCTTGTCGTAGTACTCGGGCGAGGTATCGATATTGTGGTTGTAATAGTCGAGACCTGCTTCGCGCAACTCGTGTGCTTGGTCGCGCGTGAGCATGCCGAGCGTCGCACAACTCTCCATGCCAAGTGCCCGCACTTCGCGAATCATCGCGACCATGACCTCCATGTCGCGTTTCTTTGGCGAACGCCACGCTGCACCCATGCAGAAACGCGTCGCACCGGCTTCACGCGCAGCGCGCGCCCGCGCAGCGACGTCGTTCACTGCGAGTAAGGCCTCGCGATCAAGTCCGGTGTCATAACGGACGCTCTGCGGGCAGTAAGCGCAGTCCTCTGGGCAAGCTCCGGTCTTCACCGACAGTAGCGTGCTCATCTGCACGGTGTTCGGTTGCTGGAACTCGCGATGTACCTGCTGTGCCGTGAACAGTAAGTCCTGAAACGGACGCTCGAAGAGGGCCAGAACCTCTTCCACCTGCCAGTCGTGGCGGACTCGGGTCGGGCGGTCGATTGCCGTCGTCATGCTGTTTCACCTCTGCTCGGGCCGATTGGGACGCTGCGCACGAGCGCCGGGCGGCGCAGCCTCGCCACGTTCCGCGGGATGTTCCCGGGGGTGAGGGAGTGTGTCAACTTGAAACCTGCGATCGAGTCGACAATGGCGGCGCTGCGCAAGGGGCCGCGGCCGATGGGTTGGGCAGCGCTGCGCTCCCGGCTGGCGTTCCTCGGCTTGCCGCCGTGCTGTTTATATTGTGGCGCGGCCGGGGATCTTGGCCCGATCGATGCCTGTGCCTGTTGCCTGACGGTGCTGCCCTGGTCGGTGGATTCCACCCCGGCGGATGTGCTATCGACGCTCGAGTATCGAGGCAGCGTGGCGGACGATCTGCGCGCCCTCAAGTTCCGGGGCGATCGCCGCAGCGCCGCCGTCTATGGGACGTTGCTTGCGGTGCGGGCAGCGCTCGTTTGTCCGCCGGAACGACGCCCCGCCATCTTGGTGCCGGTACCGCTGCATCCCGAGCGTCTCGCGCAGCGCGGTTTTAATCAGGCCGCGCTACTGGCAAGGCGCGTGGGAGCGTGGCTCGGTATCCCGGTCGATGAGTCGCTGCTGGCAAGACGCTTGGCAACCTTGCCGCAGAGCTCACTGCCTGCTGCGGCTCGTCGCGACAACGTCCGCGAGGCATTCGTCGCCACCGAGCGGCTCCGACATCGCCTTAATTCTTTGAGTAATCGATCGGTTGCACTGATCGACGACGTCACTACAACCGGTGCCACGCTCGCCGCCGCAGCGGGAGCGCTAGAGTCGGCGGGCGTCGTGGCGATTCAGCGCTGGGTCGTGGCCAGAACGATGCCGAGCCACACCGCGAGACCGACGTACTGATTACCGAGAAACGCGCGAAAGCATGCCGGGCCGCTGCGGTTTCGGGCGATCCACTGCTGCCAGACAAACATGCCGGCAGCGACACCGAGCGATGTCATATAGACGGCGCCGAGATCGAGCTGCTCGCCGACGTGTATGAGGATGAGCAGCATCGCTCCCTGCAGTAACCCGATGATGCGCAGATCCGCCCGACCAAAGAGCAGCGCTGTCGAGCGTACGCCGATACGCCGATCGTCCTCGCGATCGACCATGGCGTAGAACGTGTCGTAGATCAGCGCCCAGATGACGGTGGCGCCAAATAGCCACCAACCGACGGTGGGGACCTCGCCGCGGATCGCAACGAACGCCATCGGTACACCCCAGCCGAACGCGATGCCGAGATAGAGCTGCGGCGCCGGGAAAAAGCGCTTGAGGAACGGATAGCTCACGAGTAGCGCAGCGGCGATGAGCGACATCGCTGCCGTGCGCGGATCAAGCGTGATCACCAGCGCCAGAGCGAGGGCGAGCAGGACCGCACACAGACCGAGCGCCTCATAGGGCGCGATACGTCGCGCCGCCAGTGGCCGCTCGCGCGTTCGAGCCACGTACGGGTCGATATCCCGATCTGCGAAATCATTGATGATACAGCCGGCCGAGCGGGTGAGCACCGTGCCGAGCACGAACACCAGCAGTACCCACGGATCCGGTAGTCCTTCGGCAGCGATCCACAGGGCCCCGAGCACCGGCCACAGCAGCAGCAGGATGCCGATCGGTCGATCCAGGCGAGTGAGTAACACCCACTCGGTGAGGCGCCGTCGCAGCGGCGCGGAAATCATCCTGCGTCTCCGCCAGTTTGGCCGATCTTCGGCATGAAGACTTCGTAGAGATCAAAGGGTGCTCCAGAGACTGCGAACGCCGAGTGGCGGATCCACAGCGTTGAGGCGGATACCCTGGCGTGTGAGAGAGCACGCGCGACGAGCCAGACGTCGGCTCCAAACTGCGCGTAACGATGGGGCGCACGCTCGATATCGCTACGCTCGGCTAGCGCTTCCCCGAGCGTGCGATCGCCGATCTTGCCAAGCCAGGGCTGTGCTCGCAGCGTCGCGGCCGGTATGCGGGTGTGTGCGAACAGCCAGACCGTCTCGCCGCAGCGCATGTCGATTTCGCGAATGTGTTCTGCTCCGCAACGCCGCTCGGCGAGCAAACGCATGCCAAAGTGCGGCCCCGCCGCCTCGCGAATCCGCTGTGTCAGCAGGCCGGGTGTCAGCAGCCACGCGCGACGCAAAGCATCGCCCTCGTAGCAATTGAGAGCCGAGGCCGGTAGCCACAGTGCCGAGCTCGGCACCGGCGCCGGCAGCGCTTCATCATCCAATGCGACCGTATCTGTCATCCGTACCGATCCAGCGACGAGTCAGGGGCGCGATTCTATCCGGATGCTCTTGCAGCAGCTGTTCGGCAGCGGTTTGTACCCGTGGCAGCAACTCGACATCACGTGCGAGATCGGCGACCCGCATCCGTGCAAGGCCTGTCTGACGCGTACCGAGCAGCTCGCCCGGTCCGCGCAATTCAAGATCGCGTTGTGCTATTTCGAATCCGTCATTCGAGTCGCGGATTGCCTCGAGACGTGAGCGAGCGAGCGCGCCGAGTGGTGCGCGATAGAGCAGTACGCAGCTGCTCTCATGAGAGCCGCGACCGACCCGCCCGCGAAGTTGATGCAGCTGCGCAAGACCCATGCGTTCGGCGTTCTCGATCACCATCAGGGTCGCGTTCGGGACATCGACCCCGACCTCGATGACGGTGGTGGCCACGAGTAGCGAGATATCGCCCCGTTTGAAAGCAAGCATCGTCGCATCTTTTTGTTTAGGGGGCATCCGCCCGTGGACCAGGCCGATACGCAATTGCGGCAGCGCTTCGGTCAGCGACGCTGCCGTCTCCTCAGCGGCCTGACAGCGCAGCTCCTCGGACTCGTCAATCAGAGGACAGACCCAGTAAGCCTGCCGGCCGGCGCGACAGGCTGACTCAATGCGCGCCACTACCTCGTGCCGTCGCGACTCGGCCACGACGACAGTTTTGACTGGCGTGCGGCCTGGCGGCAGCTCGTCGATGACGGATACGTCGAGATCGGCATAGGCCGTCATAGCCAACGTACGCGGGATCGGTGTTGCCGTCATGATGAGTTGGTGCGGATGCCGTCCGTCGCGCTCGCCTTTTTCTGCGAGCCGAAGCCGCTGCTGAACGCCAAAGCGATGCTGCTCGTCGATGATGATCAGTGCCAGATCGTGAAAGGCAATACCAGCCTGAAACAGTGCATGTGTGCCGACCACGATGTGCACTTCGCCTGCGGCGATGGCCTCCAGAGCGCTGCGACGGGTACGGGCAGGTTGCGAGCCGCTGACGAGCGCGACCGTGATTCCCAGAGGTCTGAACCAAGCATCTAGATTTCTTTGATGTTGCTCTGCCAGCAGCTCGGTCGGTGCCATCAGCGCAGCCTGCCGATGGCTGCCCACCGCACGTGCGGCCGCTGCGGCGGCGACGACTGTCTTGCCGCAGCCGACATCACCCTGCACGAGACGTACCATCGGTTGAGCGCGAACGAGATCGACATCAATTTCATCGAGGGCGCGGCGCTGTGCGCCCGTTAGGGGGTAGGGCAGTGCGGCGATGAAGCGCTCAGCTAGGCAGGATTCATCGGCCAATGGCCAGGCCGGATCTGTTCTAACGCTGTCGCGCAGACGGCGCATCACGAGTTGGTGGGTCAGCAGCTCCTCGAAAGCAAGGCGACGCTGCGTCGGATGCCGACCGGCATCAAGCTCTGAAAGATCCGCATCGAGAGGTGGTCGGTGTACGTAGCGTAAGGCATCACGCAGATGTGGCAGACCGAGCGGCTCGAGCATCGAGGCGGGTAGCCAGTCACGCACACCGGCGGTGTCGAGCTCCTGCAGCGCTTGGCCGATGAGCGCGCGCAGACGACCCTGCGTCACGCCTTCGGTGATGGGATAGATCGGCGTGAGCGTGTCTTCAGGTGCACGCTGCTCGTCGAATACCCGGCGGTATTCCGGGTGCACCATCTCGAGCCCGAGTGGACCCCGGCGCAGTTCACCGAAACAGCGGATACGTAGTCCTCGGGCGAGTCCCTGCTGTTGTGCGCCGCTGAAATGGAAGAAGCGCAGAGTCAGGAAGCCGGATCCATCGGCGATTCGACACAACAGTTGTCGCCGCCGCCGAAAACTAATCTCGGTTAGTTGCACCTCGCCTTCGACGACGGCGCGGGTACCAGCGAGCAGAGCGCCGATCGGTTGTACTCGAGTGCGATCTTCGTAACGTGTCGGCAGAATGAACAGCAGATCCTGAACTTGCTGGACCCCGAGAACACCTAGTCGTGCGGCGAGCGTCTCACCGACGCCGCGCAACGCCGTGACGGGCCGCTGTTCGCGCGCATCCTGCACGCTGCTCAGTCGAGGTGCAGCACGCAGTCGATCTCGACGCGCGCGCCGCGCGGTAGCTGCGATACGCCGAGCGCGGCGCGTGCCGGCCAAGGCTTCGGGAAATACTGCGCCATCACCTCGTTGACCTTGGCGAAGTGCGCTAGATCGGTGAGAAACACCGTTACGCGTACAGCCTGCGCGAGCGTACCGCCCGCTGCTTTGGCGATTGCTGCCAGGTTGTCGAACACCCGACGGATTTCAGCTTCTATATCGCCGCTGACGAGCTGTCCGGTGGCGGGATCGAGTGGGATCTGCCCGGAGATGTATACCGTCCGCTCGACGCGCACCGCCTGCGAGTAGGTACCGATCGCCTGCGGCGCATCGGGGGTTTCGATGATCTGTCGAGACATGAATTTACTCCTCCCGGGAACGTACCGCCAGTGTACGCGAGAGGCGCTGTACCTCGGGCATGCGCCGTACCACGCGCAGGGTCTGGGCGAGATGCCGACGGTCGCGGATCTTGAGTACGAAGACGAGGATGCAGGTATCGGTATCGCGCGTCGTCATCGAGACCTGCTCGATATTGGTGTCGGCACCAGCGACAGCGGCCGCCACGGCGGCGAGCACGCCCACTTTATTGTCCACCTCGACCCGGATCTCGCAATCGAAGTCGCGCGTCACATCGGGCGCCCACGTCACGGAGATCCATTTTTCGGGATGCCGACGGTAGTCCTCGACGTTGGCGCATTCTTCACGATGAACGGTAATACCGCGGCCACTCGAGAGGTGAGCGAGGATTTGATCGCCCGGAATCGGGAAGCAGCAGCGTGCATAGGTGACGAGCAGCCCCTCGGTGCCGGCGATGGCGATCGGCGCCGGTGCCAGCGGCACGCCTGAGGGTGCCGTGGCAGCGCCGCCGGCGCCGAGGCGGTGAGCGATCAGCGGCGCGAGTCGCTCGCCAAGACCGACGCGCTGAAAGAGCTCGTCCGCATCGACCATGCCAAGCTCGCTGACTGTCGCGGCGAGCGTCGCCTCGCTGATATCGGTGAGCGACAGCTTGAATTCGGCCAGCGACTGATTGATGAGCCGCTGGCCCAGCTCAATGGCCTCGGCACGTCGGAGCCCCTTGAGAAACTGTCGGATTGCAGCGCGCGCCTTGGCCGTCACGACGAAATTCACCCACGCGGGGTTCGGCATCGCATTCGGTGCTGTGACGATGTCCACGGTTTGTCCGTTGCGCAGCTCGGTCCGCAGCGGCGCGAGGCGTCGGTCGATCTTGGCGGCGACGCAGCGGTTGCCGACGTCGGTATGTACCGCGTACGCGAAGTCGACCACGGTGGCGCCGCGCGGCAGACGCAGGATGCGGCCTTTGGGAGTGAACACGTAGACCTTGTCGGGGAACAGATCGACGCGCACGTTCTCGAGGAATTCTTCGGACGAGCCTGCTTCCTGCATCGCTACGAGGCCAGAGAGCCACTCGCGTGCCGCAGCGGGGCCGCTCGGAGCGCTGTCCTCGCCAGCCTTGTACTTCCAGTGCGCGGCGATACCCGACTCGGCAATGCGGTGCATGTCACGGGTGCGGATCTGCGCCTCGATCGGTAAACCGTTCGGACCGAACAGCGTCGTGTGCAGCGACTGATAGCCGTTGATACGCGGAATGGCGATGTAGTCCTTGAAGCGCCCTGGCATCGGCCGGTAAGCGCCATGGATGACGCCGAGCGCGCGGTAGCAGTCGTCCGGCTGGCCGACGATCACCCGTAGCCCGTAGACATCGACGATTTCGGCAAGCGGAATACGCTTGCGAAGCATCTTGCGATAGATGCTGTAAAGATGTTTCTCGCGCGCTTCGACCTCGGCGGAGATACCGGCCTTGGTCAGGGCGTTACCCAGGCTCTCGGAGATACGACCTAAGAATTCTTTCTGGTGCCCTCGCGCGCGCTTGAGCGCACGCTCGATCGTGCGATAACGCAGCGGGTAGAGCGCGTGAAAACCGAGATCCTCGAGCTCGATTTTGAGAGCGTAAAGACCGAAGCGCTCTGCGAGCGGTGCGTAGATATCGAGCGTCTCGCGCGCGATTTCGCGCCGCCGTGGCAGCGGCATACCCTCGATCGTGCGCATGTTGTGCAAACGATCGGCAAGCTTGACGAGAATGATGCGCAGGTCGCGCACCATCGCGAGCATCATCTTACGGAAAGATTCTGCTTGCGCCTCCTCGCGGCTCTTGAACTGGATCTGATCTAGCTTGGTGACGCCATCGACGATTTCGGCAACCGCCTCACCGAAGCGCCGCGACAACTCTTCTTTGGCGATCGGCGTGTCTTCGATCACATCGTGCAGGATTGCCGCGACGATGGTGTCCGCATCGGCGCGCAGCTCCGCGAGGATTCGTGCCGAAGCGATCGGGTGGGAGATGTACGGTTCGCCGGTCTTGCGGGTCTGGCCGCGATGCGCGTCGGCGCCGAACTCGACGGCGCTGCGGATCTGTTTGACTTGATCGGCGGGAAGATAGAGATCCGCCGCTTCGAGCAGGTCCCGCAGGCCCGGGGCCGGGCGCGAACCGGGGAGTAGACCTAGCAGTCGCTGCGCATAGTCCAAGCGACTGGTGGGGGGGTCAGTCCCCCAATCCGAACTGCGGCGCGCGAAAGCCCGGATCCGGCTCCATGATGTCCGGCAACAGGCTCGGCTCCGGTTCGGGCTCGGGCTCGGGCTCAAGCAGCATCTCCGGCGTGATGTTGCCAGCGGCGATTTCTCGCAGCGCGACGACCGTCGGCTTATCGTTCTCCCAAGGCACGGTGGCCTCGGCGCCGTTGGCGAGCCGGCGGGCTCGCTGCGAAGCGAGCAGTACCAGCTGGAAGATGTTGTCGACGTTCTGCAGGCAGTCTTCGACCGTGATGCGAGCCATGGGTGAACCGTCCGAAAAGGGTCGAAAAGTGTAGCGGAAGCGGCTCTGACAGGCCAGTCCCGCGATGAGCGCCCTGCGTCGGGGTGGTCTTAGCCGAGCAGCTCGGCGAGCAGCGGCTGCAAGGCCGTGCGGTCCGATCGCAGACCCGTAGACTCCCCGGCATAGAGTCGCTGCAGATCGGTCAGGGCGCGCTCGAACTCGTCGTTGACGATCACGAAGTCGAACTCGCCGTAATGGGTCATGTCTGCCACGGCGTCGCGCAGCCGTCGAGCGATGACGGCCTCGCTATCAGTCCCCCGCGAGCGCAGTCGCCGCTCGAGCTCAGCACGCGATGGCGGTAGTACGAAGACGGTAACGCAGCCTGCTGCACCCCCCGCTGTGCTGCGGGTGCGTTCGCGCACTTGTGCCGCTCCTTGCCAGTCGATCTCCAGAATCACGTCATGTCCACGACCGAAGGCCTCGGCGAGTGCTTGACGGCTCGTGCCATAGAAGTGGTCGAACACGCTGGCGTATTCGAGGAAGCCGCCTGCCGCAATCATTTTTTTGAACTGCTCGACCGCAACGAAATGATAGTCGCGACCATCCACTTCGTTCGGTCTTCGTGGGCGAGTGGTGTGCGAGACGCACACGCGAAGATTCGGCTCGCATGCGAGTAGCGCCTTGACCAGGCTTGTCTTTCCTGCGCCCGACGGCGCAGCGATCACGAAAAGTCGTCCGCCTGCCATGCGCACTTCACTCGATGTTTTGAACCTGCTCGCGCATCTGCTCGATGAGCACCTTCATATCGACGGCAAGGCGTGTCATATCGAGCTCGGAAGACTTAGACGAGAGCGTGTTGGCCTCGCGGTTCAGTTCCTGCATCAGAAAATCGAGGCGTCGCCCCGCCGCCTCCTCGCCGCGCATCGTGTGGCGAATCTCGCTGATATGACCCTCAAGTCGATCGATTTCCTCATCGACATCGGCGCGCTGCAGCAGCAGTACCACTTCCTGTTCAAAACGCTCGGCATCGACCGTGGTGCCGAGTTCCGCGAGTCGCGATTGCAGACGAGCGCGCAGCTTGGCGCGCAGTTCAGGCATGCGCGTACGTAGATTTGCCACGAGCTCGGCGAGCGCTGTGCAGCGCTGTTCGATGAGATCGCCTAAACGCGTACCTTCGCGAGCACGATGACTGACGATTTCCTTGAGAGTTTCGGCGAACAATGTTCGACACGCGTTGGCGAGGCTCTCGGTATCCGGGGCTGAATCGCGTAGTACGCCCGGCCAGCGAAGCGCCTCGAGCGGATCAAGCTCAAGACGCAGGCCGGTAGCGCCGGCCTCAGGTGGCATACGCGTGGAAAGATCGGTAACCCGCTTTAGCAGTCGCTCAAGCAGCGCATCATCGAGCGCGAGCTCACGCTCGGCCGCGCTGGCGCTACGAAGGTGGATCGTGCAGTCGACCTTGCCGCGTCGTAGCTCGCGTGCGAGCTGCTGACGCAGTTCGCCCTCGAGCGAGCGCAGCTCCTCGGGCAGGCGTAGGCCGGGTTCAAGATAGCGGTGATTGACGCTGCGCAATTCGCAGGTCAGCTGGCCGAAGGAGCCACTCACTTCGCGACGTGCGAAGCCCGTCATGCTGCGGATCATGTGCGTGTCCGATGGCTCCGGTGTATAAAGCGCGCAGTGTATACCCACGGATTCCCCGCATGTACCGACGCCCGAGTGGTCGCAGCGCCGATGCGCTGCGCGAGGTGAGTTTCCAGCGCGGATTCACGCGGCACGCCGAGGGCTCCGTGCTCGTGGCGTTCGGCGGTACGCGTGTGTTGTGTACGGCCAGTATCGAGGACGGCGTACCCGGGTTCCTCCGCGGGCGCGGCCAGGGTTGGCTGACCGCTGAGTACGGCATGTTGCCGCGCTCGACCCACACCCGTGCGCCGCGAGAGGCCGCCAAAGGCAAGCAAAGCGGCCGGACGCAGGAGATTCAGCGACTCATCGGCCGCAGCCTGCGTGCTGTGCTCGATCTTGGCGCGCTCGGTGAGCGCACAGTCACCATCGACTGCGACGTGTTGCAAGCTGACGGCGGTACTCGTACCGCCGCCATCACCGGTGGCTATGTGGCCCTCTTCGATGCCTGTCAATCGCTGCTGGCGCGCGGTGCGCTCAGTGCCTCACCGATACACGGGCAAGTGGCGGCGGTGTCGGTCGGCATCTGCGGCGGCACACCGCTCCTCGATCTCGACTACGACGAAGATTCGCAGGCCGAAACCGACATGAACGTGGTGATGAAAGAAGGCGGCACCTTCGTCGAGGTGCAGGGCACGGCCGAGGGACATGCATTCCGACGTGATGAGCTCGACCGCCTGCTCGATTTAGCCGCCGCGGGTATCGCGCGGCTGCACGCCTTGCAGACGGAGGCCCTCGCGCATCGTGCCTGATCGGCCGCGCGTCGTTCTGGCTACGGGCAACCGCGGCAAGCTGCGCGAGTTCGCGGCGATGGCCGCGCAGACAGGACTGCAGCTGGTCCCGCAGTCCGACTTCGGCATCGAGCCGCCTGAAGAAACCGGCCGTACCTTCCTCGATAATGCCCTCATCAAAGCTCGCCATGCCGCAGAGCTCAGCGGTCTGCCGGCAATGGCCGATGACTCCGGCCTCGAGGTCGATGCACTTGAGGGTGCGCCAGGGGTGTATTCGGCGCGCTATGCCGGCGTTGGTGCGAGCGACGCGGCTAACCTCGCGCGTTTGTTGCAGGCGCTCGCCGCGGTACCGACGGCGGCGCGCCGGGCGCGCTTTCGGTGCGTGATCGCCTTCGTACGTACGGCCGATGATCTCGAGCCGATCGTGGGGACGGGCAGTTGGGAGGGGACCATCCTGTCTGCGCCACGCGGCGAGGGCGGATTCGGCTACGACCCAGTATTTGCACCACTCGATACGCTCGGCGTTGCAGAGCTTGTGGGTTCGAGCGTTGCCGAGTGGCCGGCGGAGCTCAAGAATCGACACAGCCATCGCAGTCGCGCACTACACGCGCTGCTGTCGAACTGGCGATGAGCGAATCACCTCCCATTCCGCTCGCGGTGTATGTGCACTTCCCTTGGTGCGTGAGCAAGTGTCCGTACTGCGATTTCAACTCGCATGCACTGCGTGGCCAGGTGCCAGAGAGTGACTATCTCGCTTCGATTGGGCGTGACCTTGAGCAGCAGGTGAGGCGCTTCGCAGCACAGCTCGCGGGTCGCGAGGTCGTGTCGGTTTTCCTCGGTGGCGGTACGCCGAGCCTGTTTTCTCCCGCGGCGATCGGCGAGGTGCTTGGCAAGATTGGTACAACGCTGTCACTTGCCAAAGATGTGGAAGTGACGCTCGAGGCGAACCCCGGCACGATCGAGCGCGGGCGCTTCGCCGAGTACGCGGCCGCCGGCGTGAATCGCGTCTCGCTCGGAGCGCAAAGCTTCGATCCGCAGACCCTCCAGCGACTCGGTCGTATTCACCGCGCCGACGACACGCGGCGGGCAGCTGAGGAGCTGCATGCGGCGGGCCTCGCGCGTTTCAACCTCGATCTCATGTACGGTCTGCCAGCTCAGGATGCAGCCGCGGCTGAACGCGATCTCGCTGCGGCTATCGCGCTCGCACCGGCACAGATTTCGCACTACCACCTGACACTCGAGCCGGGCACGCCGTTTGCCGCGCGGCCGCCCGCGGATCTGCCGACGGACGAGACCACCGAAGGCATGCTCGAACTTTGTCAGCGCCACCTTGCGGCAGCCGGGTTCGAGCGCTACGAAGTGTCGGCTTACGCGCGCGCTGGGCAGCGCTGTCGTCACAACCTGGTGTATTGGAAGTTCGGCGACTATTTGGGTCTCGGGGCCGGGGCGCACGGCAAGCTCAGTGGGCCAGAAGCGGAGTCGGGGCGATGGCAGATTCTGCGGACGCAGCACCTGCGCGAGCCGCGCCGTTATCAACGTGATCCGAGCGGTTCACTCACCGTGCAAGCGGTCCCCGAATCGCAGCGCCCATTCGAGTTCATGCTCAACGCCCTGCGCTTGCTGGCCGGCGCGCAGCGCGCCGAATTCGAGTCGCGAACCGGGCTTGCGTGGGCGACCCTCGAGCCGGCGCGGCGGCGACTCGAGCAGCGGGGCCTGCTGCAGGCCGATAATGCGGACGCGCTGGTCCCGACGGCGCTCGGTCTGCGCTTTCTCAATGAGATGCTGCTGGAGTTTCTGCCGAAATAAGCGCCCTCGGCTATTCACAGCGACCCAAAGTCTCGTTCGCTAGGGCACAAAGCGCATATTTTTCAGACCGATGACAAAAAACCATTTCAAGTGTCTGTTTTTATTGAAATAATTAGCCCCTGAAATTTTTGACCGTCTGAGTGATCTGACCGCTGAGGGCAGGGCTGTCAGCGGCCCTAGACAGTGGTCCACAGAGTTATCCACAGCCGGGACCTTGTCGGGCCCGGGGGGCGCCGCTACACTTCGCGCCCTTTTTCTCTCGACCGAAGCGATCCCCGTCATGAAACCTGCCATTCACCCGGACTACACGGAAATCTCGGTCAACTGCTCCTGCGGCAACAGCTTCAAGACCCGCTCGACCTTGGGTCAGGACCTCGCGGTTGAGGTGTGCTCGAGCTGCCATCCCTTCTACACGGGCAAGCAGAAAATCGTCGATACCGCGGGCCGGGTGGACAAATTCCGCAAGAAGTACGCGGCGGCCGGCGCGCGTTGATCACGCTTCGATTTGTGACACCACAAAGGGCGCCTTCGGGCGCCCTTTGTGTTTAAACCCCCAGATTTGAACTTCCGGCGGCCGCTAATCGTCACACATCACATGCCGAGCTGGTGTCGTCGAATTGCGCTGCTATTGCTAGGGGTCTCGCTCGGAACGCTGAGCGCGCACGCTCTGGCGCAGAGCTCGGGCAAGAGCGCACAGATCGTCATCAAAGAGAGCGCATCGGCCCGTAAGGCCCACGAGCAGATCCTCAAGGCCTATGGGCTCTACGCGGATCGGTCGGTGCAAGATTACGTCATCGGCATCGGCCAACGGCTCGTCCAGCAGAACGGGCTGTCTGGCGCCGAGTGGAAGTTCGTTGTGCTCGACGACGACGCCATCAACGCGTTCACGACCGGCTGCTGTTACGTGTATCTGCATCGCGGCCTACTCATTCATCTGAACTCTGAGGCGGAGCTCGCCGCTGTGCTTGGTCACGAGATTGCGCACGTCACGGCGCGCCATCCGCAGAAACGTATGACGCGCGGCATCCTCGCCACGCTCGCGGCGACCGCAGCGGCCCTGTACACCGGTTCGAATACCGTTGCGGAACTGGCGAACCTCGGTGCGCAGGCCTGGGTGCAGGGATATGGCCGTGAGAACGAGCTCGAAGCGGATCGGCTCGGCTTGCAGTATTCCACTGCCGCCGGTTACCGCCCGGAGGCGATGGGTGAGGTGTTCGAGATGTTCAAGCGCGGCGAGCGCTTCGAAATCGCTCGGGCGCGGGCCGAGGGCCGCGAGCCGCGGGTCTATCACGGCCTCTTCTCGTCGCACCCGGCCCCCAATGCCCGTGCAGTGCAGACCGCCAAGAATGCCGCGCGACTCAACAACGGACCGGCGGGAGGTTGGATCGATGGGCGCGACAGCTATCTGCAGCGCATTGATGGCCTGACCTATGGTTCAAGCCGCGCGCAGGGCATCGTGCGCGGCAACCGCTTCTACCACGCCGAACTCGGTATCACGATGGCTTTCCCACGTGGCTGGACCATCGAGAATGAGCGCGCCCGGTTGCTCGCCTACACGCCCAACAAGGACTCCGTGATGCAGATCACGCTCGATACGCCGCCACCGATGCAGGCGCCGCGAGAGTTCCTGCTGTCACGAATCGGTGGTGCGCAGGCGGTCGGCGGCGAAGCCATCTCGGTCAACGGCATGGAGGGCTACAGCCTGCTAACGCTCGGCGGCTCGCCGCTCGATAACGGCGCAGGTCCCATCCGCTGGGTCGTGCTGTATCGCGGCAAGGGCGCTTATCTGATCACCGGTGCCAGCCGCGCATCCCGCGACGGCGTGCCCGAGGCCGATGGTCTGATTCGCTCGGCGGCTGAAAGCCTGCGCGGCCTGCGCCCGGCGGAGTATCCACTGGCCGAGCCTCACCGGCTGCGCATCCTGACGGCTGGCGCCTCGAGCCGCCTTGAGGAGCATGTGGAGGCGATGCCGCTCAAACGGTACCCACTCGAGGAGTTGAAGCTGATCAACGGCCTGTATCCGGATCGATCGCTGCGACCGGGTCAACGCTACAAGGTGGTCGAGTAACCTAAATTCGCGCGCGACCGCCTTGATTCCGGCTGGCCGGCGTGTCAATTTCGTCACACATTCGTCGCGCGTTCGCGACGTCTGTCACCCAGACGATCGACACCATGGCCAACCAAAAGCATTTCGAACTGATCGACACCGCCTCCGGCAAGAAGAGCACGCTGCCCGTTCGCTCGGGCACGGTGGGACCGGATGTCATCGACATCGGCTCGCTGACCAAAGATCACGGGGTGTTTACTTTCGATCCGGGCTTCATGGCCACGGCGAGTACCGAGAGCAAGATCACCTACATCGACGGTGATGCGGGCGTGCTGCTCTATCGCGGCTACCCCATCGAGCAGCTCGCCGCACAGAGCTCGTTCATCGAAGTCGCTTATCTGCTGCTGAACGGCGAGCTGCCCGACGCGAAGCAGCTGGCGGCGTTCAGCAGCAGCATTCAGCGACATACGATGATCAACGAGTCGCTGCTGCGCATGTACAACGGGTTTCACTACGACGCGCACCCAATGGCGATGACGAGTGCGATCGTGGCTTCGATGTCGGCGTTTTATCACGACTCGATGGACATCAATAACCCGCGACATCGCGAAATCTTTGCACATCGCATCATCGCCAAACTGCCGACGATTTCGGCTGCCGCTTACAAGCGCTCGATCGGTCAGCCGTTTATCTATCCGCGCAATGACCTCGACTACTGCAGCAACCTGCTGCACATGTACTACGCCGTGCCGTGCGAGCCCTATCATGTGGATCCGCTGGCGGCGCAGGCGCTTGATCTGTTGCTGATCCTGCATGCGGACCACGAGCAAAATGCGAGCACCTCGACGGTGCGACTCGCAGGCTCGACCGGCGCCAATCCCTACGCTGCGATTTCGGCAGGCGTCTCGGCACTGTGGGGCCCGGCGCACGGCGGCGCCAACGAGGCCGTGCTCGACATGCTCGAGGAGATCGGACGCGTCGATCACATCCCGAAGTTCCTTGCCCAGGTGAAGGACAAGTCCAGCCACGTTCGGCTAATGGGCTTCGGGCACCGCGTCTATAAGAATTTTGACCCGCGCGCGAAAATTATCCGCGACATGTGTCACAAGGTCCTCGCGAAGATGGGGCGGGCCGATAATCCGCTGCTCGAGCTCGCCCAGCGGCTCGAAGAAATCGCACTGAAGGACGAGTACTTCATCTCGCGCAAGCTTTACCCGAATGTCGATTTCTACTCGGGCATCATCTACAGCGCGCTTGGTATTCCACGCTCGATGTTCACGGTCATGTTCGCAATCGCGCGCACTGCCGGTTGGGTGTCGCATTGGCAGGAGATGATCAGCGATCCGTCGTTCCGGATCGGTCGTCCTCGCCAGCTCTATACCGGCCCGGTCAAGCGCGACTACGTGGCGATCGCCAAGCGCGGCTGATCGGCTACGGTCAGTCGGCGTCGGGGGCGAGCAGCTCCAGCACCTCGTCGAGATCAGCGCGGCGCATCGGTTTGCCATCCACTGGACTGATCGGCGCCTGACGGATTCCGTCGAGTCCGAACACCACGATCTCTACGGGCTGCTCATCGAGCTCTAACCGCAGCGCCGGCTGATTGACTGTGCGCTCAGGGTCGAGACGCGTGCGTCGCTCACCTACCTCGAACGGAATGCCTTGGTCCATCAGCAAAAAAGTCACGGACTCGAGCCGATCAGCGAACACATGCAGCATGACATCATCGTGTACGGTGGCGGTGCCCTGCAGTACTGCACCGACGAGCCGCGGTGAGAAGCGCTCAAGACGCTGCATCACATCGAGCGCTACCTGTCGCTGTGAAAGTAGCGACTGCGCATGCGCAGCACCGCCGAATAGTCGCTGATATTCTTGCAGGGCACTTTCGATTTCGGTGTTGCGTGGCAGCACGGAACCGTCAACGACACCGAAGCGAGCCGCCGCCTTCCGTTTGGCGGTCAGGAAGTCGCGCACACCATGCTCGGCCATGACGCGCGCGGCCTCGTTAGCGAGGGCACGCCGCAGATGTTCAGTGCGGGGTGCGGGCTTCTTCATGACTCAAATCAAAATAGTGGTTCCGGTGAGCTGACCGAGGGATTCGACGCTGGTGGATTGCTCGCCGGTGCGGAGCCGAGCACACCGCCCTCAGGCAGTCGATCCACCATGAAGGTCTCAAAGATAGCCTCGGGATCGTTGACGCTGGCAATCATGCCCGTGCTCTTCGAGATGCGGGCCTGTACGAGACCGCCTGGCATGGGCCACAGTCGCTCTGATGTGCCACGCAGCGCCTCGCGCATGAAATCCACCCAGATCGGCACTGCGGTGCGGCTACCTTCCTCGCCGTCGCCGAGCGGGCGCGACTGGTCGAAGCCCACCCAAACCGAGGCGACCAGTGAGCGATTGAACCCGTTAAACCAGGTGTCGCGTGCCTCGTTGGTGGTACCCGTTTTGCCGGCGAGGTCGCTGCGTCCCAGCGCGAGCGCGCGTCGACCAGTGCCTCGGGTGATCACCTCGCGCAGCATATCGGTGATGATCCAAGCGTTCTGCGCGCTGATCACTCGCGGTGCAACCTCGGCCGATGCGCGGTTACAGCTTGCCGATACGGCGAGGGGCTCGGCAGCGGACTCGGCCGACGACTCGTCGGGTATTTCTTTGGCGACTTCACACTCCGGCGCCACGACCCTCGGCTTTGCCTCAAAGACCACAGCCCCACTCGGATCCACGATTCGATCGATGAAGTACGGTTGAATGCGATAGCCGCCGTTGGCGAATACCGTGTAGGCCGTGGCGACCTGAAGCGGTGTCGCACTCATCGTGCCGAGTGAGAGTGTGAGATTGCGTGGCAGACTTGCCCGCTCGAAACCGAAGCGTTCGGAGAAGCCGAGAGCAGCGTCCATACCGATGGCTTGCAGCAAGCGGATCGACACTAGGTTGCGCGACTGCACCAGCGCTTCACGTAGTCGAGTCGGCCCGAGGAAGTCGCGCCCGGCATTCTCGGGTCGCCACGCTTCCTCCTGGCTCGGATCGTCGATGATGAACGGCGCATCGTCGATAATCGAGGCGGCGGTGAATCCGTTCTCCAGGGCCGCCGAGTAGAGAAAGGGCTTGAAGCCCGAGCCCGGCTGGCGTTTCGCCTGAATCGCGCGATTGAATTTTCCCGTTTGTGTATCGAAGTAATCGAAGCCGCCGACGAGCGAGGCGATCGCGCCGTCGTTCGGCGAGAGCGCCACGAGTGCTGCGGCCGCCTGCGGGATCTGCCCGAGACGGACTATGCCGTCCTTCACTGCGGTGACATACACGACATCACCGGGGGCGAGCACATCAGCCGCTTTCTTGGGCATTGGGCCATAGCCCCTGGTGAGTTGGGTTCGCGCCCAGGACATCCCGTCCCACGGCAGCGTGGCGAAGCCTAGATCGCGTACGTATACGCGGGCGTCCTTGGTGCTGACCTTGGTGACAAGTGCCGGCACCAGCGGACCGCTGGCATCGTAGTCGCTCAGCAGTTCTTCGAAATCGGCCGGCTCCCCGGCCGGATCGACGGTCACGCGGGCGAGCGCACCGCGCCAGCCGTGACGACGGTCGTAATCGAGCAGTCCTGCACGCAGGGCTGCATTCGCGGCCGATTGCAGACGCGAGTCGACCGTCGTGTAAATCTTGTAGCCCTCGTTCTGCGCGGCCGCCCCGAAGCGCTGCACCAGTTCGAGTCGCGCCATCTCCGCGATGTACGGGGCCTCGACCTCGAATGAGCGTGCATGCTCGCGGGCCGGCGCCTTCTCCGCAGCCGCCTGCGCCTCGGTGATTTCATCGATATAGCCGAGCTCGCGCATACGACGCAGCACGTAACTGCGCCGTTGCCGAGCTGCCTCTGGGTTGTTGATGGGGTTGAAACGCGAGGGGGCCTGCGGAATGCGTGCCAGCGTCGCGGCCTCGGCGAGTGTGAGCTGCTCGAGCGTCTTGCCGTAATAGAGTTCCGCGGCGGCGGCGACGCCGTAGGCCCGTTTGCCGAAGTGGATGACGTTGAGATAGAGGCCAAGGATCTCTTCTTTGGTGAATTCCTGCTCGAGTCGATAGGTGAGGAAGACCTCTTGGATCTTGCGCCGCCACGTTCGATCCTGCGTCAGGAACAGGTTGCGTGCCGTCTGCATGGTGATGGTGCTGGCGCCCTGTCGGCGACCGGGCAGCAGATTGACGAGAGCCGAGCGTAGGATTCCGGCGTAGTCGAACCCCTGATGCTCGAAGAATCGGTCGTCTTCGGCGGCGATGAAGGCCTGACGAACCATCGGCGGGACATCATCGAAGGTCACCGGGATACGGCGCTGCTCACCGATCTGCGCGATTACTTCGCCATCGCGCGAGTAGACCCGCAGCGGCACCATCAGATCGATCTGGCGCATCGCTTCAACCGTCGGCAGCGACGGTTGTAGGTACAGATAGGCACCCGCTAGTCCTGCCCCAGCGAGCAAACCGAGGCCGCCGAGGGCCGCGAGGGCGGCCAGGGCCAATGTCGACGGAGATCGGATCACGACGGACTCCATGGTACCGGAATGCGCAGCCGGTTAGTCTTGCCGTCGATGAACGACGGCCTCGGTGCAACCAGAAACCTTTTTCTAGTCGGGCCGATGGGTTCCGGCAAGACCGCCGTGGGCAAGCAACTCGCGCGCGCATGCCGCTGTCCGTTCGTAGACTCGGATCTTGAGATCGTGCGACGTACCGGCGTCGACATTCCGTACATCTTCGACAAAGAGGGCGAGGCGGGGTTCCGCATCCGAGAGCGCGATGCGATCGAAGCGCTCACCCGTCGGCAGAATATCGTGCTCGCCACGGGCGGCGGCGCCGTCCTACTCGCTGAGAACCGCACGGTGCTGCGAGAGCGTGGCACGGTGGTGTATCTCGAGACCTCGGTAGCCGATCAGCTGCTGCGCGTGCGTCGTGGCGAGAACCGGCCGTTGCTTGCGGGTGCAGCCGATCTCGAGCAGCGGCTTACCGAGCTTATGGCATACCGCGATCCGATTTATCGACAACTCGCCCACATCGTGGTGCGAACTGACGGGCAACGTGTCGCACAGGTGGCTGCGCAGATTCTCGCGCAGCTCACGCCGCAGCCCACACCGTATACTTAAATCGTGGCTGCTCCGATCCACTCCTATACCGTGCTGCTTGGCGATCGCTCGTATCCGATCCACATCGGCGAGGGTCTACTCGCCGACGCTGGGTTCGTCGGCGCACAGCTGTCTGCGCGAAAGATCGGACTCGTGACGAGCAGCGTGGTCGCGCCGCTGCATGCAGCGAAGCTGCAGAGCGCCGCCGCCGGCCGCGAGCTCGTCGAGATCGTGCTGCCCGACGGCGAGCAGCACAAGACGCTCGATACCGTCGCGCGCGTGATCGACGTTCTCGTGACCAACCGTTTCGCACGCGATGACCTATTGGTCGCACTCGGTGGTGGTGTGGTGGGTGACATCGCGGGTTTTGCGGCAGCGTGTTACCAACGCGGGATCGGCATCGTGCAGGTACCCACGACGCTACTCGCTCAGGTCGACTCGTCGGTCGGCGGTAAGACCGGCGTCAACCATCCGGGTGGCAAGAATCTGATCGGCGCCTTCCATCAGCCGCGCGCCGTCATCGCCGATACCACGACGCTGCGCACCCTGCCCGCTCGCGAGCTACGGGCGGGCCTCGCCGAGGTAGTCAAATACGGATTGCTGGGCGATGCCGATTTCTTCGAGTGGATCGAGTCAAACGCCGAAGCGCTGCTCGCGCTTGAGCCCACCGCGATCTCGCATGCAGTGCTGCGGTCCTGCGAGATCAAGTCGGCGATCGTGGCACGCGACGAGCATGAGCGCGGCGAGCGTGCGTTACTGAATCTCGGTCACACCTTCGGCCATGCGATCGAGACGGTCACTGGCTATTCGAGCTGGCTACATGGCGAGGCGGTGGCGGTGGGGCTCTCGATGGCCGCCTCGATGTCGCAGCGCGCCGGCTGGATCGGCTCACAGGATGTGGCTCGTGTTCACACGCTACTGCAACGGCTCGGATTACGTACCGCTGTCGGTGCCGAGGTGAGTGCGCAGGCGGCGTGGTCTGCGATGCAACTTGATAAAAAAGTACAGGCGGGGCGCCTGCGTTTAGTACTGCTGCGCAGAATCGGCGCCGCGTTTGTCACCAGCGACTATCCGGCTGAGGCGCTCGAGGCGACGCTGCAGGCGCATCTGTCGTGACGGTACTGGTTCCGGGTGAGCTTGCGCCATGGGCGGCCCGCGACGCGTCGAGTCGAGGCCGTCGGCATCCTGAGCCGCCGCCGCAGTGGCGTGGCGAATTTCAGCGCGATCGCGATCGAATCATTCACTCGAGCGCATTTCGGCGTCTCGTTTATAAAACGCAGGTATTCGTCAATCACGAGGGGGATCTCTACCGCACGCGCGTCACCCATTCCATGGAAGTGGCGCAGATCGGCCGAACCATCGCCCGCGCTTTAGGGCTACACGAGACCCTCACCGAGGCGATCTGCCTCGCACACGATCTCGGTCATACACCGTTTGGTCATGCGGGCCAAGATGCGCTGAATGAGTGTATGCGTGAGTACGGCGGCTTCGAACACAATCTTCAATCGCTGCGTGTCGTCGAGCTGCTCGAGGAGCGCTACGCAGAGTTTCCCGGACTCAACCTGACGTTCGAGACGCGCGAGGGCATCCTCAAGCACTGCTCGGTGACACACGCACGCGAGCTCGGCGAGCTCGGTGAGCGCTTCCTGCGACGCGAGCAGCCGGGGCTCGAAGCACAGCTCGCGAACCTCGCGGATGCGATCGCGTACAACAATCACGATGTCGATGATGGCTTACGTGCCGGACTTTTGGAGCTCGATGCGCTGCGTGAGCTGAAACTGTTCGGTACGGCCCATGCGGAAGTGCTCGCCCGTCATACGGGACTGAGTGGCCGTCGGCTCGTTCACGAGACCATCCGGCGCATGATCAATCGAGTCGTGAGCGATGTGATCGAAACCAGCCGTGAGCTCATCACTACGGCCGGCGTCGGAGACATTGATGCGGTGCGCCGATACGGACGACCGCTGATCCGTATGAGTGACGCTGTGCACGAGCAACATGTAGAGCTCAAGCGCTTTTTGCACGCCCGCATGTATCGGCATGCGCGTGTGTTAGACATGACCGACCGCGCGCGCAAGGTGTTGAGAGAGCTCTTCACGGCTATGTTGGACGATGTTGCGCTGCTGCCAGCCGAACATCGGGAGGCCGCGCTCGCGGCCGAGGTCTCAGCCGGACGTGCTGCGCGAGCCCGGGTGGTGGCCGACTACGTTGCCGGCATGACCGACCGTTTCGCGCTCAGTGAGCATCGGCGCCTCGTTGGCGCCGGACGCTAGAGTTTCTGCGCCTCGTCGCGCAGCTCGCGACGCAGGATCTTGCCCACGTTGGTTTTGGGCAGCTCGTTTCGGAAGTAAACGTATTTCGGCACTTTGTAGCCGGTCAGCGCGCTGCGGCAATGCTCGACGACTGCCTCGACGGTCAGCGCCGGATCCTTGCGAACCACGAACAAGGCAACCGCTTCGCCAGAATGCGGGTCGCTCTTCGCGACCGCTGCTGCCTCGAGCACGCCGGGGTGTGCGACCACAACACCCTCGACTTCGTTCGGGTACACGTTGAAGCCGGACACGTTGATCATGTCCTTCTTGCGATCTTCGATGTAGACGAAACCCTTCGCATCCATACGACCGATGTCACCCGTGCGTAGCCAGCCGCCGGGCAGCATGACCTTGGCGGTTTCCTCCGGGCGGTTGTAGTAACCCTTCATGACCTGCGGACCGCGGACGCAGATTTCGCCAAGCTCACCGATCGGCAGGGCATTGCCCGCATCATCGACGATGCTGATTTCGGTAGAAGAGATCGGCAGACCGATCGAGTCGTTGAAGTCGACATCGACTGGGTTGATACAGGCGGCGGGCGAGGTCTCGGTGAGACCCCAGGCCTGCGTCAGGATCACCCCAGTGACCTTTTTCCAGCGCTCGGCGACCACGCGCTGAACCGCCATGCCGCCACCGAGCGTACTTTTGAGATGGCTGAAGTCGAGTTGCTCAAAGCCCGGAGTATTCAGCAGCGCGTTGAATAACGTGTTGACGCCGGTGATGTAGGAGAACTTGTATTTTTTGAGCTCCGCAACGAAGCCTGGGAAGTCGCGCGGGTTCGTGATCAGCACGTTGGTCCAGCCAAGGCGCAGCAGCACGATGCAGTTCGCGGTGAGAGCAAAGATGTGATAGAGCGGCAAGGCCGTGATGGCGACGTTGCTCGCATCGCGCGGCAGCACCGGTTCGATCCAGGCCGACGACTGCAATACGTTCGCGATCATGTTGCCGTGGCTCAACATCGCGCCTTTCGAGACGCCGGTGGTTCCGCCGGTGTATTGCAGGAAGGCGAGATCGTCATGACCGAGTTCCGGTCGGGTATAGGCGAGTGTCTCACCTTCGCGAAGTACCGCAGAGAATCGGCGTGCACCCGGAAGGCTCCATCGTGGCACCGCCTTGCGTACCCTCCGCACCACGAAATCGACGATCGGGCCCTTCGGAAAACCGAGCAGCTCTCCGACGCTCGTCACGAGCACTGTGCGTACGGGCGTACGCTCGATGACCTGCTGCAGCACATGCGCAAAGTTCTCGAGAATCAGGATGATTTCGGCACCCGAATCTTTGAGCTGATGCTCGAGCTCACGCGCGGTGTAAAGCGGGTTGACGTTGACGACGGTACCACCCGCCCGCAGCACGCCAAAAAGCGCGATCGGATATTGAAGTACGTTGGGCAGCATGATCGCCACGCGCCCACCGCGGCGTAGACCGACGCGCTCCTGTAGCCAAGCGGCGAATGCGCGCGATCGCTGATCGAGCTCTGCGTAGCTGATGGCCTTGTCCATCTGGATGTAGGCCGTCGTCGTCGCGAACTCTGCGAAGCTTTCATCAGCAAGCTGCGCCAGCGATCGGTAACGAGTGGGATCAATCTCGGCGGGGACGCCGGTGGGATAGGAAGCGAGCCAGGGTTTGTGCGACATGTCGATGACTCTAGCCGCAGCCGCCAGTGACAGGCAACGCCGTCGAGGGGCGGCGCAGGCTCAGCGCTAGAGAGTCAGCGCCGCAGCAGGGGCCGCAAAGTCGGCCACAGGGTCTCGAGCATCACAGGCTGGGCTTTGGCGGTCGGATGCAGGCCGTCGGCCTGCAGCATCCCAGGTTCCAGTGCGATGCGCTCGAGGAAGAACGGCTCGAACGCCAGGCGATGGCGGGCCGCGATTTCGCGGAACATCTGCTCAAACCCGCGCGCGTAGCGCGGACCGTAGTTGGGCGGAATTTTCATGCCGAGCAGCAGGACCTGCGCGCCGGCATCTTTAGAGAGTCGAACCATCTGATCGAGATTGGCGCGCGAGGTTTCGAGCGGCAGGCCACGTAGTCCGTCGTTACCGCCAAGTTCGATGACGACGATCGCCGGGCGGTGTACCGCGAGGGCCCGCGGCAGTCGCGCGAGTCCTCCCGTCGTGGTTTCGCCACTGACGCTGGCATTGACGACGCGGTACCCGTACCCTTGAGCCTTCAACCGGGCTTGCAGCAGGGCGACCCAGCCTTCCCCGCTCGTGAGTCCATAGCCGGCGCTGATGCTGTCCCCGAGCACGAGCAGGGCCGGGGCCCGTGGGGCCTCGCTGTTCGCCGCGGCGAGAATCGGTGTACCGGCGAGCAGGAGCCACGCCAAGAAGGATCTTTTGGTGAACAAAGATATCGTCCTCGAAGTTCGGGAGCTCACCAAGGAGGTTAGCAGCCCGGAAGGCACACTGACCATCGTCGAGCAGGTCTCGCTACAGGTGACGCGCGGCGAGTCGGTAGCGATTGTCGGCGCTTCGGGCGCCGGCAAATCGACGTTGCTGGCGCTGCTCGCTGGGCTCGACCTGCCGACGCGCGGCCAAGTGCTGCTCGATGGACAGGACCTCACCGTTCTCGATGAAGACGGTCGCGCACGGCTGCGCGCCGAGCGTGTGGGGTTCGTGTTCCAGTCCTTTCACCTGGTGCCCGCACTCACGGCGCTCGAGAACGTCATGTTGCCACTCGAGCTCGCCGGGCGGTGCGATGCTCGTGATGGCGCACTCGAGGCGCTTGCGAGGGTGGGCCTCGCCGGACGCGTGGGGCACTATCCGCGTCAGCTCTCGGGCGGTGAGCAACAGCGCGTGGCGATTGCGCGTGCGTTCGTCGTCAGGCCAGCGGTGCTGTTCGCCGATGAGCCGACAGGTAATCTCGATACCACCACGGGGGCGCGCATCGCCGAGCTGTTATTTGATTTGAACGCCCGTGCCGGCACCACGCTCGTGTTGGTCACCCACGATCGCACGCTGGCGGCTCGTTGTGGGCGTCTCTACGTGATGGAGGCGGGGCGTCTCGCTCCGGGCTGACATGCTGCGACGTGTCGTGCCGCTCAGTGCCCGTCTGCTCGCTCGCGAATGGCGCTCCGGTGAGCTTGGCATCCTGCTCGTCGCTCTGATCGTGGCAGTCGGCGCGCTCACCGGCGTCGGGTTTCTCGTCAATCGCATCAGCCAGTCGGTGGCGCTGCAGGCCAACGAAGTTCTTGCAGCCGATCTGCGTCTTGAGTCGAGCCGTGCGCCGGCGGCGGTCTACGAGGAGGAGGCGCGCACTCGCGGGCTGCGTACGGCGCGCGTGATCTCGGTGCTCAGCGTAGTCTTCAATGACACGCGTAACCAGCTCGCCAACGTGCGTGCGGTGAGCGATGCCTATCCGTTACGCGGCACCGTCGGTGTGTCGGACCGACTGTTCGGGCCCAGCGTTGCGCTCGGTTCGGGGCCGCCACGCGGCGAGATTTGGCCCGACTCCAAGTTGCTCGCTGCGCTCGATGCGAAGGTGGGGCAGGTGGTATCGGTTGGCGCGGCCGAGTTTCGTATCTCACGCGTGCTGATTACCCGCCCCGATCAAGGTGGGGGGTTCGGCGAGTTCGCTCCCTCGCTGATGATGAATGCGGGCGATTTACCCTCGACGCAGCTGCTGCTGCCAGGTTCACGTGCCACCCACGCGGTGCTCTTCGGAGGCGATCGTGATGCGATCGCGGCTTTCAAGCAGTGGCTGACGGCAAGCAAGCAGCGCGGCGAGCGTCTGCTCGATGTCAGTGAAGCGAGTCCGCAGATCAAGAATGCACTCGATCGAGCCGGGCGATTTCTGAGCCTGGCGAGTTTGGTCGCCGTGTTGTTGAGTGCGATCGCCGTGGCGATGTCGGCGCGCCGTTATGTGCAGCGCCATCTCGATTCGGTGGCGCTGCTTAAGACGCTCGGAGCGACACGCGGCTTCACTCTGGCCGTGAGCCTGCTGCAACTCGGCGTGATCGCACTCGCCTCGGCTCTGCTCGGATGCGCGCTCGGTTACCTCGCGCAAGAATGGTTATTACAGGCGCTGCAGGGTCTGCTGCGCGCCGATCTACCACCGCCCGATTGGTTGCCGCTTGGTCTTGGTTTGTTGACGGCTGTGGCATTGCTCGTGGGGTTCGCCTTGCCCCCGTTGCTGCAGCTGTCGCGAGTGCCTGCAATCCGGGTGCTGCGCCGTGACATGGGGCCGCCGCCGGCGGTGGTGTGGCTCGCTTTCGGTCCGGCGGTGCTCGCCGTCGGTGGGCTCGTGTACTGGGTGGTACGCGATCCGAAGTTATTTGCCGGCTTCATCGCCGGGCTCGCGGTGTTCACCGCGGTGCTGGCGCTGGCGGGCGCGGGGCTCGTGCGCCTCGCCGGCGCGCTGCGCGGCTCGGTCGGTGTTTCCTGGCGCTACGGCGTCGCCAATTTGGCGCGACGCCGCGCGGAGAGCATCGTACAGATCGTCGCGTTCGGGCTCGGGATCATGGTGTTGCTGCTGCTCGCCGTGGTGCGCAACGACCTGCTCGCCGACTGGCGGCGTAGCTTGCCTGCGGATCTCCCGAATTTTTTCTTCATCAACATTCCGCCGGACGAGCGCGAGGCGTTCTTTGCCTTCCTAGCTGAACGCGGTGCCGATCGCTCGCGTGCGCTGCCGATGATTCGTGCGCGGCTCACGCAGTTGAACGGACAGCCGGTCGAGACCCTGGAATTCACCGATCCGCGTGGCGAGGGGTATTCGCGTCGCGATCAGAACATCACCTGGCAGGCGGAGCTTGGCGAGGACAACACCCTCGTCGAGGGGCGCTGGTGGACCCCGGAAGAGCACGGTCAGCCCTGGGTGTCGATCTCAGATGAGTACCAGCAGGGGCTCGGTCTGAAGATCGGTGATTCCATGACCTTCGATGTGGCTGGTGAGATCATCGAGGCGCGCGTGGGAAGCGTGCGCAAGATCAAGTGGGACAGTTTCCAGCCCAATTTCTTTGTGGTGTTCCCGCCGGGCGTGCTTGATGAGCTCACGGGGACCTGGATGACGAGCGCTTACTTCAAGCCCGGCGATGGTAGTGAAATCTCTGCGCTGGTCCGTCGTTTCCCGAGCGTCTCGGTATTCGACCTCGATGATCTGCTGACGCAGGTACGCAGCGTGATCGACAAGGCCGTACTCGCCGTGCAGAGCGTATTTGTGTTTACGCTATTTGCCGGACTGACCGTGCTGCTCGCTGCCGTACATGCCACGCGCGATGAGCGCCGCTATGAGAGCGCGATGCTGCGCACGCTCGGCGCGAGTCGCGGCACTGTCGCGCGCGGCATCCTCGCCGAGTTTACGGCGCTCGGTCTGCTCTCAGGTGTGCTGGCAGCGACTGGCGCCTCGGTGGCGGGATTCTTGCTGGCGAACCAGGTACTGCAGGTGTCCTACGACTTCAGCTTCACCGTGTGGGCGCTCGGACTCGCCGGCGGCGCTGCTCTGGTGGCCGTCAGTGGCTGGCTGGCGACGCGATCGGTGCTACGACAGCCCCCGGCGAGCGCTCTGCGCGGCGGCTGAGCGCCCTCAGCGCTCGATCATCGACATCATTCGCTCGGTGTAGCGCGGTCCGCTGGCCGGCCCGAGACCCTCAAGTTCTGCGAGATCCTCGGCCCCAAGCTGCAGCGCGGTGGCCGCCGCGTTGATTTCGAGATAGCGCCGGCGCTTGGTGCCGGGGATCGGCACCACGTCATCGCCGCGCGCGAGCAGCCAGGCGAGCGCCACCTGGGCGGGCTCGGCTGCGTGGCGTGCCGCCACCCTGCGCACGGCCTCGAGTAGCCGCAGGTTGTGCGCGTAGTGCTCGCCCTGAAAACGTGGATCGTGCCGCCGGTAGTCGCTCTCGGGCAGGGTGGTGGGGTCAGGCAGAGCCCCGCCTAGAAATCCGCGTCCGAGCGGGCTGTAGGGCACGAGCCCGATGCCGAGTTCCCGACAGCTCGCCACGAGGCTCGGCGAGCCATCGGCCCCCGGCTGCTCGAGGTTGCGCTCCCACAGTGACCACTCGCTTTGCAGCGCGCTGATCGGATGCACCGCATGGGCCCTGCGCAGCGTGTCGGCACTCATTTCCGACAGGCCGAGGTAGCGCACTTTGCCGGCGCGCACCTGCTCAGCCATCGCGCCCACGGTGTCCTCGATGGGTACGCTGCGATCCCGCCGGTGCTGGTACCACAGGTCGATGTACTCGACACCGAGTCGCTCGAGGCAGCCGTCGAGCGCCCGCTGGACGTTCTGCGGCCGGCCATCGACCCCGCCGATCTTGCCCTCGGGGGTGAAGGCGAAGCCGAACTTGGTCGCGATCACCACCTGTTCGCGACGGCGGCCGACCAGGGCTCGGCCGAGCAGACGCTCGTTGGCGTACGGGCCGTAGACCTCGGCGGTATCGAAGAAGTCGATACCGAGGTCGAGCGCCCGATGGATGGTGGCGATGCCCTCGGCTTCATCGGGAGCGCCGTACATGAGCGGCATACCGGCCACGCCACTCATGCCCATCGTCCCAAGCCCGAGGGCCGAGACCTCAAGCCCCTGCCGACCGAGCGCGCGTCGTTGCATGGTGGCTCAGACCCCGCCGAGGAAGTCCTGTTTGCCGAGCTCGACCCCGGCCTCGCGCAGCAGCGCGTAGGTGGTGGTGAGGTGGAAGTAGAAGTTCGGCAGGGCCCATTTCTGGATGAACGGCAGGCCGTCCATCTCGAGCGTGCGGGTGCGCAGCGGGATCACCAGATGACGCTGCTCGCCGCCCTCGAGCTGGGCTGGGGTGATCGTCTTCAGCCAGGCGAGGGTACGCTCGACCCGCGCCTTAAGCTCCTCGAGCGTCTGCTCCTCGTCGGGGAATTTCGGGGGCTCAAGACCCGCGAGGCGGGCGACGCTGTTCTTGGCGAAATCGCTGGTCAGCTGCACCTGACGGCGCAGCGGAAACATGTCTGGCGTCAGCCGCAGACTCTCGAGCACGCCGGGTTCGATCTGTTTCGCGGCGGCGAACGCGATGGCCTTGTCGAGGATGCGTGTGAGGTTGGCGAGCCCGTGCTCGAAGGGCACGAGGGTGAGGGCGTGGACACTCAGGGACATGGGGCCTCCGACGACAATCTGGTGGTGACTGATTCTTTTGTGAGACAATAGCACTAAATCAGGCTCAGAGGGTATCACCCATGACGCAGATCTGGTCCCCCGCTCACATGGCAACGTTTGCCAAAGTCGTGGATCTGAACGGATTTTCAGCCGCGGCTCGGGCCCTCAAGGTCCCCAAGGCCGCGGTCAGTCGATCGATTGCCGAGCTCGAAGCGGAGCTCGGTCTATCGCTCATGACGCGCACCACGCGCCGCCTCACGCTGACCCCCGCCGGCGAGCAGTTGCTGCCGTTGTGCCGCGCCATCCTTGCGGCCTGCGAGGAGGTCCGCCAGCGGGCCGGCGAGTTGACGGTCGAGCGTCGCGGACCGCTGCGGGTGTTTGCCGAGACGACCTACGGGCGGGTGCTGCTGGCCCCCCTCGTGCCGCGCTTCCTCGAGCGCTTCCCCGAGATCCCGCTCGAGGTCGATCTCGGGGAGCTCGGGGATACACCGGGTCCGCAGTACGACGTGACGATCCGGGCCGGTCAGGGTGCCGAGGCTGTCGGCGAGCATGTGACCCGGGTGCTCGGGACGCCGCCGGCGATCCTGTGCGCGACGCCCGCCTACCTGCAGAAGGCCGGTCTACCGACGACGCCCGCGGAGCTCGAGCGTCACCCGCTGCTGACCCCCGACTCGCAGGGGGGGGCGCAGTTCACGCTGCGTCTGCGCAAAGGTAACCGGCGCGAGGAGCTGCACCTGCATCCAAAGCTCGCGGTCAACGATCCCGCCCTGCTGCACGCTTCGGTGGCGGCAGGGCTCGGTATCGGTCTCGTGCCCGAATTCCTCTGTAAGGCGGGACTCGCCGCGCAGAAACTCAAGCGCGTATTGCCAGAGTGGGAGCTGCCCGAGCAGGCCCCGCTCTGCGCGGTCTACCCGGCACGCCTGGCCGAGGATGGGCGGGTGAAATCCCTGGTGGACTTCCTGGCCGCCAACATCGTGCCGGCACTCGCGGGGTAAAATCGCATCTCCCCCACCCGACATCACGCGATAACAGGAACGTCGAATGTACCGTGCGCCGCTTAAAGACCTGCGTTTCGTCCTCCACGAGCTGATCGGCGAGCGGACGCTGCAGGCCTGTCCGCAGCATGCGGACTACTCGCTCGAGATCGCCGATGCGGTGCTCGAGGAGGCCGGCAAGTTCGCCGAGACGGTGCTCGATCCGCTCTACAAATCGGGTGATCGACAAGGGGCACGCTGGACGCCGGAGGGCGTGGTGAGTGCACCCGGCTTCAAAGCTGCCTACCAGCAATACGCCGAAGGTGGCTGGGCGAGCTTGCGGGCCGCGCCGCAGCACGGTGGCCAGGGTGTGCCAGCGGTGCTCGGCACCGCTGTCGAGGAACTGTGGGCCGGTTCGAACCTCGCCTTCAAACTTTGTCCGATGCTGACGCAGGGCGCGGTTGAGGCGCTCGAACAATACGGTACCGAGGCTCAGAAACATCGCTACCTGCCCAAGATGGTCTCGGGCGAGTGGACCGGCACGATGAATCTCACCGAGCCGCAGGCGGGCTCGGATCTGGCCGCGCTGCGCACCCGTGCGCAGCCGCAGGGGGATCACTATCGTCTGTTCGGTCAGAAGATTTTCATCACCTACGGCGATCACGACTTCACGCCGAACACCATCCACATGGTGCTTGCACGTATCGATGGAGCTCCGCCGGGCGTGAAGGGCATCTCGCTGTTCATCGTGCCGAAGGTGCTAGTCAACGAGGACGGCTCGCTCGGCGCCCGCAACGACGTTCACAGTCTCTCGATCGAGCACAAGCTCGGCATCCATGCGAGCCCGACGTGCGTGATGGCCTACGGCCAGAATGAGGGTGCCGTCGGCTATCTCGTGGGTGAGCCCAATCGTGGCCTCGAATACATGTTCGTGATGATGAACGCGGCGCGCCTGTCGGTCGGTCTCGAGGGTTATGCAGTGGCCGAGCGGGCTTATCAGCAGGCGGCCGAGTGGGCCCGTACGCGCGTGCAGGGCAAGCCGCCGGGAGCGGTTGGTGCTGGCCCGGCGCCGATCGTCCACCATCCCGACGTGCGTCGCATGCTGCTGTCAATGAAATCGCAGATCGAGGCGCTGCGCGCCGTGGCTCTGTACGCCGCATACCAGCTCGATCTCGGCGGCAAGCACCCCGATGCGTCGACGCGCGCGGCTGCACAGGCGCGTGGTGATCTGCTGATTCCGGTGGTCAAGGGGTGCAGTACCGAGGCTGGTATCGAGATCGCCTCCACCGGACTGCAGGTTCATGGTGGCATGGGTTTCGTCGAGGAGACGGGCGCAGCGCAGCCCTATCGCGATGTTCGCATCACCACCATCTACGAGGGCACGACGGCAATTCAGTCCAACGATTTCGTCGGCCGTAAGCTCGCGCGTGACCGCGGAGTCGCGATGGCCGCCCTGATCGCCGAGATGCGTCAGCAGCTGCAGGGCCTGAGCGCGGCATTGCCCGCCGTCGCAGAGAGTCGCGCGGCCGCGCTAGACGCCGTCGATCAGCTCGAGACGGCGGTGCGCGCGATCCTCGAGCAGTTTTCTCGAGCGCCGGAGCAGGCACTCGCCGTATCGGTGCCGATTCTTCGTCTGACCGGGCTCGTGCTCGGCGGTTGGCTGCTCGCGAAGTCAGCCGATATCGCCGCGCGTCAGCTCACGGCGGGGGCAGCCGATGCCGATTTCTTGCGTGGCAAGCTCGCGGCGGCGCGCTTTTACGCGGCTCACGTGTTGCCGCAGGCGGCGGGGCTGTCGCGGGTAGTGGTCGGCGGTAGTGCGAGCGTGCTCGAGGCCGAAGCCGCTCTCTTCTGATCTCAGACCTCGTAATCCACCGAGCGACGCTCGCTCGCCATCGCTTTGATGTGAGGCACCACCGCTAAATGCAGCGGATGACGCTGATAGGCGTCAAGAGCCGCACGATCGTCGAGCTCGCTGTATAGCGCGATGTCGGCGGCATTCACATCGTCGATGAGATTGATACCCACCTCGATATGACGCAGGCCGGGGATTTGCCCTGCAAGTCCTTCGAGTAGCGCCTTGGCTCGTTCGGCGTTCTCGCGCACCGACGGCGAGGGATGCAGACGCCAGACCACGATGTGTTTGAGCATCGCTGATTACCTCCTGATCTTTTCCCACGCGGCGAGGGCGTCCTCACGCGAGGTTTTCAAATCGACGATGGGGGCGGGATAACGTGTCGGATCGTCGCGCTCCGGCACCCAGCGCTGTAGATAGTGGCCCTCGGCATCGAACTTCTCGGCTTGACCCACCGGATTGAACACCCGGAAGTAGGGCGCGGCATCGGCACCGCAACCTGCGGTCCACTGCCAGCCGAGGGTGTTGCTCGCGAGGTCTGCATCGACGAGCGTGTCCCAAAACCAGCGCGCGCCTTCGAGCCAGTGGATGCGCAAGTTCTTCACCAGAAAAGACGCCACAACCATGCGTACCCGATTGTGCATCCAACCCGTCTCCCACAGTTCGCGCATCCCGGCATCGACTAGCGGGATACCGGTGCGTGCGCGCTGCCAGGCCTGAAGTCCTGCGGCATCCTCGCGCCACGGGAAGCGAGCGAACTCGCTGCGCAGCGGCGCGTTTGTGGTGTGCGGGAAGTGATGCAGCAGGTGGTGTGCGAACTCGCGCCAGCCGATCTCGGTCATGAACTGGCTGTCACGCCACTGTGCCGCCACGTGCCACACCTGGCGGGCAGAGATCTCGCCGAAGTGCAGATGTGCCGAGAGGCGTGAGGTACCGCGAATCCCGGGTAAGTTGCGCTGCTCACCGTACGATGCGACGGCGGTGTCGAGGAACTGCTCGAGTTGATCGCTCGCGCCACGCTCGCCCGGCGTCCAGACGGCGGAGAACCCCGTATCCCACGGAATACGCGGCTGCAGGCCGAGGGCGTCCAGCGTCTCTGAGACGGGCCAGCCATTCGGTGCCGGTATACGTTTCGGTGCGGCGAGCGGTGCGGGAGGGTCGATGCTCGCGCGCAGCTTGCGCCAGAAAGGCGTGAATACTTGGAAGGGCTTGCCGCTCAGGTTCTCGATATCCCAGGGCTCGGCGAGCAGCGCGGCGTTAAAGCTGCGTGCTTCAAGACCGCTGGCGCGCAAGGTTTCTTTGATGATCCGATCGCGCGCGGTGACGAGCGGCTCATAGCGGCGGCTCCAGTACACAGCGGTGGCGCCGGTCTCGCGCAGCAGCGTCTGCAGCGCCTCGAGTGAGGACCCGCCGACCGGCACGCGGCGAATGACAAGTCGTGAACCGGCGCGCTCCAGACTGGCCTGCAGGACCTGCAGCGAGCGATGCAGCCACCAATTCGAGGCGGCACCGGGCGCCCATTCGCCCTCTTCATGTGGCGACCACAAAAATATCGGGATGACCGGGCCTCCGCGGGCGATCGCCGCACACAGGGCCGGATGGTCGGCGAGTCTAAGATCAAGGCGCAGCCAAAGCAGGGTCGGTGTACTCATCGTGCATGCTCCGCAATCAGTGAGGCGAGTGCCTCGATGGCGCGCTGGCGCGGATGGCTCTTGCGCCACACTGCGCCGATACGCCGTACCGGTACCGGTTTGGCAAATGGCCGAATGGCGACGCCGCGCATGCTGGCTAGCGCGCCGCGACTCGCCAGCTCCGGCAGCAGCGTGATCCCTGCACCGGCCGCGACCATCTGTCGTAGTGTTTCGATGCTTGTACCGCGGAAGTCCTGCTTTTCATGCACCTCGACCCGACCGCAGACATCAAGTGCCTGATCGCGCAGGCAGTGCCCGTCCTCAAGTAGCAGCAGCGTCGTGCCTCGCAGATCGTCAGCCCGCAAAGACTTACGTGCAGCGAGCGGATGGTCGGCGGGCGCCGCGACAACGAACGGTTCGTCGTATAGCGAACGCGCAGTGAGCCCCTCGAGATCGACCGGCAGTGCGAGGATGCCGATGTCGAGCTCGCCAGCATGGAGTTTCTCGAGCATCGGGCGGGTCTGGTGCTCGTAGAGCATGAGCTCGAGACGGGGCAGCGACTTGTGCAGTCGAGGCGCCACGTGCGGCAGCAGATACGGGCCAATGGTTGGTAATAGCGCCACCCGCAGCCGTCCTGCCAACGGGTCACGATGGGTACGCGCGATCTCGACCACCTCATCGCTCGCCTCGATGATGCGCCGCGCCCGCGCCACGATCTGCGCCCCCGCCGGAGTGAGCAGCGCCGCGCGCGGTTGGCGCTCGATCAGGATCACGCCGAGATATTCCTCGAGTTTCTTCAGCTGAGCAGACAGCGTCGGCTGACTTATGAAACAACGCTCTGCAGCGCGCCCGAAGTGACGCGTATCGGCGACGGCCACGAGGTAGCGCAGATCCTTCAGTTTGATGTCGGCCATCGGTACGGCGCTCCTTGCCGATATACGGTGTCTATCGAAATGATCGCATCAATCGATTGGTCTGTCGAGCCGTACTGCTCGACACTGCGCGCCGCCGGTAGATACCGGCGTGCACCCCCAACATTTTCGAGGAGATTGCTCATGATCGGTATCGGCCAAAAATTTCCTGCGTTTTCGCTGACGGGCGTCGTCAGTAACGACATCAAGACCGCTTTCCAGCCCTTCACGCGCGAGAGCGCTGGCGGCAAGTGGCAGGTGGTGTTCTTCTGGCCGAAGGACTTTACTTTCGTTTGCCCGACCGAGATCGCCGCTTTCGGCAAGCTCAACAAGCAGTTTGCCGACCGCGATGCAGTGGTCTACGGCGTGAGCACTGATAGCGAGTTCGTGCACTTGGCTTGGCGCAGCAGCAAGTCGGAGCTGAAGGATCTGCCGTTCCCGATGCTCGCCGACATCAAGCGCGAGCTGACTACCGAACTTGGCATTCTCGATCTCGAGGCTGGCGTCGCGCAGCGTGCGACCTACATCGTCGATCCACAGGGTGTGATCCGCTTCGTGTACATCACCGATCTCAATGTTGGCCGTTCGCCCGAGGAAGTGCTGCGCGTCCTCGATGCGCTGCAGACCGATGAGCTCTGCCCGTGCAACTGGCAGAAGGGTGAAGACACCCTAAAGGCCGCCTAAGCGGACCCTCTTCAGGAGACTATCGTCATGACATCTCTCGAGCAGTTACGCGATTCGATTCCGGACTTCGCACGGGATTTGCGGCTGAATCTCGGCTCGGTGCTGACACCTCAAGGTGCGCCGGGCCTCACCAGTCGACAGATCTGGGGTGTTGCGCTCGCCACCGCGATCGCCTCGCGTCACCTGCCTCTCGTGGCGGCGATCGAGACGGCTGCCTCGGCAGAGCTCGATGCGGCTGGACACGACGGCGCTCGCGCTGCGGCGGCGATCATGAGTATGAACAACGTGTATTACCGTTTCGTGCACCTCGTAGGTGACGCGGAGTACGCAACGCTGCCCGCTCGTCTGCGTATGAACGTGATGGCGAACCCGGGGATCGATAAGCTCGACTTCGAGCTTTACTCGCTCGCCGTTTCCGCCGTGAACGGCTGCGGGCTCTGTCTTGAATCGCACGAGAAGTTACTGCGTAAGCACGAAGTCTCGCGCGAGGCGATCCAGAGTGCCGTACGCATCGCAGCGGTGATCCACGGTGCTGCGGTAGTACTGGAGCAGTTTTCGGGCGCCGCGCCGATTGGTCTGGCCGCCTGAGTGTCGGCAGAAAGCTGGTGCGCTGACCCGCGGACGTTCAGCTCCGCGGGTCAACGGCGCCGAGCATGCGATCCACGAGCTGCGTCATGTACTGGCTCGGTTTCGTGCGTCGGGCGACGAGCGAATAGACCGCTGGCACCACGAATAGTGTCAGCGCCATCGAGAGCACCGTACCGTAAAACACGACGATACCGACCGGTTCGCGTTGCTCTGCACCCGCGCCGGCCGCAAACATCAGCGGGATGGCGCCGAAAGCCGTACAGAGGCTCGTCATCAAGATCGGTCGCAGGCGGATCGTTGAGGCCTGCACGATCGCCTCCATGAATTCGACGCCGCGATCGCGAAGCTGGTTGGCGAATTCGACAATCAGTACGCCGTTCTTGGCCGCGATACCGATCAGCATCACTACCGCGATCTGACTGAAGATGTTGATGCTCATGCCGTGCAATTGCAGGCCGAAGACGGCACCGAGCAGGGCGAGTGGCACCGTAACCATGATGATCGCCGGGTGCACGAAGCTCTCGAACTGCGCTGCAAGTACGAGGAAAACGATGATCACCGCGAACAGCAGCGTGGTCCACAGTTGACCGCTGCTGCGCACGTAGTCTCCTGAATCACCATCCCACATCAGCGTTGCGCCTGGTGGCAACTTGTTCTGAACGGTGTTTTCGAACCAGCCGATGGCTTCGCCCATCGAGTAGCCCTCGGCCAGATCCGCGCGGACCTCGACGGCACGCAGCCGATTGAAGCGACTAAGTTCGGTAAGCCCCGCGGCCTCGGTGAGCTTCACAATGCTCGAGAGGGGAATGAGCTCGCCGGTGCGATCGGACCTGACCTGCAGTTGTGCAAGGTCTGTCGGCGTCGCTCGCTCGTCCGGGCGACCCTGCAGCACGACGTTATATTCACGACCACGGTCGATGAATGTGGTCACGATACGCGAGCCAAGCATCGTCTCGAGCGTACGTCCGACAGCCTGTAGCGAGACGCCAAGATCCGCAGCACGATCGCGATCGATTGCGACTTTGATCTGTGGTTTGCGCGGGCGATAGTTGCTCTCAACTCCCGTCAGGCCGGGGTTCTGCTCGGCGAGCGCGACGAGCTGCTCGGACCACTCGCCGAGTGTTTCGTAATCCGGGCCGCCGATCACCGCCTGGATAGGCGAGCCAAATCCACGACGTAATCCACCCGGTGTGATCGCGTTCGCCCGCACGCCCGGCAGGCTCGAGAGTTCTTTACGCAACGAGTTCGCAATCTCTTGGGCGCTGCGATCGCGATCACCCCAGTCCTCGAGCGTCAGGATGAGTCGGGCAGTGTTCACCGGGCCACCGCTACCGCCCCAGCCACCCGGAATCCGCAGCGTCACACGGCGGATTCCACCTCTCTCTACTTCGCGGGCGGCGATCTCCTCGAGCCTCCGACCATACGTCTCGGTGTACTCAAAGCTCGCGCCGTCCGGCGCTTCAAGGGTCACGAAGATGCGCCCGGTATCGGCGTTCGGTGTGAATTCCTCGCGCAGACTGGTGAATGAAAGCAGGCCAATCAGTGTGAGTGCGAGTACCGAGCCCACGATCAGCCACGGGCGTCGCAGCAGCTGACGCAACCGACGCTCGTAACGCTCGGATAATTCTTTGAAGAATCCCTCGACCGCCCGTACTACACGGCTGTGCCGCAGCGTCTCTTCCGGTGGTAGCCGCGAAGCCAGCATCGGGGTGAGCGTCAGTGCAACCAGCGCCGAGAACAGTACGGCTGCCGACAGCGTGAGCCCGAATTCTCGGAACAGCCGTCCGATATCTCCCGGCAGGAAAGATATCGGCACGAATACCGCGACCAAAGTCAGCGTGGTCGCGATCACCGCGAAGCCGATTTCGCGACTGCCGCGGATTGCTGCCACGAGCGGACCCTCACCCATCTCCGCGCGACGATGGATGTTCTCGAGCACGACGATTGAATCGTCGACTACGAGTCCGATCGCCAGCACGATGCCAAGCAAGGTGAGCACGTTGATCGAGTAATCGAGCGCGTATAGCGCCATGAAACCCGCGATTACAGAAATCGGAATGGTAAGCGCTGGAACGAGGGTGACGCGCAAGGTGCCAAGAAAAGCATAGATGACAACCAGCACCGATATGAACGCGAAGATCACCGCGATCAGCACCTCGCGGATCGCCGCCTCAATCGCCAGACCGTTGTCGACATTGACAACCAACGTCGCGCCTTTGGGCAGCTGCGCTTGAAGGCGTTGAACCTCAGCTCGAACACCCTGAACGAGCTCGAGCACGTTGGCTTTGGATTGCGCTTCGATGCCGATACCGACGCCGTTGCGTCCGTTCGTGCGCATCAGCGTGCGATCGTCTTCGGCAGCGAGTCGGATATCCGCCACTTCGCCAAGTCGAACCAGGTGTCCCTGCGGGCCACGACCGATGACGAGATTGCGAAAATTGTCCTCGCTGTCGAGACCGACTTCGGTGCGTAGCGAGAACTCGCGCTGCTCGGATTCGAGTCGTCCTGCGGGAAGCTGCACGTTCTCACGGCGCAGAGCGCCCTCGATATCGCCCACGGTGAGCGAGCGCGCCGCAAGCGCCTGTCGATCAATCCAGATACGCATCGCCGCACGTCGAGCTCCCGACAGTGATGCGCGTGCGACGCCCGGGACGGTCGACAAGCGATCGACGATGTATCGCTCGGCATAATCGGTGACTTCGAGCTCGCTCATCGCATCAGAGCTGAAACTCAGGAACATCACCGACTCGGAGGTCGAGTCTGATTTCGATACCTGCGGTGGATCCGCTTCAGGCGGTAATTGCGCCACCACGCGCGAGATCCGATCTCGGACATCGTTAGCGGCCGCATCGATATCGCGCTCGACGTCGAACTCGATGCGTACGCTCGAGCGTTCGTCCTCGCTTTCAGACTCGAGTTTGAGAATACCCTCGATTCCGGCGACTCGATCCTCGATGACCTGCGTGACTTTGTTCTCGACGACGTTGGCAGAGGCACCGCGGTAGGTCGTGTTGATCGAGACGACCGGCCGGTTGATGTCCGGATACTCGCGCAGAGGCAGGCGCTCGAGTGTGATCAAACCGAATATCACGAGCAGCGCCGACAGCACTGTCGCGAAGACCGGTCGACGAATACAGAACTCAGAGATGTTCATTGACGCGGCTTGGCATTCACCGCAGCGCCCGCGCGTACGCGCTGGCTACCTTCGACGATCAAAACCGCGTCATCCGTAATGCCGGCGAGCACGGCGACATGGCCGGGCACGCGACCCCCGGTGCGTACTTCGCGACGGGCTGCGCGGCCGTTCTCGACGGTGAAAACGTAACTGCGCCCCTGCTCAGGGACTAGCGCTTCTTCAGGAATCATCAGCGTGGGTACTGCGGCTGCCTGAAGTCGCACGCTCATGAAGAGACCCGGTTTGAGCGCGCCATCCGTGTTTGGTATGTCGGCGCGTACGGCGATCGATCGGGTCACGGGATCAACGCGCGAGCCGATCGTGGTGACTTTGCCCTTGAAGCTACGCCCCTCGAGGCCATCGACGCGCGCCTCGATCGCCAGACCGGGCTGTACATCCTTAAGAAAAGCCTGGGGAACCGTGAATTCCAGTTTGATGATTGATGTGTCATCGAGCGTGGTAATCACGGTGCCCGGTGTCACCAGGGTGCCGAGGCTCACGCGGCGAAAGCCGGTTCGACCAGCGAACGGCGCGCGGATCACCGTGTCATTCAGGCGTGCGCGCGCAGCCACCACCCGCGCCTCGGCGGTCTTCACCGCGGTCTCAAGCTGATCGAGCTGCGCTTTCGAGAGGGCTTGACTGACCGACAGATCGCGGCCGCGCTGGTACTGGTTGCGACTCTCGGCGAAAGCCGCTTCCGCTTCGGTCAGTGCCGCGGCCGCCTGCGCCCGATCGAGCTCGACGAGAATGGCGCCAGCTGCGACGCGTTGGCCCTCGGCGAAACGGATCGCCGTGACGGTATTGGCAGATTTCGAGGTGATCTCCACCGACTCGCGGGCGAGCGCGGTGCCGACCGCCTCGATCACCGGACCGAAGGCGCGGCGTTCGCCCACCGCCGTGATGACGAGCGGCGCCGGCGCACCACTGCCCGCGCCAGCAGGGCGATCCGCCAGATCGGCCTCGCTGCCGCAGCCCGAGACGAGCGCGACGGCCAGCAACAGCAACGTTCGGTACACCGAAAAACCTCAGGGTGACCCGCCGGTCGGCGGGCGCGCGCATTCTAGCTCATCCCCTGCTGACTAGACGACGCGGCCGCGCTGGCCGCCGGCAATGAAATCCCGGACATTGGCGGCCATTTCCGCCAGGCAGCGCTGGCGCGATTCCCGGGCCGCCCAGGCCACATGCGGAGTAACAATTAAAGAGTGTAGATCAGGGTCGAACAGCGGGCTGCCTGCTGTCGGCGGCTCTTGTGGCAGCACGTCGATGGCCGCGCCGCCGAGGCGACCCTGACGCAGTGCCTCGGCTAGGGCGGCAACGTCGATCAGTGCTCCACGCGCCGTATTAATGAGCAGCGCATCGCGCTTCATGAGTGCGAGGCGTCGTGCGTCGATGAACCCAGTGGTGTCCGGGGTGAGAGGGCAGTGCAGCGTGACGACGTCCGCCTCGCCGAGTAGCGCATCGAGAGCGATGCGCCCGGCACTGGCCTCGGTACCGATTCGGGCAGCGACGAGCACGCGCATGCCGAGAGCCGACTCGCAGGCTCTTGCCACCGCCTGTCCGAGCACCCCGAAACCGACGACTCCCAGCGTGCGTCCGCGCAGCTCGCGGATCGGATACTCGAGCACGGTGAAATGCGCGCTGCGTGCCCATGTGCCATCGACAGCAGCGCGCGAGTAGTCTGTGAGTCGATGAGTCAGGGCGAGCATCACCGCCAAGACATGCTGTACGACAGACGGTGTGCAGTAGTCGCGGATGTTGCAGACCGCCACCCCGTGCTCTCGTGCGGCATCGAGATCGATGTTGTTAGTGCCGGTCGCCGCCAGAGCGACGAGTTTCAGTTGCGGTGAGGCGGCGATGATCTCGCGGGTTATGCGCAATTTGTTGAGCAGCACAATGTGCCGCCCGGCAATGGCTTGCGCGACATTCTCTTGTCGGGTGCCTACGGCGAGTTCAAGCTGCGGCGCCGCAGCCTGCAACGGCGCCGGGTCCAGATCGCCCGCACTGACGGTATCGAAGTCGAGAAAGATCGATCGCACGATGAAATCGACGCAGCGCTCACTTCATCTTCATGCGGGCACGCACGATTTCACCGGCTTCTTTATATGTAGCGGGTAGACGACCCGCGAAGGCGTTCGGCTGGAACACCGGTTGATAACTCTGGAATACAGGAAGCATCAACGCCATCGGCACCTCCGGAAAACGCCGGGTGCGACGGAATTCGCCGATCGGGATGTTGGCCGTGATGATTTCTTCGTGATGATTATCGGTATCGGCTAATCGTGTGCCGCGCGGATCGGCGATCACGGTGCCCTCATCGCGCGAGCCCGAGCCTTCTGGGAAGCCGATATTCGATGGCGAGACGGCGTTGCCGACTCCTACCGTGTAAATACGGTTCGTCCGGGCTGTGGCAATTGCCGATTCGGCATTGCTGCCGCCCGTTACTGAGAGCACCAGTACCTCGGCTCCCTTGAGCGCAAGGCAGGTATACAGCATCGGCTCGATGCCGACCGCGGTCATCGCGATGTTGCCGATGTCGGTCCGTGCGATCGGCAGCGTCGCGTCCCAGCCATACATCTCGACGTAACGATCGAGTACGTCGTAAACCGTAGTCCCAATAAGTGCGCCATCGCCGAATAGCCCAAGAATGTTTCGGGCCTTCCACTGCTTGCTGACGATATTACCGTCCGGTCCGACGATCACCGACATATTGATCACGTGATCCGGCCAGTCTTTTTCTTTGGCGTAGCATCCGAAGGCGATGTAACAGCCGTAGCGTTTGGCGCGCTCGCCTATTTTTTCGGACTCGGGTCCCGGCAGCTCGAACGCCACCTGGTTGAGTTCCTTGCGTGTCCAAGGCTGAAAGCCTTGGATTGGAAACTCGTGCATGCAGATAAGATCGACTTTCGATCCCCACCGGCGCTCACCGCCCCATTCCTCCGGTGAGTTCTGCGCCAGATCAATCAGGCGTAGTACGCGATCAAGATTTCGCTTGAGTGTATTAGCCCTGTCACGCACATCGATCGACCACAGCTGCGACTGAATCGCTGCGACGTTGATCGACTCCTGCCTTAGTGGGACGCTCGCATAGACCCCGCGCTGAGCGACCGAGACGTCGTGACGTGCGTGGCCCGCAGCGGGTTTAGCCGCTTCGGCTGCGGCGTTGGGGGTAGCGCCAGCTGCCGCGAGAGTCGCAGCAGCGCCGGTGAGCAGCGAACGGCGATCGAGTGTCGAGCGGGATTTTTGCCGGGCCATGAACACTGCTCCTTAATGATGGTGCGATGCGGCAGATTGCGGACCGAGCCCAAGCGAGCTCACGTCCATGACATGCAGTCGTAGACCTGACATGAAGCGGGCGTCGGGGCCGGCGCTGCGCGAGCTTGTCCAGACGAGCTTGCGTCCGTCCGGCGAGATGGACGGAAAGCCGTCGAAGCCTTCGTCGAACGTGAGTCGTTTCGGCGGCGTGCGTCCGTCAAGGTAACCGAGGTAGACCTCCCAGTTGCGCGGAGTCTCGGCGCGCACGAATACGAAATGCTTACCGTCCGGCGTGGGGAAGGGCGCCCAGTTCATATCGTCGGTGAATGTCCGCCGCTTCAGCTCACTGCCGTCGCGTCGGATGGTATAGATCGTCATCGGCGTCGGCTTGCGGTCGTATTCGCTCGCCTTCCAGGCGCGGAAGAGAATCGTCTCGTTGTCGGGTAAAAAGTACGGCGCGCCTTCCTGATCGTCTTCCGTGAAGGTGATCTGTCGTTCTTCCGTGCCGTCGGATTTCATGACCCACAGATCCATGTTGCCGCGGATCTGTCGCCCAAAGACGATCCACTTGCCGTCGGGCGAGACGGTGACTTCCGCCTCGTAGTACTCGTTGTTCGTGAGGCGCTGCACGTTATTGCCTTGTCGGTCGGAGACATACAGTTCTGCGCCCTGCGGATAGTTGCGCCAGTCCGACCAGTTGCCGAGCGGCATGTCGAGTCGATCCCGGATCGAGGCCCACACGAGTCGTTTGCCGTCCGGGAAAAAATAGGAACAACCATCCCAGCCGCGGTTGTTGACCAGTACGACGTCCGTTCCGGCATCGGTAAACGTCTGGGTCAGAAAGCCGGCGAGTCCCCGTGGGCTTTTGACGGCGAGCGGTGTCTGCACCTGAGCGATCAAGTGTGTGCTGTCGGGCCCGTAGTAAGCCTCAGCCGCCTCGCCGATCGAGGGGATTTGCCAGGAGGGCAGCTCGCCCTCGCGCGTCGAGATCGCCGCACCGGTAGGAACCGCGACCGGTCCTTGAGGTGCCTTGGCTACCGCAGCGTGGACGGAAGCGGCCATCAGTAGCGCGCTCACCAAAAATAAGCCCGAGAGACGGGCATGAATGCTCATCATGTGAAAGACCCCCGAGAGATCATGAATCTTTTTTAATCAATCAGTTACAGCGTCACTCTTTCACTCGACGCCGGCTTGGGTGTAGGTTTGTCATAGCAACCGCTAAAACACAATAGCGGGCAAACGGGAGGTCGGTCTTAATGGATGCTCACAAGAAGGGCGCGCGCCTCGTTGGCGCCGCCGTCGCAACGCTCGTGGCCTTCACGGCCGCGACAACAGGTCGCGCTCAGGATCAGGTCGCGATGGGGCTCGACGAAGTGGTCGTCACGGCGCGTAAGACGAGTGAGGCACTGATCAACGTGCCGCTCGCCATTACGGCGTTCACCGCTGAGTCGATCGAAGCGCGGGGCATCACCAATCTCGATGACGTCGCGGCATTTACGCCAGGCCTGACGTTCTCCAACGTGATCGGCGACTTCCTGCCGGCACCGGTCATCCGTGGTGTCGCTCCGATCGATATTTTCGGTGAGCTCAACACCGCGATTTTCTTTGATGGCGTTTACGTCTCGGGTCGCGAAGGCATCAACTTCAATCAGCTAGATCTTGAGCGCATCGAAGTGGTCAAAGGCCCGCAGGCGGCGCTCTATGGCCGTAACGCGTTCAGCGGTGCCATCAATTACGTGTCGGCCAAACCGACCGACGAGCTGCGGCGCAAGGCCACGGCGACGCTCGGCAACGAGGGCAAGCGTCTCGTGCAACTGTCGGCGAGTGGCCCAATCGGCGATTCTGGACTCAAAGGTCGTCTGACCGTCATCCACGATGAGTGGGACGGCTCCTATGAAAACCAATATTCCGGCCCCGGCAAACGAGAAACCATCGGCGGTTACGAGTTCAATACGGCGAACGCCATGTTGTACTGGGAGCCGACCGACACCTTCTCTGCGGAGCTCGGTCTCTACGTCTCGAGCGACAACGTCGGCAACTCCGCCACGACGCCGGTGACGGCCAACTGCGAAGACCGTCGTGTTCGCGACCAGCTGCTCGGCCTCAGCGGCACGATCGGCGGCACCACGTTCCCGCGCTCGAGCCGTTTGCTTAACTACTGCGGCGAGCTGCCTGCCGTCGATAAGAACTCGCTGTCGGCCGTACCCGGCTCGACCGGCGAGCAGCGTCATTTGTCGCGCGGTCATCTGACTCTCAACTGGGATCTCGCCAATGGCGGGACGCTGACGGCGATCACCGGTTACTCGAGGGTGTCACAAGACTTCCGCGTGGACGGCAGCCGCAATACCGGCGAGACGACGTTCTTCACCTACCAGCCCGCGCCAACGACTATTTTGCTCGGAGGCACGCGATCTGGTCCCGTCAAGCAGTTCCAGACTGGGTTACTGCAGATCGGCGGTGGCACGACGACCGAAGAGGCGAGTCAGGAAATCCGCTTCGCCAGCGATCGTGAGCAAGCGCTGCGTTACTCGGTCGGTGCGTACTACTACTCGCGCGACTCTTATTCGGGTAGCGACGGCGTTCGCGCCAGTAAGCCGTTACCCGCGGATTTCGGTTCATTTTGCCTTGCATGCTCGGTTCTTCCGCCGTTTCTCGCGCCTCCACCGAACAACGTCGTCGATTTCGCGCGCGGCGCGGGTAACGCGGCCTTCCTCGAGTGGTTCAACGATCCGCTCGGCGGTACGAAGTTCGGCGATATCTTCGTCGAGGATGGCTCGGCACCGCAGATCTTCGGTGCGCTCGAGTACGACTTCACCCAGTCGCTGACCGGAACGATCGATGCGCGTTATACCGATGAGAAACGCTCGTTCCTCAACAACAACACCAAGACGAGCGGCGAGGCGAGCTGGGGATTGCTCAGCTGGCGCGGCACTTTGCGCTTCAAGCCCTCGGAAGATTTCACCTACTTCGCCGGTGTCGCACACTCCGAGAAGTCGGGTGATTTCGATCCGACCACCGTCCGCTTGGTCTCGGCGCCGACCGTCGATATCACCTTGCCAGGCGTCTTCGATTCAGAGTCGCTGATGAGCTACGAGCTTGGCATGAAGGCTCAGCTTATGGATCGCCGGGTGGCGCTCTCGCTCGATCTGTACTACCTCGACTGGGCGGACATCGTCATTCCGCAGGTGGTCTCGCAGATCGATGGCAAGGACATCGTGACCCCGACCGGCGTGAACGTGAACGCGGGTGATGCGACTGTGAAGGGTGCCGAATTCTCCATCACCGCGCGAGTCTCGTCAGGGTTGGATCTCAACCTCGGTGCCTCGTATGCGGATCCGACCTACGATCGCGCCAAGGTCGACAGCTTCTTAGACTTCCCGACCTATGCCAAATCGGGTGGCGACGTCTCCGGCAACCAGATCCTGCGCACCTCGAAAGTGCAGGCTAACGCCGGCTTTCAGTTCATCCGCGACCTCGTCAGCGGCCGCGAGTTCTTCCTGCGGGGCGACATCGCTCATCGCGGCAAGCAATTTGCGGACGCGTCTAACCAGACGATCGTGCCGGCATCGACCAACGTGAACGCCTCGCTCGGGGTGCGCACGGACGCATTGAGTGTTGAGTTGTGGGGCCGAAACCTGACTGACGAGGATGCACCGACCGGCGCGTTCCGTGACGTCTACTTCAGCAACACGCTTCCCTCGGGCGTCAACACGGGCGGAACGTTCTTCCCGTTCCGCTACAGCGTCTCGCACCCGCGTCGCACGACTTTCGGTGTGACGCTGCGATACACCTTCTGATGACCCCATCGCGCCGCCCTCGCGGGCGCCGTCGGATCCTCATCACACTGCTCGCCGGTCTTACGACCGGCGGGCAGTTTTCTTTGGGGAGCACGCTGGTCGCTGCGGATGCGTCACGGGGGCCTGAGCAGCTCTCGATCGGTGATCCGGCCCGTCGAGATCGTCGTGTGACACCCGTGCTAGGTGCCATCGTCGATACCACGCGCAATGAGACGATCGATGCGACAGAGCTCGCTCGGCGGCTCGCCCAGACGCGCGTGCTTTTCATCGGCGAGGAGCACACCAACGGTGAGTTTCATCGTGTGCAGCAGCAGATCATCGAGGCGCTGCACGCAGCCGGTCGCCGGGTGATCATTGGTCTGGAGATGTTTCCATGGACGCCGCAACCCGCGCTCGAGCGCTGGTCGGCGGGCCTGCTTACCGAGGAGGCGTTTCTCGACGAGTCGCGCTGGTACGAGGTCTGGTCGCATCACTGGGGGCTCTATCGCGACATCTTCAATTTTGCGCGCCAGAAGCGCTTGCGGCTGGTGGGTATCAATGCGCCGCGCGAGATCGTACGGACCGTTCGCAGCAACAGCAGCTTCGAGGGTCTTGCAGCGGAGGCGCGAGCCCAGCTGCCAGCCGTGATTGATCGGGACAACCTCGAACATCGACAGCTCGTGAACTCGTATTTCGATGCCGAAGATCCGCTGCACGCCAAGATGAGTCCGGAGGCGCAGGAGGGCGTCTATCTGGCTCAGCTCACCTGGGATGCTGCGATGGGCTGGCAAGCGGGGCGGGCGTTATCGGTGCCTGAAGATCCACGCGAGATCGTCGTGGTACTCATTGGAGCAGGTCACGTGGCCTACGATCTTGGCGCGGCGCGACACGTGCCGCCGACGATCGCCGGGCGGGTGGCCTCGTTGATCCCGGTGACGCTAGATCCGGCGCTTGGCATCGGATCCAAGCAAGTCAGTGCGGCTTATGCGAATTACATCTGGGGCGTGCCGCGGACACCGCAGCCGACGCTGCCGGTTTTCGGCGTGTCGTTGATGGGTCGACTCGGTAAAGAGCCCACCCAAGTCATCCAACTCGAGGCGCGATCGCCGGCGGCGACGGCGGGCGTTCAGCTCGGCGATATCTTGCGTCGGCTCGACGGTGTGCCGATCACCAATGCGGCGGTGCTGCAACGTCGAGTCGGTACTTATCAGTGGGGGGATTCGGCGATGCTCGAGCTCGAACGAGCGGGAGAGAGCGTACGTCTGCGCGTAGACTTTCGGCGATCGCCGCCGTGAGCAGCGTGGCTAAAAAACTGCTCCAGCTCGCCGCACTGTTCATCGGCTTGCTCGGCGCAGCGGCTGAGGCCTCGCATTACGCCATCAGCACGACGCTCGATCCTGCGGGCCGCACACTCGAAGCGACGGTGACGGTCGAACTACCCGAGGCGAAAGCGGGGCAGGCAATCGAGTTCTTGCTCGCTGCGACGCTCGAGATCACCTCGGCAGATCCTGCGATCGTTCGACTTCCTGCAGATCCGACTCGCGCGTTTGTCGGCATCAACGGTTCATCGGAATCGGTGAGTGCCTCCGGGCGCGCGGCACGCTATCGGGTCACGCTGCCAACGGGTGTCCGGCGCTTTACGCTGGCGTACCGTGGCCGCATCGATTTCGGCTTTGAAACCCCCGGGCAGGAATACGCACGTGGTTTCAGCGAGACGGCGGGCACCATCAACCCGCAGGGCGTTTATCTCGCAGGCAGCACGCTGTGGTATCCGTGGCTCGGTGAAGACTTGTTCACGTTCGATCTGTCAGCGTCCGCACCGGCCGGCTGGCAACTGCTCAGTCCGGGGCGCGGCGATGCGGGTGATGCGCAGGGCCGCGCCCGCTGGAGCAGCACCACGCCGATTGACGAGCTACATATCGTCGGCGGTCCGCTCACACGCTATGTGCGTCAGGCCGGTGCCGTACGTGCCGAGGTTTACCTGCGTCAGGCGGATGACGCTCTGGCTGCGAAATATCTCGAGTCGACGGCGCGCAACCTCGAGATGTATCGCACGTTGATCGGACCGTACCCCTACGACAAGTTCGCGCTGGTCGAGAACTTCTGGGAAACCGGCTACGGCATGCCGAGTTTTACCTTGCTCGGCCCGCAGATCATCCGCTTCCCGTTCATCCTGACGTCTTCGTATCCGCACGAGATCCTGCACAACTGGTGGGGTAACGGGGTGTTCGTCGACTACGCACAGGGCAACTGGTGCGAGGGTCTCACGGCTTATCACGCCGACCACCTTTATAAAGAGCAGCTTGGCCAGGGCGCCGACTATCGGCGGGACACCCTCAAGAAGTATCGGGATTTTGTTCGGGAGGCACGCGACTTCCCGCTGGTCGAATTTCGCTCCCGTCATAGCCCGGCCACGGAGGCCGTCGGCTACGGCAAGTCCTTGATGACCTGGCACATGTTGCGTCGACGAGTGGGCGATGACGCGTATGTCCGCGGATTGCAGCGCTTCTATCGCGAGAAGCGCGGTCAGCGCGCAAGCTTCACCGACCTCGCCAATGCGCATGGCGCCGCTGCACGCGAGGATCTCTCTGCGTTCGTCACGCAGTGGACGACACGCGTGGGTGCTCCGCAGTTAAGCCTTGCGGACGTGGTCGTGACCGACGGTCACCGTATTCAGGGAGAGCTGAGACAGCTGCAGTCGGTGGACGTCTTTCAGCTCGATGTGCCGATCGTCGTGCGTACCACCGCCGGTATCGAGACTTTTCGCGTAGCCAGCGAGGCACGGCGTACACGTTTCGAGTTACGCACGAAAGCAGAACCGATCACGCTGGAGGTCGATCCCGAGTTTGATTTATTCCGCCTGCTCGATGCACGCGAGACCGCGCCTTCACTCGGCCAGATGTTCGGCGAGCCCGAGGTGTTGGCGATCGTACCGGCATCGGCTTCTCCGGCTGAGCGTACCGCCTACGAAGCGATGATCGCTTTCTGGTCTGGTGGCGGTGCTCAGCGCATCACGGTGATCAGCGATACGGCGACGCGTACCTTACCGAAAAACAAACCAGTGTGGATCTTCGGGCATCAAAATCTTTGGGCGCAGAGAATCTTTCGCAATGATGCGGCAATCGGATTCGAGCAGACATCCGAAGTGCTCCGCGCGGGTGCCGATCGTATTCCGCGCGCAGGGCACTCTGCCGTGTTCGTCCACCGTCATCCGGACAACCCCGCCCGTGCGGTCACCTGGGTTTTGGTCGATCCACTTCAAGGTGCCACTGCGCTGGCGCGCAAGCTTCCGCACTATGGAAAGTATTCATGGCTAGGCTTTGCAGGCGTCGAGGCTAGCAACATGGCCAAGGGTGAGTGGCCAACGGCCGACTCGCCACTGAAGATCGATTTACGTGCAACGAGTGCGCGGCAGCTCGCTTTGCCCGTGGGCGGCTATCCTGCGCGTGCTGCTTTGGCGCGCCTTCCGGAGGTTTTCGACGCCGAGGCCATGGCCCGAGACGTACGCTGGCTGGCAGATCCCGCGCGAGAGGGGCGTGGGCTAGGGACGCCCGGTCTAGAGGCGGCGGCAGATTACATTGCCGCTGCTTATCGTAAGGCCGGACTAAAAGCCGTCACTAACTTCAAAGATATTGAGGAGTACTCGCAGGCTTTTGAGTTTACACCGACCGGTGCGCGACAGCCCGTACGGGCGCGCAATCTGATCGGCGTACTACCGGGTGGAGATCCGCGATACGCGGCTGAGGCGATCATCGTATCGGCCCATTACGATCATCTGGGACGCAGTGGGCCCGGCGTACGGATGGCGGAAATTGGTCAGATCCATCCGGGTGCAGACGACAATGCGAGCGGCGTCGCAGTGCTACTCGAGCTGGCCAGAACACTCGTCGCATCCGGACCGCCACCGCGTACGATCGTATTCATCGCTTTTGCAGGCGAGGAGGCGGGGTTACAAGGATCCAGATATTTTGTCGCGAACCCGGCTCCCGTGCCCCTGGAGGGTATTCGCGCCATCGTCAATCTCGATACGGTCGGACGACTCGGTACCGGTGAGCTCATGGCACTGGCTACGGGTACGGCAAGCGAGTGGATCCATGTTTTTCGCGGTATCGGGTTTTCCACCGGTATCACCGTTAAGAGCGTACCGGGTGCTGCTCAATCGTCGGATCAGCAGAGTTTCATCGAGCGGGGTATCCCCGGGATTCAATTGCACACGGGCGCGCACCTCGACTATCACCGTCCGAGCGATGGCGCACAGGGCGTAGATTTTGAAGGACTCGTTAAGGTGGCGACCGTCGCGAGGGAGACGGTGAGCTATCTGTCACAGCGACCGGGGCCATTGACGGTGACGATCGAATCGGCGCCGGCGAGTTCTGCTGTCGCCGCGAGCGCAGCGCCGCGACGTGTGTCGTTCGGACTCGTACCGGACTACGCACACGGTGGCGCGGGTGTACGCGCAGAGTCCGTCGTCCCGGGTTCGCCGGCGCAGCGGGCCGGTCTGCAGGCGGGCGATGTGGTACTCGCGCTCGATGGTCGCGCCATCACCGGGTTATCCCAATTCTCGGATGTGCTCAAAACGTTTGAAGCAGGTCAGCGCATTCGGACGCAGGTTCGTCGGGGAAGCGCCGAGCTTAACCTTGAGGTCGTTCTGCAGGAGCGCTGAGACCCAGAATCTGCGCGTATCGCCATTCGCATCCCTGACAGCGTCCGCGCGCACTGCACCAGCGCAAATTCTTGCCGTCGAGGCGACTCCAAAAGAGACCTAGCGGATCGGCATCGAACTCGCGCAGTAACTCGAGGAAATGCCGAGTCGGTACCAGGCTAGGGTGTCGTCGCCAGCTTCCCTGCGACGAGCGATGCTCAAGTGTCCAGTAACCATCGATGCTCCGATAACGCAGACGCGCCAGCGGGATCGAGCGTCGAGTTCCAGGCACGCCGCAAATTCGTCGGTACTCCTCTAAGTAAACGGCGGTACCTGCGATGTGATAGCCGATATTAATGACCTGTCGCGCCGCCGGCGGACAGATGCGCGCGCAGTATTGCTCGAGCAGACGCTCGATCAGCGAACGCGTGTGTTCAGGCAACTCGGCCATGATCGCAAGCCTAGCCTGCCGCCCGCTTAGACCGCTATGCTCGCTGCATGATCCGCCACGAAGACGTCACGCAGGCCGTACAAGCGGTGATCCCACCGCGTCCCGTGCCTTGGCATAAGCGCCTCGCGTGGCGTGTGCTGCTCGTGAGCCTGCGTATAGCCTGGTTGCGTCGCGCGCTGCAGCGAGTGGTGCGGGTGGATTAACCGGAGGTCGCCATGTATTCACTGTCAGTCGTGCTTGCCTTGCTCGTGGGAGCAGGGCTCGTGGTGCAGGTCGGGTTCAACATGGCGATCAGTCGGGCACTCGGCAGCGCGCCAGCCGCTGCGCTCGTCAACTTTCTCGTTGGCTCTCTGCTGCTACTTCTGCTCGTGGCATCGCTACGTCCCGAGTGGCCGACCCGTGCACAACTCAGTTCGATTCCGCTGTGGGCCTGGCTCGGTGGCGGTTTAGGTGCCGCCTATGTGGCGACGGCAACATTCACCGGTCCGAGACTCGGTGCGCTGCTGCTGCTCGCCCTGACGGTGGCGGGACAGATGCTCGCCTCCGTCATCGTCGATCACTACGGACTACTGGGGTTCGCACAGCAACCCGTGACGGCGACGCGCCTGCTCGGCATCGCTCTACTGGTCGCGGGGATCTTCCTGGTGGCGCGCTGAAGCCAGTGCGGAAGCTGCCGAAGCTGTTGCGCACTCGCTGCAAAGACCTTTGATCTCGAGCGAGGTGGGCTCGATGCGAAACCCCATCGCCCGCGACTTCTCTCCGAGGACGCGATTAAGCGACGGGTCGTCGATCTCCGCAACGCGGTGACACGCGCGGCACACCAGAAACTGCGCCACATGCGGCTGCGCCGGCTCCTCGCAGCCAATGAAGGCATTGAGGGAGTCGATACGATGGACGAGTCCTGCCGTCATTAAAAACTCGAGTGCGCGGTAGACCGTCGGCGGTGCTGCCTTGGCACGCTCCTTGGCGAGTTCCGCCAAGATGGCATAAGCCCCGATCGGCTCGTGGGCACGCCAGACGATTTCCAGAATGCGGCGTCGGATCGGCGTCAGATTCAAGCCCCGACGTTCGCACACCAGGGCAGCGGTCGAGAGTGCTTGATCGATGCACGCCGCGTGATCGTGAAAAGTGACGTGTGACGGGCGAGATTCAGCCATACCGTACGTTATCATGCGGCCCCTATGGCAACCACGGATCGTATTCCCGTCACCGTGCTGACGGGCTTCCTAGGCTCGGGTAAAACCACGCTGCTCAACCGGATCCTCTCCGAGAATCACGGCAAGCGCATCGCGGTGATCGAAAACGAATTCGGCGAGGTCGGTGTCGATCATCAGCTCGTCATCGGCGCCGAAGAAGAAATCTTCGAAACCAACAACGGCTGTATCTGTTGCACCGTACGTGGCGATCTGCTGCGCATCCTCGGTCAGCTGCTCAAACGACGCGACAAATTCGACTACATCCTCGTCGAGACGACGGGAATGGCTGATCCAGGTCCGGTCGCACAGACCTTTTTTCTCGACGATGACTTCAAAAAACAGTTTTTGCTCGATGCCATCGTGACGGTCGTGGATGCTCGGCATATCGAGCAGCATCTCGACGAAATGAAAGAGCCGGGCGAGCAGATCGCCTTCGCAGATGTCATTCTGCTCAACAAAACTGATCTCGTCGGCGAGTCGGCGCTCGAGCGTATTGAGCAGCGAGTGCGTGCGATCAACCGTACGGCTAAGGTTTTCCGCACACATAATGCGGATGTGCCGGTGGCGCACATCCTCGATGTTGGCGCATTTGACCTGCAACGCGCACTGGCCGTCGACGGGGCTTTTCTAGAGCCGCAGTATCCCTTCGAGTGGGCGGGTGTCTACGAGCTGCCTGCCGGACAGCATGCGCTGCACACCGCCGGCTGCGAGCACGAGCACGAGCACGAGCACGAGCACGAGCATGACCATGACCATGATCATGACCATGCGCACGATCACGGTGGCGGGCTCGGGTTACTCGTGATGCCGGCCTCAGCAGCGAGTGTCGAGGGCCTCGAGCAGTCGATTGAGCCGGCGGTGCGCGCATTTGCGGAAGAGCCTGTGAAGCTCGACTGCGGCGCCAGCGTACGCCCGCTGGCACGGCCCTACCGGCTCGATGTCGGTCATCCAGGCGCCGCATTCACACTCGAGGTAGAGCGAGCCGGCGCATACGTCATCGTCTGCGAGCACGCGCCGGTAGAGTTCGGTCTGCATCTGGTGGGTCATCAAGCACGTGCTGAACGGCGATTCGCGTCTCATCACCACGATGAGGCAATCGCGTCAATCGGTCTCAGTGATCCGCGGCCCGTAGATCCGAAAAAGGTCAATGACTGGCTGTCGTATCTGCTTCAGAGCCGTGGTGCGGATATCTTCCGTATGAAGGGCGTGCTGTCCTTACGTGGAGAAGATCGTCGCTACGTTTTCCATGGAGTTCACATGATGTTCGACGGTCAGCTGGAGCGCCCTTGGCCGGCCGATGCGATCCGACAAAACACCGTGGTGTTCATCGGTCGTAATCTGGATCGCGCTGAGCTTGAGGCCGGATTCGAGTCCTGCGTGGCGCGATGAAAGCCCCGAGCGCGCTGCTCGAGCATCGTGGCAGCCTGCGTCTCGACGACTATGTCGTTGACCTCGCCTGGTCGACGACGGGATATCGATTGGTGGTGGCAGGTGGGGGCGGGCAAGTCTGCCTCGTCGACTTCGATGCCGCGCAGCGCGCCGAGCAACCGTTACGTTCGCGCGTACTCGGTGAGCACGGGCTCGGCGCACTCGCTGTGGCGTGGCAACCGCAAGGTTCGGCTTTTGTCAGCAGCGGACAGGATGGTCGCCTGCTGTGGTGGGACGCGGAGCGCGGCACGCGCGAGGCAGAGCAAAGACCCGGTATGGCCTGGAGCACCGCGATCGCGTTTTCGGCGGATGGAAAGCGTCTCGCGTCGATCGCCGGTAAGCAGCTGCGCCTCTGGCGTGCTGGTCTTGAACTCGAGCACGCGTTTGCTCCGCTGGACTCGTCGTTGTCGGGCCTCGGCTGGGACAAGCCGGGACGTGAGCTTGCTGTAGCCACCAATGGTGGCGTGGCCGTCTATCGACTTGATGCGCCGCGCTTCACCGTACGTCACTACCGCTGGGCGGCACCCTGTTTGCTCGCTGCATTCAGCCCCAATAGCCGATTCCTCGCGACGGGGACGCAAGACGGTTCGGTGCACTTCTGGCATCTCGGTTCGGGTAACGACTCCCAAATGCGCGGCTATCCAGCCAAGGTCGATGTGCTCAGCTGGAGTGGCGATAGTCGTTGGCTCGCGACGCCCGCGGGAGACCAGCTCGTCGTGTGGGATTTTTCGGGTAAAGGCCCCGAAGGATCGCGACCGCTGCAGCTTGCCGGGCATACGGACCGCATCGATTGCCTCGCCTTTCAGCCCGCAGGGTCGTATCTGGTGTCGGGCGGAAGGGACTGGCGGCTGTCGCTATGGCTGCCCGGCAAATCGACCACCGCCCTCGATGCTCAGCTCACCGAATCGGAGCCTGCCTGCCTGCGTTGGTCACCCGATTCGAGATTCATTGCCGTGGGCGAGCGCGGTGGCACATTATCCATCTACGAACTGGTTCGCCTTTGAAGGGGTCCGCCATGACGCTTCGCACCATCGCCTTGTCCGCCTTGCTGTTGTCGGCCGTCGTTGTGCCGCCGTTGCAGGCACAGTCCGCCGTGCCGGCTGCACCGAGCTTCGCTACGCGACTCGAAGCGGCATTGCAGCGGGTACAGCCGCGCATCATTGCCTGGCGACGTGACTTCCATGAGTTCCCCGAGCTTTCCAACCGCGAGTTTCGCACCTCGCGGATCGTCGCCGAGCACCTGCAGAAATTAGGCTTACAAGTCGAGACCGGTATTGCCAAAACCGGCGTCGTCGCCGTGTTGCGTGGGGGTAAGCCTGGGCCGACCATCGCGCTACGGGCGGATATGGACGGTTTGCCGGTGACCGAGCAGACCAACGTGCCGTTTCGATCGAAGGTCACCACCACTTATCGCAACGAAACCGTCGGTGTGATGCATGCCTGTGGCCACGACACCCACACGGCTAACCTGATGGGACTCGCGGAAGTCTTCGCCTCATTGCGCGATGAGCTGCCCGGTACGATCGTGTTCATCTTCCAGCCGGCGGAAGAGGGCGCTCCCGTCGGTGAAGAAGGCGGCGCTTCACTCATGATTCGTGAAGGTTTACTCGAGCGGCACAAGCCCGAGGCCGTGTTCGGCTTGCACGTGTTCTCGACGATGCGCGTCGGCGAGATCGGCTATCGCGGTGGGCCGCTCATGGCAGCCTCAGACTCGTATCGCATCGTCGTGAAGGGACGACAAACTCACGGCGCACGGCCTTGGGGTGGTGTCGATCCGATCGTGATCTCCTCGCAGATCATCAATGCCTTGCAGACCGTGGTCAGCCGTCAGACCGATATCACCGCTAATCCCGCGATCGTCACCGTCGGTGCTGTCAAGGGCGGAATCCGCCATAACATCATCCCCGATGAAGTCGAAATGATCGGCACGATTCGCAGCTTTGATCCACGGCAGCGAGCCGACATCTTGAAGAGCATCGAGCGAATGGTAGTCAATACCGCTGAGGCGAGCGGCGCCACGGCGACCTTTACTGTCGATCCGGGCAGTAACCCCGTGGTGTACAACGATCCCGACTTGACGCGTCGCGTGTTGCCGTCACTGCAACGCGTCGCGGGCGAGCGCAAGGTGATCCCCGTGCCGCTCATTACGGGGGCCGAAGACTTTGCGTTCTTCGGCGAGCGCGTACCGAGTTTCTTTTATTTTGTCGGCATCACCCCGACAGACCAGAATCCGCTGCTGGCGCCCTCGAACCACTCACCGCTGTTTTACGTCGACGAATCGGGTCTGCCGCTCGCTGCTCGCTCGCTTGCGCAGATCGCGATCGACTATCTGAACGGCGGTTAAGCGAGCGAAGCGGACAGCGGCAGGCGACGGATGCGCTGACCCGTCGCCGCGAAGATCGCTCCGCACACTGCCGGGGCTATGGGCGGAGTGCCGGGCTCGCCGATACCTCCGATGGGGCCGTCGCTCGGCACGATGTGCACATCGATCTGTGGCGCATCGGCAAACCGCAGAATCGGGTAATCGTTGAAGTTGCCCTGTACGACCCGACCCGCTTCGATGGTGATCTCGCCGCTGAGTGCAGCGGCGAGTCCGTAGATGATGCCGCTTTCCATTTGTGCGATGACCTGATCCGGATTGATCGCCAGACCGCAATCCACCGCACAGGTCACACGGTGTACCCGTACCACGCGATTCTTTACCGACACCTCGGCCACCTGGGCCACGATACTGCCGAAACTTTGATGTAGCGCGATGCCTCGGAAGCGTCCCGGCGGAAGTGCAGTGCCCCAGCCAGCGGCTGTCGCCGCCCGGTCGAGTACGGCGAGATGACGTGGCTGATCGGCCAGCAGGCTGCGTCGATACTCGTACGGGTCGCGACCCGCGAGCGCCGCAAGCTCGTCGATCGTGCCGTTAGCAACGAAACCGTTGATCGAGTGGCCCACTGATCGCCACCACAGTGTCGTCACGTGTTCGCGCGTGTTGTGAACCTCGACACGCAGATTCGGCACGGCATAGGGCATATCCGCCGTACCCTCGATGCTCGAGGGATCCAAGCCTTCCTTGGTGACGGCCATCTGACCCAGCGCGGTGCTCGCGAGCACCGGCTTGTTCACGATGGTCTGGTGGAAAGCGATTGGCAGTCCGTCGGCGCCGATCGCTGCTCGCACGCGGCTGATCGAAAACGGCCGGTAAGCACCTCCGCGCATATCGTCCTCGCGGCTCCAGATGACCTTGACCGGTTTGCCGACACCCTGTGCAACTAGCGCGGCCTCGACAGAGAAATCCGAATTGCCGCTCGCGCGACGACCGAATCCGCCACCGAGAAATGGCGTATGGATTTTGACGCGATCGGCCGTGATACCAAGTGCAGCAGCGACGAGCTGCGCATCCTGCGACTGCGACTGGGTACCGACCCACAGTTCGCAGCCCGACTCGGTGACGTGGGCCACTGCGTTGAGCGGCTCCATGCAGGCATGGGCAAGATAGGGCAGTTCGTACTCGACATCGATTCGCCGCTCGGCCGAGACCCACGCGCGGCGCGCATCGCCGACGTCTTTGCCGATCAATCCGGGGCGCGCCGCGAGAGCTTGCCACTGCTTGCGCAGCGAATCGCTTGAGACACCTTCGTTACCGCGCGTGTCCCAATCGATGAGCAGCGCCTTGCGGCCTTTGAATGCTGCATGGGTATGCCGCGCGATCACCGCGATACCGCTCGGCACCTGCTTGATATCGACAACGCCGGCGATCGCGCGGGCGGCGGAGGCATCGAACGAGCGGACCGCTGCCCCGAACACCGGCGCCCGGGCTACCACCGCGACGAGCTGATCGGGCCGGTCGATATCGATACCGAACACCGCTGAGCCGTCGACCTTCACCCGGCTATCCAGCCGCTTCTGTGGACGCCCGATGTAGCGGAACTCGCTGCGATCCTTCATTTTCAGCGTATCTTTGGCGGGCACGGGAAGTTCCGACGCTGCCTCGAGCAGCGAGCCATAGCGCAAGCGTCGGCCGCGAGCATCAACCACATGACCATCGTCGGTACGCAGCGTGGCCGCATCGACTTTCCAGTACTGCGCAGCAGCCGTCACCAGCATCGAACGGGCCGTTGCCCCCACTTGTCGTAACGATTCGTAGGTCGAAGGCGTGCTCATGCTGCCGCCGGTGAACTGCGCTGGAATGAATGGATGGTTGAATGCCGGATCGACACCCGCGATCTCGACCTTGATTCTTTGCGGATCGAAGTCCAGCTCTTCAGCGAGGATCATGGGTAATCCGGTGTAGACCCCTTGACCCATCTCGCTCTTGCCAATGATGACTGTCACCGTATCGTCGGACGATAGACGAACAAAGGCATGTGGTTTGAAGTCGACAGGAGGAGAGCTCTGCCCGGCGAGCAGTCGCGGGACGAGCTGGATCCCCACCGCTGAGCCGGTGGCAACCACGCCTACACCAATCAAGAAATGCCGTCGGCCTACGGTCATGCCGCACCGCCCTGACGTTTGATTTCAGCCGCTCGCTTCACGGCGGCTCGAATGCGCGGGTAGGTACCGCAGCGACAAAGATTTCCGTTCATCGCAGCATCGATATCGGCATCGGTCGGATTCGGCTGGCTCTCGAGTAGCGCTGCAGCTGCCATGATTTGGCCGGACTGACAGTACCCGCATTGCACGACATCGAGCTCTAGCCAGGCCTGTTGCACAGGGTGGGAAGCGCTCTTCGACAGCCCCTCGATGGTACGGATCTGCGCACTGCCGACCGCCGATACCGGGATCGAGCAGGAACGCACCGGTTGACCATCAAGGTGTACGGTACACACGCCGCACTGTGCGATACCGCAGCCGTACTTGGTACCGGTGAGTTTCAAGAAATCACGCAGCGCCCACAGTAGGGGCATGTCCGGCTCGGCATCGATCTCATGCGAGGTACCATTGACGTTCAGGGTGATCACGTTCGCTCTCCGGTTGGTTCGTCGCGGCGGAAACCGGAGAATATACCGGTCGGGGCCGGAGACGGAGGTCCTACGTGCAGATCACATTCTGGGGTGCGGCGGGCGAGGTGACCGGCTCCTGTCACCAGCTCAAGGTGGGTGGCCGCACGCTGCTCATCGACTGCGGGCTGATTCAGGGCGGCCGTGACGCGCCGGCGCGTAACCGTGAGCCCTTCCCGTTCGATCCCCGAGGCATCGACGCGCTGGTCCTGACCCACGCCCATATCGATCACTGCGGGCGATTGCCGCTGCTCGTCAAGCGGGGTTTTCGCGGGCCAGTCTTCACCTCGGCGGCTTGCCGGGAATTGCTTCCCATATTGCTACGCGACAGCGTCTCGCTGGCTCGCCGAGAGGCTCTGCCGCCTCTCTATGAAATCGCTGATGTGGAGCGGGCGCTCGAGCGAGTGCAACCCTTACGCTACGACACCGAGCACGCACCCATTCCGGGGGTGACTCTGCGATTACGCGAAGCTGGGCATATTCTGGGTTCGGCAAGCCTCGAGTTGATCTGTCGCGAGGCTGAGCACACGCGCGCCGTGGTTTTCAGCGGCGATCTCGGTCCGTACGACTCCCCCATCCTGCTAGATCCGCACCGCTTCGAATCGGCTGACCTGGTGGTGATGGAGAGTACCTACGGCGATCGTTGTCACCGCAACCGGGCCGAGACCGTACGAGAGCTTGGCGAGATCCTCGCCGAAGCCTCGCGCGATGGTGGCAACGTGGTGATCCCGGCATTCGCCGTTGGGCGCAGTCAGGAATTGCTCTATCAACTCGGCGTACATTTCGAAGCGTGGCAGCTGCATCGTTGGAAGGTGTTCCTCGATAGCCCAATGGCGATCGAGGCGAGCCGCGTGTACTGGAACCATCCGGAACGCTACGACGTTGAGGCACGCCGGCTACGATCGGGTTTCGAGCAGATGCCTGCTTTGCCGAATCTCACCTTGTGTCGCACGCCGGAGGAGTCACGCGCGATCCGCACGCAGGACTCGCAGGCGATCATCATCGCCGGTAGCGGCATGTGTAACGGGGGCCGCATCCTCGGGCATCTCGCCCGACATCTGCCTCGATCCGAATGCCATATCGTCATCACGGGGTTTCAGGCACCGGGGACGCTCGGCCGTCGGCTGGTCGATCGCCAACCCGAGGTCCGCATCCAAGGCCGCGAAATCCGTGTCGCAGCCAAGGTCCACACCCTCGGTGGCTTGTCGGCCCACGCCGATCAGGCAGACTTACTGCGTTGGTACGGTAACTTCGTCGGCCAACCCGCCGTGCGCCTTGTGCATGGTGAGCCGGCGGCTGCCGACGCCTTGCGTCAGAAGCTCGCAGCGCAGGGTGTACCGGTTGAGGTGCCGCGGCGTGGCGAGCGTGTGGATCTATAGGAGCGTGAGCATGAGTGGTCTGCCTGTGACGTCCGCGGTGACAGCCTGGACCGCCATCGAGCCGACTTTTGGTCCGCCCGCGTCCGATGCTCGCTGAATCCGCCTTCCTGCAGCGACAGTTGGCGCGGTTCGTTCGTATCGAACCGCGTGAGACAGCTGCCGTCATGGCGGCGTTCGCGCTGTTCTTTTTTGTTCTAGGCAGTTACTTCGCCGTCCGTCCGGTGCGCGAGACGGTAGCAACCCTGCTCGGCCGCGAGCGCGTCGCCGATCTGTGGCTATACACGGCGTTGTTCTCGATCCTGATCGTTCCGCTGTATGGCTGGCTGGTAGCCCGCGTACGTCGCAGTCTGCTGTTGCCTTGGGTGTACGGCGCGGTGGCAGTCATCCTCGCCGTGATCGGTTCATACATTCAGGTGGATGAGTCCAACCTCAGCGTTGGCACCTTCTTCTACGTTTGGATCAGCGTGCTCAACCTCATGCTGGTCTCCGTATTCTGGAGCTTCCTGCTCGAGATGTTCTCGAACGAGCAAACTCGACGGCTGTTCGGCTTCATCGCTGCGGGCGGCACGCTCGGCGCCCTTGTGGGGCCGCTCGCTGCCCGGCTGCTCGTTGACTCAATCGGCAATTCCGGGGTGCTCTATCTCGGCACTGCAGGGTTTATCGGCGCCATCCTCTGTCAGCGGATCTTGCTCGGCATCTGGAATCGACAGCGACGTGAGGCCGGTCACGAGAACGAGCATCATCCGGACGATCAAGGACTTGGTGGCAATCCATTCGCCGGTATCTTCATCGTCCTGCGTTCGCCCTACCTGCTTGGTATCGCTGCGTTCGTCGTGCTGCTCTCGGCAGTAAACACCTTCATTTATTTCGAACAGCTACGCATCGTCAGTGAAACCTTCGCCGATACGACGCGACGTACCGAGGTATTCGCAACACTCGACTTCATCGTCCAGTCACTCACCATTTTGTCGCAGGTATTTCTGACGGGTCGTATCGCCTCACGACTGGGTGTGCGCACGTTGCTGACTTTCGTGCCGGTGATCATGATATTAGGATTTTTGATGTTATCGATGTTCAATGTATTCGGAATGGTGGCGGCGCTGCTCGTCATGCGTCGTTGGGGCGAGTACGCCTTCATTCGCCCGGGGCGCGAAATGCTGTGGAGCTCACTCGACACCGAAAGCAAATACAAAGCCAAAAATTTCGTCGACGTTCCGGTCTATCGGGCTGCGGACTATGTCGGTGCGCAGGCTAAGAGCGCGCTGGATGCGATTGGCACCTCACCGGCGGGTGCAGCGCTGATCGGTGCGGGTCTGGGTATCGTGTGGGCGATCAACGGCTGGCTGCTCGGTCGACGGCACGATCGGGCGTAAGAGCTTGTTCTTATTGAGGGGCGGTGGTACACCGCGAGAGAATTATTAAGGAGTGTGATCCATGATTCAGATCCCCCGTTCGCTTCGTCTGATCGCTGTGGCTGCGCTCGCCTCGTGGCTTACGGCCTGCGGCGTCTCCCCGCAGAAGGTCACGGTGCCGGTCGTTCCCGCAGTCGACCTGCAGCGCTTCATGGGTCCGTGGTACGTCATCGGCGTGATTCCGACATTTATCGAGAAAAACATCTACAACGCTGTCGAGACGTACAAGTTGGCAGCTGATGGCACCATTGCCACCACCTTCACCTTCAACAAGGGGGCGTTCGACGGTCCTGCCAAAGAAATGAATCCGCGTGGCTTTGTGATTGCCGGAACGAACAATGCCGTTTGGGGAATGCAGTTCATTTGGCCGATCAAAGCCGAGTATGTGATTTCGCATCTCGATGCGGATTACACCGAGACGATCATCGCGCGCAGCGCACGTGATTACGTGTGGATTATGGCGCGTACGCCGATCATCAGTGACGAGCGTTACGCGGCGCTCGTGGCAAAGGTCGCGGCGATGGGCTACGACACCACTAAGCTCGTGAAGATTCCCCAGCGTGCTGCGCCGCCGGCAGCCGAGAAGGTCGCGGCGATCCTCGCCACTGTCCCTGCGGTGACGCCGGCCGAGCTGCGCTCGCGTCTGCAGGGTGCTAATCCTCCGGTCGTGCTCGACGTACGCTCCGAGAGCGAGTTCGCCGCAGGGCATGTCACGAATGCGATCAACGTGGAGTACTCCGCAATCCTTGCTCGGCCGCTCGCGGCGCTCAGTGTGCCGAAGGATGCGGAGATCGTTCTGTACTGCGGCTCGGGTCGTCGGGCGGCCGCGGCTATCGAGGCGCTGCGCGCCGCGGGCTACCAGAAGCTAAACCATCTCGCCGGCGACTATCCCGGCTGGCGCGCCTCGCAACCCTGATCGGCCGGAGCGGCCCTCGGGACGGTCGCAGGGTCGTCCCCGGCTCGCCCCGGGGGTACCCCGTTGGTAGACTGCTGGTTTTCCCCAGGGATGTCCGCTCTGCGGACAACGGGAGCCAGGGACACCGATGGGCGACGAACAATTCCTCAACTCCGCCTCGCTTGAGATTTGGGAACGCGCGGCTAAGAAATCCGCACCGGACGGTGATCTCGACCGACTGACTTGGGCCACGCCCGAGGGGTTGGCGGTCAAGCCTCTTTATACGGCCGCAGATCTCGTGGGGCTGCGTTACACCGATACGCTCCCGGGCTTTGCCCCCTTCCTGCGTGGACCGCAGGCCACGATGTACGCGGTGCGGCCTTGGACGATTCGCCAGTACGCGGGGTTCTCGACCGCCGAGGCCTCAAACGCCTTCTATCGCAAGTCGCTGGCCGCCGGCGCGCAGGGCGTGTCGGTCGCCTTCGACCTGGCCACCCATCGTGGCTACGACAGCGACCATCCACGTGTGACGGGCGATGTCGGTAAGGCCGGCGTCGCGATCGACTCCGTGCTCGATATGAAGATCCTGTTCGACGGGATACCACTCGATAAGGTCTCGGTCTCGATGACCATGAACGGAGCGGTATTGCCGGTGCTTGCCGCCTACGTCGTCGCGGGAGAGGAACAGGGTGTCTCGCAGCAACAGCTTTCCGGGACCATCCAGAACGACATTCTCAAAGAATTCATGGTCCGTAACACCTATATCTATCCGCCCGAACCCTCGATGCGCATCGTCGGCGACATCATCGAGTACACGGCGCGACAGATGCCGAAGTTCAACTCGATTTCGATCTCCGGCTATCACATGCAGGAAGCCGGCGCGAACCAAGCACTCGAGCTCGCCTTTACGCTAGCCGACGGCAAGGAGTACGTGAAGACTGCGATCGCCAAGGGGCTGGACGTTGACGAGTTTGCCGGACGCCTGAGTTTCTTCTGGGCGATCGGCATGAACTTCTATCTCGAGATCGCCAAGATGCGCGCAGCGCGTCTGCTGTGGTGGAAGATCATGAGTAGCTTCGGGGCGAAGAACCCCAAGAGCCTCATGCTGCGCACCCATTGCCAGACCTCGGGATGGAGCCTGACCGAACAAGATCCGTATAACAATGTCGTCCGAACCACCATCGAGGCCATGGCCGCAGTCTTTGGTGGTACGCAGAGCCTGCACACCAACTCGTTCGACGAGGCGATCGCGTTGCCCACTGAGTTCAGCGCGCGGATTGCCCGAAACACGCAACTTATCCTGCAGGAAGAGTCGCAGATCACCAAGGTGGTGGATCCCTGGGCGGGCAGCTACCTGATGGAGAAGCTTACTCAGGATATGGCCGATAAGGCGTGGTCAATCATCGAAGAGGTCGACGCCATGGGCGGCATGACCCGTGCCGTAGAAAGCGGCTGGGCAAAACTGCGCATCGAGGCGAGTGCCGCAGAGAAGCAAGCCCGCATCGATTCCGGTCGCGACGTGATCGTCGGGGTCAACAAATTCAAGCTCGAGAAAGAAGATCCGGTCGAGATCCTCGAAATCGACAACGTTGCAGTGCGCGATAACCAGATTGCGAGGCTGCAACAGCTACGCGCTAGCCGCAATGCCACGCGGGTTGCAGCCTGTCTGACGGCGCTAACTCAGGCGGCTCGCGACGGCTCAGGTAACCTGCTGGCCCTGTCGATCGACGCCATGCGTGCGCGTGCGACGGTCGGCGAGGTGAGTGATGCACTCGAGAAGGTCTGGGGCCGTCATCGGGCTCAATCTCAGGAGGTGACTGGCGTGTACGCAGGAGCCTACGACAGCAGCGAGAATTGGGACAAACTGAAATCTGATATTGACGCGTTTGCAAATCGTTACGGGCGGCGACCGCGCGTGATGATCGCCAAACTTGGACAGGACGGCCATGATCGCGGGGCCAAAGTCGTCGCGAGTGCCTTCGCCGACCTCGGGTTCGACGTCGACGTGGGCCCGCTATTTCAAACACCCGAAGAGTGTGCGCGGCAGGCGATCGAGAACGACGTTCACGCAGTGGGAGTCAGCACGCTCGCCGCCGGACACAAAACCCTGGTGCCGCAGATCATCCGCGCTCTGCGTGAACAAGGAGCTGATGACATCATCGTATTCGTCGGCGGCGTGATCCCGCAGCAGGACTACGAGTTCCTGTATTCCACCGGTGTAAAAGGTATCTATGGTCCCGGCACACCGATCCCCGACAGCGCGCGTGACGTGCTGAGCCATATACAGCGTGCTCGCGGTGCCGGTTGATCTTAGCGATCTGGCACTGATCGAGGCGGTGCGCGCCGGTGATCGGCGTGCGCTCGCCAAGACGATCACGCTGCTCGAATCGACGTTGCCCGAGCACCGGCGGCGTGCCGATGCCGTGCTCGATGCGCTGCTGCCATGGTCCGGTCGTGCGCTGCGCCTTGGCATTAGCGGCGTACCCGGTGTCGGCAAATCCACGTTCATCGAGTCGCTCGGGATGTTTCTCATCGAGCGCGGTCATCGCGTGGCAGTGCTCGCAGTTGATCCCTCATCAGGGGTGTCCGGCGGGTCAATTCTGGGTGACAAGACGCGCATGGAGCGCCTGTCCGTGCACGAGCGCGCGTACATTCGCCCGAGCCCGTCGTCCGGTACGCTCGGCGGCGTGGCAGAGAAAACCCGCGAGGCATTACTCGTCTGCGAGGCGGCCGGTTACGACATCGTCATCGTGGAAACCGTGGGTGTAGGACAGTCGGAGACCACGGTTGCCGGCATGACTGATCTCTTCGTGCTGCTGCAGCTGCCGAACGCGGGTGACGATCTGCAGGCCATGAAGAAAGGCATCATGGAGCTCGCGGATCTCGTGCTCATCAATAAGGCCGATCTCGATTCGGATGCCGCAACCCGCGCTGAGGCGCAGATCAGCTCGGCTCTGCGAGTGCTGCGCTATACCGGGGCGCCGGGCTCGGCCGATGAGGCGCGCTGGCATACGCGCGTGATGCGTGCGAGTGCGCTGACGGGCGAAGGACTCGAAGCGTTTTGGGGCAACGTGCAAGAGTTCCGTCGGCTACGTGAAGGGAGCGGGGAGTTCGCTGTGCGGCGCCGACAGCAGGCCCTCACCTGGATGTGGGACCAGATCCACGCGCGTCTCCTTGCCGATTTTCGCGCTTCGGCGGCAGTGCGCGCCGCCTTGCCCGCCACCCTCGAGGATGTTGCGGCTGCAAAGCTCGCTCCTTCGTCGGCCGCCCGTCGCCTGCTCGATCTGTTTGAATCCCAACCCGTTTAGACTGCGACAGTCAGGAAGTCCGTCATGCACGACATCATTCAACAACTCGAAAAAAAGCGCGCCCAGGCTCGCCAGGGCGGCGGCGCGCAGCGCATCGCTGCACAGCATGCCAAGGGAAAGCTCACCGCTCGCGAGCGAATCGAGCTGCTGCTCGATGAAGGGTCCTTCGAAGAGTGGGACATGTTCGTCGAGCATCGCTGTGCTGATTTCGGCATGCAGGAGCAGAAAATCCCGGGAGACGGCGTCGTCACGGGCTGCGGCTACATCAACGGCCGCCTTGTGTTTGTGTTCTCGCAAGACTTCACGGTCTTCGGTGGTTCGCTTAGCGAAGCGCATGCCCAGAAGATCTGCAAGGTGATGGACACGGCGATGAAGGTCGGCGCACCCGTGATCGGCATCAACGACTCGGGCGGCGCTCGTATTCAGGAAGGCGTGGCCTCGCTCGGCGGTTACGCCGAGGTATTCCAGCGCAACGTCACGGCTTCGGGTGTCGTGCCGCAGATCAGCCTGATCATGGGTCCCTCGGCCGGCGGCGCCGTCTACAGCCCGGCGCTCACGGACTTCATCTTCATGGTGAAGGACAGTTCTTACATGTTCGTCACGGGCCCGGAAGTGGTGAAGACAGTGACCCACGAGGAGGTCACCGCTGAAGATTTAGGCGGCGCCATCACGCACACCACGCGCAGTGGCGTGGCGGACCTCGCTTTCGAGAACGACGTTGAAGCGCTGCTGATGTTGCGCCGATTCTTCAACTACTTACCGTCCAACAATCGCGAGAAGCCGCCGGTACGCGAGGCAGGCGACCCCCCAGATCGGGACGACTACTCGCTCGACACGCTCGTTCCCGATAACCCGAACAAGCCCTACGACATGAAGGAGCTCGTCACCAAGGTGCTCGATGATCGGGAATTCTTCGAGTTACAGCCCGACTACGCGAAAAATATCTTGATCGGATTTGGGCGCATGGACGGGCAGGTGGTGGGCATCGTTGCAAACCAGCCGCTGGTTCTCGCCGGCTGTCTCGACATCAAAAGCAGCATCAAGGCAGCTCGTTTTGTACGTTTTTGCGATGCGTTCGGTATCCCGGTGGTCACCTTCGTTGACGTACCGGGGTTCATGCCCGGCACAGCGCAGGAGTACGGTGGGATCATCAAGCACGGCGCGAAGCTGCTTTATGCGTATGCAGAATGCACCGTTCCCAAGGTGACCGTCATCACCCGCAAGGCGTACGGTGGTGCTTATGACGTGATGGCCTCGAAACACCTACGCGGTGACGTCAATTTCGCTTGGCCAAATGCAGAAATTGCGGTCATGGGCGCCAAAGGTGCTGTTGAGATTATCTTCCGCAACGAGAAGAACGATCCCGCCAAACTCGCAGCGCGCGAGGCGGAGTATCGAGAGAAGTTCGCCAACCCCTTCATCGCCGGCGCGCGCGGCTATATCGACGATGTGATCATGCCGCACGGTACTCGCCGCCGGATCTGTCGCGCGCTCACCGTGTTGCGCGATAAGAAAATCGAGGAGCCGTGGCGCAAGCACGGCAACATCCCCCTGTGAGTGGCGCGCGGGAGCCTAGTCGCATGTTCAAGAAGATCCTGATCGCCAACCGCGGCGAAATCGCCTGTCGAGTCATTAAGACTGCCCGACGTATGGGCATTCAGACGGTGGCCGTTTACTCAGAGGCTGACAAGGACGCCCGGCACGTCGAGCTGGCAGACGAAGCGGTGCTGATCGGTCCCGCGCCGTCGCGGGAATCCTATCTCGTAGCCGATAAACTGATCGCTGCCTGTAAACAGACCGGCGCAGAAGCCATTCACCCCGGCTACGGGTTTTTGTCGGAGAACGCCGAGTTCTCTCGCCGCGTTGAAGACGAGGGCATTGTCTTCATCGGCCCGAAGCACCGCTCGATTGCCGCGATGGGCGACAAGATTGCCTCGAAAGAGTTGGCAGCGAAGGCCAAGGTCAACACGATTCCCGGGTGGAATGAACCGATCGAGTCGGCCGAGCGCGCTGTGGAGATCGCCAAGGGCATCGGTTACCCCGTCATGATCAAAGCCAGCGCCGGTGGTGGCGGTAAAGGACTGCGCGTGGCGTGGAACGACAAGGAAGCCTTCGACGGCTTCACCTCTTGTCGTAACGAGGCCCGAAACAGTTTTGGTGACGATCGGGTATTCATCGAAAAATTCGTCGAAGAACCGCGACATATCGAGATTCAGGTGCTCGGCGACGCCCACGGCAACTGCGTCTATCTATGGGAGCGCGAGTGCTCGATCCAGCGTCGCCACCAGAAGGTAATCGAAGAGGCGCCAAGCCCGTTCCTCGATGAGAAAACCCGCAAAGCCATGGGTGAACAGGCTGTGGCGCTCGCCAAAGCGGTCGACTACCAAAGTGCGGGCACGGTCGAATTCGTCGTCGGCAAGGATCGTGGTTTTTATTTCCTTGAGATGAACACTCGACTTCAGGTGGAGCACCCGGTCACTGAATGCATCACCGGACTCGATCTCGTCGAGCAGATGATTAGGGTGGCCGCAGGCGAGAAACTCGCCTTTAAGCAAAAAGATATCGCCCGCAACGGCTGGGCGATCGAATGTCGTATCAACGCCGAGGATCCGTTCCGCAACTTCCTGCCATCGACGGGCCGGCTCGTGAACTACCGCCCCCCCGCCCAAAACATGGAAGCGGCACAACCTGTACCGCCCGAGGGAGGGGTGCGCGTCGATACCGGCGTGTACGAGGGTGGTGAAATCCCGATGTTCTACGACTCGATGATCGCCAAGCTCATCACGCACGGTCGGGATCGTAACGAAGCCATCGTCCGTATGCGTGAGGCGCTTAACGCATTCGTGATCCGCGGTATCTCGAGCAATATCCCCTTCCAGGCGGCTTTGCTCGCTCATCCGAAATTTGTCGCCGGAGACTTCAACACCGGCTTCATCGCCGAACAGTATCCGCGCGGTTTCAGCAGCAATGCGGTCGCGCACGATCAGCCCGACTTCCTGTTGGCACTCGCCGTGGCGGCTCATCGGCGAGCGCGTGAGCGGGCGGCCACGTTGACCGGTCAACGCCGTCGGCGTGAGGTGCGTATCCGCGAGGACTTCGTGGTGGTGCTGACCGACGAGACGGGTCGGCGTGATCAGATTCCCGTCGGCGTACGACCGACCGGCTCAGTGCTGCACGTGACGCTCGCCGGGCAGACGCATGAGGTGAAGCTCGACAGCCCGTTGCACGATGTGGCGGTGCAGGGCACTTTTGACGGTAAACCGTTCTGTGCGCAGATCGAGCGAGTCGGGCTCGGCTATCGCATCTTGCACAACGGCGCCGGGCTATTTGCTCGGGTTTTCTCGCCACGAGCCGCCGAGCTCGAAGCGCTGATGCCGTTCAAGGCACCACCGGATTTATCGAAGGTGCTGCTCTCGCCGATGCCCGGCCTGCTGGTGGATGTGGCGGTACAGCCCGGACAGACGGTACGCGCCGGAGAGAAACTTGCCGCTATCGAAGCGATGAAAATGGAAAATATTCTCTTCGCGCAGCAAGACTGTGTCGTGGCAGAGATTCTCGCGGGCAAGGGTGACAGCCTCGCCGTCGATCAGATCATCATGAAATTCCAGTAATCATGATCAGCGATCCACGCGAGCGTCCGTTCCGAGTTCTTGGCATCCAGCAAGTGGCGATCGGCGGCCCCGATAAGACACGGCTGCGACGTCTTTGGGTCGATGTACTCGGGCTACGGGTAACCGGCGGTTTTGTCAGCGAGCGCGAGAACGTCGATGAGGACATCTGCGCCATGGGCGAAGGGCCTCATACCGTCGAAGTCGATCTCATGCAGCCGCTCGATGCGGACAAGAAGCCGGCGGTACATGCGACTCCGCTGAATCACATCGGGTTGTGGATCGACGATCTGCCCAAAGCCGTCGAATGGCTGACGAAGCAGGGCGTGCGGTTTGCACCGGGCGGGATCCGTCGTGGCGCCGCAGGACACGACATCTGTTTTCTGCATCCCAAAGCGAGCGAGGAATTCCCGATCGCTGGTGAGGGTGTGCTGATCGAACTCGTTCAGGCGCCGCCCGAGGTGATCATCGCCCTCGGTGGTCAGGCGCCGCCACGCGCTACGGCCTGAATCGCGACGATCAGCGTGCCGGGTCCGCCGTGCACACCCACGGCCGGACTCATCTCGGTGATCTCAATCCATTCGATCGACTCGGCGGGAAGCCGGGCACGTAGATCGTCCGCCAAGCGCTGCGCTTCCTCGGGTTCGTCGCCATGACCGACGAGTATGCGCAGCTGCTCATGCACCGGACTGAATTCGATGCGCCGCGTTACAAATCGAGCGAAACGCTCGCGCAGCCGTACGGGACCGAAAAGTCCGCCGCCGGCGGCGATTCTCCCGTCAGGATGTGTACGCAAGATCACGTTGAGGCCGAGCAGCCGGGCAATGCGACCGACGATCGCCGGTACCCGCCCGCCGCGCACGGCAAAACGGATGTCCTTCAAGAGTGCGAAGGTTCGGGTGCGGCGTGCAGCGTCATGTGCCCGCGCTGACACCGCATCGGCACTAGCACCCGTCGCCGCAGATTCGGCTGCTGCCAAGGCGATCAGTCCTTGGCCGACCGACGCATTAAGGCTGTCGATCACGAGGACGCGTCGTCCCTCGGCGCTTACTCTCTGCGCGGCGGACAGCGCCGCATCGCGAGTGCCGCTGTGACGCGAGGTGAGATTGACTGAGACGACTTCGTCATAGTGCGAAGCGAGGAATTCAAAAATTCTTCGAAAATCGCCTGGCGGAGGCTGGGAGGTTTTCGGATGCTCCGGATTCGTCACCAGCTCGCGATAGAACTCTGTGGGCGTGAGACTGACCTTATCGAGATAGGATCGAGCACCAAAATGGATGCGGACGGGCACCATATGAATACCCAGGCGCTCGGCGAGAGCGTCCGGTATATCGGCACCGGAATCGACCACTACGGCAACACGCTGCACGCGCGCGTGATGGGCGGCCTCTTGCTGCCGCTGCATATCGTCGGCCTTCTGACCGGAGACGCTTCCGTGTCGGGCTGCTAGCCGGAACACGACATTGGGATCATCGACGTGGATATGGATCTTGGCTTTACGCTTACTGCCGCTGACGACGAGGCTCGCCCCGAGCGTCGAGAGCTCCTCGCGCAGCTGACGCAGATCGATCCCGCCCGCAGCGTCACCGGCGATTAGGCACTCGGTGCAAAAACGGAAATCTTGCCCAGGCGCGGGTAGACCGCTACCGCCTGCCATCGCTTCATCTGCAACATGAATCGGCGTCGGGGTCGCGCCAAGCTCTCCGGTGCGCAGGAACTCGCTCATGCCTTCGAGTACCTCGACAAAGCCGAGTGCACCCGCATCGACCACGTTTGCGGCCCGCAGTTCTTCGAGTTGCAACCGCGTACCATCAAGGGCCTGACGCACCTGTACCAGTGCTTGTTCGAACAATCCCTGGAAAGACGGCGCTGAAGAGGCAACACCTTCGGCGGCTACAGCGAACTCCCGCAGCACCGTCAGCAAGGTGCCCTCGCGCGGCTGCGAAAGGGCCTCTCGCGCGTAGCGTGCCCCCTGATGCAGTGCAGCAACGAACTCGGGTACGGTGAGTCGCGCCAGATGCCCTGCGCCATCGCCGAGTCCGAGTAAGAATTGCGCCAAGATCGCCCCCGAATTGCCGCGAGCACCATCGAGTGCTGCGTCGGCTGCCCGAACGAGCAGTACGCCGGCATGCGGCTCGGCTCCCCGATCAATCGAGGCGAGTACGGACGAGAGCGTCATAGACATATTGGTGCCGGTATCGCCATCCGGAACCGGGAAGACGTTGATCTTATTCAGATGGTCCGTGCGTGCGAACAGGCGGTAGATACCAGCCCGCAAAAGGTTGGCCAGCAGCAACCCATCGATGTGCGCCACAGACGACGCGGTAGCAAGTGCGACGGTCATCGGATCTCCCAGGGCGAGTATTGCACGGCCTGCGGACGAGCGGCATAGTCCCGCGCATCGTGCAGACCCCGAAACAGTGTTGGCAGTCGATTCGATTCCGCGACATCGGCGGCGCGACAGGAAGCGCCGATCTTGATATCTGGTTTGCTGATTTGTCTGCTTTTAATGACACCTTGAAGCCCTGGCACGAGCAGATCATGGCGCTTGATGCGGAGCGTCTGAGCCGTATCGTCGAGCCACACGCCCGTCATCGTTTTCTCACTCACCGCACATTGCTGCGCACCGTACTGTCCTCGTATCTCGGCGTGACGCCAGCGGCGCTCAGCTTCACCAGCGCCCCGCAGGGCAAGCCATCGCTGGTGTCGCAGCCCGGTATCCAGTTCAACCAGTCTCACAGCTGCGGGAGAGACTGGGATATTTGGGCGCTTGCGGTGTCACAGTCGGGAGCAATTGGGCTTGATATCGAGGGTCGCCATGAGATTCCGAGGGCGGAGCAGCTGGCGCTTCGAGTCCTGAGCGCGACCGAGCGCGAGGCGCTTGCACTGGCCGCTCAACGATCCGAGCGCGATCGTGATCAGGCGTTTCTTTGGGGATGGACCCGCAAAGAAGCGCTGCTCAAAGCCATCGGGGCGGGATTCGCGGCAGGGGCGCATCGCTTCGAGGTCGGCCTCATGCCGATCGCATCTGAAATTGACGCCGACAATCGTCGCTGGTGGCTGCAGTCGATTTCTTCGCCTCAGGGTCACCCAATCGGATGTGCTGCAGACTTCAGGCACCATCGACTGAGGTGCTTTGAGCTCGTACCGTGAGGTACTTCTCGATCAGCATCGTTTCCGTGGGCGTCCTGGCGCTCGCCGCCTTCGGTGATGCCGCTCGCCACAGTCTGCGCTGGGATCGCCATGCCGTGCTTGCGGGGGAATACTGGCGGCTGCTCACTGGGCATCTCATACATTTGAGCCTCTCCCACGCTGTGTGGAACCTGGCCGGCGCGGTATTTCTCTATGCCGTTTTCCGCCACGTCTGGTCATTGCGAGAGTGGATCGTCGTCATGGCCGTTGCGCTCCTCGGTATCAACATCGGTTTGTGGTGGCGTACACCACTGCTCGACTGGTATGTCGGGCTGTCGGGTGTTCTGCATGCCGTGGCTGCCGCAGCACTCGTCCCGTCACTCCTCGCCAGGCCGTTATTCCGGGCCGATCCGATCGCGTGGTGCGTTGCCCTGCTCGGTGGTGCAAAACTACTGTACGAGAGCATGGTCGGTGCATTGCCCTTCATCGACGAGGGCGTGATCATCACCGTTCATCGCGACGGCGCCGCTGCGGGGCTGCTTTGCGGTACGGGCCTATATCTAATCCGTCGAGCGAAGTCGGCTAGCACGTGATACCGCGCTGTTACCAAAGCGTTCCCGAATCGCATCGAGCGTTGTATCGAGACGTGATCCACTAGCCGCTTCCGTTGCAGCGAAGAGGTCCGCCTGACGTGGTGTGCTGAGCTCGGAGCTCGACACGCCGAGTAATCGTAGCCGCGCTCTCGGATTCTCCGTGAGCCACATATCCAGTAGACGTCTTGCCGTGGTGACGATCGTCCGATTCTCGGCCGTTGGAGGCGTGACCATGGTCTGGCGCGTAATAGTCGAGAAATCGTGTTTACGGATCTTGATACCGATACAGGCGGCGACCCGCCCCTTGGCGCGTAGCCGAGCCGCTACCCGATCTGCGAGCGCCGACAACTCGGCATGCATTTCGACGCTTGATGTGAGATCTGCGGCAAAGGTGCGCTCGTTGCTGACCGAGCGATCGTCGTGCTCGGCGATCACCGGGCGCTCATCGATACCGGCTGCACGCTCACGCCAGCGCGGTGCGTGGCGTCCGAAAAGACGCTGCAAGGTGCTATCCGGAGCTTGCCGAAGCTCTCCGATCGTTTGTATGCCTGCGGCGACAACCCGTTCGCCCGCAAGCCGCCCGAGTCCCGGCAAGCGGCGCACTGGTAGTGGATCGAGTACAGTTTTTAATCGATCGACGGTCACGATCGTCAGTCCGTCGGGTTTATCGAGATCGGAAGCGATCTTCGCCACGAGTTTGTTAGGCGCCACTCCGACCGAGGCTCGCAGTTGCGTACGCTCAAAGATCTGTCGTTTAACTTCACGTGCAATGGTCTCTGCATCACCGAGCAGGCTACGACTGGCTGTGACGTCCAGAAATGCCTCATCGAGCGAAAGCCCCTCGACGAGCGGCGTAAACTCGCGGAAGACGGCGAAAATCTCAGCCGATACGGCCGCATAGTGCGCCATCCGTGGGCGGATGCAGATCGCATCGGGGCACAGCGCTAGTGCACGGCGGATCGGCATGGCGGAGCGCACGCCGAACCGACGAACTTCGTAACTGGCTGCGGCCACTACACCACGGCCGCTGGTGCCGCCAACGATCACGGGCTTACCGCGCCACTGCGGATGATCCCGCTGCTCGACAGACGCGTAAAACGCATCCATGTCGACATGCAGGATTACACGCTCGATATTAACACTTCGAGCAGCGAAGCCAGTCCGGTGAAGGCCAGTACCACACCGGCGAGAGTGAGATACAGGAATCCGAGTAGCCCGAATTTGAGCGCGACACTCGCACGTGAGCCGCCATAGTAAGTTTTCATACCGCTGAACACGGCCCACAGCAGATAGCCAGTGACCACCAGCGGCAATCCGTCACCCACGCGTTCAGGTAGAGCCAGGCTGATGAGCATGGCGAGGGCGAGTACTGCGAAACAGGCCGTGTGTGTATGAATGAGGAAGATCGCGTGCTCGGCATAGAGCCGTCTCGGGCGCCAATAAAAGGGCATCATCAGCAGCGCGAACAGCGGCAGCAGTACGAACATCGCCTTCGGGGTATTACGCAAAAACGCCTCGCTCAGCGCCGAGCCGCCGTCTGCTGTGACGCGCTCACAGGCGAGACGGAGCCGTGGACCAACTAACTGCGGAAGTGGCCCCTTATATTGCAGCTCTGCGCATTGAAGTGAGTCCTGCTCGATGTCCACCGCCTGATCGCTCGACCCGGGTAGCAATGCCAGCAGCAGAAAAAAGAATACGCTGACGACCAGATAAAGTCTGATCGGAGGCAAATAACGCATCCGTCGGCCTGCGAAGAATTCCGCAGTTAAAAAGCCGGGTCGGAATAGTAGATGTCGTAGCGTGACCCACAGACGTGAGTCACTATGGGTGAGTCCTTCCGCAGCTTCGGCCAGCAAATGTCCGGCCGTTGGTGCGTGGCTCTCCTGGCGTTGACCACATTGGGCGCAGTAGCGCCCGTGCATGACCGACTCGCAGTTGAGGCACTTCAAGCGAACAGTTCGGCCTGTTCCTGCTCGCTCTGCGCAGCGCTGGTGCGGGGACGACCGTTAGTACCGAGCTCATGCGGTGCGAAATCATCGACGTTGACGATATCCATCACCTTGCGGTCGTACTCGAGGAGCCAGTCGGCTTCGCCAGCCGTGAATAGACCAATTTCCCGAGCCTCGGCAATTTGTCGAGGCAGATCGAGCGAGTGGATACGTCCGGTTTTGACACCCTGAACGCGCAATCGTTTCTCGAGCTCCTCAGCCCGCTCGCTCATCTCGAGCACTTCTTGTAGCCGTCCGAGTGCCGAGCCAGCCTCGACACGTCGGTAGACCGGCGTACAGAGACGATCGCGGACGTCGGTGGGTGCAAGCACGAGCTCTGCGAGACGTCGGCCCAGCCGATCATCTGGCGCCGAATACTGTAGCCCGCGTGGGAAAATGAAAAAGCGCAGCAGGCCTGCGAGCGGCCGGATCGGAAAATTGCGCAAGAAGTCGTGCAGCTGTTCTTGTGCGCGGTACAACAAATGCCGGCAAGCCCACTCGACGATCGGCAGATCTTCTACCCGTCGGCCCTGATTCTCGTAATGTTTCAGCACCATCGAGGCGAGATACATATACGAGAGCACATCGCCAAGCCGCGCAGACAGGTTTTCTTTTTTCTTCAGGTAGCCACCGAGACTAAGCATCGCGACGTCCACGGCGAAAGCGAAGCTGGCCGAGAAACGCACGATGTGCTGGTAGTAGCGAGTGGCTGGACCGCACTTGGGCACTGTCGTGAAGCGCGCGTTGGTCAGTGCCATGATCAGTGAGCGCACGGCATTGCTGAGGGTGAATCCCACATGACCGAGCAGCGCCCGATCAAAGTCGTCGATGCCTTTCTGCCGATCCGGGTTACGCGCTGCTTCCATCTCTTTAAGGACGAATGGATGGCAGCGCACGGCGCCTTGGCCGAAGATGATCAAGCTGCGGGTCAGGATATTAGCGCCTTCCACAGTAATGGCGACGGGCACCACCTGATAACCGCGTCCGAGATAGTTGCGCGGGCCGAGACAAATGCCTTTACCGCCATGCACGTCCATCGCATCGTTGGCGATCTGTCGGCTCATCTCGGTGACGTGATACTTGAGCATTGCCGAGGGCACGGAGGGCTTTTCACCGCCATCAATCGCGCCGGCGGTTACCGAGCGGGCAGCATCCATCGTGTAGGTGTAGCCGACCATGCGGGCGATCACCGCCTCGATTCCCTCGAAGCGGCCAACCGGCATGTTGAACTGGCGACGGATACGGGCATACGCGCCGGTGGCGAACACGGCTGCTTTCGCACCGCCGGTACCGCTGGAGGGCAGCGAGATGCATCGGCCCACCGACAGCTGCTCGACCAGCATGCGCCAGCCCTGTCCTGCCATCTGAGGACCACCGATGATGTAGTCGAGTGGCACGAAAACGTCGGACCCGTGAATAGGGCCATTCTGGAAGGGTACGTTCAGCGGAAAATGCCGCCGTCCAATCGTCACACCGACGGTTTCTCGCGGAATGAGAGCGCAGGTAATGCCGACATCCGCCTCCTCGCCGAGCAGATGATCTGGGTCGTAAAGACGGAATGCCAATCCGATCACCGTCGCCACCGGGGCGAGCGTGATGTAGCGCTTAGAGAAATTGAGTCGCAGACCAACGATCTCGCGGCCTTGCCAGACTCCACGGCACACGACACCCGTATCGGGCAGCGAGGCAGCATCCGAGCCGGCGCGGGGGCCGGTCAGTGCGAAGCAGGGAATATCGTCACCGCGTGCGAGCCGCGGCAGGTAGTGATTCTTCTGATCTTCGGTACCGTAGTGCTGCAGCAACTCGCCCGGGCCAAGCGAGTTAGGTACCGCTACGGTGGAGGACACCACCGCGCTACGGCTCGAGAGCTTCGCAAGCACACAAGAGTGAGCGTAAGCGGAGAATTCGAGTCCGCCGTAACGCTTCTGGATGATCATCGCGAAAAAGCCCTTCGACTTCAGGAACTGCCACACCTCGGGCGGTAAGTCTCCGCGCCGATGGGTGATGTCGAAGTCGTCGATCATCCGACACAGCTCTTCGCAGGGGCCATCCAGAAAAGCCTGCTCTTCCGCGGTGAGCTGCGGTGCTTTCGCGCCGAGCAGCTTCGACCAGTCCGGCTTGCCCGTAAACAACTCGCCGTCCCACCACACCGTGCCGGCCTCGAGTGCCTCGCGCTCGGTGGGCGACATCGCCGGCAGCATGCGCCGATAAACTTTCATGAAGGGGCGTGAAATCCACGCTTGGCGCAGCGGCACCACGTTGAGCAGCGCCAGCGCAGCGAAGGCTGTCCAAAGAAAACCCTTCCACAACCCAGACGGCTCGCCATACACGGAGTAGCCGAGAAGCAGCACGAACGCCGTTCCTGTATAGGCGAGCAGACTCAGCCGCTTGTAAGCGAGATACAGCAGCGCAGCAACGAACAGCAGCGTGATCAGCCCGCCGGCCGAGCTCGCCAGCCAGAGTGTCAGGGCGATGAGTCCGAGGAGCAGCAGGGTTTGAATCATGGGATCAGCTCGTTGGGTCAGCCAAAGAGGTCCTTGACGCCGTCACGTTCCTCAAGAAGTTCTCGGTGGGTCGCATCCATCCGTTGACGGCTGAACTCATCGATCGCGATTCCCTGCACGATTTCGTAGTGTCCGCCGCGGCAGACTACTGGGTACGAGTAGATCACACCCTCGGGAATCCCATAGCTGCCATCCGAGGGGATGCCCATCGAGACCCAGTCGGCATTCGCCGAACCGCGGAACCAATCGCGCACGTGATCGATCGCTGCCGAGGCTGCCGAGGCTGCCGAAGAAGCGCCGCGCGCTTTGATGATCGCAGCGCCACGCTGCTGAACGGTGGGGATGAAGTCTTTTTCGATCCAGGCTGCATCCACCAGCGAGCGCGCCGGCTTGCCCTTCACGAGGCAGTGGTTGATGTCTGGATACTGCGTCGAGGAGTGATTACCCCAAATAATCATTTTCTGGATGTCGTTGACATGCGTACCGGTCTTCTCAGCCAATTGCGAGAGCGCACGGTTGTGATCGAGTCGTGTCATCGCCGTGAAACTTTGTGGCTTGAGACTCGGCGCGTTTTTCATCGCAATCAGCGCATTGGTGTTAGCCGGATTGCCGACGACGAGTACACGCACATCACGCGAAGCGACGGCATCCAGCGCCTTACCCTGAGCCGAGAAGATCTGCGCGTTGGCGAGCAGCAGATCCTTGCGCTCCATGCCAGGGCCGCGCGGGCGGGCGCCGACGAGCAGCGCCGCATGACAATCTTTGAAAGCCACTCGGGCATCGTCAGAGGCAACGATACGGTTAAGAGTCGGAAATGCGCAGTCGTTGAGTTCCATCACCACGCCTTGCAGGGTCGGCAGAGCCGGGGTGACCTCGAGCAAGTGCAGATTGATCGGCTGGTCGGGACCGAGCAGGGCACCCGAGGCGACACGAAAGGCGAGGGCATAGCCGATCTGGCCGGCGGCACCGGTGATGGCCACGTTCAAGGGCTGCTTCATCCACTATCTCCGCAAAATATCGATGGATCGACTCAAAGTGCGACCGATTTTACGCGAAGGGGGCTCCGCCCACGGTCGGGCTTGACTCTGTATTGGTGTTGTAGTTATATATATCACCAATGGACACCGACGGAGCTTTCCTCCATGATCCGACCTTCATGGACCCGATCTGGACAGCCAGCGCGCCGATTTACCGCCAACTGCGGGATCGGGTCATTGCGATGATCCTCGAGGGCACCTTAAAAGAGGGCGATCCGCTGCCATCGGTGCGTACGGTCGCCGCCGAGTTTCGGATCAACCCGTTAACCGTTCTCAAGGCTTATCAGCAGCTTGCTGACGAGAATCTCGTCGAGAAACGCCGCGGCCGCGGGATGTTCGTCAATCCGGGTGCCCGCAGTGCCCTCATGAAAGAGGAACGACAACGCTTTCTCAAAGAAGAATGGCCGAGAACGCGAGCCACGATCGAGCGGCTTGGGTTCACGGCGGAAGAGCTGTTTGCCGAGCGAGACACGCGCGGCAAGACGTCCCGATGAGCACGGTGGTGATCGAGGCCAAGGGTCTCGGCAAGCGTTACGGTGGCTCGTTACGCGAAAAACCCCTCGTCGCCCTGCAAGAGGTGAGCTTTTCGGTCGGCACCGGCCGTATCGTCGGGCTGATGGGACCAAACGGCGCCGGTAAAACCACGGCGCTGAAATCTATCCTCGGCCTGATTCCCTTTGATGGCGAGCTGAAGGTTCTGGGTCTCGACCCACGTACCGAGCGCGACACGCTCATGCGCGACGTCTGTTTCATCGCTGACGTCGCGGTACTTCCGAAATGGTTGCGAGTTCGTCAGGCCGTCGAGTATGTCGCCGGCGTACACCCGCGTTTCGACAGACGCCGAGCCGAAGAGTTTCTGAAACGAACCGAGATCCGCCTCACCAGCAAAATCGGCGAATTGTCGAAGGGCATGATCACCCAACTGCATCTCGCACTGATTCTCGCGATCGATGCCAGATTACTGGTACTCGATGAGCCAACACTCGGGCTCGATCTGCTCTACCGTCGAGATTTCTACGACACGCTGCTCAACGACTACTTTGACAAAGATCGCACCATCCTCGTCACGACTCACCAAGTCGAAGAAGTTGAGCACTTGCTGACGGATGTCCTGTTCATGCGTCACGGGCGTCTTGTGCTCGACTCGTCCGTGGATGCAATCGGCACTCGCTACATCCGACTCGTCACCACAGCTGAGCATTTATCGAAGGCAAGATCTCTAGGGCCGATATACGAGCGCGAGGTTTTCGGTCGCTACGGTTTCATCTTCGATGGCCAGCCTGCGGAGGTGCTCGCGCCACTGGGCGAGCTAGGCACACCCTCGTTGGCTGATTTATTCGTCGCCTGTATGCAGCAGCCGGAGACTGAGCGATGAGCGCTTCGAAGCTCATCACCTTGGTTCGACGCGAGCTGTGGGAAACCCGCTCGCTCGTCTGGGTACCGCTCGCTACTGTGCTACTGATTCTGATCGGCGCTGTGTTGAGTTCTACTCTATCGGGCGGCGTTCAGGTGAACATCGATGGCGACGATTCTATTTTCTGGGACGCGCTCGCGAGCGACCCTGTGCGCCAGTCCCAATTCTTTGCTGTCTGGATCAGCGCGCTACTGATACCCGTACTGTTGGTCGCAACGATCGTTGTTTTCTTCTACCTGGCAGACAGTTTGTACTCCGAACGTAAGGATCGTAGCGTACTGTTCTGGAAATCATTGCCGGTATCCGATCTGTCAACGGTCGGCTCAAAAGTCTTCACTGCGCTCGTGGCCGTACCCCTGTGGACATGGCTGTTGTCACTGCTACTTGGTCTTGGTGTCTTCGGGGTGATTGCGCTGCGTTACTCGGGTACCGCTCTCGATCCGGTAACGGATTTCCATTTCGGCGTGTGGTTAGCTGCGCAAGGACGCTTGCTACTCAACTTGGCGATCGCCTCGATGTGGTATGCGCCCATCGCGGGTTACTTGCTCATCGTGTCGGTGCTGGCGCGACGAGCACCCGCCTTATGGATCGGCTTGCCACCCCTGGCACTGGCGTTCGCAGAAAAAGCCGTGTTCGACACCGGCCACGTGCTCAAATATCTCGGCTATCGCCTGAGCGCGTTCTTTCAGGCGTTCGACCCCAGCTTGGACTTCCCCAGCGAGCGGGGTATCGATCAGGCTATGCGTACGATCGAGTACGCCTACGGGCACTTGAGTGCGGCGCGGCTGCTTACAGAGCCACAACTGTGGCTGGGCGTACTCGTAGCTGCTGCGCTGATCTGGCTTGCGGCGCGGCTACGCCGGTGGCACGACGACGGGTGATCAGCCTCAGAGCTAACGGGCAGCGCTGACCGCGCCTTGGGTGATCAGCGAGGTCATGCGTCGCACGCGTTCTCGGGCAAGCTCGAGGCTGTCGGCCCTCGCAAGCGACACGCCCATCCGGCGCTGACCGCGCACTTCGGGTTTGCCGAACAGTCTCAGACTGGTATCAGGCTCGGTGAGCGCAGCCTCGATACCCGTAAAGCTCAGCTGTGACGTATCGGCCTCAATGAGTATGGCGCTGGAGGCCGATGGCCCAAGCTGGCGAATCACTGGGATCGGCAGTCCGAGAATCGCCCGAAGATGAAGCGCGAACTCTGATAGATCCTGCGAAATCAGTGTCACAAGTCCGGTGTCGTGAGGGCGCGGAGATACTTCGCTGAACCACACTTGTTCGCCGCGAACGAAGAGTTCGACGCCAAACAGTCCCCTTCCGCCGAGCGCGTCGGTGACCCGGGTCGCAATATGTTCTGCCGCGCGCTGGGCCGCCTCGCTCATCGGGTGAGGCTGCCAAGACTCACGATAGTCACCCGCAATCTGCAGATGACCAATCGGTGCGCAGAAGCTCGTGCCTCCCGCATGTCGCACCGTGAGCAAAGTGATTTCGTACTCGAAATCGATGAAGCCCTCAATGATTACGCGGCCTGCACCCGCTCGGCCGCCAGCCTGGGCGTACTGCCACGCGGGCTCAACATCCGAGGTTGTGCGAACTACGCTCTGGCCCTTTCCAGAGCTCGACATCACCGGCTTCACGACGCAAGGCATGCCGATCTCGCGTATTGCCGTCGCATAGTCTTCAAAAGTCGAGGCGAAGCGATAGGGTGAGGTGGGCAGTCCTAACGTCTCGGCAGCCAGTCGGCGAATGCCCTCGCGATCCATCGTCAGACGGGCTGCGCGAGCCGTCGGGATCACCGTGAAACCCTCCTGCTCGAGTTGCAGAAGCTCATCGGTAGCGATGGCTTCGATCTCTGGTACCAGATAGTCGGGGCGTTCGTGTAACACGAGATCTCGTAGTGCGGCGCGATCGAGCATACGGATCACATGTGAGCGATGTGCCACTTGCATCGCCGGCGCGTTGGCGTACCGATCGACGGCGATGACCTCAATGCCGAGTCGTTGTGCTTCGATCGCGATTTCTTTGCCAAGCTCACCTGCGCCGAGCAGCATCAGGCGGGTGGCGGTTGGGCTGAGGGGAGTGCCGATGGTCGTCATAAAGATCCCGGAGTACACTTCGCGCCCTCGCAGTGTAGTGTCGTTCAGGAGAATTCGATGTCCTCACCCGTTGTAGCCGGAAACGTTCCGCTTCCCGTCGATGTGGAGGCTGGGAAGACGTATTGGTGGTGCACCTGCGGCAAGTCCGCCAAGCAACCGTTTTGCGACGGCTCGCACAAGGGATCGGATTTCACCCCCCTCAAGTACGACGCCACCCAGAGCGGCAAGCTCTGGTTCTGCGCCTGCAAGCACACCCGCAACGCGCCGCTTTGCGATGGCTCGCACAAGGGGTTGACCCCCGCGAGCCCGAAGTAACCCGTTGATTAGCAACAAGAAATAACTGCGGTTGGGTCAGCGGCGAGCTTGTTAAAGGCTTGTACAGCCTATCCCTGTACAAACCCTTGACATCCCATCATCGATCCGTAGAATTTTATTCGTCAACCGTCCCTTCTGACGAGTGACCCCCGTTAGGGCGGATCGAAAGATCCGCCCTTTTTCTTTTCCGCGACTTGGCACCGTATGCTGCCGCCGATGCCCGCGCTCGATCCTCTCGCACTCACCGGTCTACGAACGACGCACGTCGTCGAGAGCCCAGAGTTCGCCACACGCCTGCACCCAGAGGTCCTGCGCGCCTTGCGAGCACTGCGCGATGCCGCAGTGTCTGTCGGCATTGATCTGGCGGTGGCTTCCGGATTTCGCGACTACGCGCGACAACGAACGATCTGGAATGCGAAGTTCCGCGGCGAGCGCGCAGTGCTCGACTCAAGGGGCGCGCCCGTCGATCTGGCACTGCTCGATGATGCCGGCAAGATCGAGGCGATTCTGCAGTGGTCTGCGCTGCCCGGTGCAAGTCGCCATCACTGGGGCACTGATATCGATGTTTATGATCGAGCGGCGACGCCCGATCGATCGCCGTCACTCGTATCCGCGGAGTACGAACCCGGTGGTCCGTATGCACGATTGTCCGAGTGGCTCGATGAGGCCGCGCCGAGTTTTGGGTTCTTCAGACCCTATCGTTCGGATCGCGGCGGCGTTCGGCCCGAAGCCTGGCATCTGAGCTATGCACCGATCGCCGGGCCTTGTCTCGAGGCGCATTCACTGGCCGTACTGCAACTGGCCATAGAGAGCGAGCCGATCGCCGGACAGGATGCCGTGCTGCGTGAGTTGCCGACGTTGCACCGTCGATTCGTACACAACATTGATCCGCTACCGCAAACCTCAGCGTTCGAATTCGGCGATCACCGGCGCGTGGTCTGACGGTCGCTCCGCTCGACGCGGTTCACGATCGATACGACAGCCTGTGCAACGAGCAGCCAATGGAGTGCGTGCGAGGATCACATCGATACGCAGACCCGCGTTGCGCCTGAAGGCTGCGGCGCGATAGTCCCACCAGCTATACGATCGCTCCACCTGATCGAACTGGCGAAATACGTCGACGAAACCGAGATCGATCAAGCTGCGGAAGGCCGCGCGTTCAGCCGCGCTGACATGGACGTGTCCCTCCCAGGCAGCCGGGTCGTGCACGTCGCGATCCTCCGGTGCGATATTGAAATCCCCGAGGATTACTAGCGATTGTTCGCGTGAGAGATCCCCACGCAACCAAGTCTCCAGCGCGCCGAGCCACTGCAACTTGTAGCGGTACTTATCTGAATCGACTGCTTGCCCGTTAGGAACATACAGATTGAGCACCGTGACACCCGCGGTTCGCACGGCGAGTACCCTTCGCTGCTCATCCTCAAAGCTAGGCAGGGCGGTCGCGAGGATCTCGATCGGCTCGCGAGACAGGATGGCTACACCGTTGTAGGTACGCTGACCGTTGAAGGCGAACTGGTAGCCGAGGGCCTCGATGTCGCTGCGCGGGAAATCCGCATCCGGCAGTTTGGTCTCCTGCAGAGCGATGATGTCGGGGTTAGCCCCAGCGATCCACTCCGTCAGCTGCGGCAGCCGAACACGTAATGAATTGACGTTCCAGGTTGCGATCGACAGCGGACGGGCTTTTGCCATGGCGCTAGAGTACTGCAGCGCGCGCCGGCCTGTGTGCCCGCCGTGTACGATGTCGACCCCACCAGCGTGGGAGGAGTCGGAATATGTCGGCCAAATCGTTCGATCTCGTGGTCATCGGGGGCGGAAGCGGGGGCCTCGCCTGTGCCCAACGCGCAGCCGACTACGGCGTACGGGTGGGACTGATCGAAGCGCAACGACTCGGCGGCACCTGTGTGAACGTCGGCTGTGTACCGAAGAAAGTCATGTGGAATGCCGCGCAAATCGCGCACGCTACCCATGATGCCGAGCATTACGGCTTTTCTGTCTCGCTCACGGGCCTAGATTGGGCAGCGCTATGCGCAGCACGCGAGGCCTATGTTCATCGTTTAAACGATATCTATGCCAAAAACCTCGCCAAGCGCCACATCGACTGGCGCACCGCTCGCGCACAGTTCATCGGGCCACACGAAATCCGTGTAGGCGAGGACCACTGGAGCGCAGCGCATGTCGTGATTGCCACAGGCGGTCGTCCGAGTGTTCCGCCGATTCCGGGCGCTGAGCACGGCATAACTTCGGACGGATTCTTTGCGCTACGCGAACGCCCACAGCGGGTCGCGATCGTCGGTAGCGGTTATATCGCAGTCGAGCTTGCCGGCGTGCTCGCTGCCCTCGGGAGTGAGGTGACACTCGTGATCCGGCAGGATCGAGTGCTGCGTAGCTTTGACACCATGCTCTCAGATGGCCTGATGACGATAATGCGTGACGAGGGACTCGTCATCGTCGATCACGCTTCGCCTCGAGCGCTTGAGCGTGATGCTGATGGCAGTCGACGACTGCTGCTTGCAGACGGTCGAACGCTTGGGCCGTACGACTGCGTCATTTGGGCGATCGGTCGCGATCCCGTCGTCGATGATCTCGGTCTCGACCGCGCGGGTGTGCATCTCGATGGTCGCGGTTTCATCGCGGTCGATCGCTTTCAAGAAACCAATGTGGGACGCGTATTCGCGATCGGCGATGTCACCGGACATGTACCGCTGACACCGGTTGCCATCGCTGCCGGACGACGTCTCGCCGATCGCCTCTTCGGGGGCATGGCCGACCGACATCTGGATTACTCGAACGTACCGACCGTCGTCTTCAGTCATCCTCCGATCGGTACCGTCGGACTCTCTGAGGCGGAGGCGATCGACCGCTACGGGGCACACGACGTGAAGGTGTTCACCTCGGGTTTCGTACCGATGTATCACGCCCTGACATCGCGCAAGCCGCGGGCGCAGATGAAGCTCGTCACTGTCGGTCCCACGCAGCGTATCGTGGGCTGTCACGTGATCGGCGCCGGGGCGGATGAGATGCTGCAGGGTTTCGCTGTCGCCGTAAAAATGGGCGCCACCAAACGTGACTTCGACGACACCGTCGCCATTCACCCGACCAGCGCCGAAGAATTCGTGACGATGCGTTAGGGTTTTACATCACCGAGTAGTAGCCGGCGAAGATACTCGGGTGCGATCAGGTGGCAGTAGCGCGTACCGCGAAACTGCGGGGGTGCTGCGAGATAGCGCTGATCGAGCCAGTTGTTCTGCATGCCCTTCGACTGAATGACGAGCTCGCCCGCAATCTCCTGCGCCATCGGATAGGGCTCGAGCCAGAAGGGCCCGTTGTCTGTGACAATGTCCTCTAAGAAGCGCACGCGCTTGCCTGCAGCGAAGCGGGCTCGTCGACGCTCCTCAGCCGTGAACGTGGCCATTACCTGCTGCAGTATCTGTGCGTTGACTCCGCGACAGCCGATATCCTCGCCGGCGGCCTGATCGCCATACTCGGCGCGCAGGTGATCAGCCGTTTTCATCTTGCAAGACACCTGACGCGGACGTCCCGGGGCATCGGTCTCGTCGCTGACATATTGGCGAGTCTCGAGTGGACGCACGCCAGGCTTGGATTTCACGAAACCTTCGAGCTGCGTAAACACTTCGTTGCGCGCCACCGGTACCGGGCTCGCGACGATCATCGCCTGCACATCGCTACAGAAGTGCTCGCTGGAAGTGCTCAACGGAGACCCTGACGGAGCGGCGTAGAGCGTACCGATGCTCGTCGCCGCCACGATGACGGATAGCATGATACCTAGGCCGATCGGTGGCATGTCGGCACTGTAGCGCAGACCTGCCGTTCCGTCCCGTGTCCGCACGGTACACGCCGGACCCGCCCGCCGTTGACTTGGACGCGTCTCGCGCCCGGAATCCGTCGGGTCATGGGGAAATGGCGTTCGATAACCTGCGTTTCTTTGCTGCTGCTGGCAGGCTGCGGCAGCACTGCGATGCCTTTGCCGTCGGATCAGTTGCTGATTCGCATCAATTTGCTGTGTACCACCTGCGACGATTTTATCCGCTGCCGGGGGCCGTCAGACACCGACGACAGCTATACGCTCTACCGTCTGCGTGAACAGAGCTTTTGGGCGCAGGTCGCGACGATCTGGGACTATCTCATCCAGCGTATTCGACCGAAGACGGCACACACGCGGCCGATCATCGTGTACGCACGGTCGGGGGGATTGCGACGCGTGGTTTCGGAAGAGGGCAGCGCCCGCGTGGATGCGGCACTCGGCCAAATTACGCTGCCCGACAGCCGGATCGACATGCGCGATGGACGCTGGTTCACCAAGGATGACGGGCTACAAGGACGCTGCGAACCGCTCAATCGTCGCGAAGGATACGCCTGGGTTCGTGAACTGCTAGGCCGGCCCCTGCCGGCAGTGCGTTGATGAGCGGCGTTCGTCTGGGCGCCGGACGTATCGCGCTGCTCGGCTTGCGATATTTGCTGGCGCTGTTCTTCACGATGGCGGCACTCAATAAATGGCAGCAGCAGTACATCACTTCCGACAAGCTGCAGCGAGTGTTCGTCCAGCGTCTGGAGGAGATCGATCCGGAGTCGGTCGGTGCGTGGTTCATCGAGCATATCGGTCTGCCGCACTACGTGCCGCTCGCTTGGATGGTGTGTTGGGGCGAAACCTTCATAGCGCTCGGCCTGCTATTCGGATTTATGACGCGCGGCGCTGCGGCAGGTGCAATGCTCATGATGTTTTCGTTCGCGATCGGCGGTTACTATGATGCGTCGCTGATCGTGCTCGGCTTGATGTTCCTGCCGTTCGTGTTGTTGCCGACCGGGCAATGGCACGGACTCGATGCGAGGATGCAAGTCCGCTATCCGACATCCTGGCTGTTCCGCTGATTCCCGGGGGGAGATCAATCATGTCCGAGGCACCTGCCGGCCGTAAGTTCGGCCCCGTTCGTCTGATGCCCGGCGTGCTGCCGGGACACGTCGCCGCCTACCTGTGGGCAGCGTTCGTCAGCATCGGCCTCTTTACGTATGCGACGACGCTGCAGCCCTATCTACTCGAAGTCAACATCGGCGTGCCAGCAGATCAGCGGGGCGTCGTCTCGGGTGATCTGCAGTTTTGGCAAGAGATCGTCGCGTTGCTGTTCGTCGGGCTCTTCGGTGCTTGGTCGGATCGTGTTGGTCGACGCATTGTGTACATCGTCGGTTTTCTCGTGACCGGACTTGCGTACGCGGCTTATCCGTTCGCAGATGATCTCGGACAGCTGCTGATCTATCGGCTGATCTTTGCAATTGGCGTTGCGGCGCTCGGCGGCATGCTCGCCACGGTACTCGCCGATTACCCCGTCGATGCCGACCGCGGCAAGCTCACCGGTATATCGTTCTTCCTCAATGCCGTCGGGGCATTGCTGTTTTTTGCGGTACTCACACGCTTGCCGCAGTTTTATCAAGGTTTTGGAGCCACCGAGACCGAGGCTGGCCGCTTCGCTTATCTCACGGTGTCGGCGGTGTGCGTACTAAGCGCGCTGATCATGCTCGGCCTGAAGCCTGGTCGCCCCGATCAGCTTACCGAGCGTTTGCCGTTGCGTGTCTTGCTGACACAGGGCTTACAGGCCGGACGCAAGCCGCGCATCGCTCTGGCCTATGCCGCGTCGTTCGCCGCTCGCGCGGATCTGGTGATCGTTGCGTTGTTTCTGTCGCTGTGGGTGCAGACCGCAGCGCTCGCCGATGGTGCCAGTGCTGCCGAGGCGTCGGCTCGTCAAGGCGCACTGTTTGGCATCGTGCAGGGTTCGGCGATGCTGTGGGCACCGCTGTTCGGCTGGTTAGCCGATAAGATGGATCGCGTGACGCTGGTGATCATTGCCACGGTACTCTCGATCGTCGGCTACGGCTGGATGGGGCTCACGACGGATCCGGCGATGGGAGCGGCGGCTTTCGGTGCCGCGGCGATGCTCGGTATTGGACAAGCGAGCGGCATCCTGGCTTCGCAGGTGCTCATCGGACAAGAAGCTCCCGGTGCGATTCGCGGTTCAATTATCGGCATGGTGGGTTTCTTTGGCGCACTCGGTATTTTGTTCATCTCCAAGATCGGCGGTATCGCATTCGACGAGTGGCGGCCGGGTGCGCCATTCATCATCATGGCGGCTGCCAATGTCGTCTTGTTGATATTCGCAGCTTGGGTACGAACGCGGCCGCGAACATGAGGGGTCGTCGGCTTTTGGCACGTCATACGACGTTAGCGTTCCTGGCGATTTTGTGGACAACGGGTGTGTTCGCGCCCTGGGCGATTGCGGCGGACTCTGGGCCTTCCAATGCAGCCGTGACGTATCGCATCGTTGGCGAATATCGCAACGAAACCTTTGATGATCGAGCGCTGCGCGGTAGCGAGCGCTTTGAGCTTCTGGTGCATCCGAACGGTTCGCGCACCGTCTCGATCTCGACGGATCTTGCAGCTCGTGGCGCGATCTTCATGGTGGTGCTGCGTGTCGCGGCAGACTTCCGTCCGCTCGAGGCCTTTGTGAATTACTGGAACGGTGGCGCGCTAAAGGGCTCAGGGCACTTCGTGATTGACGGCAATACATTGCTGGCGCGTAGCACTGGCCCCGCTGGGATCAACGAGCGGACGACCGAGGTCCCTGCAAGGTTTTCGATCGGCGCTCATCCGGTATCAGCCGACGGTTGGCACACTGCCAGTCATGACAAGGCGGGCGAGTCAGCTCAGCGTGTCCAGCTGTACAGCATCGAAGCGGGCAGCGATCCCACCAAGCCCGTACTCGGGACTCTCGTACCACTCGAGGTGGAGTATCTAGGTGAGGAGATCGTCGATGTGCCGGCCGGACGGTTTACGACACAGCGCTATCGGCTCGCCGGTATGAACGATCTGTGGGTGACCGGCGAGGATCGAATCGTGGTGAAGTCCGAGATCCCCGTGCGCAAGCTGCGCTACGTGCTCACTTCTCTGAGCGCTGACCCGAAAATGAAATTCGATCGAGAACGCCAAGCAGCAGTGCCGAAATGACAAAGGTGATGTGCAAGATCACGTACCACATGATCTTGTCGTTCGGGATGGTCTTCGCATCCATGAACACTTTGAGTAGGTGAATCGAAGAGATCGCCACGATCGAGGCGGCTACTTTGAGTTTGAGTGTCCCGGCGTCCAGCTTGCCCAGCCAGCCGAGCTTCTCGCCCTCTTGGGCGACATCCAATTTCGAGACGAAGTTCTCGTAACCCGAGAACATCACCATCACGATCAGGCTGCCGACGAGTACGAGGTCGATCAGTGTGAGCACGACCAGTACGAGCTGGTCTTCCGCCATGCTCCCGATATGACTGAGCACGTGGAAGGCTTCCTGAAAGAATTTGTACCCGAGCGCGATCAGCGCTAGTGACAGGCCAAGGTAGACCGGTGCCAGCAACCAGCGGCAGGCGAAGAGCAGGCGCTCAATGGTTTTCTCGATCATGAGGCGCAGTCTAGCGCAGCAAGGGTCAAACCGAAAATTCGCAGCTCAGCACTCTCGGGAGTCAGTGCGCGCTGTTCCCGAAATTGCAGACCCAATTTCTCCAATACGCGGATAGAGCGGGTGTTTCGGGGTGTGGTGATTCCCAAGACTTCGCGTAGACCCAGATGCTGCCGTCCATGCTCGATGGTCACGGCTGCGGCCTCGGTCACGTAACCCTGATTCCAGTATTCGGGCAGCAAAGCGAAACCGATATCCGGGGCAGGCAAGGTATCGCGGCGTACGAGCCCGCACATCCCGATCGGCTGATCGGTCACGCGCAGCGCCAGATGCATTAGTCCGTGACCGTTGAGCTGATAACTCGCCATCGGACCCTCACGCAGATAACGCTTCGCATCCTCGAGCGTACGGACACCGCGATCGCCGATGAATTCATGGAACGACGGTTCATTCAGCAATCGCAAAACGAACGGTGCATCTTCTTCCGTGAATTCGCGCAGCCGCAGTCGCGCGGTGTCGATCGGCGTAATCATGTGCCGGGCGGTCGATAGCGTCCGACGAGACGAGTCCAGCGTGAGGCGATCCGATCGAACGATTCAGGTGCCAGTCGGGCTAGCTCACTGCGATTGAGGGCTTGATAAACGGTAGGGCCCCCCTCTTCGGGCCATTGTCGGGTCGCATCGATGACGATCTTCGAGGTCATCGGCCGTTTCGTGAGTGAGGGATCAAGCGGCATACCGCGAGACTCTGGGATGATCGCGGTGGCGGGCTGAGGCTGCCAGCGCGAACCCATGGCATGCATGACTTGCGTGCGATCGAGTACTTCGATGTCCTCATCGACGACGACGACGATCTTCGCGATACCGACAATCTGCGCGATTCGCTTGCCGATCTCCAAGGCTTCACCGGGTTTCTGCTTCTTCAGGCTTACGAAGCACATCCCGGTTGCCTCAACGGGCGAATGCACCATCCGAACGTTCGGGAGGAAGCGCTTGATCCCGGCCATCGCGATCTGCTCGAGCGGCGCCGTGGGAAAGCCGCGCGTCACGCCGGTGAATTGATTGACGATCCATGGATTACGTCGGTGAGTGATACGCGTGACGTTCATCCAAAAGTTCTCGCTCTTGCGCGCACCCATATAGCCATACATCTCGCCAAAGGGGCCCTCGGGTAGCATCGGCGCATCCAGCGGCACCTCACCTTCGATTACGATTTCTGCTGATGCAGGTACAAGATGATCGTTGGTGTCTGACTTCACGACTCGCAGCGGTTGACCGCGAATAGCCGATACGACTTCGAGCTCGTCGGCCTTCGCCCGATTCAGTTTCGAGCTCGATACCACCCAGGTCACCGGATCTTGCCCCAGGGCAATCGAGACCTTGACCGATTTTTCGCCGCGCTCGCGAGCCTTCATGAAGGCCTGCCAGGCGCCTTGCCCCTCCTCAGGATTGACGCCGAGCAGACGCGGGCCCTTGATCTCGCAGCGATACGTACCGAAGTTCTTGCCGAGTTCGGCATCGTGGGTGAACACGGAGCCCGTATTGACGTAGCGAGCCGAGTCGGCGGGATTCGACTGAATGAATGCAAATCGCCGTAGATCGATCGCATCGCCAGTCAATGTCACTTGCTTACACGCGGCCTGCTCGCGCTCCACCACGGTGAACGGCGCCGTCGGGAAAGCGCCGCCCGAACCACGTTTGAGATACTCATCGACCCGCGCGAGCGCCTTGTAGTACGTGGCGATGTGATCGCCCGGGACCGGTTCGATCCCGAACGTCAGGCACTCTGTATCCCAGTGTCCGAAGTGGTTGGAGATGATCGGACCGTCATGCCAGACGCCATCGATCTTCACCCGCTCCATGACCAGCGTCGGCGCGAAATACATTCCGAAACGGTCGATCAGACGGTACATCAGCGCCGTACCTTCATACGCATCCTGATCGATGTCCCGCACACGCAGCACTAGACCGCGTCGGTCGAGTTCGGCAATCCACTCGCGCAGGTCTTCGAACGGACCCACCTGCCAGCGGGGCGCCGGGCCGGCGGGGATGGCGGGAGGTCCGGCAGGGCGGGTGCCCTGCGCCTGTGCGGCGGCAATCTTCAGATCCGCAGCTGCGAGTGCAGCGGCCGATAGGCTGGTCGTCGAGGCGAGGAAATCCCGGCGGGAATAGCGACTCATATCGGCCTCCTGGCGTGGGGGTTTGAACCTGACACGAGCGCGATCCCGGGTAAAGGACTCCACCGGGGGTACGACCGATCTATGATCGCGGCCATGCGCCAACTCATCATCGTTTTGCACGACCAGCTCGATCGCCGCTCGGCGGCGTTCGATGGTGTCGACCCGTCCCAAGATGTGGTGTGGATGGCCGAGGTGCGAGAGGAATTGCAGCGGGTACCGAGCAGCCGCGCCCGGCTGGTGATGTTCCTTTCGGCTCAGCGACATTTCGCGCAAGCGCTACGGTCTGAGGGGTGGCGCCTCGACTATTACGATCTCGCTGCAGAACTGAAAAGCATTGAAGACGGCTTACGGCGCACGATCGTCGCTGACCGCCCTGAGCGTGTGGTGTACATCGCGCCGGGCGAGTGGGCGGTTCGCGAGACGCTACGCGAGACATTACGCGGTTTTGGTGTTCCGTTCGAAGAGCGTGAAGATCGGCACTTCCTTTGTAGCGAAGCGCAGTTTCGCCGCCATGCCGAGGGCCGTAAGCAGTTGCGCATGGAGTTTTTCTATCGCGAGATGCGTCGTCGATACGGGATTCTGCTCGACCAGAACGGCGCGCCGGAGGGTGGTGAGTGGAATTTCGACGTCGAGAATCGCAAGTCCTTTGGCAAAGCGGGCCCGGGGGCGCTTGGACTGCCGGCCCCGCGGCGATTCACAGCCGATTCGACGACCCAGGCGGTCATGCAGGACGTCGATCGGTATTTCGCACACCATCCGGGCAGCAGCGCAGCATTCGATTGGCCCGTGACCCGGACCGAGGCTTTAGAGGCGCTGGACGACTTCATCCGGTCGCGCCTGCCGTTTTTCGGTGATCACCAGGACGCTATGTGGCGGGGTGAGCCGTGGTTGTTTCACTCGCGACTATCGGCAGCGCTCAACTTAAAACTGCTGGATCCTCGCGAGGTGATCGGCGCAGCCGAGACCGCGTACCGAGGCGGCCAGGCACCGCTGCCGGCCGTCGAGGGTTTCATCCGCCAGATTCTCGGTTGGCGCGAGTATGTTCGCGGCATCTACTGGATGTCGATGCCCGACTACCTCGAGCGCAATACGCTGGGGGCGAACGATCCGCTGCCGGAATTCTTTTGGACGGGCGATACCGACATGGCTTGCCTGCGCGAGACGATCCGTCAGACCTTAGAGCTCGGCTACGCCCATCACATCCAACGACTGATGGTGACGGGTCTCTTTGCGCTATTGCTTGGAGTTCGACCTAAGGCGGTACACGAGTGGTATCTCGCGGTATATGTCGATGCCATCGAGTGGGTGGAGTTGCCTAACACGCTGGGTATGTCGCAATACGCCGACGGGGGCGTGATGGCTTCTAAGCCGTACGTCGCCACAGGAAAATACATCGAGCGTATGAGCAACTACTGCGCCAACTGCCGCTACTCACCCGCACAGGCCAGCGGCGATCGAGCTTGTCCCTACACCACGCTCTATTGGGATTTCCTGCAGCGTCATGAGCAGCAACTCGCTGGTAATCCACGACTCGGTCTGCAGTTGCGTAATCTCGCCCGACTCGACGCCGCTGCACGTGACGCCATCCGCCTGCAGGCCGATGCGCTACGCCGTCGATGGCGACAGTCCGGCTCGGCGAGCACCCCGACGCCGTAACGTTGTATTCTCCCTTCATGACGGCCGCCGCTCACAATCTCTCCCAACGCTTCCCCGCGCGACGAGCGTTCATCACCGGCGCTGCGAGTGGGCTCGGCCTGGCTTGCGCCGAAATCCTCGCACGCGAAGGATGGCAATTGTTCCTGACCGATGTCGATGCCGCACGACTCGATCTGATCGCGCAGAGTCTCGGTCGTGACGGCGCGCGAGTCGCTGCCGTGGCAGCCGACGTCCGTGATCCGCAGGCGATGCAGCGTATCGTTGATGCCGCCGTCGCTAATGCGGGCGGCATCGATCTCGCCATCCACTGCGCCGGCGTTGCCCACGCCGGCCCGTTCCACGAGAGCACGACCGAAGAGTGGGACTGGGTGTTCGACATCAATGTTCATGGCGTAGCACAGGCCTGTCGCGCGGTGGTCCGCCACATGGCCCGTGGGCAGGGCGGTCTCATCATCAACATCGCGAGCGCCGCAAGTTTCTGCACCGGTACGCACATGTCGGCGTACAACGCGTCCAAGGCTGCGGTCGTCGCGCTCAGCGAATCGCTGATGCAGGAATACGCGGCCTACGGCGTGCAAGTCGTCGCCGCCATGCCAGGCTTCTTCAAGACTCGCCTCATGGAATCGGCACGTGGGTCTGCTAAGACACTTAACGCCGCACGACCTCTGGTAGAGCGATCTAGCGTCAGCGCCACCGAGGTCGCCGAGCGCATGCTGCTCGCCGCATCACGTGGTCGTAGCCATTTCGTCTATCCAGGCCGCTATGCCTTCCTGTGGCGCCTGAAGCGACTCATGCCCCAGACCTTCCAGCGCCTTCTACCCAAGCTGCTTGATCGTCGCGCCCAATGAATCCGTTTCATCTTGCCATTCCGGTTCACGATTTATCTGCTGCGCGTGCGTTTTATGGCAATTTGTTCGGCTGTGCGGAGGGGCGCTCAGATCGCGAATGGGTAGACTTCGATTTCTTTGGTCACCAGCTTGTGGCCCATCTTGATCCCTCGCGTCAGGCCGCAACCGCCGCACACCATAATCAGGTGGATGGCAAAGAGGTTCCCGTACCCCATTTCGGCGTCGTGCTGGAGTGGGGAGCTTGGCAAAGACTCTCGCAGCGACTGACCGATGCGGGCGTGCACTTCGTGATCGAGCCCGGTATCCGCTTCGCCGGGCAGATCGGAGAACAAGCGACGTTTTTTCTTTATGACCCGTCGGGCAATGCTCTCGAGTTCAAAGCGTTTAAGGATCCGGCACGCCTGTTTGCCAAATAGTCGCTGCGACTATCATTCTTGCGGCTTAACCTTGTTCCAGGCGATCGATACCAAGATCGATACGGCGAGGATTGCGCCGATGATGCCGAGTGACCAGCTGATCGGAAACTTGCCACCGAAGGCGTGATTCAGCCACACCATCTTGAGTCCGACGAACAGCAGGATCACACCGAGACCATATTTGAGGAACAAGAAGGCCTGCACCATGCTTTGCAGTACGAAAAACAAAGACCGCAGTCCGATGATGGCAAAAATGTTCGACGTGAACACCACGAAAGGTTCATTGGTCAGCGCAAAGATCGCCGGCACCGAGTCGATGGCGAAGATGATGTCACTAAACTCGATGAAGACGAGCGTCACGAACAGTGGCGTTACCCACGTCTTGCCATCGATTTCGACCCAGAACTTATCTCCGTGAAATGCCGGCGTCACGGGGAAAAGTTTCTTGATGCTGAGGATCACGGGGTTTTTTGACGGGTCGATGGGCTTTTCGGGGAGAAACAAAATCTTCAGACCCGTAGCGAGCAGGAAGATGCCGAAGATGATGACGACCCATTCGTACTGCATCAGTACCGAGCCGAGCGAGATGAACAGTCCGCGGAAGAGGATCGCGCCGAGGATGCCGTAGAAGAGCACCTTCTGTTGATACTGCGGCGGTACCGCAAAATACGAAAACACGGCGACGAATACGAAAACGTTATCGATGGCAAGAGCGTATTCGACGACATAGCCCGCGAGGAACTCGAGCGCCGTATTTTTCGCGAGCATCGCGTGATCGAGTCCCGCAAGATCCGCTCGTTGCGGCAGTTCCTGAAGCAGAAATAAATACAGACCGTAATTAAATGCCAACGCGAGCAGAATGAAGATCACGCTACGTATCGAGGCTTGCTTCAGCGTCGGAACCGATGCCGATCGGCTGAAGACGCCGAGATCGAAGGCGAGAATGGCGAGCAGCCCGGCGATGAAGGCGGTATACGCCCACCAATACATGGCCAACGGGAGTAGCAGAATGTCATCCATGACGGCTTTCCTGGGCGGGGCCAGACGGTTGGTCGTTGCGGGGGCGCGATTCTAGCATCGCCAATTCGACGACGGTCGATGGCATCGAGACGGCTGGGCTACACTCGCACGAGGGGGTGTTTCATGGGTGCGGATCTCATCACGATCGTCACGATGGTCCTCTACATGGGGGTCTGTCTCGGACTCGGGGCGTTGGCGTGGTATCGCACCCGCACGCTCGGGGATTTCATCCTCGGCGGGCGACGTCTCGGGAGTTGGGTGACCGCGCTCAGCGCTCAGGCGACCGACATGAGTGGCTGGCTACTGATGGGGCTGCCCGGGCTCGCATATGCCTCTGGGTTCGACTCGATCTGGTTGCTGCTCGGGCTGGTGGTCGGCACATGGATGAACTGGCGCTGGATCGCGGGTCCCTTGCGCGAGGCGACCGAACAGCTGGGAGACTCGCTTACGCTGCCAGATTATTTCGAGCGGCGTTTCGATGATCGCAGCCGTGCCTTGCGGACGGTCTCTGCCGCCTTGATCTTGGTGTTTTTCGTGTTTTACACGAGCTCGGGGTTCGTGGCCGCCGGTCGGCTGTTTGAGGCGCTCTTTGGCCTGCCGTATGTCGAAGCGATGCTGTGGGGTACGGCGGTAATGCTGATCTACACCTTTCTCGGCGGGTTCCTCGCAGTCAGTTGGTCCGACGTGCTGCAAGGCTCACTGATGTTCTTTGCTCTCGTCATCGTCGCCGTGCTCGGAATTTCTTTGTCCGGGGGGTTCGAGACGATGATTGGACGATTAGCTGCGCTCGATGGACAGCTGCTTGATCCGTTCATCGCCGACGAGGGAGAGACGCTCGGCGTCATCGGCATCGTCTCGCTGCTCGCGTGGGGGCTTGGTTATGCAGGGCAGCCGCACATTCTGGCGCGCTTCATGGCAGCCAAGTCGTCGGCACACCTTGTGGTGGCTCGGCGTGTTGCCATGGGCTGGGTGATCATCGTGCTGGCAGCGGCGGTGTTGGTAGGATTATCAGGTCGCCTGGTGTTGCCGCAGACGCTCACCGGTACGGACACCGAGAAGGTGTTCATCATCATGGCAACGACACTTCTGCCCGCGACACTGGCGGGTCTGTGCCTCGCGGGCGTGATGGCGGCCATCATGAGTACCGCGTCCGCTCAGCTACTGGTGGCTTCATCAGCCTGCGCCAAAGATTTCTATGGCAGCCTGTGGCGCCCGACCGCGACGGCCGGCGAGTTGCTGTGGGCCGGCAGAATCGCCGTGCTCGTGATCGCAGCGCTGGCCTTTGTGCTCGCACTCGATCCCGACAGCAAAGTTCTAGAGCTCGTGGCCTGGGCCTGGGCGGGGTTTGGTGCCGCCTTTGGTCCGCCGATCATCCTCTCGCTTTACTGGAAGGGCATGACAAGAGCAGGAGCGCTCGCTGGCATTCTCGTCGGTGGTCTCACGGTCATCCTCTGGAAGCAGGGTGCAGCACTCGAGGGGGTTTTTGCGCTCTACGAACTACTACCCGGGTTTTTACTATCGATGCTCGCCGTCGTCGTAGTGAGTCGCTTCACGCGCTAAGACTGTCTGTTACGATGCCCGCAGGGAGGCGCCGATGACCGACAACGATCTCAAGCTGGGGCCCGTCAGGCTCGCGCCCGGATACACGCGCTGGAATGCGCGGACGTACCTCTTCGCGGCGTTTATCACCATCGGCATGCTGGCCTTCGTCAGCTTCATTCAGCCGTATCTGCTCAACGCCAACCTTAAGGTGCCGCAGGACGAGCAGGGACGGGTGCTGGGGCTGCTCGGTTTCAGCAACGAAATCATCTCCTTGCTGCTGGTTGCGCCGTTCGGTGCACTGTCGGACAAGATCGGCCGTCGGCCGGTGTATGCGCTTGGCTTCCTGTGGCTCGCTGCCGGGTTCTTTCTCTATCCGCTGGCACGGACTCTGCCGCAGCTGCTCGCCTGCGCATTGTTCTTTTCGGTCGGTGTGGCCGCAGTCGGTTGCATGCTCGCGACGGTGCTCGCCGACACGCCCAAGGAAGAGTCGCGCGGGCTGTTCGTCGGTCTTACAGGCTTTTGCCAGGGGCTCGGCGCCACGCTCGCCGTGCTCGTGCTCGGACGCGTTCCCCAGCGGCTCGCTGAGGGCGGTATGGATGCGATCATGGCGGGACGCGTCACGTTAGGGATTGCTGCTGCGCTGTGTTTGATCACAGCGTTCGCCTGCTGGCTCGGGCTCAAGCGAGGGACACCAAGCGATATCGGAGAACGCGAGCCGCTGCGCGTGTTGTTGCAGACCGGGGTGACGGCCGCGCGCGCCAATCCGCGAATCTGGTTTGCGTACATGCTGCAGTTCATCTCGTTCGCCGATCGCATTGTCATCGGCACATTCTTCAGCGCACGACTTCAGCAAACGGCCATCGCCAACGGTCAGACCGTAGCCGAGGCGGTGTCTGCGGCGACGCGGCCCTACGTCATCGCCAATACCTCCGCATTGGTATTTGCCATTTTCTTTGGTCTTATGCTCGACAAGATGAACCGTATCACCGCCGGTGTCGTGGCGATGTTGGTGGCCGGTATCGGTTACATCGCCGGCGGCTTTGTGGGCGACCCGCAGAGTTACTGGATCACCTGGGTCGCCATCCTGCTCGGCATGGGTCAGATCTGCGCGATCATCGCCAGTCAGACCGTGCTCGGGCAGGAGGCGCCGCAAGATGTTCGTGGTGCCGTGTTCGGTCTCGCGGGCGTCTTCGCGTCCTGCGGCATCCTCTTCACCACCTCGGTGGGGGGCTGGCTTTACGATGTCGTTGGCAAAGGTACGCCGTTTTTCCTAGTCGGCGTCGTCAATGTGGCGATCATGCTCTTCGGCCTCTATTTGCTACGTCGCGAAAAGCAGGCCGCTGCCGGACCGCGCTGATGCGCTTACGCATCGCGACCTGTCGTCCGCTTCCGGAGCCGGACGTCGATGAGTCGCTGTTGAACGACGCGTTAAGCGCCGCTGGCATCGAGCCGGTCATGTGCGCGTGGGATGATCCTGCGGCATGGACGGGTGCAGTCCCAACGCTGGTCCGCTCTACATGGGACTACATCCACCGACTCGATGCGTTCCGTGACTGGATCAAACACGTCGGGCGCACGGCGCCGCTGTGGAACCCGGCCGTCGTGATGCGCGAGAACCTGCACAAACGATATCTGCTGCTGCTCGCTAGCCGCGGCGTATCGATCGTTCCGACGATGCTGGTCGAGCGGGGCGATCGAAGACCGTTCAGAGATCTGGCAAGGCCGCTCGAGGCGACGCAGCTCGTCATCAAACCGGCCGTCGGTGCGGGATCATTCGAGACTCACCGTGTGACATCGGATTCTGCCGAGGCGTCGTCATTGTGGGAGCGACTCGTTAGCGAGCGCGACATGCTGATCCAGCCGTATTTGTCGGCGGTGGAATCACACGGTGAGCGCGCGTTGGTTTGGATCGACGGCGAGTTCACCCACGCAGTGCGTAAGTCGCCGCGTTTCGCGGCGGACGTCGAGCAGGTATCCGAGGCCCTGCCGATCTCAGACGCCGAGCGGACTCTAGGCGAGGCTGCTCTGGCGCCATGGCGCTCGATGCTGCTTTACGCTCGGGTCGATGTTGCGCCGGGCAGGGATGGCCATCCGGTGGTGATGGAACTGGAGCTCGTCGAGCCCTCGCTATTTCTCAAGCAATCGCCCCGTGCTCTCGCGCGTCTCGTCTCGGGAGTACGACGGCGGCTCGTCGCTTGAGGCTCAAGGTCTAGCGTTCACGCACGAATACGCAGTACCAGGCCTTCGGGTGACTCGAGGCGGGTGATTTCGGAGATGGCAGAATCTCGGATCACCAGCATCGGTGCCGGTTCCTCATCCGGCGAGTGAAATGCGAGTGGTAGGCCGGCAGCGCAGAATCCAGACCCGTCGTCGGCACCGCCGAGGATCTGCCAGAAGCGTTCGCTGATTTCAGGATCGACTGAGGGCAGACTGAGTACCCCGAGTCCCTCTGGCGACCGAGCGGTGGCGATGGTGTGCGTTGCGCGCTCGAGTAGCGTAATCATGTGTCCGGCCGGATCGCGGAAGCCGAATTCGTTGAAGCAGTTCGGCCCCGTCTTAGCAAAGGCGATATGCATCCCGACTTCCCGATAGGTCTCGAGCGTCGATTCGATATTTGATTGCACGGTGGTGAACGATGGCGACGGGAATACATACTCGTGTAGTCCGAGCGTGAGTCCGTCTCGAGATACGACAGCGTAGGGGTGGGGCCAGACGGGCAGCACTTCCCCGCGCGAGAACCCAAGCGACTCGTAGAACTGCAGCGACTGGGCGAGCGAGCGCGTCGAGAGGCTGATCTCATGGAATCGCCCGAGCGGCAGGCTCATCGACTCACCTCGAGCTCGTGGTGGTCGCACCGAGCTGCTCCAGTGCGCCGCTGATCCAGCCGCTGGTGTGATCGACGATCAGATCCGCGAACATCGAGGCGTGGCTCGGATCGGCGTTGAGGGCCGGAACGTACTCGAAGCGCAGGCCTCCGGCTTCGAGAAAAGTGTTTCGTCCCTCGAGGGCAATTTCCTCAAGGGTCTCTAAACAGTCGACCGCGAAGCCCGGGCTCACGACTGTCACCTCGCGAACCCCTTTGGCAGGCAGCAACTCGAGCACTTCGTCCGTGTAGGGCTTGAGCCAGCGGCCGGGTCCGAAGCGTGATTGGAAAGATAGTGTCCATTGTTGCTCGGTGAGCCCTAGCTCATCGGCGAGCAGGCGTGCCGTCTTGTGGCATTTGCAGAAATAAGGATCGCCCTTAGCAAAATATTTTTCTGGGATCCCATGAAACGCGATAACGACATGTTCGGTACGTCCCGCCATCCGCCAGTGATTGAGGATTCGTTCTCGCAACGCTGCAAGATAAGCCGGATAGTCGTGGTACTCCGAGATAAAGCGCAGCTCCGGGATCCAGCGCCAGCCGCGCATCACGTCTGCGACCTGATCGAAAACCGCACCGGTAGCGACGCCCGAGTACTGCGGAAACATCGGCACGACCAGAATACGACGCGCCCCCGAATCACGCAGCCGCTCAAGAGCGCTCGCTACGCTCGGACTGGAATACAGCATCCCAGCCTCGACGGCGATCGGCGCGAGTACTCGGCGACCGAGCTCCCGCTGCAGCTTCGAGCGCAGCTCCGCGGTGTACAGCAATAGCGGTGAACCGGCCGGCGTCCAGATCTGCCGGTATTTGCGCGCACTACGGAACGGACGTGTTCGCAGAATGACGCCGTGTAGCAGCGGCAGCCACAGCCATCGTGGCAGCTCGACGACACGCGGATCGCCGAGCAGGCCGGCGAGGAAACGGCGGACATCGGCTATCGAGGTCGAGTCTGGCGTACCTGAGTTGACGAGCAGTACACCGAGACGTTCGGTACCGCCATGCGCCGGATGATCGAAGGGTTTCATATTCCTGAGTCAGACAGTCCGGCCTGCCACAGCACGAATGCGTATTCCTCGGCGATCTCGCGGAAGCGCTCGAAGCGTCCCGATTTACCGCCATGACCCGCCTCCATGTTAGTACGTAGCAACAGCGGCTGAGAGTCGGTTTTGGATGCGCGAAGCTTGGCCACCCACTTCGTCGGCTCCCAGTATTGAACTTGGCTGTCCCACAAGCCGCTGGTGACGAGCATGGCGGGGTAGGGTTGTCGTCTCACTTGATCGTAGGGGGAATAGGCGAGCAGGTAATCGTAAACCTCGCGGCTCGTCGCCGGGTTGCCCCACTCGTCAAATTCGTTGGTAGTGAGCGGAATGCTTTCATCGAGCATCGTGGTGACCACATCAACGAACGGCACATGAGCAATGATCCCGCGATATTCTCGCGGGGCGAGATTCGCGATGGCACCCATCAGCAGTCCGCCGGCACTGCCACCCATCGCGAACACTCGCGACGGATCTGCAATTTTTTGGGTGACGAGATAGCGGGTAACGTCAATGAAGTCAGTAAAGGTGTTGGCTTTCTTCATCATCCTGCCGTCTTCGTACCACTGTCGCCCCATCTCCTGGCCGCCGCGGATGTGAGCAATGGCATAAACAAAGCCGCGATCGACCAGCGACAGAATGGGTGACCGGAAGTTGGGTTCGGTCGATAGACCGTAGGCTCCGTAGGCGTACTGGTAGACCGGTGCCGTGCCATCAAGCGGAGTTCCGCGCCGATAAAGCAGCGTGACAGGAATTGCCGTGCCATCACGTGCCGTCGCAAAGCGGAACTCTGTGACGTACTGGGCTGAATCAAATCCGCCAAGCACGGGCTCACGCTTCAGTTCGCGGCGTTCGCCACTCGCCATATCGAAATCGTAGGTGGTGGCTGGTGTAGTCGGCGAGGTGTACACATAGCGCAGCAAAGTGGTGTCCACTTCGGTGTTATTGCCGAGCGTCATGGTGTACGCAGGATCTGCGGCATCCATCAGAAAGTTACGTGATCCGTCCCATGAGCGAATTCGCAGCTTCTGTAAACCACCAGAGCGCTCCGAGACCGCTAGATGTTTCGTAAAGACCTCGAACCCACCGATAAAGGCTTCTGGTCGGTGCGCCACCACATCACGCCACGCGTTGCGATCCGTGACCTGCGACTGCGGAACCTCGACGATACGGAAGTTGCGTGCCTGCCAGTTGGTTCGGATTACGAAGCGATCTCCCCGGTCTTCCAGTTGATACTCGTGATCGCGCTCGCGTGGGATCACCACTCGGAACGTCAGCGTCGGATCGTCGGCATCGGCGAGAAGATATTCCGACGAGACGGTGCTCTGCGAGACGATGTAGAGCTGCCGATCGGACTTCGATCGTTCGAGCCCCATATAGAAGCTATCGTCTTCCTGTTCGTACAGCAGAACGTCGGTGGACGGATCCGTCCCGCGTCGATGTCGCCACACCCGATTACCGAGCAGCGTCTGTGGATCCTTGCTGATATACAGCAGGGTCGCATTGTCATTTGCCCACACGAGATCGGGCTCGGCGTTCTGGATCGACTGCGCTAAGAATGCGCCGGTGGACAGATCTTTGATACGTAGCGTGTATTGGCGTCGCCCGACCGTATCCTCGGCGATGGCGGCCCAGCGACCGTCCGGTGAGACCTCGAGCGCTGCAAGCGCATAGAAGTCGTTTCCCTGAGCACGCTCATTACCATCGATCAGAACCTCCTCGGGCGCCGATAGCGTCCCGCGGCGCCGCGCGAAGATCGGGTACTGCTTGCCCGTCTCGTAGCGCGAGTAATACCAGTAGCCGTGTTTGCGCTGTGGGACGCTGGCATCATCTTGTTTCAGACGCCCGACGATCTCGTCATACAGACGCTGCTCGAGCGCCCGATGAGGCGCCATCATGGCGGCCAGATAGCTATTCTCAGCCTCGAGATACGCCAGCATGGCCGGATTTTTGCGAGTGTCGTCGCGTAACCAATAATAAGGATCAGCTCGCCCGCCGAAGGGCGAGTCGACGACATGAGAGCGCTGCTCCGCGATGGGCGGGGTGACGGTCGCCGTCATGGCGAATGCGGGGAGCAAGCCAAGCCAGAGTGCAAGTAATCGCGACATGGGGTGACCTCGAAGTCGATCATGAAAGGGAGCCTTGGTTACGAATAGCTCGATCGAGCAGAAACATCGCGACCAGAGAGACGAGCGAGAGTACGGCACAGAAAGCGATGACGGGCAACGGGGTGTCGGTCGGCATGAAGCCGGTGGCCTGAACTGCGAGAGCTGCCATCGCTTGTTGTGCGAAGCCAATCAATCCGGAAGCCACGCCCGCGTATGCTGGCGATAATCTAACGGCGGTCGCCGTGATGTGCGGCAGGGCGAGACCCTGTGCAAAAGCGAGCGGCAACATCGGTCCGAACCAAAACAACGGATGCGTGTAGCCTGCCCAGACCAGCGCTAATGCAACGCAGGCTGAGGCCGCCTGTAGCACGATACCGAAGCGCGATACACGCTCGAGCGCCGCATGTCCGCTGAGTCGCGAGACGATCAGATTGCCAAAGAAGTAACCAGTAGACAGAAACAGCACGTAGAGACCAAAGTCCTCGGCGGGCGTACCAAGCATGTCGCTCAAAATGTATGGCGCGACGGCGATGAATCCGAGATAGAGGGCATAGATGACGCCCGCGTCGATCGCGCAGCCCACGAACGCGCGGTTGCGAAGTACATCGAGTGAGGCTCGGCCCACGTCTGCCAGCGAGCGCGTGCCCGGATGTGCCACTCGGGTTTCCGGCAAGGTGCGCAATGCGAAGCCCAGGCAGAGTAGTGCGAGACCCGACAGCAGCACGAACGGCGAATGCCAGCCGAGGGACTCGGTCATCAGTCCGCCGAGGTAGGGTGATACCGAGGTGCCAATCATCATCACCAACGTCAGCTGCGCGAGCGCGCGTGCCAGACGCCAGTCCTGAAAGAGATCACCGAGAATGGCCCGGGCTACCGTGGTGTTAGCGGCGGCACCGGCTGCTTGAATGGCACGTCCCAGCACTAACCACTCGAGTGTCGGGGCATAGGCGGCCAGCAGTGCGCCGAACAAAAAGCACACGAGGCCGCCGATCACCAGCGGGCGACGTCCATAGCGATCTGACAGTGGCCCGGCGAGCGGAATACCGATGGCAAAGGTCAGCAGAAATACGCTGACCACCGCCTGGGCTGCTGCCGTACTGGCATCGAATTCCGCTCGGATCGCCGGCAGCGCCGGTATCAGCACCAGAGTGGAGATCGGTCCGAGCGCGCTACAGGCCGCCAGCAGAGGCATGATCTTGCGATCGGTCACGCCTCGAGGCCGCCGACGCAGACGTACTTCATTTCGGTGTACTCGTCGATACCGTAACGTGACCCTTCACGGCCGAGCCCAGATTCCTTCACGCCACCAAACGGCGCCACTTCCGTAGAGATCAGGCCGGTGTTCACGCCCACCAAACCATACTCGAGCGCCTCTTGTACGCGCCAGCTGCGGGCCAGATCGCGAGTGAAGAAATACGCTGCTAAGCCAAACTCGGTGTCGTTCGCCATGCGAATCGCCTCCGCTTCCTGCTCGAAGCGAAACAGCGGCGCTACCGGCCCGAACGTCTCCTCACGGGCGACACGCATCGCCGGCGTGACATCGAGCAACACTGTCGGCTCATAGAACGTGCCGCCAAGGGCGTGCGGCTTGCCGCCGCACGCGATGCGCGCACCTTTCGAGACGGCATCGTCCACATGCGACTGCACTTTCGCGAGCGCGCGTGTATCGATCAACGGACCCTGATCGGTAGGCCCGGCAAGCCCGTCTCCGACGCGCAGCGTCGCGACTGCCTCGACGAGTTTCTTCGCAAACCTCTCGTAGATTCCGGACTGCACGTACAGCCGGTTGGCACACACACAGGTTTGGCCGGTGTTGCGGTATTTGCTCGCCATGGCACCCTGGACGGCTGCATCGACATCGGCGTCATCGAACACGATGAATGGCGCATTGCCACCGAGCTCCATCGACACCTTCTTCACGGTATCGGCACATTGTGCAATCAGCTTCTTGCCGACCGCCGTCGATCCGGTAAAGCTGAGCTTGCGCACGAGCGGGTTGCGGGTGAGCTCTCCGCCGATGGCTTCAGCGTCGCCGGTCACCACATTGAAAATGCCATCGGGCAAACCAGCCCGTTGGGCGAGCTCAGCGAGCGCAAGAGCCGAGAAGGGCGTTTGCGGAGCCGGTTTGCAGACGAAGCTGCAGCCGGCGGCGAGTGCAGGCCCCAGCTTGCGGGTAATCATCGCTGCCGGGAAATTCCACGGTGTAATCGCGGCTGCGACGCCGACCGGTTGACGCAACACGAGCAGGCGTGCATCTGCACGAAAAGTTGGAATCACATCGCCGTAAACGCGTTTGCCCTCTTCGGCAAACCACTCGATGAACGAGGCGGCGTAAGTGATTTCTCCGCGCGCCTCGGCCAGAGGTTTCCCCTGCTCGCTGGTCATGATCACGGCGAGATCATCTGCGTTGGCTATCATCAATTCTGCGAAGCGACGCAGAATGCCCGCCCGATCCTTTGCCGTGCGCTTCGACCAGGCGGGCAGCGCTAGTGCTGCCGCCTCGATCGCCGCACGCGTGTCTTCGGCGCCCATCACCGGTACGGCCCCGACGGGGACACCGTTCGCCGGATTCAAGATGGTGATACGGCGACCGTCGGCAGCGTCTCGCCAACGACCGTCGATGAAGCCTTGCTGTCGCAGCAGGTTGGAATCTTTGAGATTCATGAGGAGTGAATTCCGTATTGAGCACGGTAGGTACGCAGGGCCTCGAGTTGTTCCACCGGTAGACCCGAGGCGCTATCCGGTGAGGCGAGCAGCTCGATGAGCTCGGCAAGCGTGATAAGACTGATGCAGCGTAAGCCGAACTCCGCTTCGACTTCCTGTACGGCCGAGCGCTCGCCTTGGCCACGCTCCTGCCGGTCGAGCGCGAGTAACACGGCAACCGGCTCGGCACCTGCAGCGCGAATCAGTTCGACAGACTCACGCACCGCCGTGCCAGCCGTGATGACGTCATCGACGATCACGACACGACCCGAGAGGGGGGTACCGACGATTTGACCGCCCTCGCCATGGGTCTTGGCTTCCTTGCGATTGAACGCCCAAGGCACGTTACGTCGATGATCCCTCGCGAGCGACACGGCCGTGCTCGAGACCAGCGGGATCCCTTTGTAGGCCGGACCGAACAACATGTCGTACGCGAGACCCGAGCCCTGCAGCGCAGCTGCGTAGCTCTCGCCGAGCAGGGCGAGCGCCTCGCCATCATTAAACAGGCCGGCATTGAAGAAGTAGGGGCTCTCCCGCCCGGACTTGAGCGTAAAGCGTCCGAAACGTAGCGCGGAGCGGGCAAGGGCGAGATCGATGAATCTGCGTTGGTGGGGCTGCATCTGGCTATCATATCGCGATGCGCGTCATCACCCTGAACCTCAACGGGATCCGGTCGGCCGCATCCAAGGGCGCATTCGCGTGGCTGCGGGGTCAGGAAGCCGATGTCGTCTGCCTGCAGGAGACGAAGGCGCATGAGTCCCAGCTCGCCGGCCATGATGTCGAGCTGCCCGGATACCACCGGTTTTTCTACGACGCCGAGCGACCCGGATATTCCGGCACCGCGCTCTATTCGCGCGAAGAGCCCGATGAAGTCGTACGAGGCTTCGGGATCGCTGAATTCGATCGCGAGGGCCGGTATCTCGAGGTGCGTTTTCGCGAGGTTGCCATCGTTTCGCTTTATCTGCCGTCGGGGTCCGCCGGACCTGAGCGGCAGGCTTCGAAATTTCGCTTCCTCGATGCATTCATGCCGCACTTGCGTGCTCTGCGGCGCCGTCGCCGCGAATACATTCTGTGTGGCGATTGGAACATCGCGCATCAACCGATCGATCTCAAAAACTGGAAGTCCAACCAAAAAAACTCCGGCTTCCTGCCGGAAGAGCGGGCATGGATGGATGAACTGTTGGGTCCCGCAGGCTACATCGACGCCTTTCGTGAAGTGAATGATCAGCCCGATCAGTACACGTGGTGGTCCAATCGCGGTCAGGCTTGGGCAAAGAATGTGGGATGGCGCATCGACTATCAGATCGTCAGTCGCGATCTCGCCGGGGCTGCTAAATCCGTGCACATCCATAAGTCGAGCCGATTTTCAGATCACGCACCGCTCGTGATCGACTACGCACTATGATTAAGCCTTATCTCGCGCGCGAATCACTGGCGGCCTTCTTCGTCGGTATCTCGTCTGGATTTCCCTACGCGATGATTGGCGCGACTCTCACCACGCGCCTCGCGCAAGATGGAATCGACAAGCGCGCGATTACCGCGTTCGCTCTGGCTTTTCTTGTGTACAACCTCAAGCCTCTATGGGCCTGGATTGTCGACGGCGTGCGCGTGCCCTTGCTCGGTCGACTCGGTCAGCGTGTCTCGTGGCTGCTACTGGCCGGAGTGCTGGTCATCGCCGCCACGGCAAATCTCGCGCTAGTCGACCCGGCAGCAAGTCTGCAGGCCACGATCATCGCTGCCGTGCTGCTCGGTATCGCAGGTGCCACATACGATATTGTCATCGACGCCTATCGCATCGAAACGCTGCAGCCGCATCAGCTGGGAGTTGGCGCAGGAATGTCGCAGTACGGTTGGCGCATCGGCTCGGCTGCAGCCGGCGCACTCGCGCTGTTGGTGGCGGCACGCGCAGGCTGGACCACCGCTTATCTCGTCTGCGCAACTTTTGCATTACCTGCGATGCTGACCGCATTGATCGTCGGCGAGCCACCGCGTCGCAGCGTGACCGCCGAACGTCATGGCCTCGCCGGAGCATGGCGCGCCATCGAAGGTCCGTTCCGTGAGTTTTTGCAGCGACCGGGTGCAATGCTCGTGCTTGCGTTCGTGCTCGTGCACAAGGTGGGCGACACCCTGGCTAATCTCACCTTCCGTCTGCTGTTCGATGATCTTGGCTATACCAACGACGAGATCGCCATATATGACGTCGGTGTCGGCTTCTGGGCGTTCCTCATCGGCATCTTCGCCGGCGGGCTTCTCTTCGAGCGTTGGGGTCTGCGACGCTCTGTATTACTTGCTCTCATCTTGATGGCGATTTCCAATTTATCTTTTGCAGCCCTTGCTGCCGCCGGACATAGCAATCTGGGTCTTGCCGGCGCAATCGGCTTCGAAAATTTTGCCAGTGGCTACGGTGGAGTAGTCGTGGTGGCGTACTTCTCCGCGCTTTGCAATCTTCGCTTTACTGCGGCGCAGTACGCACTCATTTCGGCTGGTGCCAGCGTCATTGGTCGCGTTCTGACCGGCACGACCGCCGGATCGCTGATAGAGTCGCTAGGCTATGTTGATTTCTACCTACTCACCACGATTGCGGCGCTGCCCGGTGTCCTACTGTTTTTATTCATGATGCGGCGCGGGCTCATCGAAGACTCGTTGGGCACTGCGGGGCGTAATGCTCCAGGTCGTGCGGAGTGATCGAGTCTTTTCTTAAGTTTTTCGTGGTGTTCTTCCTCGTGGTCGAGCCGATCTCGCTCGTCCCCGTATTCGCCAGTCTGACCGAAGGCGCCAACGTGGCGTACCGTCGTCGTATGGCGATCAAGTCGGTGATCGTCGCGACCTTCATCATCGTCGGCTTTGCGCTGAGTGGCGCGGCCTTTCTCGATGCCATGGGCATCAGCATCGACTCGTTTCGTATTTTTGGCGGGCTGCTGTTGTTTCTGGTGGCACTCGAGATGGTCTTCGCGCGCGAGTCGGGCACTCGCACATCGACTGACGAGCAGGCCGAGAGCCGGCGCCGTGCCGACATCGCCGTGTTTCCGCTGGCGTTCCCATTCATGTCCGGGCCTGGTGCGCTCACCACTATCCTGCTGTGGTTTGGTCCGGTATCCGTTACCCAGCAGCCGGTGATGTTTGCGGGGCTGCTCGCAGCTGCTTTGCTCGTGCTGCTCATCTCGCTCGGCATGATGTTGGCCGCAGGCCCGCTGATGCGCGTACTTGGCGCCACGGGAACCAACGTAGCCAATCGACTGCTCGGCGTGGTGCTCGGAGCGCTTGCGGTACAGTTCATAGTCGACGGCATCCGCGCAAGCTTCGGTATCACGCTCTAACGCGAATCCACTCGCTCAAAAGATAAATCCCAGACGCCATGGCCCAGTCGCTGCCCGCGGCGCTCGAAACGGGTCAGTGCGCGCCAGACCGGACGGGGCATAAAACCGTCCGTCGAGCTCGAACGATTTCGAAATGCAGCGCTCGCACTGACGACCTCGAGCATCTGCTCGGCATAGGGCTGCCAGTCGGTGGCAAGCTGCAGCTGGCCACCAGGAGTCAATCGTGACGCTAGCAACTCGACAAAGACGGGCTGTACGAGTCGACGCTTGTGATGGCGCTTCTTGTGCCAAGGATCTGGAAATAAGATGAGGATCTCGTCGAGCGACTGTGGCGCGAGGTATTGATCAAGCACCTCGACAGCGTCGTGACAGATCACCCGTAGGTTTCCAAGCGAGGCCCGGGCAGCTTCGATCAACAAATGACCCACGCCCGCGCGATGGACCTCGATTCCAAGATAGTCGCGCTCGGGATGACGTGCGGCCAGGGCTAACAGGTTGTCGCCATTTCCGAAGCCGATCTCGAGCGTGCGCGGAGCGCGACGGCCGAACCGTTGATCCAAGTCCAGCGGTATCTTCGCACTCGATTGTTCAGGCAGATCAATCCCGAATCGTGGCCATTCCGATTCCAGCGCCCGGCTCTGGGCATCCGTGATCCGCCCGGCACGCAGAACAAAACTGCGGATGCGTCGCATCGCTGCGGGTACGGTGTCAGGGTATTGGGCCATGATGACTCATTATCATGGCATGAGCTTTATCGCAGAAAATTCGTACGGATGTCGGCCGCTCTGCGAGGCCGATGACATAGGGGGCTTGCGCGGGCCGAGGTGGCTTCCTAAAGTGCGCCTCCTCCAACGACACCGGATGTCCCGATGCCCAGCACTGCCCAGACTGAAGTTCTCCGATACCGCGCCGGTGGAGTAGAGCTTTCGAGCTACCTTGCCTTCGATCCGACTCAAGCCGGTCCACGGCCCGGTCTGCTGGTGTTGCCCGAGTGGTGGGGCCTTAACGACTATCTGCGGCGTCGCGCCCGTGAACTGGCTGACCTCGGTTTCGTAGCGCTGGCCACCGACGTCTACGGCGAAGGGAAAGAGGCGGCCGATTCCGCTGAGGCGGGGCAGCTGATGGGCGCAGCGTTTGCAGATCTGAATGCCCTCGGTGAGCGTCTCACGGCAGCCTACGAGCAACTGCGATCCCATCCGCTCGTCGATCCGGCCCGAATCGGGGCGATGGGCTACTGCATGGGCGGCGCGCTGTCTTTACACATGGGGCGCATCGGCGTTCCGCTGCGCGGAGTCGCGAGCTTTCATGGTGCGCTCAAGGCGGCGCATGTGGCACGTCAGGGTGAATTCAAGCCGAGCGTGCTGGTGTGCCATGGCGAGGCCGATGCCCTGGTGCCCGTGGAGGAGCAAGCCGCTTTCCGCACGGAAATGGAACAACTCGGCGTCGACTACCAGTTCATTTCGTATCCCGGTGCGAAGCACGGCTTCACTAACCCGGAAGCGACCGACAAGGGAAAGAAATACAACTTGCCGCTCGCCTACGACGAGAAGACCGACCGTCAGTCTTGGGAAGACATGAAGGCGTTTTGGGCGAAGGTGTTCCGCTGAGCCGCGAGACCCGTCACTCGTCGAAGCGCAGGTGCTTGACGCTCTTGCCGTGACGACGGATGAGGCGCAGCGCCTCGATACCGATACGGATGTGACGATCCACGAACTCGTCCGTGACGCGCCGGTCTGAAGTCTCGGTCTTTACACCCTCAGGGATCATCGGCTGATCGCTCACCAGCAGTAGCGCTCCTGCAGGGATCGAATTGGCGAAGCCCGCGGCGAAAATCGTGGCGGTTTCCATATCGATCGCCATGCAGCGCGTCTTGCGCAGATATTCCTTGAATTCGTCGTCGTGTTCCCACACGCGTCGGTTGGTGGTGTACACGGTGCCGGTCCAGTAGTCGCAGTCGAGATCACGGATCATCGTCGAGACGGCGCGCTGTAGGCTGAAGGCGGGCAGGGCGGGCACTTCCGGCAACAGATAATCGTCCGAGGTTCCCTCGCCGCGGATCGCGGCGATCGGAAGCACGAGATCCCCGAGCTGGTTCTTTCTTTTCAGACCGCCGCACTTGCCGAGCAGCAGTACCGCCTTCGGACTAATGGCCGAGAGCAGGTCCATCACGGTCGCCGCATTGGCGCTGCCCATACCGAAGTTGATCATGGTGATTCCATCGGCGGTGGCGTTGGGCATCGGCCGATCGCGGCCGACGATGGTTGCCCCGGTCTGGCGCGAGAACAGCTCGAGGTAGTGTCCGAAGTTGGTCAGCAGGATGTGTTCGCCAAAGTCGGCGGCTGCCGTCCCGGTGTAGCGGGGGAGCCAGTTGTCGACGATATCCTTCTTGGTTTTCATGGCGCGCAAGGTAGCATGCCCCGCCGAAGCTCCCAGGGTTGACACTGATATGGTGTTGTATTTATATATAACACCATGACTATTCTCTGGGAGTCTGATCAATGAAACCCCTCAAGACACTCCTTCTCGGAGCCCTCGTGACCTTATCCACCCTGCCAGCCCTGAGCCCGGCACAAGCCGCTGCCGCGGCTGCTCCCCTCATCGAACGCAGCAAGCTCTTCGGCAATCCGAGCCGTGCCGGTGCCGCCTTGTCGCCCGATGGGCGTTGGCTCTCCTGGCTCGCCCCGCGCGACGGGGTGATGAACATCTGGGTCGCTCCAGTGAGCGAGCTCGCCAACGCGAAACCGCTGACCGCCTCGAAGGACCGGCCGATCCGCTCGACGTTCTGGGCGCCGGACAGTTCGATGATCCTGTACGTGCAGGACAAGGGCGGTGACGAGAACTTCCTGCTCTACGGCATCGACGTCGCGAGCGGTGTCGAGCGTACGCTCACACCGTTCACCAATACGCGCGTGCAGATCGTCAACGTTTCTCCGCTCGTCAAGGATCGTATCCTCATCGGTCTTAACAACCGTGATGCACGCTGGCACGACGTTCACAGCCTCGAGCTGAAGAGTGGCAAGCTGACCGAGATCATCCGCGGTGATGGTTTCGCGGGTTTTCTGGCAGACGCCAATCTGCGTCTGCGCATGGCGCTGCGACCCAACCTCGCTGGCGGTTATGACTTTTTCCGCGTTAACGACAACGCGGTGGATGAGAAGCCTTTCAGTACGACGACTCTCGAGGACTCGCTGACGACGCAGCCAGCGGGGTTCACGACGGACGGCAAGACCCTTTACTGGATCGACAGCCGTGGTCGTAATACCGCTGCGCTCATCGCCGAGGATGTGGCGAGCGGCAGCAAACGGGTCGTGGGCGAGAGCGCCAAGGCCGATATCTCGAATGCACTCGCCAATCCGAAGACCGGCGAAATCGAGGCTTACGCGGTCACCTATCTGCGCGATGAGTGGGTCGCGCTCGATCCGAAGATCGGTGCAGATCTCGAGTGGCTGCGATTGCAGCTTAAGGGCGACGTGAACGTAACCAGCCGCAGCGATGACGATCGTTTGTGGACCGTTGCCGTCGATCCGGTCGTCTCGCCGCCGTCTGTCCACCTTTTCGATCGCAAGGGGAAGTCCTTGCAGCAGTTGTATGTGTCGCGTCCGGAGCTGGTCGGTGCGCCGCTGCAACCGATGTACCCGCGTGAAATCCGATCGCGCGATGGCCTGACGTTGCCCTCCTATCTGACGCTGCCGCCCGGCAGCGATCCGGATGGCAATGGTGTGCCGAGTAAGCCGGTACCGATGGTACTGCTCGTGCATGGCGGCCCTTGGGCGCGTGATGACTACGGTTACAACGCCTACCACCAGTGGCTCGCCAACCGTGGCTATGCTGTGTTGTCGGTGAACTATCGAGGCTCGACGGGCTTTGGTAAGGCGTTCATCGAGGCCGCTAACCTCGAGTGGGCGGGTAAGATGCACGACGATCTCATCGATGCCGTCGAGTGGTCGGTCAACTCGAGCATCGCGCCAGCCGATCAGATCGCCATCATGGGCGGCTCGTACGGCGGCTACGCGACGCTCGTCGGTCTCACTTTCACGCCGACCACCTTTGCCTGCGGCGTGGACATCGTTGGCCCCTCAAATCTTGAGACGCTGCTGAAGACGATCCCACCGTATTGGACGGCCGGCATCCAGCAGTTCCACCAACGCATGGGCAATCCCAACACCCCCGAGGGCCTCGCGCTGCTGAAGGAACGCTCGCCGCTCTATCGGGCAGGTAATATCGTTCGGCCGTTGCTCATCGGGCAGGGGGCGAACGATCCGCGGGTCAATCAGGCGGAGTCCGATCAGATCGTTTCGGCGATGAAGGCCAAGGGCATTCCCGTGACCTATGTGCTGTTCCCGGACGAAGGACACGGCTTCGCGCGCCCTGAGAACAACATCGCGTTCAACGCCGTGGCCGAGAATTTTCTCAAGGCCTGCCTCGCCGGCCGAGCAGAGCCGATCGGCGACACCGTCAAGCGATCCTCGGCCCAGGTTCCGGTAGGGGCTGCCTTTACGCCGGGGTTAGAATCCGCCCTGAAGTGACCCTTGATCTACAGCCCACACTCATTGGCAGTCTTGTGTCGCTGCGCCCGCTCGGGCGCAGCGACCGGGACGCCCTGCACCTCGCCGCATCGGATCCGCTGATCTGGGAGCAACATCCCGATCCTCTGCGATGGCGACGTGACGTTTTCGATCGGCTATTCGACAAGCTGCTCGACTCTGGCGGTGCGCTCGTCATTCTCGATCGCGCCGACGGAAGGGTGATTGGTACCTCGAGTTACTACGACCTTAATCCCGTCGATCGCAGTATCGCCATTGGTTTCACATTTCTGATGCGTACTTACTGGGGCGGAAAATTCAACACTGAGGTCAAACGCCTGATGCTCGATCACGCCTTCAGCGTCGTCGATCGGGTGTGGTTCCACGTCGGGCCAGAAAACCGCCGATCGCAGCTCGCCATGGAAAAAGTAGGGGCTACCTTCATCCGTCAGGGCGAGAGGGAGATCGGGGGCGTACGGCAGTCGTTTTTCCATTATTTGATCGAACGTCCTACGCCGCAGGATCAGCCGTGATGACACCGGATGAGCAGAGAGCGCAGTGGGAGCGCAACAAGTATTCGCTCTACACAGACATCAGCATCGGATTGCTGTTCTTTGTGATGGTGAAAGTGACCGACGATCTGCCGTTTGCCGCGCTGGCGACCGCTTGCGCCGGCCTTATGGTCGTCGTCGTTCAGCGTTTCGTGAAGGTTGATCTGCTCGGCGGGCTGGCGATGTTCGGCGTGGCGATGCTGTTGGTCTCGGCCGGCTTCTCCTATGCGTTCGACAGCGACTGGGCCGTCAAGATGAAGAGCACTCTGTTGGGCGGGGTCGTAGCAGCACTGATGTACTCCGATGCCTTCATCAATGACGGACGGTATTTCGGCGGCCGTTTAGGGCGCTATATGCCGGCACCGATCTCGCCGCGGCGTATGTCGCTAGGGATGGCGACGCTCGGTGTGGTGATGGCGATCGTCAACTATGCGGTCGCTACTCTTTTCTCGACCGATATCTGGCTGTACTACACAAGCTTCGGTGATTTTCTGTTGTCGATGGCGCTCGTGCTCGGCGTGATCAAGTACGCGACGCTGCGCGCCGACGAACCCGGGGCAGGACGATGACGTCGATCAGCTGAAGGTCACTGCGCCCTCGAGGCGGATAGCCACTTCGCCGCCCACCCATAGATCATCGTCAATGCGCTCAAGATCAATACGGCCGCGACGCCGCAGCGCCGTTCCTTGCGAGACGGAGAATTTCGTGGGTGCCATTCCGGCGTTGATCAACCAGATGCCGAGACCCGCGTTAAGGCTGCCAGTCACGGGATCTTCGGGGACACCGAGGCCCGGTACGAACGCTCTCACTTCGAATTGAGTCTCCGACCCAGGAGGTTGTGGCCCGATCACTCCGAGTTTCAGGTGTCGAAGTACGCCGTAGTCAGGTTGCAGGCTAAGCACTTGCTCCGCCGACTCCAGCATCACGGCACACCAGCCGGGGCCGTTATCGACCCATTGATGAGCGGTGATGGAGGTGGGAGAAACTCGCAGACCTGCTGCGATCGTCGCCAGGTATTGCTCGTCCAGTGGCCCGCTACGTTGTAGCGGGGGTGCAGCAAATGCAAAGTGTGACCCGCTCTGTCGAACGCGTACCAGGCCGATTCCGCATTCCTGCACGATGGTATCGCCCTGGCGCGCGCGACCGCCGGCATTGAGCCACGCGCAGGCGCTACCGAGTGTCGGATGCCCGGCAAAAGGCAGCTCACCGCCCGGCGTAAAAATACGCACGCGATAGTCTGCAACCGGCGATGTGGGCTTCATCAGAAACGTCGTTTCCGATAAGTTAGTCCAGCGTGAAAACGCTGCCATCTGTTCCGGTGAAATCTCATCGGCTCCATGTACCACCGCCAGCGGATTACCGAGGAACGGCTCGCTGGAAAACACATCTAGCTGATGAAATCGGTGCTGCACGGATAGAGATCGAGGAGGGTGCGTGACGATATAGTCAACGATACCGCATGCCGACCCTTGGGGCGATGAGTCCAGTCATCCTAATAGGTTGCTCGTCATGTCGTACCGCTTCTAGAATAGGTGCCAGACGAAGCGGGCGTAGTTCAATGGTAGAACTGTAGCTTCCCAAGCTACTAACGTGGGTTCGATTCCCATCGCCCGCTCCACTTTCTTCTCGAAGGAATCCGCTGTGTCTTGCGTGATTCCACGATTCACTCACCGATACTGACGCTGTGCCGACTGGGCGGGTAGAGCGTGGAATCGCATCGTCAGTCAACCCAGTTATCGAACCAGTTCTTTAAAAAAAATTAGCGTCCTGCGCCAGGCTTCTAGAAGCTACTGCTGTGGGTAGGTAACCGCGCGGAATTTATGGTGCAAGG
>JBMSXG010000002.1:0-129233 GCA_049425405.1 Steroidobacteraceae bacterium
GCGCTTACTGACTCCTCGAAGATTTAAAAATACTTGATCCTGTTTACCACGATAACAATCGTTGTAAGGTAAAGCGGCAATAGTGTTATCGGGAACAGTAATCATCAGAAATCGTAACGACGGGAGGCGTCGAAGGTCTCACCACCCTCGTAGTTGTCATTCAAGTAGAGGACTACCGCAAGGTCGCGCCACGAATAAGGATGGGGGGCGCCGTTCGGATTTTCGCTGTCTGCATGAGGCAGCAGTTCGTACCCCGGTGGCCAGCGGGCGTAATTCATGAGATCTGAATGCAGCGGGGGCTGCGGACCCACATGGTTGGCGAGCAGGGCCGACACCTGACCGATGATCCGGTCACGGATTTCCCGTAACAATGACCGCACGCCCTCATCGCTGATTTCGCTCGCCGTGAGGGTGCGCCCACGCCAGTAATCTTCTGCATCGGTCTGCCCAAACGAGCCATCACTGGCTTCGGCGAAGCTAAGCAACTGCGTCACGTGGGCAGGCGATAGGAATCCCGGGACGATCAGCGGGAAATCGGGAATCTGATCTATCTCTTCGCGAGATGCACGCACTGCCCGAGACATCGTCATTTGGGTTTTTTTTCAGCGCTATTCAGCGCATTGATCTGGGCCACGCGTATGCGCAAGGTGCGCTCCATGACGTCCAATGCCGCGGCTTCCGACCAGCCGTTGCCCATCATCGCCTTCAAAACCTCGGTCGGGTTATTTCCGGCCTCGATTTGCTGAACGATCCAACGGCGAAGCTGCGGTGTAGCACGATCGTGCGGCATGGTACGAAAGATTAACCCACATGAAGAACGGTGCAAAGACGCACCAAATTAGAGGCTATCTATCGGTAGCCTGCGGTCGTCAGCGACTAGATTCGTACAGGTAGACCTTCCGTGGCTCACAAACAGGTTCTCTTCCACGCCGAGGCGCGTAGTCGCGTCTTGCAGGGCGCGACCCAGCTCGCCGATGCCATTCGCATCACACTTGGGCCGAAGTCCAAGTCGGTGTTGCTACAACGTAAATGGGGAACGCCGATCGTTTGTAACGATGGCGTGACCATCGCGAAGGAGTTTGACCTTAAAGATCCCGTCGAGAATCTGGGCGCACAAATGTTGCGGCAAGCCGCGGAAAAGACCGGCACTGCCGTGGGCGATGGAACGAGTACGGCAACTTTGCTCGCACACGCGATCCTGGCGGATGGCGTGCGTAACGTCACCGCGGGGGCCAGCGCCATCGACCTCAAGCGCGGGTTGGACCGCGCTTTGGCGACGACTGTGGTCGCCCTACGAGGCATGTCGCGCAAAGTCGGCAGTCGCAAAGAAAAAGCGCAAGTCGCGACGATCTCAGCCCACAATGATTCGACCATCGGGGAGTTAGTTGCAGATGCGATGGAGCGGGTCGGCGGTGAGGGGGTCATTACGGTCGATGAGTCGAAAACCACAGAGACCGTACTGGAGGTCGTCGAAGGTTTGCAGTTCGACAGGGGATACGTCTCGCCCTATTTCGTGACGCAACCGGATACGTCAGAGGCCATTCTCGAGGACCCACTCATCCTTTTGACGGATCGCAAGATCCACGCGCTAAGTGACCTGCTACCGCTGCTCGAGCAAGCCGCCAAGGCGGGGAAGCCTTTGCTCATCGTCGCGGACGACATCGCAGGCGAAGCGCTTGCGACGCTGATCGTGAACCAGATCCGCGGCATCTTACGTTGTGTCGCCGTCAAAGCCCCCGGCTACGGTGATCGACGCAAAGCGATGCTCGAGGATATCGCTGTGCTGACCGGTTGCGAGATCGTGTCTGAGGAGCTCGGTCATACACTCGCTGACGTTCGTTTAGACGCACTCGGTCGTACACGACGCGCCATTATCACCAAAGATGCTACGACTTTGGTCGGTGGCGCCGGCGAGAAGGCTCGTATCGAGGCTCGTACGAATCAACTCCGACACGAGATCGAGCACGCTACCAGCGACTACGATCGTAATAAGCTGGAGGAGCGTCTCGCCAAGCTTTCCGGTGGCGTTGCGGTGATCCGCGTCGGTGCGCCCTCCGAGACCGAGATGAAGTCTCGAAAGGACGCTCTGGACGATGCAATCAGTGCAACCAAAGCTGCCGTAGCAGAGGGTATCGTCCCCGGTGGTGGGCTCGCGCTCATCCGCTGTCTCGCAGCTGTCGAGAAACTAGAGTCGGAATGTAGCGGTGATGAGCGTACCGGGGTTCAGTGTCTGCGACGCGCACTGGAGGTACCGACTCGTCAGATTGCCGAAAATTCGGCGAGTGACGGCGGTGTCGTCGTGAGTCGCATGAAAGAATCTAGCGGCTCGATCGGCTTCGATGCGGCGCATCAAGAATACGTCGATCTGTTTGAGGCAGGAATCGTCGACCCCACTAAAGTCGTACGCATCTGCCTCGAAAACGCCGTTTCAGTGGCGAGCGTGCTGCTGCTGACGGAAGCGACAATGACTGAAATCCCGGAGCCAGCAGCCGCCGCTCCGGCACCCTTACCGGCAGAACTGTGATCGGTCAGCTTGGCGGGCGGCCCGGCGGAATGGACAACGCTGATATAGGACGTCGGGAACGAAATATCGGGAACAGTAACTGCACCCACCAGCGCTCGTGGCCGTGTTTACGATCGTCAGCAAGGCCGAAGGCTGGAGGGTAACGGCGGGTAATCACCGCTGTCCCGAAGAGCATGTCCCAGACAAATAGTAGGTTGCCGTAGTTGCCGGTGTAATGACCGACGCCATCATCTTGCGATAGCGCATGGTGGGCGTAATGGGTGGCTGGCGTGGAGATCGTCCGCTCAAGCACCCACATCAGCGGATGCAGGGCAGGAATTGAATAGAGTCGCTCGTCCCAACGTACCGCGGAGTGCGCACCGATGATGACAGTGAGCTTGACGATCGCATACGCGAAATATATCCATCCGAACCCGAGGTAGATCAAAGCGCCACTCAGCCAAAGACCGGGCATCATTGCGTAATAAAACGCGTTGTTTCGGTAAACCACCCTCACACTCATGTAGCTTGCCGAATGATGAGCGCGGTGCAGAGGCCACATCAGACTGGTATGCGATAAGCGATGCCAAAGATATTGAGTGAGATCGTCTGCTACGAGTAGCGTACCGACCATCGCCCACCACGGCCAATGAGCCCAGGCACCTCCCAAGCCGGGGATCCACCACTGGCACAGCAGCGTCGCGGCACCGAGAACGCTGACGGAGATCAACGGAAACAGCAGGGTAACGGCGATGTCGAGCCGATTGTCCTCACGTTGAGCCTCAGGGGGCATAAAACGTCCCTGCCGAACCTCCAGCAACGCAAAACCCGCAAACACCGAGGCGGCAAGGATCAACTGCAGAGTCTGGGCATCCATAAGGTGAGCGTAATGCAGACGCACGGGCCCGTCACGCGGCCACTCGTTGGACGCGGCCGAGCAGTGGAATGATGTAGGGTGATCCTATGGACGAACCCTCTCTAGCCCAACGCGACGTGCTCGCGGCGGTCGATCGGTACGATGCGCTCGGCTGCTCGGCCGTTCTCGACTCACTCACACATCGTCTCCCCGCGGAGGTCTTGGCGACCGAGGTGCTTGCCCCACTGCTGCACGAGGCCGGCGATCGCTGGCGTCGCGGCCAATACACCATCGTTCAGGAGCACCTGCTCTCCTCGGCCATTCTTCGTCTGTTGAGCGCGGAGCTCGATCGTCACAATCGCCAGAATGACGCGAGTAAACCTCTCGTGGCCTTTACCACCCTGTCGGGTGACCGTCACGGGATGGGAGCGCTGATTGCAGCCGTCATCGCCGCATCGCACGGCGTGAACGCCCTGCACCTCGGGGCCGATCTGCCTGTCGAGGAATTGGTCGTCCTGGCGAAGGAAGTCCAACTCCGTGCCGTCGCCCTCAGTATCGTGGCGGAACCCGACGTCATCGATGCCCTCGGGCAGGTGCGCACGCTGCGCGCCCGGCTACCGGGCGAAGTCGAGATCTGGCTCGGCGGAATCGGCTCACGTCGCATGGATCCCACCGCCCTGCCCGTGGCAACTTCGCTCATCGGGCCGCTGACCCAATATCTCGAAAAACTCTCTGCCCTGACTACCTCGGGTGACGCATGATCAAAATGCCCGCATTCATGGTTTCCTGGTCAAAGCGCCGCCGCATCGTCACCGGCGTGATCGTCGTGGTCGTCGTCGCACTGATCGTTCTTCGCGGACGCCCTGCGAGCTTGCCGATTGCTGAACCGCAGGCGCGGGATGTCGTCGAGGTCGTCGTTGCCAGCGGTCGGCTCCGAGCTGTGCGCCAGAGCCAAGTTGGCGCAGAAGCTGCTGGGGTAGTCGAGACACTGCGCGTGCGCGAAGGCGACAAGGTTAAACGAGCTGAACTGCTCGGTGCACTTCGCCAAGGCGAGGTCCCGGCACGCTTCATGCAGTCGCAGGCGGCAGAAGAGGCAGCATCCCGTACGCTCGAAGCTGAGGAAGCAGCGCTACAACGGGCGACTCAGGATCTTGCCCGCACACGCGAGCTCGCCTCGAAACGGCTGATCTCCGCCTCCGACGCCGAACGCGCAGAAAGTGAATTGCGCGTTCAGCAGGCGAGGACCGCAGCTGCACGCGCCCGATTACGCGAGGCGCGTGCGGAGATCGAGCGTGTCCGTCCAGAGTTCGGTCGGCGTGAAGTGCGTGCACCTTTCGATGGCGTCATCGTGCAGCGCTTGGTAGAGCCTGGGACCTCCGTCGGCAGCAGCACCACTTGGTTTACGGTCGCCGAGATGGGAAGTGTCGAGCTCTATGTCGAGACTGATGAGAACAACGTCGGCAAACTGGCGCTTCAACAGCCTGCTCTGGCAGTCGCTCCGGCGTATCCCGACCGCCCGTTCAAAGCCCGCCTGACCCAGATCGGACCCAATGTAGACACCGAGCGTGGCGTCGTGGGTCTCAGGCTAGTTGCTGAAGAAGTCCCCGGCTTTGTGCTGCCTAACATGACGATCGACGTGAACATCGAGGTGAAACGTACCGCGAGCAGCTCGGCACTGCCCTCCTCCGCTGTGGGCGGAACGGGTACCGATACGTTCGTGTGGCAGATCATTGATGGGGAGGCCGTGCGTACGCCGGTCAAACTCATCGGCCGCAATCCGGAATGGGCAGCAGTGTCCGATCTGCCCGCCAAGGCTAAGGTGCTTCGTAACGTTCGTGACGGCGAAGCTGGACTTAAGGTACGCGACTGAAGCATCGGGCGCATGACGTTCAATTACTTCACCACGACCGTCGCCTTGCGACACCTACGATATGGTGTCGGACAGTCTCTGCTGACCATCGGTGTCGTGGCCATCAGTGTACTGTTGATAATCTATCTGCGTACCGTCATCGGTGGTTTGCAGACTCGCCTCATCAAAAATACCACTGGCGCGATCCCGCATATCACTCTCGAATCACCCGAACGTACGCCGCTGGCAGCCTGGAAGCTGCCAGGATCAGATCGGAGCGTTCTCTATGTCGGGGAAACGGTAAATCTGCCCAAAGCACAGGCGCGTATTGAAGACTGGCGTATCTGGATCGACGCGTTCGATGCACCCGGCGCAGAGTTCACTGCTGTCTCGCCGGTGGTCACCGGGACCGCTTTCATGTTTCGTGGCGCTCGTCGCCAGACGGTACGCATCTCGGGCATCATTCCCGAGCGACACAATAGAGTCGTCGATCTCGAAGCTAATCTCATCGAGGGTCGCTTCCTCTCGCTTGCTGCTGGCGAAATCGCCATGGGTCGCAAGTTGGCGCGCGACTTCGGAGTCAAGATGCGCGACAAGCTTCGCCTCGTCGGCCCGCAGGGCCAGTCGCTCTCGGTGACCGTCGGCGGTATCTATGAAACCGGTTTTGGTGCCGTGGATGATGGCACCCTCTTTCTCAATCTGCGCGACGGTCAGTCGCTGCTCGGCTACGGCACGGCCGTGAATCTCATTGGCCTCAAAGTCGGCGATATCTACGCCGCGGATGAACGAGCTATCGATCTCGAGGCTCGGGTTCCCTTCAAGGTGCGTTCGTGGATCAGCGACAACCCCAATCTCTTCCGCAACCTGCAAAGCCAAAGCCAGACTTCGGGACTCATCCTCATCATGGCGATCATCGCGGCGGGCTTCGGTATTGCCAGCATCTTGATCATGTCTGTCACCGGAAAGTACCGCGAGATTGGCATCCTCAAGGCGATGGGAGCCACGCCCGGTGAAATCCAAACCATTTTTGTACTCGAGGGTTTCCTGCTCGCCATTCTCGGATGCTGTGCTGGCGTGCCGCTAGCCGTAGCCCTGCTCGAGGCACTCGCCAGTGTGCGCTCGGTCAGCCCCGATGGTCGCGCCACACCAGTTTTCGATATCGAGATCGTCCCCTCACTGCTCATCGGCGCCTCGCTGGTCGCCATCATTACCGGCGCGATCGCCGCTTATTTCCCGGCGCGGCGTGCAGGCGCTGTTGATCCGATGCAGGTGATTCGCGGTGCGTGAGGTCATTGCTCTCGAGGACGTTGGCAAGACCTACCTGTCCGGTGCGATCGAAACACCGGTTCTATTCGATATTTCTTTCGCTATCGAACCGGGCGAGTTCGTCGCGATCGTTGGCGGCAGCGGCAGCGGTAAAACGACACTGCTCAATCTGATGGGTCTGCTCGATCGCCCAACCGCCGGGCGCATACGCGTACTTGATCAGTCAGTCGAAACGCTTGCCGAGATAGATCGGGCGCAGGTTCGTCGTGATCGCATCGGCTTCATCTTTCAGTTCCATTACCTACTGCCCGAATTCACTGTCCTCGAGAATGCGCTCATGCCGAGCCGTATGCGCGGGGCACGCTGGGAGGATGCGCAAAAAGACCGTATGCGAGGGTTGCTCGAGCTAGTGGGGCTTGGTGACAAGCTGGAAGTGCGTCCGTCACAACTTTCCGGCGGTCAGCAGCAACGTGTTGCCGTCGTCCGTGCGCTAGCCAACGAACCCGCCCTGGTTCTGGCCGATGAGCCTACCGGGAATCTCGATTCGAAAAGCGGCCGAGTGGTGTTCGATCTTATGCGTCGTCTGGCGCGGGAGTCGAAGACGGCTTTCGTGATGGTGACGCATGATGATAATTTTGCACTCGAGACCGATCGGGTGATTCGCATCCGCGACGGCCGGATTGTCTCATCCACCCGTAACTGATCGAGAGCTATCGCATGCAGCGCACTCTATTAACCGTTCATTTGTTGCTCGCAGCATTCTTCCTGCCAGTTGCACTGATGTTTGCCACAACGGGTGCGCTGTACACGGTCTCGATCAAGGGTAGCTACGAGGAGAGCTCGACGACGCTCGCATTACAACAACCGCTCACCGCCGAACTTAGTGCCCTGATTGATGTCGCGGAGTCTGCGCTGATTGAGCGCGGGGTAGCGGTGCCGTCGGGCGCAGCCTCGATCAAGAAAGCAGGAACGTCGTTCGAACTCGAGTGGACCGGCGCCGAGCGCGATGTGCTGCTGAAGCCGACGGCTGATCCGCTACAAGCGACGCTGGTGATCAAGGAAACCACTCCGTGGCGACATCTCGTGCAACTTCACAAGGCCAAGGGCAACGAGCTTGCCAAAGCCATCTCGGTGATCTGGGCGATCGGCCTTGTGCTCATTCTGATTTCCGGATTGATCATGGCCTGGAAGGTGCCAGCCTATCGACGTCAGGCCATGGCAGCGATGCTTGCCGGCATCGCGACGTTCGTGGTGTACGTCATCGCCGGCTGAAAAAAAGGCGGCGGCACTTGCATGCCGCCGCCTCTTTATCTACCTCGAAGCTCAGGCTTTACAGCCGGTCGAGCTCCATCACCTTGTTCCAAGCCTTCACGAAGTCCTGGACGAACTGCTTTTCGCCGTCGTTAGCAGCGTAGACCTCGGTAACAGCACGCAGCTCGGAGTGCGACCCGAAGATCAGATCGACCGGCGTGGCCGTCCACTTCAGCGCTCCGGTCTTGCGATCGCGCCCCTCGTACAACCCCTCAGTCGATGATTTCTTCCAGCTCGTCGACATGTCGGCGAGGTTGACGAAGAAATCGTTGCTGAGCGCGCCCGGACGGCTGGTGAACACACCGTGCGTCACGCCACCCTGGTTGGCATTCAGAGCACGCAGGCCGCCCACCAATACCGTCATCTCAGGAACCGTCAGACGCAACAGATTCGCGCGATCGACGAGCGCCTCAGCAGGCGAGAGACGATTACCCGATCCGAAGTAGTTACGGAAACCATCGGCGGTAGGCTCCATCGGGATGAGTGAGGCAACATCGGTCTGTGCCTGCGAAGCATCCGTACGCCCGGACCGGAACGGAACCGTGATCGTATGGCCGCCCTTCTTGGCCGCCTGCTCGATCGCGGCAGCGCCGCCGAGGACGATCAGATCCGCCAACGAGACTTTTTTGCCGCCCTTCTGGCTACGGTTGAAGTCCTGCTGAATCGACTCCAGGGCCTTGACGACCTTGGCGAGCTCGGCCGGGTCGTTCACCGCCCAGTCTTTCTGCGGAGCGAGACGAACGCGCGCGCCATTGGCACCGCCGCGTAGATCCGTGCCACGGAAAGTCGAGGCGGACGCCCAGGCGGTACGCACCAACTCCGATGTGGACAGCCCCGAAGCCAAGATCTTGGCTTTCAGCTGCGCAGCATCGTTGCCATCGATCAGCGCGTGATCGACCGCCGGAACCGGGTCTTGCCATGCGAGCACGTCGCTCGGAGCCATCGAGCCCAGGTACCGCGAACGCGGGCCGAGGTCGCGATGCGTGAGCTTGAACCAGGCACGCGCGAACGCATCGGCATACTGGTCCGGATTTTTACGGAAGCGCTCGGCGATCTTGCGGTATGCAGGATCGAACTTCAGCGACAAATCCGTCGTGAACATGATCGGCGGATGTCGCTTGGTCGGATCGTGGGCATCCGGCACGAGGTTCCATGCACCCTTGTCGGTCGGCACCCACTGAATCGCACCGGCGGGGCTGCGAGCCTGCTCCCACTCGAAGGTGAACAGGTTGTCGAGATACTGCGTGGTCCACGCAATCGGATTCGCAGACCAGGCACCCTCGAGACCACTGGTGACGGTGTCGCCAGCCTTGCCGCTGCCACACTTATTCTTCCAGCCAAAACCCTGCTCTTCGATACCCGCGGCGGCCGGCTCAGCGCCGACACACTTCGACGGATCGTAGGCACCATGCGCCTTACCGAAAGTGTGACCGCCGGCGATCAGCGCGACGGTCTCCTCGTCGTTCATCGCCATGCGAGCAAAGGTCTCGCGGATGTCACGAGCCGCGGCGATCGGGTCGGGCTTACCGTTCGGGCCTTCAGGATTCACATAGATCAATCCCATCTGCACGGCAGCCAACGGGCGCTGCAGGTTGCGATCACCGGTGTACCGCTCGTCGGCACCGAACTTGCGCTCCGGACCCCAATACACGAGATCGGCCTCCCAGTCGTCTGCACGACCGCCAGCAAAGCCGAACGTCTTGAAGCCCATCGACTCCAAGGCAACGTTGCCGGTGAGCACCATCAGATCGGCCCACGAGAGCGAGCGGCCATACTTCTGCTTGATCGGCCACAGTAGGCGACGCGCCTTGTCGAGGTTGACGTTGTCGGGCCAGCTGTTGAGCGGCTCGAAGCGCATCTGGCCGCCGTCAGCACCGCCGCGCCCGTCACCCAGGCGATAGGTGCCCGCGCTGTGCCACGCCATGCGGATGAAGAACGGACCGTAGTGGCCGTAGTCGGCCGGCCACCAATCCTGCGAGTTGGTCATCAACGCCTGAATGTCTTTCTTAACGGCATTCAGATCGAGCTTCTTGAATTCTTCGGCGTAGTTGAAATCAGTGCCGTAAGGATTGGATGCCGGCGAGTGCTGGCGCAGCGGCGCGAGGTCGAGTCGCTCCGGCCACCAGAACTGGTTTGACGTACCCATGCCGGCCGCCGAGGCGGTCGGCGCCCCGGCTGCGGCCACCACGACGGCCGCGAACAGAGCAGATAAAAGATGACGCATGAGAAAAACCTCCCAACAGGACAGCAATTCGAAGCGCGAATGCTACCGTCTCGACTAGAATAAGTCTAATTCTTGTCCGTGCGCTGACAGACAAACCAGCGCCGTCGCGATACGCCGTATTCGCTACGCCGAACAGCGCTGGCAAGCGCAGCAGCAAGCGCGAGCAATCCCCAAAAAATTCTGGTGAACAGAGCCTCCTCGGCATCGATACCGATACCCTCCAGTGGAATATGTGAGAAGCGCGCCCACGCACTGACGGCGAAGAAAGCGCCGAGATGCCGGCGCTCGAATCACCGTCGGCAGCCATGGGCGGAGTAGCTGACTCGTCGGGTCGGACAACACGCTTAGGCAGATGAAGTTTCGTACACTTCGCGTCATGAACTCCTCACCCTGTCTTATCGAACAGGAAGACCGCTACGATGACGGCGTATTTCGCGTCGGCCGTAAGCACGGCTTCCTGCCCCAGCGCAGTCCGCTCGCGCGGCTGCCGTCTCCTTTCGAGCCCATCCAGACGCTGCTTGATGAGTTGCCGGTCTGGCTAGATCCCAACACTCAGCAGCGCGGCGTGCTCGCGACGCCGGGCCTCATCGCCACCCGGGTATCCGGGCTTCCCAATCTGGCGGGCGAAGTCGCTTCCATCATCGCCTCAATGCAGGGCGACTCGAAGACCCACCGCGATGCCGCACGCACGATACAGGCCCTCTTCAGAGGTTATGGATTCATCGCCAGTGCGTACCTTCTGGAGCCTGCCCATCACGGCACCAATGGCGAGGGTCGCTACGGCAAGGCGCGCAATGTTCTGCCGGCCGCGGTGGCTGAACCGCTGGTGCTGACAGCGGATGCACTCGGCATGGCCCCTTGGCTCGATTATCACCATGCCTATTCGCTAGGTAATTTCGTACACCGAGATGCAAGCCTGCATGGTGAAGATTTGTGGCACTGGCGGAATCTCGACATGGCGTGCCGCTTCAGTGGTACGACCGATGAAGTCGGGTTCATCATGCTTCACGTGCAGATCAACCAGCACACCCCGGCATTGCTCGGCGCGTTTCAGGATGTGCTGCGTGACGCCAAGCTCGGTGCCACAGCTGAAAATCCGGCAGGGCCGTGGCAGCGACTGCTGCGCGCACTAGAGCACATCAATCGATCGCGGCGCGAGATGTGGCGGGCCAGCCGCCCCGAGCATTACAACGATTTCCGCGTCTTCATCATGGGAATCACCGGAAACGAATCGTTATTCGGGCCAGGTGTGGTGTACGAGGGTGTCGCGCAGTTTGGCGGCAAACCCATGCAGTTCCGGGGACAGACAGGCGCACAAGACGACATCATCCCCGCATGCGACATTCTGCTCGGCATCGATGACACCTACCCGACCAATGATTTGACGGACTATCTGCAGGATCTGCGCAAGTACCGCCCACCGGTCGTCCGCGCTTGGTTCGAGGACGCCCGCAAGGACCGAGACGACGTCGCCCTCGACCGATTTATCGCAGGAGAGCCCGGAATCGCCCTGATCGCCGCTGCCTGCGTCGAGCAAGTGACACTGTTTCGGATCGGGCACTGGCAGTTCGTGCAGAAGTACATCCTCGCACACACTCGCCACGCCACCGCGACCGGCGGTACGCCCATTACGTCGTGGTTACCAAATCAGATCGACGCGTGCTTTGTTCGGATGCGTCAGCTGCTATCGCATGCCGATCCCGCAAAATTGTCGACGACCGAGCGACGCTGGCATGCAGCGATGTCATCGAGACTCGCCGAGCGTGAGCGCATTCTTGCTGAGCAGCGAGCTCTGCTCGAGAACCCGGCGTTCGACCCGCGCGAGATTTATGCTCGCAACGTCGGCCACGAGGATGCAGCGGCGCTCTAACCTGACTGCATCAGGGGTCGCTCCGTCAGCTGACGAACTCGACTGTTAGCGACTCTGGCGTGCGCAGCAGCATCATAAAGTCGCCATCGCTGCCCGAGTCTGGCCCGCCATGCACAATGCCGGGCGGTCGCCAAAAATATCCGCCGGGCCCGTGATCGAAACGTCGGGGCCCTTCGGTTAACCGCTCGATCAGTCGGTAATGGCCGCGAACGATGTATCCCTCTTCGATAGTGCGGTGACGCTCAAACGGCAGCACGAGATCGGCACCGGCGCGCAATAACCATGTCCGCTGCCCCGTCTGCGGCACTTGATAGAGGTCGCGTACCTCCAGAGCGAGCGCCCTGCCCGTATCACGTGCCGATACCGTTCCTGCACGCCAGTCGTGAGGCTCGGTGTTGACGAGCAGACACGGTCCGGTATCGCTCGGTCGGGGCGGATCGGCGAAGACCAGTACGCGTGTCTGCGATGATCCGATGAGGCGCAGGCGTACACCCGCCGGGGCGTGGAGGTAACCCCACTCGGAGAGTACGGCGACCGATTCGCCAGCGACCTCGACGCCAAGAGAGCCGGAGACGACGAATACTTCGAACGTGTGATTGCGGGTATCCAATGACAGCACCGACTCGGCCCCATCAAGATCGATCTCGACAGCCCACTCACCCGTGCTGCGGCGGTGCAGAACACGTGCAAGCCGATTCCCCCCAAGCGCCCACGGCTCGGGCCGAACCGATGGAGCCTGCTGCACGACCGTCATACAGCGAGGCCCTTGCCGTTCTCAGTGAGCGACGATTGCAGTAAGGTTGACCCCATGACCGAAGTGTATCCCCTGCTCCAGTACGCGCACATCTTGCTGTTGGTGTACTGGCTCGGGACTGACGTGGGGGTCTATCTCGCCTCGAGATATGTGGGCCGCGCCGATCTAGCGCTGTCAGAACGGCGCCGGTTTCTGGATTTGCTCATCGCGCTCGACATGGGTCCACGCACTGCACTGGTGCTCATGATTCCAACCGGTACGCTGATGCTGTGGATCGCACAATGGTTACAGCTCGGGGAAATGCTGGTGGTAGTCATCGTCAGCAGCTCGGCGGCATGGCTTGCACTCGTGTGGTTCCTTCATCGCCGTCCGTCGGCTCCCCCCGTTTGGAAAACGCTCGATCTGATACTCCGCAGTCTCGTAGTGATCGTGATGGCCATGCTGGGCGGCGCGATCATTCTTGGCGTAATACCAGGGCCGCGTTGGCTCGGTATCAAATTCATCGCCTTTGGCGGTGCCGTACTTTGCGGGATTCTGCTGCGTCGCGTGCTGGCCGTCTGGGCTGTCGGCTTCGCCGAATTGCGCGAGGTAGCAACTGCATCGCGCGGCAATGAGCGAATCGCAGGAGCAATGAGCGCGTCGGCTCGATACGCGATGGTATTGTGGGCCTGCGTGCTGCTCGCTGCTTTCTGCGGCGTGGTGAAACCCTTATGGTGAGTACCGCGACGGTGCCTGACTCACGCAGCGAGCTGGCGCGCACACCCGGAGTCGCGCTTGCGAGCATGGTAGGCGTCGCGTTCAGCGCACCCACGGTCGGCTTTACCTATTCGATCGGACCGTTCATCAACCCGCTCATCGCAGAGTTCGGCTGGACCAGACAGCAAATTCTGACCACTCAGACGCTCATGACCATCGCGATCGTGATCGCAAGCGCGCTCGCTGGATGGATTGCAGATCGATACGGTGTTCGTCGCATGATTCTGATCTCCCAGACGATGCTTGGCGGCGGATTTTTTCTACTCGCGACATTTCTGCAGGATCTCACCACCCTTTATGTACTCTACCTGCTGATTGCTCTTGGGGGTGGCGGAACGGTAGGCATTGGTTTCGCCCGACTGATCTCACAACGATTCGTCAGGCAGCGTGGACTCGCGCTCGGGATCGCGATGTCCGGGTCGGGTCTCTGCGGATTCCTCGTGCCGCCTTATGCAGCTTGGGCAGTCCAGACCTTTGGCTGGCGTGGCGCGTATGTGGCGATCGGGCTATTGCCGCTGTGTATTGCTCTGCCCCTGGCCTGGCGCTATCTGCACGACGCCCCGGTTGAGGCGAAGCCGGTGATTAAAGCCCAGACGACACCTGGGTCCGCCGACGCCAGCGTCGGTATCACGCTGGCAAGGGCAATGCGTGACTATCGATTCTGGGCGCTCGCAGTCGGATTATTTCTCTGCTCGGGAATGATGACAGCCTTCGTCACCAATATCGTTCCTCTGCTGGAGGAGTCGGGTTTCGATCCGCTCGCCTCAGCCGGCGCCGCCTCCGCCTTCGGCATTGCAGTGTTGGCCGGTCGAATCTTGATCGGCGGTCTGATGGATCGTTTCTTTGCTCCTCTTGTGGGCGCCCTTTTCGTGTTGCCGGCAGGGCTCGGCGTGATGCTACTCGGCACAATCGAGCCGGGTTTCATGATCGTCATCACCATCGTATTTCTCGCAGGCCTCGCGGCAGGCGCGGAGGTCGACCTGATGGCCTATCTCACGTCACGCTATTTCGGCCTACGTGAGTACGGCAAGATTTTCGCCGCTCAGTACATCGCTTTCGCGCTTGGGCCTGGCCTTTGGGTGCCGCTTATCGGCTCAATGCGGGATGACAGCGGCAGCTATGTGAGCGGGCTTTACGTGATCGGTGCGGGCATAGCAGCCTTCGCACTGCTGCTGCTGACATTAGGGCCTTACACCAAAACCACCGCAGTACATACATGATAGATCGACGGGACTTCTTGCTGAGTGCAGGCGCGAGCTCGCTTGCGGCATCGCTATCGGCCTCAGCTGCTGAAAGCAGACAAGAGATGATTTTCACCGATGCCATGATTCTCACGATGGATGAGCAGCGTCGTGCATACCGACGGGGCTTTCTGTGGATCCAGGGATCGCGTATCTATCGGGCCGGCCCCTTGAATGAACTTGGCGATCCACCTCGCGGCGTTTCTATTAAATCCGCCAAAGGTCGGCTGATAATGCCGGGCCTCGTCAACGGCCATACGCATCTTTCGAATGGTCTGCTGCGGGGCCTTTATGACGAGATGCCACTCGAGGTTTGGTTCAGCAAAGGCATGTGGCCGGTGCTGGACGGTCTAGATCGGCGTAATGGTGAAGCCGCGGCCTCACTGGCACTACTCGAGCTGATGTCGCTCGGTGTCACGACCACAGCGGCCGGTGAGATCGGGTCGAGACATCCGGAACTACTCGATGGCGTACTTGAGGCTGCTCGTCGCTCAGGAATCCGCGCCTGTATCGCTCGTATCGCCATGGATAGTCCGGACGAGTCGAGTCGAGCCCAATACATTCCGCCGGGATATCGCGACACACCTGCTTTTGCAGTGGACGAGGTCCTGCGACTGAAACGCCAATACGACTCTGCGAGGCTAACCGTGACCGCCGAGGCGCTCGGCGTACTGCGTTGCACGCGAGAAATGGTGCAAGCGATGCATGAAGTCTCTGGGCGTAGCGGCAGTCTGTTCACCATGCACGCTGCGAGCTCACAGGACGAGCGTGAAGCAAGCCGGCGCCGTTTCGGACATGGCAGCATCAGCGAACTCGAGAAACTGGGCGTACTCGGTCCCAAAACGCTGCTCGCTCATGCCATTTGGTTGGATGATGAGGAGATCGCCTTACTTGCCACGCGGGGAACGGGGATATCTCATAATCCCGTTTCGAATGCGTACTATGCCTCGGGCATTGCACGTTTACCGGATTTGCTACGTGCGGGCGTGCGCGTCGGTCTGGGTGTCGATGGCGCATCGACCAATAACAGCCAGAACCTTTGGGAAACGATGAAGATGTCCATGCTGATGCAGAAGCAGGCTCGCGAACAACCGGAGTTCGGCTCTGCGGAGCTTGCCTTAGAGCTTGCGACCCGTGGCGGCGCAGCGGCGCTCCACATGGAGAATGAAATCGGATCTCTCGAGGCCGGTAAGCGTGCGGACTTCATCGTCATTGATATCGATCGGCCATCACTCGCTCCCGAATCGTCTATCGTGTCCAACCTGGTTTATTCGAACGACCCTTGGGCCGTTCGGGAGGTGTATGTTGACGGCGAGCTATTAGTCGAGAATGGCGAGCACCGTAGGCTCAAAAGACAACAGGTGATCGGTTCAGCGAACGACGCTTTCCGAAAGGTGATCACACAGGCGGGACTTAGCGAGTACCTCCAGACCCGAGGCCGCTGGCGCTGGGAGTAAACGTCCGGCCCAGCCATCGGCCGAGAGACAGCGCGGGTGTCAACATCATCCCAGGGACGAACGCATCACCGACCGTCGCCCCACTGCCTAGCACTTCGCCGGCTGCGCGCAGACCGGGGACAACAGATCCATCTGATCGTAAAACTTCCAGCTGGTCGTTCACGACCACGCCAACTGCGGAGGTTGCCGAGTGGCCGAGCTGTGTGACGGCATAAAACGGCGCCTGCTCGATCCTTCGCGGTAAATATTGACGACCCAACGGGTCGGTGCCCGAGTCAACCGCTTGGTTATATTGATCGACGGTGCTACGCAGTCGGGATGCGTCTATAGACAGTTTTTCTGCCAGATGCTCTAGCCGATCCGCTTGAGTGAAGAAAGGATGCGATCCGAAGTGACTACGTAACTGATCGCTCGACCATCCGGGTACCAACGGTGAAGCGATATCGAGGATCGTCTGGTCGAATACGATGTGATAACGCAGGGATGGTCTCGTAGCGACGGCACGCTCACGAACGTAGGTCGATGGTTCATCCTCACGAACGAAGCGCTGGGCTGAATCGTCGATCCAGATTTCCCAAGGCGGGCGCACCTGGGGCACCGTCTCAGCTCTGGCGAGAATCGAGGCTGGATAGCAGTCGGAATCGAGGATTGAGCCTGCACCGGCGCGATGCAATCCATGGCCGCGCCAGGCACCACCAACGGTCGCTGCGAGCAGCAGGCCATCTCCTAGCGAATGCGCTGCAGCGCTCGCCGTGTAGGCGGGCGCACCGGTCAGTGCTTCGAATAATGACGCGTTGCGCGCGTATCCCCCGCTGGCGAGCAGAGTGCAATCGCCACGCAACTCCCCCGCCGCCGTACGCACTCCCACGACGGAGCCCTGCTCCTCGATCAGACCGACGACTGGCGAATTGAGTTGTAGCGTGATTAAGCCATGGATCAATTCGCGCTCTAACTCACTACGCAACACCTGCAAGATGGCGCGACCTGCGGCCTCGGCCCAAAGATATCGCGGCACCGAATATCCCGCCCGTCCGATTGCCTCACCCGTAACCGGATGATCAGCCATCGGCTCGAGCCCGCATTGCAATAGCCATTCGACCGTCGCCGGCGCCTCATCGACAATTCGGCGAATTAGGGCTGCGTTAGCCTTGCCCTGGCTAAGGGCAAGGCAGTCGGCGAAATGCCTATCGGGTGAGTCTTCAATTCCGCGTCGAGATTGCAAGGAGATGCCGGCAGCACAGATCTGCCCAGCCGCATGATGCAATGTGCCGCCAATATCACTAGTCGCCTCTAGCAGCGCCACTTTTAACCCACGTCGGGCCGCAAAAATCGTCGCCGGTAATCCAGCTGTTCCCGCACCGATGACGATGAGGTCATATGCCATTTTTGGGATGATACGCAGCGGCTTAGTTGTTCACAGTCTTGATTTGCAGCTCGCGTCGGCGGTAGTCGAGAATGAATGTATCGACAACGCCTAAAACATCCATCCCGACGAGTAGCGTGGGCTCATCACGCATGCGCCAGTAATCAAAGATGTGGAGATCCACGTAGTTGATTCGAGCGTTGCGTACCCGCACGCCACCGAGCTGTATCGTCGGAGCGAGTGCGCTCTGCCCCATCTGGATGTCACCGGTCACGCCAATGATCTCCTCGGAGCTCGATGGCGGAGAACGACGACGAGCCTGCTCAAGCGCTTCACGCAATGCGAGATTGCCGATCGTTTGCTGCGCACCGGTGTCGATCACGGCCCTGACCCGCACCGTCCCTACGGAGGCCTCCACCCACGGTACAGAGTAAGGCGCAAAGCGGACGGGTATTCCAAGGTAACCCGGCGGCGGTGGCTGATTACGGGAGCGGGTGATCTCAATCCTGTCCTTGCGAAACTCCACGTGGATACGACGATCCTTCAAAAGGCGCGCAGGCAGCACACCATCGGCACCCCCGAACGCATCCTCGACGAGAACAACCCGGGCACGCTCAGCTAAAAAATCGCCCACCTCCAGAGTGCGCAGCTTCACGGTCGGCGCTACAGCCGATCCCGTCGTACCGCGCAGCGTCACCGTTCGGGAACGATCGGAATCGAGCGAGAGGCACTCGGCTGCGCGAAAGGTCAAAGCTGCACTCGATGCGCCCGTGTCCAGCACTAAACGCAGCGGGCCCTGACCGTCGATCATCACCGGCGCCCAAATTCGGCCGATCCGATCGCGCAGCGTAGGAGCCACATACTTCGGCTCCGGTGCGGTGACCCGCACCTCCTCGATGCCCGGTGGATCGCTCGTCGATGCTGCCGAGCTGAGCGCAGCAATCGCTCCCAGAATTAACATCGGCCATGAGCGGCCGAGGAGATTTGCGCTCAACGCTTCTGCAGGGTCGTGAGCTCTGCGAGCACCATCTTCGAATGCCCCTCAGGATCGACGTTGTCGAAGCGTTTAGCGATACGCCCCTGCGGATCGATGATGAAGGTGTCACGCCGGGAAATGTTAAACAGCTTGAACTGCGGATAGCTGGTGAGCGATCCGTAGGCCTTCGTCGTTTCGGTGGTGGCGTCCGAGAGCACCGGGAACGGCAAGCTGTGCTCTTTTGCAAAGGCTTCCTTGGAGTCGACCTGATCGACACTGACGCCGAGCACTACGGCGTTGGCCCGACGGAACGCAAAGATGTCATCGCGCAACTCGCAAGCCTGGGTGGTGCATCCTGGCGTGTTGTCCTTTGGATAAAAATAGAGCACGACCCACTGGCCACGGTAGTCGGACAGCGAGCGCCACGCTCCTGTCTGATCCTGCAAGCGGAATGCGGGTGCCGGATCGCCGACTTTCACGCTGGCCAGGGCGAGCGGGAGGGCGAGCGACAACATCAATAAGGCGAGTAGCTTTTTCATCGTAGCTCCGCGGTCATACGAAAGTGATGCACGAATCGACTGGGCCGATTCTAACCGCCCTCCGGCTGGTATCGCCATGCGAGCACCCCGCCGGATCGGTTTCGGTAACATCAGCTCATGAAACTGTCTCATCGCATCGCCCTTGTCACGGGCAGCTCCTCCGGGATCGGCCGGGGCGTTGCCCTCGCCTTTGCCACCGAGGGCGCCGATCTCATCATTAACCATCCCACGACCGCAGAACGCGAGGCGGCTGAAGCGATCGCCGCAGAAATCCGCGCGATAGGTCGCGAAGCCCTGGTGGTTCAGGCCGATGTCAGCGAAACCCGCCAAGTTGACGATCTTGTTGCGGCAGCGCTCGCAAAGTTCGGTCGAATCGACATCCTCGTTAACAACGCCGGTATCGCCATCGCCGGCGCCGCCCATGAGATGACTATTGACTCATGGGATCGCGTGATCGCCGTGCACCTACGCGGTACGTTTTTGGTTACGCGCGCGGTACTGCCGCAGATGTATGCGCGCGGCTACGGCCGCATCATCAACACTGCCTCGCAACTCGCCTATAAAGGCGCCCCGGGCTTCGCCGCCTATACAGCGGCTAAAGGTGGAATTCTGTCGTTCACGCGCACCGTGGCGCTCGAGATCGGTTCTCGTGATATCACGATCAACTGCGTCGCACCGGGTGCTACGCACACGCCTATTCTTGCCGACGTCCCACCCGCACTACTCGAAGAGATCCGCCAGGCGATACCGCTCGGTCGAATTGCGGAAGTATCAGATATCGTACCGAGCTACGTGTTCCTCGCGAGCGATGACGGGCGCCACTACCAAGGCCAGTGCCTCAGCCCCAATGGTGGCGACGTCTTTCTTTGATAATTGCTAACATCGTAGACATAACAAGACTGATCGGGGGTTAACCATGATTCTGCTCACAGGGATTACCGGCAACATCGGTGGAGCAACGGCGCGCGCCCTGCTCGATAAAGGAATTCGCTTTCGCGCAATCGCACGCGATCCCGCCAAGGCTGCTGCGTGGGCAGACAAAGGCGTTGAAATCGTTCAAGGTGATCTCGAGGATGCTGCGGCGGTCACACGCGCCCTGGTCGGCGTCGATCGTGCGTTGCTCGTGATGCCGAACGGCGAACATCAGGAACGTGCCGAGATCGCCTTCACTCGCACCGCCAAGGCGGCGGGCTTGAAGTGGATTCTAAAACTCTCCTCACCAGAGGCCGTGCGTGGCACCACGAGCCCGATTCCATTGGCACACATCGCTGCCGAGGATGCAATCATGGCGTCGGGGATGAAGTGGACCTTCGTACGCCCAAGTTTTTTCATGCAAAATTTTCGCGGATCGGTGAAGACCGCTCGGGCTACCGGAAAACTGTCGATGCCGATGGGCCGCGGAACGATAGCGGTAACCGACAACAACGACGCCGGTCTCTTCATCGCCCACGTGATGACTGATACGGATTCCGCCAAACACCATGGACAGTGCTATGACATTACAGGCCCAGACCCCGTCATGACGTTCAGTGATGTGGCTCGCGTTCTCGGCGAAGTCATCGGACAGCCCGTCGTTTACGACGACTGCGATCCAAAAGCCTTTCAGGAAGCCATTCGGCCCTTCCATCGAAACCAGTGGCACTCGGATGCCGTGGCTTATCTGTTTGCGGAGATTGCGAACGGCCGGACGCCGGGTCACAAGACCGACACCTTCCAAAAGATCATGGGACGCCCGGGGCGATCGCTGAAGGAGTATCTGCAGACCCTAGCCTGAGCGTCGGTGAGCGAGCGCGTACAGCACGGGTAGCACGAACAGCGTCAGCAAGGTTGACGAGACTACGCCGCCAATCACGACCGTAGCGAGTGGTCGCTGCACCTCGGCTCCGGCGCCCACGGATAGCGCCATCGGCACAAAGCCGAGGCTGGCGACGAGCGCTGTCATCACGACTGGGCGTAAGCGCGTCGTTGCACCCTCGCATATGGCTGTCAACAGTTCCGTTCCCCGGGCGCGCAGATCACGGATGAAGCTGAGCATTACGATGCCATTGAGCACCGCGATACCGGAAAGCGCGATGAATCCCACGCCCGCTGAAATGGATAGCGGTAAATCTCTCAGGGCCAGGGCGAACACGCCACCGGTGAGCGCCAGAGGGACTCCGGAGAACACGATCAACGAGTCGCGTGCCGAGCCGAAAGCCAAGAACAACAGCAGCAGAATCAGCAACAGCGTGAGAGGCACCACGATCGCGAGCCGCTGAGCGGCCGATGTCAGTTGCTCGAAGGTCCCGCCGTAGCCCACCCAGAATCCCTCGGGTAGCACCACCTCGCGATCGACCCGCTCACGCAGTTCTGACACGAACGAGGCGAGATCGCGGCCGGTCACATTGGCAGTGACGACGATTCGACGCTTGCCATCGTCCCTGTTGATTTGGTTGGGTCCCTCGATGATCCGCAGGCTTGCGACCTCTTTGAGCGGAATACTCGAGACACCACCAGCTCCGGCGAGCGGCACAGGCAAACGTGCGAGTGTTTCGATACTGCTACGCTCAGCCTCGCCAAGACGAACTACGATCGGGAACCGCCGATCACCCTCGTAGAGGGTGCCCGCTTCGCTACCGGCCACCGCCGTGGCGACGATATCTTGAACAGCCGATACCGTGAGGCCATACCGAGCCAACGCCGCTCGATCGGGCTCGATCTCGAGCATCGGCAAGCCGGTGACCTGCTCGACCTGTACATCGTTTGCTCCCTCGAGCGTCGCTGCGATCGAACGGATGCGCTCAGCGAGCTCGAGACTACGATCGAGATCGTCACCGAATACCTTGATGGCCACGTCCGAGCGCACGCCGGTCATCAACTCGTTGAAGCGCATCTGGATCGGCTGGGTCAACTCGTAGTTGTTTCCAGGAATTTTGCTAATGGTGTCCTGGATCTGAGCGATGAGCTCATCTTGAGAGGCGCCGGGATCCGGCCAACTTTGGCGCGGCTTCAGGATGATAAAAGTATCAGCTACCGAGGGAGGCATCGGATCGTTCGCCACGTCCGCCGTACCAACCTTGCTGAAAACGAACTCCACGAACGGTAGCTGCTTGATGCGACGCTCGAGCTGCGCCTGCATCGCGACCGACTGGGTCAGCGACGTCCCTGGGATACGTAGGGCATGCAGTGCGTAGTCACCCTCGTCGAGCGACGGGATGAACTCCCCGCCCAAACGCGTGGTCGTCGCTGCAGCCGCGAGCACAAGGAATAGCGCTATACCGAGCACGGCTTTAGGTCGCGCCAGAGCGCGTTGCAGACCAGGCTCGTAGCGTCGACGCAAGCTTGCGACCAGCCGACTATCGTGCTCAGCGACTCGCCCCCGCAAGGAAATGGCGACCAGCGCCGGAACGAGGGTCAGTGACAGAATCATCGCGGCGGTGAGCGCGAACACGACGGTGAAGGCCATCGGATGGAACATCTTCCCCTCGACACCCTCCAGCGCGAAGATCGGCAGATATACCGCCGTGATGATGCCCACGCCGAACAGGCTAGGCTTGATGACCTCCGCCGTCGCCACCGCGGCAAGATCGTGTCGCTCTGTATCGGACAAGACTCGCCCGAGCTCTCGTTGCGCGAGCGAGAAGCGGCGCAGACAGTTCTCGATGATGATCACGGCACCATCGACGATCAAACCGAAATCGAGTGCGCCTAAGCTCATCAGGTTTCCGGATACCCCAGCGCGCAACATGCCAGTGGCTGTCATCAGCATAGAGAGGGGGATCACGAGCGCGGTAATGAGCGCAGCGCGGAAGTTACCGAGCATCAAGAACAGCACCACGATCACCAGCAGCGCACCCTCTGCCAGCGAGATCGTGACGGTCTGGATGGTGCGATTCACCAGCGAGGTACGATCGTAGGTCGTACGTAACGTGACACCCTCGGGCAGCGTCTTACGAATCTCTTGCACACGACGATCGACAGTGGTGGCAACCTCGCGGCTATTTTCACCAATCAGCATCATGACCGTGCCGAGGACCACCTCCTCGCCATTCTCGGTCGCAGCGCCCGTCCGTAACTCACGCCCCTCGATAACACGCGCGATGTCGGCCACGCGCACCGGTCTTCCGCCACGCTGGGTCACGACGACCTGCTCGATGGAGGTCAGATCGGCAAGTTGCCCCGGTATGCGTACGAGATAGATCTCACCATTACGCTCGATGTAGCCCGCGCCGCGGTTATTGCCGTTCTCGCCGATAGCCGCGATCACATCGTCCAGAGTGAGGCCGAGCGCATCGAGACGGGTGAGATCGGGAGCGATTTGAATCTCGCGTACAAAACCCCCGACCGTATTGATCTCGACCACCCCGGGAACGGTTCGTAGCTGCGGCTTGACCACCCAGTCCTGCAAGGTACGTAAGTCCGTGGGCGTGTACGCCTGCCCATCGGGCCGTCGTGCGTTCGGAGCTGCCTCGACGGTGTACATGTAGATCTCGCTCAGCCCGGTCGCGACTGGCCCCATCTCAGGTTCGATACCCTGAGGCAGTTCAGCGCCTGCCACTTGCAGGCGCTCAGCGATCAGCTGACGAGCCCAATAAATATCGGTGCCGTCCTCGAACCCGAGCGTGATCTGTGAGAGCCCATATCGCGACAGTGAGCGGGTGTACTCGATTCGCGGAAGACCCGCGAGCGCCGTTTCGATCGGGAACGTAATGCGCTGCTCGACTTCAAGCGGCGTGAAACCGGTCGCCTCGGTGTTGATCTGCACCTGAACGTTTGTGATATCCGGGACAGCATCGATTGGTAAACGCAACAGGCTGTAGACACCCAGCCCGGCGAAGCCGGCGATCGCCAGCAGGACCAGCCAGCGATGTCGAATCGATTGACGGATGAAAGACTCGAGCATGGACGGTCTCAGTGATCGTGGACTGCGCCCGATTTCTCGATATCGGCTTTGATCAGATAACTCTGCTCGACCACGATCTCATCGCCAGGCTGTAGGCCAGCAAGAACCTCGACGAACTCGTCGCCGCGCCGCCCGAGCGTCACGGGCCGAACCTCGTAGACGTCTCCCACCCGGATGAATACGACGTCCCAATCCCAAAATGTCTGCAGCGCACCGACCGGCACGCGCAATGCAGCGGGCGCTGCGCGCAGCTCGATCGCGCCTTTAACCGCCATACCCGGGCGCCAGCGTCGTTCACGATTATCCAATCGAGCCTGTGCGAGCATGCTCTGGCTTGAGGCCTCAAACGCGGGCGAGACTCGAGCGATCTCAGTCGTAACGGCTGCATCGGGTGACGAATCGCTAATGCGGACCCTTGCGCCCGGCTTGACTTGCGTCGCCTCGGCTCCGAAGAGACGCAGCTCGACGAGCAGACTGTCGAGATCGACCACGGTAAACAATGGTGCGCCAGCTGCGGCCTCGCCAAGGCGCGCCTCCCGGGCGACGACGACGCCGGCGATCGGCGCACGAACCGCATACTCAGCCAGACTCGCATCGCTCTCGATCGCGGCAAGCACCTGGCCCTTGGCGACACGATCGCCAATCTCGACGTCGATGCGCCGCACCACGCCAGGGAATCTGACAGTGACTGCAGCCTCCCCACCCGCTCGCGCGGTGACGAGGCCATTCACGATTACAGACTCGATGATATCTCCGGGTGCCACTTTCGCCGTGAGGACACCAGCCTCCCGAGCGGCCAAAGCTGGGATGGTCGTGCGCCCTTCAAAACTATCGTATTGCTCTTCGAGTGCTTCACCGTCGACCGCAGCGTCCACCGTGATCACGAAACTGTGCGGCTCCTCTACTCCCTCAATCGCCTCGAGCCGCTGCTGCTTACCCGCGAACGCGAATACCTCACGGGCGCCACCGAGACGCTCGGTGGTGACGCTGAGACGCACACGCTCCGGTGGTAAGAGCTTGCCGTCGCGATAGGCCCAAGCCACGAAGCGCGGTGTCGCGCCTTCCTCAATCTTCAGCTCGAGACTTACCGCGCCTTTCTCGATCAAACGGCCACCGTTCGGGCCCTGCGGTACAGACTCATCGTGAGAGTGCCCATGATCGTGCGAGTCGGCTCCCGAGCAAGCGCCGAGCGCAAACAGGACGATGAGCAACGGCATGACACCGACTGCCCGCAGAGGCGTTCTCATGGCTGGACCTCGGTCGAAAGAATGGGATTACCCGTCAAGCGCTGCAGCTCCAGAAGCTGACGATCGATGTCGAATCGTAGAGCAAGCCGCTCCCACTCGAGCTGAACCGCCTGATCTTGGATTTGCAGGGATTCGTGATACGTCAGCGCACCCGCAGCATACGCGCGGGCAGCTTGGGTAGCGGCGTCGGATACCTTGGGAAGCACCTGTGCACTCAATGCAGCCAGAGTCGCGAGGTGAGCGGGGAGCTCACCGTGAACACGCGTGAGGGTGGTCTCAAGCGTCAGCAGGGTCGACTCCCGCGATGTCCCCAGTAACTCGCGATGGCCCTGCTCGATAGAACCGTTGATCGCACCACGCGCACCCTGCCCGAGTGGCAGACTGACCCCTGCGACGAGCGCAGTCTCCTTCGTGAGATCGAAGCGGCGCACACCCAGCTCCCACCTTAGATCTGACACACGGGCCGTAGAGGCCAAACGCTGTCTTGCCTCCTGTACTCGGTCGGCTTGAGCGAAATAGCGGATATCGGGCGATTCGCGCAGCGTGACGAGTAACCGCTCTAACGGCTGCAAGCTCGGCAGGGCGGCCGAGGGCGGCATGACCCGTGGCGTCTCACCGGGTTCGCGCTCTGACCACATCAGGGCGAGTGCGCGCCATGCGATCTCTTGCTCGCGGTCGGCTGTGCGTCGCTCGCTCTGACGTCGGACGAGTTCCGCTTCTGCAGCTAGCGCGAGCGCTTCAGGTGATGCGCCCTCCACGAAGCGCTTGCGCACGGCCCTTGCCAGCGCCTGCTGTTGCTCGACGGCCGCATCAAGCAAAGGCAGACGTGCCTGTGTCTCGGCCAAATCGAGATAACGACGCGTTACTTCGGCCAGTACATCGAGGGCCTTGATCTCGCGCTCAATCGCGAGCTCATCGACGCGCAGCGCAGCCAGCGTCCGACGGGCGTCACGCTTACCGCCAAGCTCAAGCACACCAGCCAAGGTCAGCGTGGTCTCGACGTCTTGTCCAAGATTCTCGAGCTCGACACCCGCCTCCAGTGCGGGTCGAAACGCCGCTTGCCGCGACTCGAGCTCAAGGACACGCTTACGGATATCGAAGGCTCGCAACTCGGGGTGCACGGCCGTCGTTCGGGCGAGAGCCGCGCCGAGCGTCAGGTCCATCGCGAAAGCCGGCGTACCGAGTAGGCCGCAGGCATACACCGCGATGAGCGCCATCGCGGACTGAGGAACACGATTCATGTAGCGAAAAGGCTAGCTCAGCGCCCCGTCGCGGGACAACGGTTATTAGATATCATCGACCACTGGAGAGCAGCGCCCATGGGATCCACCTACGAGAAAACCGCCGTCGTTGTGATCTGTCGTGACGGCCCACAGGGCAAATCGGTACGCGCTGCGTATACGCCCGAGCACCTCGCCTATATCGAGACGGTGATGGACGAACTGAACGTCGCCGGCCCCCTCTACGACAGCGCGGGCGAGGGCCCTGTGGGGAGCTTTTACTGCCTGCACACCGGCAGCCTGCAACGGGCACGCCAGATCATGGAGAACGACCCATACGTAAAGTATGGCGCCTTCGCCTCAATCGAATATTTCCCTCACCTTCCGGCGGCGGGACGTTACATCGGCGGAAAGATTTGGTAAGCGCAAAGCCGCGCCCGCTATTTTTTTGTGCTGTCTGAATCGCGCCAGACATCAACGTCGGTCGGTCCCTGATCCTGCACGAAGCGGCCGAACCGGCTGGCGTGGAATACCAGGGGAGCTCCAGGTTGCGCAGTCATCGCATCAACCTCGCCTACGATGATGACGTGATCACCGCCCGGGTAACGATATTTCACTCGGCATTCGATGCGGGCGAGCGCGCCGGCAATCGGCGGGGGCACGGGCTGTGAGCGCCATCGATCGTCGACCGAAAACTTGGCGTGGCCCGAGCGGGCAAAGTGCAAGGCGATATCACGCTGATGATCGGCGAGCACATGGATGGCAAAGGGCGCGCCGATTCCGAACGCCTCGCCACTACTGCTCTGGCTGGACAGGCACCACAAGATCAGCGGCGGATCCAAAGAAACCGAGGTCACCGAATTGGCCGTGACGCCAACGGGTTGAGGCCCGGGTTTGATAGCCGTCACCACGGTGACGCCGGTACTGAATAGGCCGAAGACCCGGCGTAATTCGCGCGAGTCCATCGACAGAGCGGGAGGCGGACCTGCGCCAGGCATTGGTGACCTTAATTATGAGGGAACGAACATGAACCTCGTAATGGTATCAGCCACGCAGGCGGGCCGGTCACTCCCCTCCACCTCAACAGTGACTCGGACCACCACCTGTGCGCCCTCGCTTACGGAATCGACAGCCTGGATTGCGCCGCGCGCGCGGATTCGGCAACCCGACCTCACGGGTGTCGGAAACCTTACTCGATCTAGCCCGTAGTTAATGGCCATCCCTACCCCCTGCACCTGGATCAGCTGCGGCAGAAATAGACTCGTCAGGGATAACGTGAGGTAGCCGTGAGCAATCGTTGTACCAAAGGGAGTTTGGCGAGCACGCTCGGCATCGATATGGATCCACTGACGATCTTCGGTCGCCTCGGCAAAGGCGTCGATCCGGGACTGGCCGATAGTCACCCAATCTGTCGGACCCAGCGGTCGTCCGATCGCTGATGTCAGCGCGTCAATTCCGTGGACGATCAAAGGTGAACCAGCCGCCGACATACCCGATCACCCACCGACTTCAGATTCGTAAATCACAAATCGCTTTCGGGTGTATTCGAGAACCTGCCAAGTGCCTGCGAATCCCCTTGGAATCACGAACTCGTCTCCCGGCTGAACCTCGAGGCGAGTACCGTCACCAGACGTCAGTACGCATCTGCCCTGAAGAATTCGGCAATATTCTTCTTCCGTGTATCGAACTCGCCAACAGCCAGGTTCGCTTTCCCAGATTCCCACCACGAACTTTCCATCGGCCGCGCTGTGTAAGATCGCAGCACGCTGCAGCGGATTACCCTCAACCAGCCTATCGGCCGCGACCCGATAGTCTTCGAATTTGTGCTGCGCAGCGTCATCGAAACGTTGCGCACGCACCGCCGCGGTAGTGGCAGAGCCGCCGTTCATGGTGCCTTGTAAACCACGCCGCCTTTCATCACGAACGGTATGTCGGCGAGCACGCCAGTATCTCGAAGAGGATCCCCCTTCACCGCAATGAGATCGGCGAAGAAGCCAGGCTCGATCACACCGAGATCTTTTTCTTTGCCCAGAGCAAAGGCTGCATTGACTGTGGCGGCCTGGACCGCCTGCAGAGGCGACATCCCCCAGGCGACCATCTTGGCAAACTGCTGGCCGTTCCCTCCGTGCGGGTAGACGCCAGCATCCGAGCCAAAGACCATCTTCACACCGGCCCTAACGGCTGCCTGAAAAGTCTGACGCTGCCGCAAACCAATGAACTCTTCTTTTTTTAGCGACTCTTCGAATACGCCGTTCTTGCGCCCTTCCTGCATGATGTAGTCGTGATTGTGGATGTCCATTGAGAACCACGTTCCCCGCTCACGGGCCAAACGGAAAGACTCGATGTCGGCGAGACTGGCGTGCTCGATCGTGTCGACACCTGCACGGATCGCATCACGAATACCGCTTGTCCCATGCGCATGCGCAGCCACTTTGAGCCCGAGCATATGGGCTTCGTCAACGATTGCCTGCATTTCTTCGAGCGTGAGTTGCTGTGCGCCGATCGTGGTGGTTTTGGAGAACACGCCGCCAGTTGCGCAAAACTTGATGACTTCCGCACCGTACTTTCGCAGCTTGCGCACGGTGGCGCGCAGCGCTTCAGGACCATCGGCAACACCAGGTGCGTCAACACTGATGGACGGGGGAAACTCGGTTGCGTCGCAATGTCCGCCGGTCGCACCAATCGCATAGGTCGCGGGGATGACGCGCGGCCCGTCGATGAAACCGCCGTCGATCGCTTGCTTCAGGGCGACGTCGGAATAACGTTCCGCACCGACGTTGCGTACGGTGGTGAATCCCGCCATCAAAGTCGTTTTCGCGTTCGGCACTCCGATGACCGTCCAAAAGCCATCGGTGTAAGCCAGCCCGGAGTAACCGCCGAACGTGGGATCGGACGTCAGGTGAACGTGCATATCGATCAAACCAGGAAGCAAGGTATGACCCGGCAGGGAGATCACCCGCGCCCCCTCAGGAGCTACACGCTCACCCCGACCCATTTCGATGATGCGTCCATCGCGGATCAAAACCCACGGTGATTGCCATGTTTCCCCATTACGGACGTCGAGCAACGCGGCGGCCGTGAGCCAAACCGTCTCTGCTCGCGCAGGCAAAACCGTCACAGCGAGAATCAGCGAGATTAATAGTGAGCGCATGTCTGCCCTCTTGAGAATATGGTGGCCAGGGGCAGAATCGAACTGCCGACACGCGGATTTTCAGTCCGCTGCTCTACCAACTGAGCTACCTGGCCATGATCGCGAGGCGCCCTCGGACGAGGGGGCGCCATTAGACCCTCAGGGGGTCGGGGCGTCAAGCATTGCTCGCGCTAAGTCGTTGATCAGAAAAGGCGTGATCGGGCGCTAGTCCTTAGGCGGCGCCACGAAACCCTCGGGTGCCGCAGAGCCGGTACCGAAGAGAAATTTTTCCATCTCGCCTTCGAGAAACTTGCGCGCCTTAGGCTCCATCGGCACGAGTCGATATTCGTTTATGAGCATCGTCTGGTGCGCCACCCAGCGCTGCCACGCCTCTTTCGACACCTGTCGCCAAATGCGCGTACCCAGATCACCCGGATAAACGGGGCGATCGAGTCCTGGCGCCTCTTTCTTCAAATAAACACATTGCACCAGTCGGACGGGCGGTGAGTTCATGACTGTGAAAATCCTTGTTGGAGGGTGTCGAGCATTGCCTTAACAGGCGCCGGCAAACCGATCTGGCGCGTGGCATCGGCAGCCTGAGGGTTATACCAGAGTCCTGCTTGAGTGCTATCAGCGACGAGAGCAGACCTGGTGGTACGCGATAGCAACGGATGTATTCGCAGATCGAAATGCGTGAACACGTGCTCAATCGGCGAGAGTGCAATTAGGTTATCGGATGGACAGACGACGCGCGCTTGCCTTTCGTTATCAAATTGCGGGGGACACCAGAGCCCGCCCCAGATGCCACGCTCCGGCCGGCGCTCAAGCCACACGGCACCGGACATGTCCTGCCTGACGAGCCACCAGCATTCGCGTTTTCGCCTCGCCGATGACGTCTTGCGAACACGAGCGGCAGGCAGCTCGTGCTGCCTACCCATCTGATACGCCGCACAGCCGTTTACCAACGGACATCTCTCGCAAGCTGGACGTCGACGGGTACAGATCGTGGCACCGAGATCCATGATCGCTTGGGTATAGGTCGCGACCTCACGGTGCGGCGTGCAGGCCTCGGCCAGCGACCACAGACGCTGCTCGACGAGCCGCTCCGACGGATGCCCCTCGATCGCGAAGACGCGGGTGAGCACACGCTTGACGTTGCCATCCAGAATAGCGTGACGCTCATCGTGCGCGAGCGCCAAAATGGCACCGGCCGTCGAGCGACCAATGCCCGGCAGTGCAGCGACTGCAGTGAACTCCCGCGGGAATCTGCCATCTTGGGATGCGCATAACTCGCGAGCTGCCCGATGTAGATTGCGCGCACGGGCGTAATAACCCAATCCCGTCCAAAGATGCAGCACATCATCGAGCGCTGCCGCAGCGAGTGCCTCGACAGTGGGAAAGCGAGACATGAAGCGCTCAAAATATGGGATCACGGTCGACACCTGCGTCTGCTGCAACATGATTTCGGAAACCCAGACGCGGTAAGCCGTACGCTCATGCTGCCACGGCAGATCGTGCCGGCCCTCGCGGCCGTGCCACGCCACCAGCGCCGGGCCGAACTCGGCAGGATCGATCGTTGTGACAGGTGTGGAAAGCGGGGGCGACACTGTCAGCATTGTAGGCGGTGTCCAACCTGAGGTCAGGCCATACGGCATCCCGCGCCGATACGCGCGGCCCGCACTACAACGTCAGAGTCTCATCGGGGGTTCGATAATTTCAAAAGGAGACGGCCATGGGCTCGAAGTCCAATGCGTTCTACGCCGTACCACAGGCGAGTCACGGCATGCTGGTGCAGCCAGACCGTGACGAGCTCGCTCGACAGGAATTTATTCGCGGGTTCAAGGCCTACATCCAGAGCGGATTAGTGCCGGGCATCCATGCCAGTTATCACGGCGAGGTGAAGCCCGCGTTCGAGCAGCGCAGCGGACGCACGCCGCGTGATCGACATGAGATTCGCGAGCTGATGGTTCAGCATCCGCTATTTCAAACCTACGCCTCGATGCAGCGTGTAAGCCAGGAGCTGCTGTGGGATGTGGTGCTCGACTCGGTCGAGCGCGAATTGCCCTCACTCATCGAGCGCGCTAAATCCAAAAACCACGGACGCCCGATAGGCTCGTTACGGCTCAATCCCAAGCTGACGTTGCCAAAGTACGCCGTGGGCGTCGACATCCACTGCATGCCCGGCGGCTATGGTGGCGAGGGCGGCGCAGACGACGTCGCTGTGGGAGCGCTCTACGACCGAGGCGTCTATCTTTATGCGCTCGGGATGATGGGCCCGATGAACGACGATATCGGCGGATCTGCTGCGAAGTTCGTCCGCGATCACTATCCGTCATTCAAGCCTAAACGTATCCTCGATCTTGGCTGCACAGTGGGGCATAGCACCCTGCCCTTCGTCGATGCATTCCCGGATGCAGAGGTGCACGCTATAGATGTCGGGCCGTCGCTGCTGCGCTATGCCCACGCCAGGGCGGAATCGCTCGGTAAATCCGTGCACTTTTCGCAGCAAGATGCAACACGGACCGATTTCCCTGATGGGCACTTCGATCTCATCGCAAGTTCCATCCTTTTCCATGAGACATCAGCCAAAGCGTTACCCGCCATCCTTCGAGAATGTTATCGGCTACTGTCGCCTGGTGGCATCGCTGTGCACGGTGACCTGCCGCCCTTCTGGGCAATGGATGAGTTCAATCAGTTCATGCTGGACTGCGAGACTTGGTACAACAACGAACCGTACTGGGGCGCGATGCGTGAGGTAGACCAAGTTGCCGAGAGCGTGAAAGCCGGTTTCGATTCCGCGAAGGTCGAGTTCCGCATGGCGCCCTCGGCCTATCGAGCAGCAGCTGGGCATGATCGAGACTTCCAGGCAGGCGAGTTCGCACCGGGCAACGCCTGGCAGGTCCTCGTGACGCGAAAGTAAGGAGCCGACGATGAGCGACGTGAAGGTCAAGCGCAGCGTCAAGGGACGCCGTCCGCAGTTTTTTGCAGATAAGGAAATCGATCGTCTGCACGGCATGGTGATGGCGATGGCGACGGAGATGGCCGTGCTCTATCAGCGTATCGATACCCTCGAGCGGGTGGCCGCCCGCAAAGGTGTCGTTCCCCGCGAGGAACTGGAGCAATTCCATCCCGATACAGACACCGAAATCGAGCGAGAAGCGTGGCGACAGAAATTCCTCGACCGACTCTTTTATCTTTACCGCGAAGAAGTCGATGATCGCGTGGGTCGCGAGAACGACGGGCAGTACCAGCAGTTTCTGGACGACATCGCCCGCTAAGATCCGTCGGACAACCGCCGTGCGGTGTGCACCCCCCGGGGGGCTTTGCTAGGCTTTGCCCCGTCAACTCGGGGGTTTTCCATGGAAGAGATCGGTCTCGCGCACGGCCTACTGAAGTACGTGCATATCCTACTGTTCGTGTATTGGCTCGGCGGTGACGCTGGGGTCTTCTACTCGAGCACTTTCGTCACGAACACCAAACTTTCCAAAGAATCGCGACTGACTGCATTCAAGATATTCGTGAACCTGGACATGCTACCGCGCTATTGCCTTGCTCTGATGCTCACCGTCGGTGGCGTGTTGGCAGAGTTCATCGGCTACGAGCATCCGCTATGGCAGACCGTGGCGATCGTCGCGCTCGGACCGATTTGGCTCTGGGTGGTGCACACCATCCACGTCAAAGAGGGCACGGAGTTCGGCAAGAGGCTCGCAGGCTGGGACCGTCAATTTCGCGTGTTCATGATCTTCGCGATCATTGCCTCGGTCACCTACCACTGGGTAACCGGTCCGCTGCGGCCGTATCCATGGCTCGCCGCCAAGCTGCTGATTTTTGCATTCCTTATTTTCTGCGGCTTCATGATCCGTAAGAAGATTCCGCCCTTCATCGAGGGTTTCCGCACCATGGCCTCGACGGGTCCCACACCAGAGAGCGATCAAAAAATGATCGACGGGATGGGCGCTTGCCGACCGTATGTGCTGCTCATCTGGGCCGGTGTGGCGATCTCGGCGCTGATTGGTGTGCTGAAGCCCGGTCAGTGAGCCCGCGTCGCCCGCTCCGGCTACTGCTGATCCTGCTGGCGCTCGCTGCCGGCGGCGGGGCCCTGGCTTGGTGGCGTATCGCTCCCAAGCCGTTAGCGGTCGTGGCCCCGACGCGCGGCCCCGCCGTCGATGCCGTATTCGCAACGGGACTTGTCGAACCCTCTGTCGAAATTCGTGTGTCACCGCGACTCGCCGGCAAGCTCGTCGCACTTCAGGTCGACGAAGGCGCACCCGTTCGACGGGGCGATATCCTCGCGAGATTAGAGGACGCCGATCTGCGTGCGACCGTCGCCGAACTCGAGTCGCGTGAGCGCTATGCCCGCAGCCAGGCGGAGCGTCTCGTCGCCTTACGCGAGCGCGGCCTCGTGTCCGTCGACGCTGCTGAGCGGGCGCGCGCCGATCTCGACGCTGCCGCTGCGAGCCTCGCCCGAGCACGCGAACAACGATCGTTTATGACTTTACGCGCTCCGGTAGACGGCAAGGTGACGCGACGCGAAGGCGAGGTCGGAGATTTGATTCCTGTGAATCAGGTTCTATTTTATCTCGCTGGAAATGCGCCGCTTCGAGTAGCCGCAGACGTCGACGAAGAAGATCTGCCTCGCATCGCCGTCGGACAACGGGCGCTGGTGCGTACCGACGCCTTTCCGCAGCAGGTTTTCGAGGGCACCGTTCAAGAGATCACCCCGAGGGGTGATCCTGTATCCCGCTCGTATCGAATTCGAGTAGCGCTCACCGATGCGACCGCGCTGCGCATCGGGATGACCGCGGAAGTGAATATCGTTATCGACGAGCGCAGTAACGCCCTACTCGTTCCCTCGAGCGCGCTCCGTGAGGGTCGGGTGTACGTCATCGACAACGGAAGACTGGCAGCGCGTGACGTCACCGTCGGTGTGCGCTCGCCCGATCGAACCGAAATCCTCTCCGGTCTTAACGATCAGGATCGCGTAGTTGCCCCGCTGCCCGAGAAGCTTCCCCTCGAGCGACGCGTCAAGGCGGTGAGCTTGCCGTGAATCTCAGCCTCGACATCGCCCTGTCGCATCTGCGCGGGCGGCGTCGACAGACGATTGTGTCTCTGCTCGGGGTCATGTTGGGCGTGGCGTTCTTTCTCGCCGTCTCCGCACTCATGCGTGGCTCGGAAGCGGATCTCATCCGGCGCCTGGTCGACAGCGCGCCGCACATCACGATCCGCGACGAATTCCGCGGGCGACGCGTGCAGGCTGCAGAGCTCGTGTTTCCAGATGGCGCCGTTGAGATCCGCAGCATCAAGCCGCGAACCGAACGACGCGGAATTCGTCAGTATCGTCGACATCTCGCCTCGATCGAGGCGCTCGGCCGACTCGATGCTGCCCCAGTGCTGGTTGGGCAGGCCATCTTCAGTTTCGCAGGTCGAAATGAGGCGGTGACGCTCTCGGGAATCGAGCCACTACGCATGGCTAAGGTGAGTGTCATCGAGGAAGACATCGTCGAGGGCTCGCTTGAGGCGCTCGACATCGATACCAACGGCATCGTTATCGGCCGCTCACTGGCCCGCAAGCTGAGCCTGCGCCTCGGAGAAAACGTCACCGTGGTGACGGCGGCGGGTAACGTTCGCGCGATGAAGATCGTCGGGCTATTCGAGACTGGCAACGCGGGATACGACGAGACTCAGACTTTTGCAAACCTCACCCGAGTACAAGCGCTGCTCAATCGCCCGAACACCGCCAATATGATCATCGTGCGCATGGCAGATGCCTATCGCGCGCGTGATGTCGCCGCGACGATCGAGGAGACGGTGGGTTACAAAGCCGTATCGTGGCAAGAGGCGAACAAAGACCTGCTAGATGCCTTAGTAGTTCGCAACGTGATCATGTACAGCGTGGTCGGCGCCATTCTGCTCGTCGCCTGCTTCGGCATCTACAACATCATTTCCACGGTGGTGCTCGAGAAAACCCGCGACATCGCAATCCTGAAGTCTGTGGGCTTCCACGCCCACGATATTCGCCGGATCTTCGTCGCCGAAGGGGCAATCATCGGCATCTCGGGCAGCGCACTCGGCATGGCTCTGGGTACCGTGATGATGCGCGCAATAGAAAGCGTCGAAATCAAACCGCCCGATGCGACTGAGGTCATTCACCTACCCGTGTACTGGGGAATAGATCAGTTCTTGCTGTCTGCCGGTTTCGCGATCGGCTCGGCGGTGATCGCCGCCTGGCTGCCGGCTCGCAAGGGCGGCCGTGTCCAGCCCGTCGATATCCTGCGCGGCGCAGTGTAAAGAGCGTCGGGTCATGAGCGTTCTGCAGGCCGAGAAACTCACTCGTCGACTCGAGGGCGAGGTTCCCGTGACCCTGGTTCAGAGCGCCGATGTTCGTATCGAGCGCGGCGAGTTCGTGGTGATCCACGGCCCATCCGGCTCGGGAAAGTCTTCGCTACTCTATTTACTCGGACTGCTCGACAAGCCAACCGAGGGACGCTTGTGGCTCGACAGCGAGGACACCAGCGAGTTCGGCGAGGACCGCCGCGCCGACATACGACTACGCAAGCTCGGCTTCGTATTCCAGTTCCACTTTCTATTAGTGGAGTTCTCAGCGCTCGAGAATGTCAGGCTGCCGATGCGCCGCCTCGGCAAACTGGATGAAGCTGCACAACTGACACGCGCGGAGTCACTGCTGCGTCAGCTCGGTCTTGGCGAGCAGATGCACAAACGTCCATCCCAGCTCTCCGGTGGTCAGCGCCAGCGTGTGGCCATTGCCCGTGCCCTCGCTAACGATCCGGCGATCATTCTCGCCGACGAGCCGACCGGGGCGCTCGACACCCATTCGGGTGCCAACGTACGCGATATCCTGCGAGAACTCGCAACCCACGAGGGCCGCAGCATCATCGCGGTGTCACACGATCTGAACTTTGCCAGCGCAGCCGATCGCCGAATCGAAATCGTCGACGGACGGATCGTTAACGGCCGGGGATGAGTACGGTGGAACCCACCGTGCGGCGCCCCTCAAGAGCGCGATGTGCCTCAGCAGCATCTGCCAGCGCGAAACGCTGCCCAATATGCAGACGGACTTTTTTCGTAGCCACCGCGCTGAATAACTCGCGAGCGGCAACATCGAGATCCTCTCGACGGGCGATATAGGCAAACAGCGAGGGTCGCGTCAGAAATAGCGAGCCACGTTTCGAAAGCTCAAGCGGAGAGATCGCCGGCGGTGCGCCTGAGGCATTGCCGTAGCTGACCATCATTCCGAGTGGAGCAAGGCAGTCGAGCGAGTCGATGAAGGTGTCCTTACCGACTGAATCGTAGACTACGCGTACACCAGCGCCGCGCGTGAGCGCGCGGACGGCGGGAGCGATCGGCTCCTTACCGAGTACGATCACATGCCGACAACCGTTACGTCGGGCCAAGGCCACCTTTGATTCGTTACCGACGACACCGATGACTTTTGCACCCAGCGCCTTTGCCCACTGACATAGCAGTAATCCGACACCCCCCACGGCGGCGTGCACCAGAATCCAATCGCCCCGGCGCACCTGACAGGTGCGTCGCAAAAGATAGTGGGCGGTGAGCCCCTTGAGCATCAGCGCCGCTGCCTGCTCGTCGCTGATCTTCTGCGGCAGCTTGACCAGTCGCTCGCCAGGTAGGTTGCGTCGCTCGCAATAACTACCGGGCTGGGTATGAACGTACGCGACTCGATCGCCGATCCGAAGGCCCTTAACCCGACGACCGAGCGCTACCACGACACCCGCAGCCTCACGCCCAAGACCGCCGGGCAGGGCCATCGGATAAAGCCCCGTGCGATCGTAGACGTCGATGTAGTTGAGGCCGATGGCCGTGTGCGCTAGCTGAACCTCGCCCTCGCCGGGCGGACCAGGATCCGCCTCCTCGAGGCGCATTACCTCGGGCCCGCCGTGCTGATGGATACGGATCGCCCGGCTCATGGACACATCATCAGAGGGCGGACTCGTCGGTCTCGCCCGTACGGATACGGATCACGCGATCGATGTCGGTAATGAAGATCTTGCCATCACCCACCTTGCCCGTCTTCGCCGCCTTCACGATGGCGTCGGTAACCTGATCGACGAGGTCCGCGCGGACCGCGACTTCGATACGGGTCTTCGGCACGAAGTCGACGACATACTCCGCGCCGCGGTAAAGCTCGGTGTGACCGCGCTGACGTCCGAATCCCTTGACCTCGGTGACGGTCATGCCGGAGACGCCGATCTCCGAAAGCGCAGCGCGTACGTCGTCGAGCTTGAACGGCTTGATGATGGCGGTTACGAGTTTCATGTGAGTCTTCTCCGATTTATTCGTGGTCTCGTGCCTGCCTTAAATGATGCACCTTCCGTGCCATGCAGGCGACGTGGCCGACTCTGGTATTTCGCGCACCATTATGGCGCAGTTCGGTCGGGCATGCGCTCACCGGTGGTGCGATCCGCCCGGGCGGATTAAGGTCTGCCCATGCTCGAGCGGATCATCATCGTGGGGGCGGGTCAGGCGGCAGCGCAGGTCATCGAGATGCTGCGGCGTAAGGGCTATTCCGGCCGGCTAACGCTGGTCGGTGACGAACCCGACCTCCCCTACCAGCGCCCGCCACTGTCCAAAAAGTATCTGGCGGGTCAACTTGATCTCGACAGACTGCTCATCCGGGCACCGGCGTTCTACACCGAACATCGGGTTGAACTGCAGCTTGGCCGACGAGCCGTGGCTATCGATCGTCAATCGCGGTGTGTGCAGCTCGACGATGGTCGCTCGCTCGGCTACGACGCGCTGATCCTCGCCCTTGGCAGCGTTGCGCGGACCCTGCCAGTGACGGGTGCCTCCCTAGCTGGTGTTTATACACTGCGCACGCGCGCGGATGCCGATGCGCTGCGCGCTGAGCTTAAACCCGGTAGACGTGCGGTAATCGTCGGCGGCGGCTACATCGGGCTCGAGACCGCCGCTACGCTGCGTCACTTCGGACTCGAGGTCGCCGTGCTAGAGATGGCAGATCGCGTGATGAATCGCGTGGTCGCCGAACCCATCTCACGCTTTTACGAAGCAGAGCACGCCCGTCACGGCGTCGACATCCGCCTCGGCGTGCAGCTGCAGGCGATCGAGGACGAGGGCACCGGACGAGTCGCCTACGTGCGAACGACTCAGGAGCGTTGGGCTGCCGACATCGTTGTTGTCGGTGTCGGCGTGCAACCGAATGACTCCCTCGCCCGCGAGGCAGGACTGCTCTGTCACGACGGGATCGATGTTGATGTACACGGACGCAGCAGCGATCCTACGATTTACGCGATCGGCGACTGCTGTAACCAGCCTTCGCTGCACTATGGTCGACGGGTCCGTCTCGAATCGGTCGACAACGCGTTTGAGCAAGCCAATACCGTCGTCGCCAATCTACTCGGCACGCCCACGCAGCACGATCGCATCCCGTGGTTTTGGTCGGATCAGTTCGACCACAAGCTACTCATCGTCGGCCTGTCTCAAGGTCATGACCGATGGGTGCTGCGCGGCGATCCCTCCGCCGGCAGCTTCTCGTGCTGTTATCTAAAAGACGGTGAGCTGATCGCCATCGACACGGTCAACCAGACAAAGGATCAGATGGCCGCACGAAAGCTGATACCGCTACGACTGCGGCCGGATCTGACGAAGCTCGCCGACCCAACCATCGCGCTCAAAGATTGCGCTGCGGCAGCTCCGGGTAGCGCCCGAGACGCAGAATGAGTAACGCTGCGAGCGCGAACAGCGCCACGTAGACCCACAGCACCGGCGTGTGGGTTCCAAGTACGTCGAACACCCGGTTGGTAACGATCACTGCCGTCCCTGAGCCGAAGGTCCACGCCGCATACTGCCAGCCGTAGTTTTCGCCGTAGGCGAAGTTGCCGAAGTAGCGCGTGATGAGTACGGCGATGACGTCGAGCTCGGCACCGGCGGCAAGACCAATACACACGGCAGCGATGAGCGCCGCGGTGCCGCTCGGATCGAGTGCGAGCAAGGTGATACCGAGCATCGGGAAGACCAGGATTGCCGCTGCCACATAGGGCGCGAAGAATCGATCCATCAGGAAGCCCGCGAAAGCACGGCCCAAGATCAACGCAAGACCAAGCGCCCCCTGCAATGCCGCAGCCTGCTCCGGCGTGATTCCACGCGCACGCAGGATCGGCACCAGCGGAATCAACACCCCGCCGAGACCGAACGCAAGCAGAAGGAATCCGGCGAACATCACCCAGAACCGCGGCTGCCGGCGCGACTCGGCAGCGGTGTAACCCACCAGCGGCATCTTGCCGGTCGTGACCCGCACGACGGGCGCGCCGCCATCAAGACCGAGACCAACCTCCCCTGGCGTGTCACGCAGTTTCCAGAAGACGAGCGGCAAAGTGATGAGGAGCGTGAGCACGCCAAGCCCGACGTAGGCGCCCCGCCATCCCACGCTACCGATCAAATATTGCGACACCGAGGAGAGCACCGCGCCTCCGATACCGATACCGGCGAGCGCGGCACCGAAAGCTTGTCCACGCCGACGATCGAACCAAGCTGCGATCACTCGTGAATAGGCAATCGATGAGGTACCCGCACCGATGATCGGCATCAGCCCGAAAACGAGATAGAAATGCACCAGGCTGGGTGTGAGCCAGTAGAGCGAGATCAGCGCTAACGCAAACAACACGATGCCAGCGAGCGCCCAGCGCCGCACGCCCTGTCGATCGAAGAGTCGTCCGAAATACAACGACGAGATCACCGTGACGATGGTGGCCACCAGCGTGACCCCCGCGTATTGAGTCTGGCTCCAACCGAACTCCGCGGTGATCGGGCCCTGAAAGATACCGATCGCAAACAAGTTGACCGAGGCGATTCCGGTGGCAAGACCGACCATCGTCGCGAACACGAGGCCGCGGGTTCCAAGCGGCAACGCTGCAAGCACCGCCGCGACGATTGCCAGAGCAACCATCGCGCCGCGGAACAGCGGCGGGACGAAGAACGTGACGGCAAGCAACACCGCGGCGAGCACCACGAAGCGCCGATCGAAACGCAGCGATTCACCCTGGCTCATCGCACCCCCCACCAGATCAGTCAGCGGCTAGAATAGCGCGGTACGTCAGGATCATAGCGGCCGGCCGGTGCCGGCGCGAGGCATCACCATGAAACGACGACACCGCATCGGCGCGCTAGTCGGCGCGCTCGCCGCACTGATCGCCCAACCCCTGCCCGCCAAGGAGAACCCGGAGACAATGATCGCCATCGCCATCCACGGCGGTGCGGGCGTGATCGCTCGCGACCAGCTCGGGCCCGACAACGGCGCGCAATACCATCGCGGTCTCGAAGAAGCGCTCGATGCCGGTTATGCCGTACTTGCCTCTGGTGGTAGCAGTCTCGATGCTGTCAGCACTGCTGTACGTATCCTTGAGGACAACCCGCTCTTCAACGCCGGACGGGGCGCCGTGCTCAATCATGAAGGGATTGCAGAACTCGATGCCTCCATCATGAATGGTAAAAATCTCGCCGCAGGCGCGGTCGCAGGCTTACGACGCGTGCGTCATCCAATCGATCTTGCCCGACGAGTGATGGAGAACTCACCGCATGTGATGCTTTACGGGGCTGGTGCCGAGGAATTCGCGGCCGGACAGGGTCTCGAGTTCGTACCGAACGAGTTTTTCATTACGCCTACACGCCGTCAGCAGCTCGATCGAGTACTGCGAGGTGCGACGCAGCCCAAGAACGAGCTGCAAGGCCTCGGCACGGTCGGTGCAGTGGCCGTCGACGCCGCCGGCAACGTCGCCGCAGCGACCTCCACCGGCGGGATGACCAACAAGCGCTGGGGTCGAATCGGTGATGCGCCGATCATCGGCGCAGGGACTTACGCCAACAACGCCAGCTGTGCAGTTTCAGCCACGGGTCACGGCGAATATTTCATTCGATCCGTGGTGGCCCACGATATCTGCGCATTGGTTGAATACAAAAAGCTGTCACTCCGGGAGGCCGCACGCGAGGTCGTACAGCGCAAGCTCGTCGAGCGCGGCGGCGAGGGCGGCATCATCGCGGTCAGTCCGCGAGGCGAGGTGGTGATGGAGTTCAACAGCCCGGGGATGTTCCGCGGCATGCGAGACTCCGGCGGTCGTCGGCTGACTGCAATCTACGAAGAGAAGTAGCGCGCGAGAAAAACGTCGAAGTCTTCTTGGGGAGCTCGCGCGAGTTTCTCCGCGGTCTGCAACGACTCTTCCGCTTGAGCCGCAAAGGTCGCGAGACGCTCGGCATTGGGTGGGTGAAGATCGAGGAAATAATCCTTGTGCGTCGCCGAAGTGCGTAGCGCAAGATCGAAGAACGACTCGCCCGTCTCGCGTAGCTCTGCGATCAAGCGTGCTGAAGGCGTAAGCGCGACGTTCTCAATCTTGGCGGCCTGTACCGCAAGCGCTGCGGAGTACGGCTTGGTGGGATCGCCCTCATCGAGTAACTCACACACACCCTGCATGCCATCGAGGATCTCCCCTGCCCAATCGCGCAGGCTAATCGGGCGGCCTTCGCGCGACAGCGTGAGATCCTTCGCGCGCCCCCGACGCGCCACCGTCACGTGGTTCTGATCGAGGCGCGCCTGCTCGGACGGGTCGATCAGTGGGCTGTCTCGCAACAAACAGAACGCAAGAAAGGCCTCGAGGAAGCGCAGCTTGTTCTGATTGACCCCTACGGGATCGAAGGCGCTCACATCGAGCGCCCTAACCTCCACGTATTCCACTCCGGCACGCAGTAACGCCTGAGTGGGACGCTCGCCTGAGCGCGCGACACGCTTTGGTCGAATGAAAGCGTAGTACTCGTTTTCGATTTGCAGCAGGTTGGCATTGAGCTGACGGTATTGACCGTCGACCTTGACGCCAAGCTGCTGATAGTCCGGATGCGGCGTGCTGATCGCCTTGATGAGATCTCGGACATACTCATCGAGACTGTTGACCGATACCTCAACGCCCGACTGACTGCGATTGCGATAGCCAAGATCGCTCATACGCAGCGAAGTGGCATCAGGCTCCCAAGCCGTGCCTCGCCCGAACTCGGGCAGGGTTTCCCCGCGCGCGCGAAGGAATGATTTGCAGACCGTCGGCGAGACGCCGAAGAGGTACAGCACGATCCAGCCATGTCGCCGATAGTTGCGTAGTAAATCGAAATAACTCGCCGAGCGGAATGCTTGAGCCGTATCGCGCGACTCACGTATCGCCGCCCAAGGCTCCCACATCCGGTCGGGAAACGAGTAATTGAAGTGCACACCCGAGATGGCCTGCATGACTCGCCCGTAGCGCAGGCCGAGACCCTCGCGGTAGATCGTCTTCATTCGGCCGATATTCGAGGGGCCATATTGCGCAATGGGGATGCTGGCATCGCCGTCGATCACACAGGGCATGCTCGTCGCCCAAAGCAGCTCATCGCCCAGGTGCCGGTAGACGAACTGGTGCAGATCGCACAGGTACTGCAGCAGCTCCCAGTTGGTGCGGAACGTCGGTGTGACGAGCTCGATCAGCGCTTCAGAATAATCGGTGGTGATGTTCTCGTGCGTCAGCGCAGATCCCAAGGCGGAAGGATGCGGCGTGGTGGCAATACGCCCTTGCGGCGTGACACGCAGAGACTCTTTTTCGACGCCGCGCCGCCCGCCCTGCAAGACGCCGCGCTCACCGGCGTTCACGAGCGCGGCGAGTCGGCGTTCGAACTGGCGATCGATGCGCGAAACGGGCACTACCAGCGGATCCGACCGGTCAGTACTTCGCGGGCCATGCGCAGATCACCACGCAGGCTGTAGAGCGGATGAGAAAAAGTGGCGGGGCGGTTCTTCTCGAACACGTAGTGTCCGACCCAGGCGAGCCCATAACCGAAGATCAGTGCTGAGATGATGAGTCGCGGCTGACCCATGACCCCCGCAGCCAGTAACTGGGCCAGAGCGCCGAGGGTGCCAACCACATGCAGGCGCCGCGAGGTGCGATGCGCATGCTCGCCGAGGTAGAACGGATAGAACTCCTCGAAATTCCCGAACTTCATGGGGGTCAGTTTGCCGCGCTCGGGACGAGAGGCGCAACCTCGGCTCCCCTCCGGCGCCACAGTCGTTTATCCTGCGTTTTTCCTGGAGGTCCCATGAAGCACACGCTGCCCGCCCTGACGGCCGTGCTCGCCCTCACGCTCGCCGGCTGCACCACCACGCAGACCGGGAACGGCTCGAGCCGCGACGCGAACGCACGCCCGAGTGTCACTACCGCTGCACCGCCCTCTCCTTATCCGTCAACTTATCGCGTCCCGAGCTCATCACCGACGCTGATTCGCGGCGCCACGGTGCTCACCGGTACGGGCGCACGGCTCGAGACCACCGACCTACTGCTGAGCGAGGGTCGTATCGCGGCGATTGGCGCCGGTCTCACGGCTCCGACCAACGCTCGAGTGATCGAGGCGCGGGGCAAGTGGGTAACGCCGGGCCTCATCGACGTGCACTCGCATCTGGGCGTTTATCCCTCTCCTGGCGTGAGTGGCAACTCGGATGGCAACGAAGCGACGGCGCCGTCCACGGCCCAAGTGTGGGCCGAACACTCGATCTGGCCGCAAGATCCGGGGTTCGAGACGGCACTTGAGGGAGGCATCACCACGCTGCACGTGCTGCCCGGTTCGGCCAATCTCTTCGGAGGTCGCTCGGTCACGATCAAAAATGTGCCCGCGGTCACGTACCAAGCCATGAAGTTTCCGGAAGCGCCGCACGGCCTCAAGATGGCCTGTGGCGAGAACCCGAAGCGGGTTTACGGCACCCGGCGTCAGGCGCCCTCGACGCGCATGGGTAACGTGGCTGGTTGGCGCGCGCAGTGGATCGAAGCACAGGAGTATCAACGCGACTGGGCGCAGTATGAGCGCCGCGTTGCGGCTGGCGCCAAGGACAATCCGATGCTGCGTCCGCCCAAGCGAGATCTGCGTCTCGAGACGCTCGCCGCCGTGCTGCGCGGTGAGATCAATGTGCAGCATCACTGCTACCGCGCCGATGAAATGGCGATCGTGCTCGATATGGCGCGTGAGTTCGGTTATCGCGTAACGGCGTTCCATCATGCGACCGAGGCGTACAAAATTTCCAATCTGCTGGCCGAGCACGGCGCCTGTGCGGCCGTTTGGGCTGATTGGTGGGGATTCAAGATGGAGTCTTACGATGCCATCCCCGAAAACATGGTGCTGGTGGACGCTGCACCCAGCGGATGCACGATCGTGCACTCGGACTCCGAGGAAGGCATCCAGCGACTCAACCAAGAAGCCGCCAAAGGCATGGCATTCGCACGCCGCATTGGCGTCGACATCACCCCCGAGCATGCCATCCGCTGGTTGACGCAAAACGCAGCTCGCGCGCTCGGCATCGAGAAGCGCACCGGTACGCTCGAGGTCGGGAAGATGGCTGACGTTGTGGTGTGGAGCGGCAATCCCTTCAGCGTATATGCGCTGACCGAACAGATCTTCATCGACGGCGCACTGCGTCTGGATCGCAGCACGCCGCGCACCGAGCGGGAATCGGACTTCCTGCTCGGCCAGCCCGCAGCCCCTGGGGTAGCCCCATGAAATACCGTACTCTGAAATATGTCGCTGCACGACGAGGCTCGTTTGGGCTCACGGCGCTGGCAGCTCTGGCGACCCTGCTGGCGATACCGAGCGGTGTGGCCGCTGGTGCGAACTTGCTCATCCGTAACGCCACGGTGCACACCGTCAGTGCGAGCGCGAAGGGTCCGCTCACTCAGACCGACGTGCTGATCCGCGATGGTCGCATCGCCGAGATCGGCCGTAGCCTCTCGGCGCCTGCCGATGTTCGCGTGATCGATGCCGCGGGTAAGGCCGTCACGCCAGGTATCTTCGGTGGAGTCGGTCATGTCGGAGTGCAAGAAATCGGCCTCGAAGAAACCACGGGAGATCAGTCGCAACGCCTCGGGCAAATACGGCCCGAGTTCGATGTGACACTGGCTTACAACCCCGACTCGATGGCCGTCGGGGTGCATCGCGTCAATGGCACCACTTTCGCGATGGTTGCCCCAGCAGCTGCCTCGGGCAGCATCGTGGCGGGTCTCGGCGCTGCGGTTGGTCTTGATGGCTCGCTCTCGGCCGGACCGCGCGCGATGTTCATCGACCTGGGCGGTGATGCCAACGATCTGGCGGGTGGCAGCCGTGCGGCGCAATTCATGCTGCTACGTCAGGCGGTAGTCGAGGCGCGCGCGCCGAATCTCGTGATGGTCCACGACGAGCGGCTACTCACCCCGTCGGGCCGGCAAACGCTGCTCGAATTCCTCAAGGGCGCCGGACCGTTTGTGTTCCACGTCGATCGCGCAGTCGATATCCGGCGCACGATCGAGTTCGTTCGCGAAGAGAAGATCCGCGCCATCATCCGTGGCGGTAGCGAAGCTTGGCGTGTCGCACCAGAGCTGGCAGCGGCAGGAATCGCAGTCGTGGTCGATCCACTCGACAACCTTCCTTCCGGCTTCGACAACATCGGCGCCACGATGCTCAATGCCGCGCGACTGCGCGCAGGTGGTGTGACGGTCGCGATTTCGATGCGCGATACCGACAACGACGATGCGGGCAAAGTGCGTCAGGCTGCCGGCAACGCGGTGGCTCGTGGTCTGCCGTGGAACGATGCGCTCGCCTCGATCACCCGTGTACCTGCCGAAATGTTTGGGGTTGCCGACCGTTTCGGTAGCATCGAGCGCGGAAGAATCGCGGACCTCGTGCTCTGGAGCGGCGATCCGCTCGACGTATCGAGCCTGCCTGAACTGGTTGTCGCCAGCGGCACCGAGCAGCCGCTGAACTCTCGTCAGACGGCGCTACGAGATCGATACTTTGAGCGCGTGAAGCAAGGGGCAGCGCGCTGATGCTGGTCGGCGGTGCAGTTCGGCGAGTGGCGATCGTCGGCGGCGTGCGTATCCCGTTCGCACGCGCCCACGGTGCCTATGCTTTGCAGGGTAATGCCTCGATGCTCACCGCCGCACTACAGGGCGTGGTCGAGCGTTACTCGCTGGGCGGCGTGCGCCTCGGCGAGGTTGCGGCCGGAGCGGTCACCAAACACTCCCGCGATTTCAATCTTGCGCGTGAGAGCGTGTTGGGGACGACGCTCGATCCCCATACCCCCGCGTACGATCTACAACGGGCCTGCGGAACGAGCCTAGAGGGCGCCGTTGCTATCGCGAACAAGATCGCACTCGGACAAATCGACTGTGGCATCGCCGCCGGAGTCGACACCGTGAGCGACCCGCCAGTGGTTTACCCACGGGCGTATCAGCAGCTGCTGTTACGAGCGTATCGCGGTCGTAGCATCGGAGAGCGACTGCGTCCCTTCCTCGGGTTGCGGCCGAGACATTTTTTGCCGCAGCTACCGGACGCACGCGAGCCTCGTACCGGGTTAACAATGGGTGCGAGCTGCGAGCAGATGGCGCAGCGCTGGCGCATCCCGCGTATTGCCCAAGACCAGCTCGCCTTTGACAGCCATCGGCTCGCCGCGGCAGCCTGGAAGAGCGGATTCTTTGATGATTTAGTCGTGCCGTTCGCCGGTCTGCGTCAGGACGACAACATCCGCGGCGACGTCTCGCTCAGCAAACTCGGGAAGTTACGGCCGAGCTTCGAGCGCTCGGCTGCGGGCTCTCTCACGGCAGGCAACAGCACGCCGCTCACCGACGGTGCAGCGGCCGTATTACTCGCGAGCGAGTCGTGGGCGCGCGCCCGTGGCCTGCCGATCCTCGCCTGGCTGTCCCACGGCAAGGCGGCCGCCGTGGATTTCGTCGCAGGCGATGAGGGCTTGCTCATGGCGCCCGCTTACGCAGTGCCCGCCATGCTGTCGGACGCAGGAGTCTCGCTACAAGATTTCGACTACTACGAAATCCACGAGGCCTTCGCCGCGCAGGTGCTGTGCACGCTGGCCGCCTGGGAGTCCGATGAATTCTGTCGCGAGAAGCTCGGCAGAACCGGCGCGCTCGGCGCCATCGATCGCGATCGACTCAACGTCTGCGGCAGTAGCCTTGCGATCGGTCACCCGTTCGCGGCAACCGGCGCTCGCATCGTATCGACGCTCGCCAAGTTACTCTCGGGAAATCCCAACGCACGCCGCGGATTGATCTCGGTATGCACGGCCGGCGGGATGGGCGTCACCGCCATTCTGGAGCGCGCTTAACGTCCTGAGCTGCCGAAGCCGCCGCCCCCACGCGCACTCGGCACGAATTCTTCGACGATCTCGAGTTCGACCTGTACAACGGGAACGACCACAAGCTGCGCGATGCGCTCGCCCGGCTGTACGGTGTAGCTGACCGAACCACGGTTCCAGCAAGACACCATCAACTGGCCCTGATAGTCCGAATCGATGAGGCCTACGAGATTGCCGAGCACGATACCGTGCTTATGGCCCAGCCCCGAACGCGGCAAGATCACGGCCGCAAGCGCAGGATCCTCGAGCCAGATCGCCATACCCGTCGGTAGCAGCTCAGCCCTGCCCGCCGGCAATTCGAGCGGCGCATCGAGACAGGCTCGCAGGTCGAGGCCTGCCGATCCGTCGGTCGCGTAAGCCGGTAAAGGAAACTCCGCACCGAGGCGCGGATCGAGGAGGCGGACTTTGAGGGGCGGACGTTTCATCGCGACATTATCGGCGAAGCGTGACGATTTCGGTGCTCGATCCTGATACGGCGACTCATCGATGCTCGGACGATGCGACCCCAGCTGCTAGAACGACTCCGCGCCCAAGGACCTCAGGCGCTCGACGATGCCGAGCTGTTGCAGGTGCTGCTCGGCCGCGGTGGCCCGCGGCTACTGCACGAGCGGGGCGGATTGAGCGCCCTGCTCACTTCGCCGCAGACCGACTCACCTCTCACTCCACAACAGGCCCGTATCGTCGTAGTACTCGAACTCGCGCGACGTCACTACGCCGCAGCGATGCGGGGTGGATCAGTACTCGGCAGCTGCGCCGAGACCCGGCAGTTCCTGCGTGCTCAGCTGCGCGATCGCCCGTACGAAGTGTTCTGCTGTATCTACCTCGACAATCGGCACCGCGTGATCGCTTTCGAGGAACTCTTTCGCGGCACGATCGACGGTGCAGCCGTCCACCCGCGCGAGGTCGTGCGTCAGGCGCTCGCTCACAACGCCGCCGCACTGATCCTCGCCCACAACCACCCCTCGGGGGTGGCTGAACCGAGCCGAGCGGACGAACTCATCACGCTGCGCCTGCGCGATGCGCTGAGCCTCATCGACGTTCGGGTCCTTGACCATCTGATCGTGGCGGGCGGCGATACACTGTCGTTGGCCGAACGCGGACTCCTCTGACAGCCCCTGACGGGCCGAGGTTGCCGAGCGGCCGACAGACTGGTATAAAAGCGACCCTTTGCTCGGGTGCCCCGGCGCCCAGGCGAACCTAACTTACTGATTTAAAAGGCTTCCTACGATGTCCCGCGTCTGCGAACTCACTGGCAAGCGCCCCACCACGGGCAACCGCGTCTCGCACGCGAACAACAAGAAGCGCCGTCGCTTCCTGCCTAATCTGCACACGCAGCGTTTCTGGCTGGAGGGCGAGCAGCGCTGGGTCACCCTGCGCGTGAGCACTAACGCCCTGCGCACCATCGAGAAGAACGGCCTGGACGCGGTGGTCGCCGACCTGCGCGCCAAAGGCATGAAGGTCTGAGACGGAGCTCTGCGCCATGCGTGAAAAGGTCAAACTGCTGTCGTCTGCGGGCACCGGCCACTTCTACGTGGCGATGAAGAACAAGCGTCTGCATCCCGAGAAGATGGACGTCAAAAAGTACGATCCGGTCGTGCGAAAGCACGTTTCGTACAAAGAAACCAAGATCAAGTAACCGGCACCGCGCCACGCGCGCGATGACGGCGAGCCCGTCATGCCGGAACTCCCCGAAGTCGAAACCACCCGCCGCGGCGTAGCGCCGCACATGGTGGGCCAGCGAATCCGTGAGCTGAAAATTCACGAGCATCGGCTTCGCTGGCCGGTGTCGCGCCACTTGTCAGCTCGTGTCGCTGGGCTGCGCATCCTTGCTGTCTCTCGGCGAGCTAAATATCTGCTGTTCGGACTTGAGGGCGACCTCACCCTGCTATGGCATCTCGGGATGTCCGGCAACCTGCGGGTGCTGCCGGAGTCGGCGCCGCGTCGATCACATGATCACATCGATCTCGTTCTCGCTTCGGGCGAGACCCTACGCTTCAACGATCCACGTCGGTTCGGCTCGCTGCACTGTATCGACGGTGAGCCGGCAAAGCATCCGCTGCTGCGTGAGCTCGGCCCCGAACCGCTCGAAACGCCATTCGATGCGGATTACCTGTGGCGCGCCACACGCCATCGTCGCGTCGCGATCAAGCAGCTCGTGATGAACGCCAAAGTCGTGGTCGGCGTCGGTAACATCTACGCCAGCGAGGCGCTATTCCGTGCCGGCATCCGCCCCGGCCGACGCGCCGGGAGTCTCACTCGCGAAGAGATCGAGCGACTGGTCGTAGCGATCAAGGCCGTCCTCGCCATGGCGGTGAAAGTGGGCGGGACAACCTTGCGCGACTATGTCGGCGCTGACGGTCAACCGGGTTACTTTCGTCAAAAATTATTCGTTTATGAACGCGCGGGCGAACCCTGTCGACGCTGCGATCACCCGATCCGTCATCGCGTTCAGGGGCAACGCTCGACCTACTGGTGCAGCACGTGTCAGCGGTGAATCATCGGCGAGTACTCGCGCACTTTTCCGCTGTCGATCCGGTGATGGCGAAACTGGCGCACGAGGTCGGCCCGTGCGCGCTACGCCGCATCGAACTCGACTCGCCATTCCGGTATCTCGTCGGCGCAATCATCGCACAGCAGATCAGCGGCAAAGCGGCTGCATCGATACAACAGCGACTACTTGATGTGCTCGGCACTCGCCGCGGAAAATTCCCGACACCCAAGCGAATCCTTGCAGCTCCCGTCACGGTACTGCGCAGCGCCGGCCTGTCCGCCGCCAAAGCGGCCGCGGTGTACGACCTTGCCACTAAGAGCCAAGCCGGCCTCATCCCCGCGGTTCGTATCCTCGACACTCTCGCGGACGACGAAATCATCGAGCGTCTCACTCAGGTGCGCGGGATCGGGCCGTGGACGGTACAGATGATGCTGATGTTCCAGCTCGGTCGACCCGACGTGCTCCCGGTGACAGACTTCGGTGTGCGCAGCGGTTTTCGCCTCGCTTACCGCAAGCGTCAGTTACCGACGCCAGGCCAGCTCGCGCGTTTCGGAGCGCGCTGGTCGCCGTACCGCTCCGCTGCGGCGTGGTACCTGTGGCGTGCCACCGAACGACTGCGCAATCAGGACCACTGACGCGGCACGATGCGTGCGTAACGCATCGTCAGCAACAATTCCTCACCCTCGGCCTCGAAGTCTTCAGGACGCGGTCCGCCATCGACGTCGTAGCCGATGAGCAGAGAAGTCTCACCCGGCTCATCGATTTCTAAGCTGACGAGCGCCTCCAGCGTGCGTCCGGCGTTGAGCCCAACTTCGCCAACGAGATCGAGCCCCCACGGCGAAATCGAACGATCGAGACGATAGTGCCCGTGATCGACCACCTCGCCGGCGCGATCCACGAGTCGATACAGATCGGCATCAAGCTCTAGCTGGGCGATCCGCATTTCGGTGATGTCGAGCTCGCGTCCCGAGAGCCAGGCGGCCTTGAGCCGCCAGACGCCCTCGAGCGCCGACGCCATCATCGGCCGGTCGTACGAAGGCGACGGTGTCGATGCTCGCGCAGCGCCGCCTCGACGACGGGATGCACGAACTCGCCAATCTCACCACCCAGTAGCGCCACCTCGCGTACCAGCGTCGAAGAAATGAACGTGAACTGTTCCTTGGGCGTCATAAGCACGGTCTCGATCTCGGGAGCGAGGTGGCGAGTCATATTCGAAAGTTGAAACTCAAACTCGAAATCCGACACGGCTCGCAGACCACGGATGATTACGTTCAGATCGTGCCGGCGAGCGAACTCCACCGTCAGCTCGGAGTAGCCAGTAACTTCGACGTTGGGCAACTCGGCGAGCACGGTGCGCGCAAGATCGACGCGCTGCTCGAGCGCAAGTAAGGGCGTTTTGCTCGGATTAGCGGCAATCGCGACGATCACGCGATCGAACAGTTTCGCAGCACGGCGCACCAAATCTTGATGGCCATTGGTGATGGGATCGAAGGTGCCGGGATAGAGCGCGTTTCGCTTCACGGACGGGGCAACTCCGGGTCAGGCCGCACAGCCTTGCGGCGAAACACATCATACCCGACCTCACCCGCAGTCCCGCTTCGCCAAAGCTGCCAGCTCGCCGGCAGGGTCGGTCGCGTGTCTCGAGCGGGATACTCAAGGTAAATGAATGCGTCGTCTGCCAACCATCCGCCCCGCTCGAGGCGCTCAGCGATGGCAGTCCAACAGCCGGACGCAAATGGTGGGTCGACGAACACAAGATCGTACGGGGCTTCCGTCGTCGAGCGTGGCCCCGCGAGTAACCCGAGCGCATCACCGCGACGTACCTCGACGGGGGGCAGATTCATATCAGCCGCATGTTTGGCATCGCTATCGATCCATTGCGCCAGTTGCGTACGCAAGGCCGTTACGCAGCGCGCATCGGACTCGATGAATACAGCTGCGCAAGCGCCGCGCGAGAGTGCCTCGAGACCGAGCGCCCCGCTGCCGGCAAACGCATCGAGCACCCGAGTTCCGGTGATGTACGGTGCGAGCCAGTTGAACAACGTCTCGCGTACGCGATCGGGCGTCGGCCGGATCGCCGTTCCCGCGGGAAAGCGTAGTCGCCGGCCCCGCCAGCGGCCAGCGACGATGCGAACTTCATGCGCCTGCCTCATCGCCGCCGAGGGTAGCTGACCATCGGACGCATCGCGAGCGTCGATCGCCTAGAATCCGCAGCCGATGTCCTCCGATACCGCTCCATCGCCCGCACGCGCGGGTTTTCTCCAACGGCTGACCGCACGACTCAGCCGGCCGGGCACCGCGCTCGGCTCTGGGCTGGCGCGCCTCTTCGGCGGCCGGGCGATCGACGAATCGGTCTTCGAGGAACTCGAGATGCGTCTGCTCTCGGCCGACGTCGGCATCACAGTCACGAGTCAGCTACTGCAGGAATTACGTGATCGTGTCGCACGACGTCAGCTTAACGATATCGACGCGTTAACGACGGCACTGCGCGAGCAGATCAGCGCACTGCTCGCGCCCGCTGCGCGAGCGCTCGCGATCGATCGGAGCCGACAACCCTTCACCATCCTGGTGGTCGGGGTGAACGGGTCGGGCAAGACGACCAGTCTCGGCAAGCTCGCCAAGCGCCTTGGCGATCAAGGCATGCGCGTGGTCCTTGCGGCGGGGGACACCTTTCGGGCTGCCGCCATCGAGCAGATCGCCGTATGGGCGGAACGTAGCGGCGCCGAACTAATCGCGCAGCAGACGGGAGCCGATCCCGCTGCCGTGGCCTTCGATGCCCAGCAGGCAGCACGCGCTCGTCATGCGGACGTACTGATCGCAGACACTGCCGGTCGGCTGCAGGCACAGGCTCATCTCATGGACGAGTTGCGCAAGATCCGCCGCGTGCTCGGCAAGACCGACCCGACGGCTCCGCACGAGGTCCTGCTGGTCCTCGATGCGAGCCAGGGTCAGAACGCGCTCGTACAAGCCCGACAATTCCACGAGGCCGTCGGGGTGACCGGGCTCGTGCTGACCAAGCTTGACGGTACGGCCAAAGGCGGAATCGTATTGGCGATCACCCGCGAGCTCGGGCTGCCGATCCGCTTCATCGGCATCGGCGAGGGGGCCGACGACTTTGGCGAGTTCGATGCCGCTGCCTTCGCCGCCGCACTCGTCGACGGTACCGCCTGATCGATGCGATACTCGCGCGCGTGATCCGCTTCGACCATGTCCACAAACGCTATCCGAACGGCCGCGAGGCTCTGCGCGATGTCTCGTTATCCATCGAGCGAGGAGAGTTCGTATTCCTCACGGGCCGATCGGGCGCTGGCAAGAGCTCGATCCTAAAACTCGTCGGTCTGCTCGAGCGCCCCTCGCGCGGCACCGTGATCGTTAACGGGCAGGACATCGGCGCCCTGCCGGCCCGAGCGATTCCTCCCTACCGTCGCCGTCTCGGCATCGTCTTTCAGGACCACCAGTTACTGATGGACCGGCCGGTATACGACAACGTCGCGCTGCCCCTGCTGGTGTCGGATACACCGTTTCGGGATATCGACAAACGCGTCCGAGCGGCACTCGATCAGGTTGGCCTGCTCGACAACGAGCGTGCGCTACCGATGGAACTCTCGATCGGCGAGCAGCAGCGCGTAGGGATCGCACGGGCGGTGGTCGGGCGGCCCACTGTGCTAATCGCCGATGAACCGACGGGTAATCTCGATCACGCGCTCGCGCTCGATGTCATGCGTCTTTTTAAGCGTTTCCAGGATGTCGGCGTGACCGTGCTGATCGCAACGCACGACATGGCGCTGGTACAAGAATTTGGACAGCGCGAAATCCACGTTGAGGCGGGCAATGTCCTCGCCGGGTCCGCGCGGTCATGATCTCGCCTGCAGCTTATTTCAGTCGTCATGCGCAGGCCTTGCTCGGAGCGCTCGGTCGTCTCGTGCGTCAGCCGCTTGGCACGCTGTTCACGGTCGTGGTGATCGCGCTGGCCCTCGCGCTACCCGCAGGGCTTGGTCTGCTCGCCAAAAACGTTCAACGTGCCGCGGGCAGTCTGACCGAAGCCGTTGAACTCACCCTGTACCTCGAACTGAGCGTCACGGTCGATCAGGCTGAGCGACTCGCGCAACGCACCCGCGAACTACCGCAAGTCGCGCGTGTTCAGTTCATTCCTGCTGATCAGGGCCTCGCGCAGCTACGCGAATACTCGGGACTCGGCGCCGCGATCGATGCGCTTCCCGATAATCCGCTTCCACACGTGCTGGTGGTACAGCCGATGGCCGAACACTCGACCGTCGTCGAACTCGAGAGCTTGCAAAAACTCTTCACCGGTTGGCCCGAAGTCGAGATCGTGCAGTTTGACAGCCAGTGGGTACGGCGCCTCGCGGCCATCCTCGATTTACTGCAGTACTTATTCCTCGCAATCGGCGCGCTGCTCGCCGTCGGCGTCATCGCCATCATCGCGCAGGCAATCCGTCTTGAAATCGGTGTGCGACGTGCCGAAATCGAAGTCACGCAACTGGTCGGTGGCTCGAACGCCTTCGTGCGACGCCCCTTTCTCTATACGGGGCTCATCCTTGGACTGCTGGGTGGAGTGCTGTCGATCCTGATCGTGCAAGGGCTGCTCGCGCTGCTCGCCCCTCAGGTCGGACGCCTCAGCACGCTCTATAGCGGACAGTTCGCGCTGCAGGGCCTGACGCTGGCCGAGATGACAAATCTCGTTGTGATCGCCGCGACCCTCGGCTGGCTGGGGGCTTGGGCGGGCGCCGCTCGGCAAATCGCCCGCTTGCGGCCTCGGGCCTAACCTCTTATTCTCTAAATCTCTGATTTAAAAGGTTTTTTCAGAGGAACTCTCCTCGGCTTTTAGCACTCCAATTTACCGAGTGCTAAAATGGTGTCCGGAGAGTGAAGACCATGACGACCCACGCCCTCGCCCTGCGCCCCACCGAGCTCGCGCTCGCCGGCCCGCTCGGCAGTCTCGATGCCTACCTCGAGCGTGTCTCGCGGGTGCCGGTACTCTCGCGTGAGGACGAACAGGATCTCGCCCGCCGCTTCCGCGAGCACGGTGACGTTGAGGCCGCTCGCTCGCTGGTGCTCTCGCACCTGCGTTTCGTCGTACATATCGCCCGAGGCTACTCCGGTTATGGGTTGCCTCTCGGGGATCTCGTGCAGGAAGGCAATGTCGGCCTGATGAAGGCGGTCAAGCGTTTCGACCATACCCTTGGCGTGCGGCTCGTATCGTTCGCCGTGCATTGGATCCGCGCCGAGATCCACGAGTACGTGCTGCGTAATTGGCGGCTCGTGAAGGTTGCCACCACCAAGGCGCAGCGTAAGTTGTTCTTCAACCTGCGCCGTATGAAGAAGAACCTCACCTGGCTCTCGCCGGCCGAGACGGAGACCGTCGCGCGCGAACTTGGTGTTCCGGTGGCTGAAGTCACCGAGATGGAACGTCGTCTCGCTGCCCGTGACTTGTCATTCGACCCGTCGCCTTCAGACTCGGAAGAAGACGAGATTCACTCGCCCGTAGCCTATTTGCCGGCTCCTGATGCGGATCCGGCGACGCAGGTCGAGGACTCGGAATGGGATGACGACACCCACGCGCGTTTGACAGCGGCATTGCAATCGCTCGATGCGCGCAGTCGCGACATCGTGGCGAGCCGCTGGATGGCTGGCGAGCAAGAGAAAGCAACGCTGCACGAGCTGGCGGCCAAATACGGCGTCTCGGCTGAGCGTATCCGCCAGCTCGAAGCCAACGCCATCAAGAAACTTCGCAGCGTGATGCTCGAGGACGAGACCGTTTAGTCCACGCCCTCCTGGGGTGCGGGAGGGGTTGTCGCCTTGCTATAGCCGCGCGGCCGAATAGCCACCGTATTGACGATGCGCGTGCAGCGCCGACCATCAGCAAGATGAAAACCGTATTCGAAAGACGGCGTCGCACGCCCCTCGCGGGCGAGCGTGTCACGGATCTGCTGCTCGAGCGCGGCGGGGAATTCGAAGCGCAGCTCCAGATCGGTGCTGCCACCGAGCTCGAACTCGACCGATAGACCGCGCGTCCAGACCGAATAGCCCGGGAATACCCGTGCGCAGGCGAGTGCGGCGACAGGATCGGCGAGCGCCGCCTGATAGCCGCCGAACATGACACCGCCGGGATTACGCGAGATGGCATTGAGCGGCAAACGGATGCGCACCCGCCGCCAGTCACGATCCATCTCAAGTACACGAATGCGCATAAAGATGAAGGGTGGGTACCACTCGAGCATGCGCGCATCGGAGATCAGACGCCGATCGGCTACGGCGCGTAGCAAGCGCTGCATCAGCCTAGGTCGGTGCGTCATGTGCGGGCGGCCTCCTCGAAGACGATGGCATGCAGCTCTGCCGTACGTTCCGCCGTGGCTGCGTAGCCGCCTGCGAGCGTAATAACGAGCGGCAGGCCCTGCACCCTACACCACTCGAGTACGCAGCGCTCGCGCAGACGCAGGCCTTGCTCGGTGAGTGCGAATCGCCCGTAGCGATCGCCGGCGACGACATCCACGCCGGCCAGGTAAAACACCATGTCGGGGACAAACGACTCGATCAATCGTGGCAGCTGGACCTGCAAGGTTTCGAGATAAGCCTCGTCACTAATCCCATCGGGTAGTCCGATATCGAGCGAGGAGCGTTGCTTGAGCGCGGGATAGTTACGCTCGCCGTGCATCGAGAAGGTAAACACCGTCGGATCATCGCTGAAGATCGCCGCAGTGCCATTACCCTGATGTACATCGAGATCGATCACGAGAGCGCTCGTGATACGTCGCTCGAGCTGCAAACCGCGAATCGCGACTGCGACGTCATTGAGTACACAAAATCCTTCGGCATGATCGGCGAAAGCGTGGTGAGTTCCCCCAGCGAGGTTGCCCGCGCAACCGTTCTGCAGCGCGTCCTGGGCGGCAAGAACGGTCCCCGCCACCGCCAATCGTGAACGACGCAAGAGACGCGACGACCATGGCACTCCGAGTCGGCGCTCCTCAGTTGCGGTGAGCCCGGGCCCGAACAGGCGTTCGAGGTAGTCGGGCGTGTGCACCCACTCGAGGGCAGCTCGCGGTATCTCCTCCGGCGACAGCACATCCTCAGCGCGGATCCATCCGGCCGCGCACAACCGCTCGTACACTCGCGCGTACTTCGCCATCGGGAAGGGATGCCCTGGCGGCAGGGGCAGGACGTAATCCGGGTGGTAACTGACTTTCAAGTTGGTCCTGAATCGGCTAGAACTAGCGCGACACGGGGGGAATGGTAGTCAGCCGGACGCTGTCCCGCCACGTCCGGAGAACCTTTGATGAGCAACCCCCAGAACGATCCCAAAAACATCCCCTATCCGCATCCCGCCTACGCGTGGTACGTGGTCGTAGTCCTGCTGCTCGCGTACATCCTGGCGTTCGTCGACCGGGAGATCATCGCGCTGCTCGTGCCGGATATCAAAGCGAGCCTGCAGATCTCCGATACGCAGATGAGTTTTTTGCTCGGCGGCGCATTCGCGGTGTTCTACACCTTCTTCGGGGTCGCGATCGCATGGTTCGCCGATCGTGGCAATCGTCGGTGGCTGATCATCGGCGGCGTCACTTTCTGGAGCATCATGACCGCTGCCTGCGGTCTCGCGCAAAGTTACCCGGCATTGTTTCTCGCACGCGTTGGCGTAGGCGCAGGGGAGGCAGCGCTCAATCCGTCGGCACTCTCGATGCTGAAGGATTACTTTCCACCGGATCGTATCGGTCGCGCGGTGGGCCTCTACACGGCGGGCGTGTCGAGCGGTAGCGGCATCGCGTTCATTTTTGGCGGCGCGCTCTATCCAAAACTGAAAGAGGCCGGCCCGGTCGAACTACCACTGATCGGGGTGCACGAGCCCTGGCAGATGATGTTCATCTACGTGGGATTGCCGGGCTTGCTCATCGCGTTGCTGATGCTGACGGTACGCGAACCAGTACGCCGAGAGTTTCTCGTCACGGGCCGCAAGCCCGAGGCGTCGCCCGTCAACAAGACGCTGGCCTATCTCATCAAGCGCTGGCGTGCCTTCCTCGTGCTTTTTTTTGCACTCTCCGGCCTCGCCATCATGGCCTACGGTATCGGCTTCTGGATCCCGGAATTCCTCCGCCGAACCTACGCGCTCACACCCGAGGAGCTCGGTTACTACATCCAATGGCGCGGCGTGATCACGATCGTATTCGGACTAGCTGGCGTGCTCATCGGTGGCTGGGCGAGCGATTACTTCCAAAAGCGCTATGAAGACGGCTACGTTCGAGTCTGTCTCGTCTCCTTCGTTGTGATGGCAAGCGGGTACTGCCTGTTTACGCTGATGCCGACACCAGGGCTCGCAATCGCTTTTCTGATCCCCGCCTCGCTCGGCGCTGCTGCACCGACGGCTGCTGGTGCAGCAGCTGTTGTATCGATCGCGCCGCCGACCATGCGTGCGCAGTGCGTTGCGTTCTACTACTTCGTATTGAATGCAGTGGGGTTCTTCGTCGGGCCCACAGCGGTTGCCCTTGTCACCGACTTCTATTTTGCAGACGAGGCACAGCTGCGCTACTCGATGTGGGTAGTGGCGGTGGCCGTCTCGGTGATCGGCTCCGCTCTGCTGGTTTACAACCTGCCACATTTCCGCGCTGCGGCGCGCGAGGCGCGCGAGTGGGCAGGTTCGTCTGGCTGAACGCTAGACTGCGGGCGCTGCAAACTCGATCATCATTTACCATCCACTGAGGAACGTCATGGCTCACGCCGCCGACCCGAAACTACCGATCCTGCAACGCGACCATCGCAGCGTGATGGGCAAGGTCCTCTATACCAGTAAGAAGCCAGAGCGTCTGAACCAAGAGCGCGGGCGTGAGTTTTTCCGTATCGACGTACATGCGGACGGCACACGTACTTGCACGGCTCACTGCGAGATCGACGATCGACCCTCGGTGATGCGCGACATCACCTATTCACTCGATAAAAACTGGATGCCGACAGACTGCTTCGTGCGACTGTCGGTGGGCAGCCGTTTCATGGGCTCGGGTTGGTTCCGTTTCCATCCACAGTTTGCCGAATGCGAAACGTGGACGTCGCTAGAGGGCCGCGTATCGCAGACTATGGATCTCGCGCAGCCGCTTGCCACCTTTCAAAACCACGCGATCGCCTGTGACGCGTGGCACCTGCGCCTGATCGATCAGAGAAAGCCCGGGGCAGTGCAGCGCATTGCCCAGATGCTGCTCTCCTCACCCGATCATCGCGGCGCGACCGGACCGATGTTGTTCTCGATCGGGCTCAACATCGTATTTGTCGGTCCGGAGCGCATCACGGTAGGCGCAGGAACTTTCGACGCCCTGCATTTCCAGTTCGTCTCCAATCCCGAACTGCCTCAGGAGCACCCCCCATACGATGTCTGGTGTACGGCGGATGGCGAGTTCCTTTTCCTAAAGGGGCAGGTCGCGGGCTACATGCAGACGTATTACGAGCTGGTGGAACTCTCGCGCGGACCGCACTGGGGTTCTTGAGCACATTTCGCAAACAAGTTGTATACTGGGCTCGCGTGTAGTCGGCAGGCAACTCCTAAGTTGCTGTTTTATAAGGCTTACGCAGGTTTTGACGCCAAATTGCATCATGTCTCGATGGCCCCCTCGGGCGGCGACGGGACACGGCGCAGACAACGCAGAACCTTTGGCGATCGACGCGAGCACGGGGAAGGCGCGGCCCGATTGGGGCGGTGACCGAGAATCCTTCGGGATTCAACCGTTCAAAGATTGATGCTCACGGGGCGGCCCTTTCGTGGCTGCCGCATAGCGATCGACCTGGGCATGATCCACGCTGAACCCCGCGCAAGCGGGGTTTCTTTTTAGGGCAGATCGCTGCGTCCCATCAGCCAGTGATCGCAGGCACGTGCGGCGCCACGCCCCTCGTGGATCGCCCACACGACCAGACTCTGGCCGCGCCGACAATCACCCGCTGCGAACACGCCCGGCTCACTGGTCGCATAGTCGCCATATTCCGCCCGAACGTTATTACGCTCATCGAGGGCGAGACCCAGATCCTGGAGTAGGTTCGTCTCAGGCCCCGTGAAGCCCATGGCGAGCAGCACCAGCTGCACGTCCTGTCGACGCTCACTACCCGGCTTTTCCTCGGGACCAAATTGCCCCTGAGCGTTCTTTTTCCAGCGAACCTCGACCGTGACGAGCTCCTTGATACGTCCCTGCGAATCGCCGATGAATTCTTTGACCGTGGTACGGTATGTGCGCGGATCCTGACCGAACTTGGCTGCCGCTTCCTCTTGTCCGTAGTCCATCCGATAGACCCGCGGCCACTCCGGCCACGGGTTGTCGTCGGCACGCTCAAGCGGCGGCTTCTCCAGAATCTCGAACTGCGTGAGCGATCGACAGCCCTGTCGCATGGCCGTACCCACACAATCGGTACCGGTGTCTCCACCGCCGATCACCACCACATCGAGCCCTCGAGCGTGAATGCCCGCCTTCGCCGGCTGGTCGGCAAGCAGAGCTCCGGTAGCCCCCGTGAGGTAATCCATGGCGAAGTGGACACCCGTCAGCTCGCGCCCCTTAATCGGCAGATCTCGCGGACGCGTTGCTCCCGTGCACAGCACGATGGCATCGAAGTCGCGCTTCATCATCTGCGCTTCGTAGTTTTCACCGACGTGAGCGTTGAAGACAAACTTTACACCCTCATCCTCTAGCAAGCGGATGCGGCGCATCACCACCGCTTCCTTGTCGAGCTTCATGTTCGGAATGCCGTACATCAACAGTCCGCCCGGTCGGTCTGCACGCTCGAGTACGGTCACAGAGTGTCCAGCTCGGTTGAGCTGCTGCGCGGCGGCCAGACCGGCCGGCCCCGAGCCGACCACGGCGACTTTTTTTCCGGTACGCGTGGCAGGAGGCTCGGCTATTACCCACCCTTCCTCGAAGCCACGATCGATGATGGCGTTTTCGATGTTCTTGATGGTGACCGGCGGCGCATTGATGCCGAGCACACAGGATCCCTCGCAAGGGGCCGGACACACGCGGCCAGTGAACTCCGGGAAATTATTGGTCTTGTGAAGACGATCGAGCGCTTCGCGCCACAGACCGCGGTAGACGAGATCATTCCATTCGGGAACGAGATTGTTGAGCGGACAGCCCGATGCGCCGCCACTCATCAATTTGCCGGTATGGCAAAAAGGTACACCACAATCCATGCAACGTGCTGCCTGATTACGCAGGCTGCGCTCATCAAGATGGTGATGGAATTCTTTCCAGTCCCGTACCCGCTCGGCCGGCGAACGATCGAGTGGTGTCTCGCGAAGGTATTCGATGAATCCGGTGGGCTTGCCCATGATCAGTTGCCCCCCACGCGAGCGAGATCACGCGAGTTTTCCTCGAAGGCAGCCATCACCGCCTCATCGCCCGAGAGGCCCTGGTCGTGCGCACGACGCAGACAGGCAAGCACACGCTTGTAGTCTTTCGGTATCACACGCGCGAACTTGGGTAACACGGTTGGCCACGCCGCGAGCAGTCGCTGCGCATGGGCGCTACCGGTGAAGGCGACATGGCGTTCGATCAGCCCACGCAGTGCCTCACCTTCTTCAGGATCGTCGATACGCTCCAACTCGACCATCTGTGGATTCACGCGCGTGGCGAAGGTTCCCTCCGCATCAAGTACATAGGCCACGCCACCGGACATGCCAGCGCCAAAGTTGCGGCCCGTGGAGCCGAGGATCACCACTCGTCCGCCCGTCATGTACTCGCAACCGTGATCGCCGACGGCTTCCACGACGGCATCGACACCGCTGTTGCGCACGGCAAAGCGCTCTCCAGCCATGCCGCAGGCGAAGAGCTCGCCGCCGGTTGCCCCGTACAGCGCCACGTTGCCAAGGATCATGTTCTGCTCTGGGGCGAACGGCGACTCCTTGGGCGGGAAGATCACGATCCGCCCACCGGAGAGCCCCTTGCCGACGTAATCGTTGGCATCGCCCTCGAGCGTGAGACTCATGCCGTGCGGCACGAAGGCTCCGAAACTCTGACCCGCCGAGCCCTCGAAATGCAGCCGGATGGTGTCCTCTGGCAAACCCTTGGCGCCCCAGCGGCGGGTGATTTCGCTGCCGGTGATCGTGCCAACGACGCGATTGACGTTACGGATCGGCAAGCGGGCCTCAACGCGCTCACCGCGCTCGATCGCCGGCCGACACAACTCGATCAGACGAGTGACATCCAGTGACTGTTCGAGACCGTGATCCTGTGAAATCGACTGGAAGCGACCCACCTCGGGCCCTGCATCGGGCTGATAAAGGATATTGCTGAAATCGAAACCATGCGCCTTCCAGTGATCGATTGCCGTCTTTGCCTCGAGACGATCCGTGCGACCGATCATCTCGGTGACCGAACGGAAACCGAGTTCTGCCATGATCTCGCGCAACTGCATCGCTATGAAGCGCATGAAGTTCACGACGTGCTCGGGCTGACCGGCGAACTTCTCTCGCAGCCGCGGATCCTGCGTTGCAACGCCCGCAGGGCAGGTATTGAGGTGGCAAACGCGCATCATGATGCAGCCGACCGAGACAAGTGGCGCCGTCGAAAAACCGAATTCTTCAGCGCCGAGCAACGCAGCAATAGCGACATCGCGCCCGGTCTTGAGCTGACCGTCGGTCTCTACAACGATACGACTGCGCAGGTTGTTGATCACCAGCGTCTGGTGTGCCTCGGCAAGGCCGAGCTCCCAGGGCAGCCCCGCGTGCGCCGTGGAGGTGAGCGGCGATGCGCCCGTGCCGCCGTCGTGGCCGCTGATCAAAACGACATCCGCATGGGCCTTGGCCACACCCGCCGCAATCGTGCCGACACCCACCTCGGCAACGAGCTTTACGCTGACACGTGCCTCACGGTTGGCGTTCTTGAGATCATGGATCAGCTCGGCGAGATCCTCGATAGAGTAAATGTCGTGGTGCGGCGGCGGTGAAATCAACCCGACGCCCGGAGTTGTGTGCCGCGCCTTGGCGATCCAGGGGTAAACCTTGGTACCGGGCAGCTGACCGCCCTCGCCCGGCTTAGCACCCTGCGCCATCTTGATCTGGATTTCTTTGGCGCTGACGAGGTACTCGCTCGTAACACCGAAGCGACCGGATGCCACCTGCTTGATAGCTGAGTTTTTGGAATCGCCGTTCGGCAGCGGTATGTAGCGTGCGGGATCTTCGCCGCCCTCACCGGTATTGCTCTTACCGCCGATACGGTTCATTGCGATCGCAAGCGTCTCGTGCGCTTCCTGGCTGATCGAGCCGTAGCTCATCGCGCCGGTCTTGAAACGTCTCATGATCTGCTCGACTGGCTCGACCTCATCGATCGAGATCGGCTCACCCCGCTTGAAATCGAGCAGACCACGCAACGTCGAGAGGTTTCGCGCACGATCGTCGATCAGCGACGCATAAGACTTAAATGTGGCGTAGCTGCCGGTACGGACCGCTTTCTGCAGGCGGTGGATACTCTCGGGATTGAACAGATGGAACTCGCCATCGGCACGCCACTGGTACTGACCACCCGTCGGCAATACGTGATCGCTGACCACTCGCTCCGGGAATGCAGCTCGGTGGCGCATCAGTAATTCCTCGGCGATCACCTCAAGCCCGATGCCACCCACGCGCGAGGCCGTGCCGGTGAAGTACTCATCGATGACGTCCTGTCGCAAACCCACGGCCTCGAACACCTGCGCACCGTGGTAACTCTGGACCGCCGAGATGCCCATCTTCGACATGACTTTCACGACGCCCTTAGTCGCAGCTTTAGTGAAGTTCGCGCAGGCGAGCGTGTGATCGACGTTGACGAGCAAGTTCTCACGAATCATGCCATCGAGTGTTTCGAAGGCGAGATAAGGGTTGATGACGCTGCAGCCATAGCCGATGAGCAGCGCGAAATGATGGATCTCGCGCGCCTCGCCGGTCTCGAGCGCGAGCGAAACGCGCATGCGCAGCCCTTCTCGGATGAGATAGTGATGCAGCGAAGAGACCGCGAGCAGCGCGGGGATTGCCGCCTGTTCGCGATTCACGCCTCGATCACTCAGGATCAGGATATTCGCCTCGTCTTCCTCGATCAGCCGGCGCGCCTCAGCACGCAGACGCTCGATCGCCTTGGCGAGACCATCGGCGCCACGGGATGCACGGAACAGCAACGACAAGTTGCCCACACGCAGTCCCGGAACTGACAGACGACGGATCTTGGCAAACTCTTCATTGGTCAGGACCGGGCGCTTCAGTTCGATGCGACGACAATCCGTCGGCTTCGGCTCGAGCAGATTGCCCTCGCCGCCGAGCCAGACATCCGAGGAGGTGATGATCTCCTCGCGGATGCTGTCGATCGGCGGATTCGTCACCTGCGCGAACAGCTGTTTGAAATAGTCAAACAGCAAGCGCGAGCGCTTCGACAGCACAGCGAGGGGGGTATCGTTACCCATCGATCCCACCGCCTCGACGCCATCGCGCGCCATCGGCGCCATGAGGATGCGCTGGTCTTCGAAGGTGTATCCAAAGGCCATCTGTCTCGCCCGCAGTAACTCGGGCTCGGGCTGCGGCAACTGTGGCGCAGCGGGCAAATCCTTTAGGTGAACCAGGTTATCGCGCAGCCAGTCTGCATACGGCCACTCGCCAACCACCTGACGCTTGATCTCATCATCCTCAACGATACGACGCTGTGACGTATCGATGAGAAACATGTGCCCGGGCTGCAGGCGGCCCTTGCGGACGACATCGCGGGCCGGAATATCGAGCACCCCTGCCTCAGAAGCCACCACGACCATATCGTCGCGCGTGACGTAGTAACGCCCGGGGCGCAGGCCGTTACGATCGAGCATCGCGCCGATTCGAACGCCGTCGGTGAACGAGATCGCCGCCGGGCCGTCCCACGGCTCCATGACGCTAGAGTGATATTGATAGAACGCCCGCCTCGCCGGATCCATGGTCTCGTGCTTGGACCAGGGCTCCGGGATCATCATCATCATCGCGTGAGACAGGGAGCGCCCCGAGAGCACCATCAGCTCCAAAACATTATCGAACATCGAGGAATCGCTACCGTAGACGTTCACGATGGGCGTGACCTTACGGATGTCATCGCCGAACAGCGTCGACTCGAGCATCGCCTCGCGCGCACGCATCCAGTTGATGTTGCCGCGCAGCGTGTTGATCTCACCGTTGTGCGCGATGTAGCGATACGGGTGGGCGCGATCCCAGCTCGGGAAGGTGTTGGTGCTGAAACGTGAGTGCACCAATGCGATGGCAGTCTCGATGCGCGGATCGCGCAGATCCGGGAAATACTGGTCGAGCTGCATCGTCAGCAGCATCCCCTTGTAGACCAGCGTCTTGTAAGAGAGGCTCGCGACGTACCAGTAGTCGGCACCGCCGATGGTCGAGACACGGATCTCGTTGTAGGCGCGCTTGCGGATCACATACAGCTTGCGCTCGAACGACTCTGCATCCGGCGTGTCGGCACCGCGCTGGATGAACACCTGACGCATGAATGGCTCGCTCTGGCGCGCCGTCTCTCCGAGCATTGAATTGTCGGTGGGTACCGTGCGACCGCCGAGATAAATCTGCCCCTCGGCCTGAACCACGCGTGCGAACGTTTCCTCGATGCGTCGCCTTTGAGTGGCGTTGCGCGGCATGAAGATAAGACCGCAGGCGTACTCCCCCGGCGCAGGCAAGTGGATGTGCGCCTGACGCGCGACATCCTTGAGAAAGGCATGCGGCATCTGCATGAGCACGCCCGCGCCATCACCGGTGTTGGTCTCGCAGCCGCACGCGCCGCGATGATCGAGGTTCTTCAGCACTTCGATGGCGTTACGCAGGATGCGATTCGAGGGCCGGCCCTGCAGGTCAGCGACGAACCCAAAGCCGCAGGCATCGCGCTCGTTGCGCGGATCGTAGAGACCCTGCTTGGGGGGAGGCACCCGCCGTGGCCGCTCGCTCATCGTCACTCCTTAATGCACGGGGAAAACGAACCCCATAGCCCGGGCCTATGCCCGTAACTCGTTGATTTAAAACCTTTTGTAAGGTGGACGAGGCGCCCGAAAAGCTCGGACAGCGACTCAGATCAGCGACCTTTCTATAAGGTCGATCATAGCGGCTCAATCTGAACGGATCAAAACGGTAGGCGAGTGCCGTCCCAAGACCACAGCTGGCCGCTAGCCTCGGGCCCGAGCCGGTCGATCAACCGCAGCAGATGAGCAGCCGAGACTTCGGGACTCAAGATCCGTGCCGGATCGATGGCAGCGCTGAACGGTCGGGACAGCTCGGTGGCCACAGTACCCGGGTGCAGTGCTAAGCAGAGCGCCTGCGGATGACGCCCTCGCAACTCGATCGCCAACGTACGGACCAACATGTTCAGCGCCGCCTTGGACGCGCGATAGCCATGCCAGCCGCCGAGCCGGTTGTCTTCGATCGAGCCCACCTTCGCCGACAGGCAGGCGAACACGGCTTTCGAATCGCGTCGCAACAGCCCGAGGGTGTGCTTGGCGATCAGGGCTGGACCGATGGCGTTGACCTCGAAGGCGCGCGCGAGCGCACGGCCATCGAGCGCTCGCCAGCTCTTCTCCGGCGCCCGCAGCTCCCCCGTGACCACCAGCACGAGATCGAGCGGGCCAGCGGCCGCAGCGGCCGCGGCGACGGCAGCGATGCTCGACTCGTCATCCAGCGTGAATCTCCAAGGCTCGGCGGCCGAGCGCGAGGCTGCGTGCACTGCCACTACCCGCGGATGGCCCTCGAGGGACGTAACGAACGCCCCGCCGAGCCCACCGCTCGCGCCCCAGATCAGCACGCGCAGAGGTGAGGCGAAGCTCTCGAGCGAGACGACGCGATCGGAGGTGTCGAGAATTTTTTCCAAAGGTCTTGCACTCTCGGGCGATGTGACTTAATTTTCGCGCGCAACGAGGGTCGAGGGAACCCTTGGAGGTGTGATTACAAGAAATGAAGAAGATCACAGCGTCGCACGACACCGACCCTGGACCCCGGCTTCTCAAGGTCAACCAGTACCTCGAGAAGAATTTTCCGGACTTCTTCGCTGAGGCGCGCTTCGACGTCGGAGACGACGACTACTTTCTGTACTCCCGCTTCGGTCAATACCTCGCCCGTACTATCGAGAGCCGCCGCGCCCCGCGCGCCAAGATCAATCGCGGTTTCACAGTGCTCAACAAGATGGCAGCCGTCTCGCGCAAAGATCCGCAGGTGCGTCGCATGCTGGTCTCGGGCCCCCTCGAATATCTCATCGACGCCCCGAAGGCGCGGGAATTGGCCAAAAAACGCCTCTCGCCGGTCGCGCAGGGCTATCTCGACAGCCTCTGCGAGTGAATCGCATCCTGTTGCGGCTCTAGGGCCATGACTGCGATACCCGATTACGGCGCTCGTGCCCGAATCGGGCTCGCCGTACCCCACGCCAACCCGACCGTCGAGCCCGAACTGCGTGCGCTGATGCCCACGGGGATCGAGCTCTACGCGACCCGCCTCGTACACCCCTCGCCGCGCGTCGAGGACCGACTTGATCATTACATCCGTCACATCCCTGAGGCGATCGCGAGTTTCGGATCGTTGCCGATCGTCGCGTTCGGCTTTGGCTGTACCGGCTCGAGCTATCGCGTCGATCCCGCGCGGGAAGACGCCCTGACGGCCGAGGCGGGTGCTAACCGCGGCATTGCGGTGATTACTGCCGCCCAAGCTCTGCGCGAGGCGCTGCGCCACCTCGGTGTCCGTCGCTTCGCACTGGTGTCGCCTTATCCCGAGTCCTTGGCCGAGTCGGGCTATACCTATTGGCGGGCCGCCGGATTCACGCTGTCGGCGACACTGCGGGTCGATCCGGTACTCAACGACACCCACCGGATCTACGAGCTCACCAGCGAAGACGCCTTCGCAGCCCTGAAGCGCGTCGAGCTCGCGGGCGCAGAGGCGTTGGTGGCGAGCGGCACCGGCATGCCGACACTCGGTGCGCTGCGACGTTGGCGTACGATGATGGGGACTGCCTTGCCGGTGCTGAGTTCAAACCTCTGTCTTGGCTGGGCACTGCGCCGGGCCGCCGCACCTGAGCTGGCACCGAGCGCTCCGATGGATCTACTGGAGATGCAAGCATGACTTTCGATACCCGCACGGGCCCACCCCGCCTCGACCGGCGTACCGCCTTGCAGCTTGCGGTGGCCTCCGCCCTGATCACCCCCATGGGATGGGCAGCCTCCGGCGACGCGCTGATCCGCAAGTCGATCCCGGTCAGCGGTGAGCCGCTGCCCATCATCGGCCTCGGCACCAACAACTACAGTCCGACCACCGACACAGAGCGGGCCGACCGACGCGCAGTGCTCGAACGTCTGACAGCCCTCGGCGCCAGCGTCATCGATACGGCACCGGCCTATCGCGAGTCTGAGCGTACGTTGGGTGAGTTGATCGGCGAGATCGGCAATCGCTCAAAGATTTTCCTCGCTACCAAAGTGACCTCCGCCGGGGGTACGCGCGAGGAAGGGATCGCGATGCTCGAGGAATCGATGCGACGACTGCGCACTTCGACCATCGATCTGATGCAGGTCCACAACCTCGTGGGGGCCGAGGTTTTACTGCCGCTCATGCGTGACTGGCAGCAGCAGCGTCGCATCCGTTACGTCGGTATCACCACCTCGCGCGCGGCACAGTATCCGGAGGTCGCGCGCCTGATGCGCAGCGTACCGCTCGATTTCGTCCAGCTCGACTACTCGATCGCCAATCGTGGCGCAGCGGAGCAACTGCTACCGCTTGCCGCCGAGCGCAAGATCGCCGTATTGGTGAATCTGCCCTTTGGCGGCCGGCGCGACGGCAACCTGTTTGCGCAAGTTCGTAATATCTCGCTGCCACCGGTTGCCACCGATATCGGCGCAACAAGTTGGGCACAGTTTTTCTTGAAGTACGTTGTCTCGCACCCAGCGGTGACTTGCGCGATTCCGGGTATGACCAAGGTCACCAACCTCGAGGACAACCTCGGTGCTGCGCGCGGGACACTGCCCGATGCCGCGCAGCGTCGCGCGATGGAGATTGCCTGGGACGCCCTCGGCGCCTGAGCTTCGCGTGCCTCGCCCACTCATCATCGATTGCGACCCAGGGGTCGACGATGCGATCGCGCTGCTGCTCGCTTTCGCGATGCGCCGGCAGTTCGATCTGCTCGGTATCACCACCGTCGCCGGCAACGTCAGCGCCGAACTCACGGCTCGCAACGCCTGTGTGATCCGCGAGATTGCCGCCGCCACGGACGTTCCGGTGTTTCGCGGCGACACCCGCCCCCTAGCGCGCGAGCCGATCGAGGCCGGACATTTCCACGGCCCCTCGGGGCTCGGCGATCTCCCTTTTGTGCCACCCAGCGAAGGTCCGCGAAGCGAGGCTGCTGCCGACTTCCTCACACGTACCCTCGCTGCGGCTGCGCCGCGCTCGGTGACGCTGGTGATCACCGGACCCTGTACTCACCTCGGTCGTGTACTCGGAGCACAACCGTCGCTCGCAGCGGCGTTGCGCGAGATCGCACTGATGGGCGGTGCCCGTAGCGCCGGTGGCAATATCACCGCCTCGGCCGAGTACAACATTTTCGCTGATCCACATGCTGCGCGAGCCGTGTTCCGCGCAGGCGTACCCATCTATGCGTTCGGACTCGATGTCACTCATCAGGTGCGCTCGACACCGGCGCGCATCGAGCGTCTGCGTGCGCTGGGCTCGCGCTCGGCGCTGACGGCAGCGCAGTTGCTGGAGTTCTCGAGTGCGCTACCCGGCAACGGGTCGCGCGACACTGGCGCACCCTTACACGATCCCTGTCCGATCGCCTGGCTACTCGAGCCGTCGCTGTTCTCGTTTCGGGCCGCCTCGGTGGATATCGAGTGCGACTCGCCGTTGACGATCGGCCATACGGCCGTCGAATTTCGCGCGCGACCCGACACCGTTCAAAACGTGCAATGGGCCGTGGGGGCAGACGCCGAGGGCATATTCGCGCTGCTCGAGCGAGCGCTAGCCTAAGCCGCGCGATGCGGCTTAGTCCGTCAGCGCAAACGCGACCAAATAATCACCGATCGGAGTACCCACGAGCGGATTGCCGCCCGCGGCGATCACCACGAATTGCCGGCCCTCAGCCATATAGCTCATCGGTACCGCCATACCGGGCACCGGTAGCGCCGCCGACCACAGTTCGCGACCCGTTGCCGTATCGATCGCGCGCAGACGGGCATCCATCGTGGCGCCGATGAAGGTCAGCCCGCCGGCCGTGGTGATCGGACCCCCGACGTTCGGCGAACCCCAGCCCGCGCCCTTCGGTATCGTGACACCGGCCCGGCGAATTTGTCCGAGCGGAATCTGCCAACGCAGCTTGCCGGACTCGAGATCGATGGCACTTAACGTTCCCCAGGGCGGTGGCGTACACGGCAGACCGAGCGGCGATTGGAACAATTCGCCCTCGATTCGATAGGGCGTACCCACCAGGGGTCGCGTGAGGTAGTTCTGCGGCGCGATGGCATCCTCTCGCGCTGCATCTTGCTTGGGGATCACCCGCAGGACTGTCGCGAGGTTTTCTGCCTTGATGAGTAATAGGTTGGTCGCGGGATCGAAGGCCGCACCACCCCAGTTGCCGCCGCCCAAGGCTGACGGAAAGAGAATCGAGCCACGGACCGAGGGCGGCGTGTACATCCCCTCGTAGCGCAGCGCATCGAATGCTTTACGGCAGGCAAGACGGTCGATCGGCGTGAGCCCAAACAGCGACTCGCGCGTCAGTGTCTGCCGTGCAAACGGCGCCATGCCGACGGGTACCGGTTGTGTAGCGGCCGCCTGCTCACCCGGGACATCCGAAGCGGGTACGGCCCGATCGATGATCGGCCAGAGCGGCTCGCCGGTCTCGCGATGAAAACCATACAGCCAGCCCATCTTGGTTTGCAGCACCGCTGCGGGCACGCGCTTGCCGTCGCGGACGATGTCGATCAGCAAGGGATGTCCGACGAGGTCGTAGTCGAACAGATCGTGCCGCACCACCTGGCGCGACCACACGACGCGGCCCGTCGCACCCTCGAGCGCGACGATCGCATTGACGAGAGGCATGTCAAAGCGGCGACCGCCACCGTAGTAATCGGTGGACGGGCTCGTGGTCGGCAGGAATACCAGCCCACGTGCCGAATCGACACTGATTGTCGACCACACATTAGCGGCCCCGCTGCGCTCGCGGAATTCAGGTGGGATCGGATTGAAAGTCCAGCGTAACTCACCCGTCTCTGCATCGAAGGCGCGCACGACGCCGTCCTTTGCGTTGGCGATGCCATCGTTGACCATCAGCGCTGCGATCACAAGGTTATCGAGCACTGCCGGTGGTGAGGTGGCCGTTGCTGCGAACCCCTCGCCGTGATTCTCGTAATCGCCATGGGACACAAATCCCCGATGGCCGTTCGAGGCGCCAAAGTTAGCGCAGACGCGGCCCGTGTCGGCGTCGATGGCATAGACCCGATCGAGATCACCATTGAGAAAAACACGCTTACGACACGGGGTGCCGTCCTGAATCGACGACTGCCAGTACGCAACTCCGCGACAGCGCCGCAGCATCGCCAGCGGCGGACTCAATGCAGCCTCGCCTCCCGCCGGGTCCGCCCGATGCGGATCGAAAGCCCAGCGCTCTCGACCACTCGCAGGGTCGAGTGCCAGCACGCGATTCTTTGGCGTGCAGAGGTAGAGCATTCCGTTCGCATGCAACGGCGTGACCTGTAGCGTGCTGCCCCTCGGCGGCGGCGCATCGACGTAATCACCGCTGCGATGCACCCAGACCTGACGAAGGCGCGAGACATTGGCGGGCGTGAGCTGGGTGAGTGGCGAGTGTTGACTGCCACCGGGGTCACGCCCGAACGCGCTCCAGTCTCCGGCCAGCGGAGCAGCCTGCGTCGGTACCACGGCCGTCGCACCACCCAAAAGTAGCGCGAGCGTGACGACGACGGACAGACACGGGGTGCCGCGCGGCACGCAGATCACGGCCTTCGGTTCACGGCGAGGGCGGCACGTAGACACAGGGCTGACCAGCGGCCAAAAGGGTCTGGCAAATCTCACGGGCACGCGCCTCACTGACGACGCTCGCCTGCAGCCGGTAGACCATGTCGCCGTTACGCAGCGTCGAGGAGGCCAGTTGCGACACGAGGCCCTGTAGGGCGGCATGTCGCTCACGCGCTGTGCGCCAGGCGTCCATCGCGAGCTCGCGCGAGGAGAAAGCGCCGAGCTGAATGCGATGCTCGATCGCAGCGGCTGGCGATGCGGCAGTCGATGACGCGGGAGCCGGCACTACGATCGGTTCGGGATCGCCGGGCATCATCGCCGGTGGCGGCGGATCCTCGAGTGGCTCGATCGCCGCGGGACCCAGCACACCGGCTGGAGTAAGAAAATTCTGCAGTCGGACTTTCGCCTCGCGCGCCCAACGTCCCTTGGGGTGCAGATCGAGGAAGGATCGATACGACTCGGCGGTATCAAGCTCGGTCGCGATACGCCAGTCGCGCTGCTCGAGCAGGTCGCTCACACGCCGCTGAGCGACGGGGGCGTACTGACTCTGCGGATGCCGATCGAGGAATGACTCATAAGCCTCGAGCGTGTCGGCGCGTTGCGTGCTGCGCCAATCCTGCAGTTCGCCGCAACCGGCGAGCAACAGCGAACTCGTTCCGAGCAGACAGAGTATCGCGAGGCGATGGCGTAGGAGGGAAACAGACATAGATTGAATTCTAAGCACGCAACTGCGCGAGCACCATCCGCTCGATCCAACCCGGCGCCGTCAGCGATTCGAAAAACCCACAGTGCCCGCCGGTCGGCGTGGTGAGCACCTGCAGAGCCGGCGGACGCGCGATATACGCGAGGTCAGAGGCGGGAATGATGGGATCATCAAGCGCCATGAGCAGCGTTGACGGTACCGTCAGCCGTGACAAACGCTCGCCGGTGATCGAGTAGCCCCGAAAGTAGCTCTCGATGTCTGGAAAATCGGTGTGCCGAGCCACAAGAGCACGAGTCATCGGCTGCAGCGCGTTCAACGACAGCAGCTCGTCGAAGTCGAACTGACCCGGCCAAGCGCGCTGTTTACGACGCAGCGAACGCGTCCACTTGCGGACGAAGTACCACCGATAGAGGGCAAGCCCGCTATCGAGCGCAGCAAGCGACATGGCCGGATTCAGTACCGGCGAAATCGCCACCACCCGGCGCAGCTTGATGCGCTGCCCCGGCGCCTCGACTGCCGCACGCAGCATGAAATTGCCTCCGAGCGAAAATCCCACCAGCGACAGCTCATGCGTCGGAAACTGCGTGTGCAGGCTGCGCACAGCCCCGACCACCTCGGGCAAGCGACAGGAGTGAAACAGCTCGCGGTTCAGGTGATGGGTATCACCATGATCACGCAGGTTAAGCCGAAACACATCGTAGCCCGCAGCAAACAGAAACTGGGCGAGCGAGAGGATGTAGAGAGACTCGGCGCTGCCTTCCCAACCATGCAACAACACCACGAGCTGCCGCGGACGCCCATCGAGCGAGTGGGGCGAGTGCGAGAGGAAGCCCTGTAGGCGAACGCCGTCACCACAGTCGATGAGCTGCTCGATTGCCGCGCGACGCATCGGAAGCGCGCGACGGTTCACCAGCGTGCGACGTCCGGGGAAACTCGGAAGGATGGACTGCAGATGCTGCCCGCGCAGCCAAACGGGCGGCCGGAACGGCGGCGCAGCCAACATGGATCAGTCGCGCAGGCCGATGCCGCGATCCATCAGCACGAGCGCGATGCTGAACAGCACACCGGCGAAGCCGATCATGATCGCGAAGGCGACGAACACGTCGACATCTGAACGGCCGAGAAAGCCGTATCGAAACGCATTGACCATATGCAGGATGGGATTCGCGAAAGACAGCGTACGCGCCCAGTCAGGCAAAAGATTGATCGAGTAGAACACTCCGCCGAAATAGGTCAGCGGCGTGAGGATGAACGTCGGGATCCAGTTCACCTGATCGAAATTTTTGGCGAACACCCCATTGATGAACCCGGCAAGCGAGAACACCACCGCCGTGAGCAGCACCGCAGCGAAAATCACCAGCAGATGCGCCACTGGCAGGTGGGTGAACACGAGAGAGATGATCGTCACCGCGAGGCCCACCAACAGTCCTCGCAATACGCCACCACCCACGTAGCCCAGCAGAACGACCCAGTTCGGCAACGGCGAGACCGACACTTCCTCAAGATAGCGCTGGAACTTCGCGCCAAAGAACGACGAGGACACGTTGGCGTACGCGTTGGTGATGACCGCCATCATGATGAGGCCGGGCGCGATGTACTGCATGTAGTCGACGCCGTCCATCTGACCGATGCGCCGACCGATCAGAGTGCCAAAGATCACGAAGTAGAGCGCTGCGGTCACCGCAGACGGCACGATGGTCTGGCCCCAGATACGCAGGATGCGTCCGAACTCGCGCAGCACGATCGTCTGAAAGCCGATCCAGCGTACCTCGGCGACACTGCGCGATGGACCCCCGCTCACGGATGTCCCCCCGGCCTGCCGCCCTTATCGACGAGCCGCATGAAAATCTCTTCGAGTCGGTTGACCTTGTTGCGCATGGAGAGGACTTTCACGCCATCGCCCGACAGACGCAGAAACAGCTCGTTCAAATCCTGGTCTTTGCTGAGCTCAACCTCCAGAGTCTGCGGCTCGACCAGACTGATCTGGAATCCCGGGACACTGGGAGCCGAGGCGAGCGGCGCACGCAGGCTGAGTACGAACGACTCGGTGTGCAGCGAGCGCAGCAGGCGATCCATGCGATCGGCCTCCGCGATTCGCCCGCCATCGATGATCGCGATGTTGCGACAGAGTGTCTCGGCCTCCTCGAGATAATGCGTGGTGAGGATGATGGTCGTGCCCGCAGCGTTAAGCTCGCGCAAGAACTCCCACATCGAGCGTCGAATCTCGATGTCCACGCCAGCCGTCGGCTCATCGAGGATCAGCAATCGCGGCTCGTGCATCAGCGCGCGGGCGATCATCAGTCGACGCTTCATACCGCCCGAGAGCGTTCGCGCCATTTTGTGACGCTTATCCCACAATGACAGCTTCGAGAGGTACTTCTCGGCCCGCTCGTGCGCGAGCCGGCGCGGGATGCCGTAGAAGCCCGCCTGATTGACCACGATGGTCTCGGGGGTCTCGAACTGGTTGAGGTTAAGTTCCTGTGGCACCACGCCGATACAGGCCTTCGCGGCCTCGAGGTCAGTGTCTAGATCGTGTCCGAAAACACTCACGCGACCGGCCGTCTTGGTGACCAGCGAAGTGCATATACCGATAAGAGTGCTCTTGCCCGCGCCGTTCGGCCCGAGCAACGCAAAGAAGTCGCCCTCTTGTACCGACAGATCGATGCCCTTCAGGGCTTCGACACCATTGCGATAGCGTTTGACGAGGCCGCTGACCGCGAGAGCTTCCATGAGGCTAATAAAGATATCACGGTATCACCCCGAATCGGTCTGTCGCGCCTTGCCGGCGAGGCGCTGCACGCCAGCGAGTGTGTTTTCCCACAAGGCATTACGGTCGGCTGCGGCGGCAGCCGTCAGACGGCGCTCCCAGTGCCGAACATCTTCTGCCCAGCGCAGACCCACGCGCTCCGCCGCACGCTCGGTGAGCGCATCGAGCTCACCGAGATCGAGGCCCGCCAGGGCTGCTGCATCCGCCGGAGAGCAACCGAGCAGCAAGGGTGCGGCGACGAGCCGAACCCGACTCGTGTGCCAGGCGAAGTGACAGAGGATGCGTGTGTAGCGCCTGATCTCCGCGTGGGCGAGCCATCCGGCCGTGATGCCTGCCGGCCGCTCGGTATTGACCCGCCACTCGAAGAGTAGATAGGGCGCATCGGCCATCGCGGCAAGAGCCTGATCGTCGAGGGCCTGCCATGCAACGCGCAGGGATTCGAGCGCGGGGGGCAACGACTGCGGCGCCGCATCGGTCGTGGCGGCTCGTACAGCACGCAGGCCGCGCAGATTCATATCGGCGATCTCGCGGACGATGGCGCGATCGACGCTGCGAGCGAAGTCGGTATTGGTGGTTTGCCCGGAGCGGGTCGCGGACGGATTGTCGTTAGTCATGCATTCCTCCCACTTTTCACGACAAATGGTCGCCTAAATCCCCTTGGAGGGCAGTCTTTCTTTTGGGATATTTTGACCCGATATTCAAACGAATCCGGGGGAAGCTCACGATGCGAGTCACCGACGATCGATACCGACGCGACCGGCTGCGAGTCGAGCTCGCCCTGCGCCTGATCAGTCACGAGGCCCGTACGCACACCATTCACACCTGGACCGGCCTCAGCGACGATCGCATCCGTAAGCTCTACCGCTCCTACATCAGGCCAGGCTCGGGTCTGCGCCGACACCGCGGTAAGTCACCCCAGCAGGTCGGCTTTTTCTTGCGCGCGGGCGGCGCACAGGCACGCGCCCTTGCCTCGGTGTTTTTGCTGTTTGGCCTGCTGCCCGCCAAACCCGAGCCGGCCGCGGCCCGCCGCCTGCCCTCGATCGCACGCGGACGCCTGCTCTGCGACGCCTTCGAGGCCTATCGGCGCATCGTCCCGCAGCCACGCATCGACTTCGAGCATGCCGTGTTCCTCGCCTTGGCGCTCGCCGCCGGTGACGAGCTGCGTATCCGCTGGTGCAACAGTTGCGAGGCACTGAACCTCGCCGAGCCGGTGACGGTACGCGAGCGGCAGTGCTGCGCCTGCGAGGCGCCGCTCGTCGAGACGCGCGCAGGCCGCGCGGGACCTCGCGTTGCGCGTAGAATGAGCGTCCTCACGCGTCGCTGACCACCGGGGTCGGTCGCGTGACCTACCCATGTCTCTAACCCATTTTTTCGCAGGCCCGTACGTCGACCGTCGCGCAGAGTATCGCGAACAGCCCGATTGGCATCGCGACGCGCGCTCCGACGCCTCGACACAATTCCTGCTGTCACTCGGTACCGCACTCGCCGTCGATGCCACGCGACGCGAAGCGGTCTTCGTCGGCCCAGACCATCCGCTGGTCAGCGGCGCTCCCGACGAATCGCTGGTCCTACTCGGATGGTTTCGCGATCGCCGCTGCGTGCTCGTACAACTCGAGGGCGAGACCCCATCGCTGCCGGATATTCGTTTCGAGGAACTGCGCCCCCTCGCCTCCGAGCTGCCCGCGGATCAAGCGGGTCTGCTGGCTTACGCTCGGGCACTCACGTATTGGCAACGGCGACATCGACACTGCGGCGTCTGCGGCGCCGCAACTCTGGTGCACCGCGCCGGTCATGTGATGCGCTGTAGTGCCCCCGCCTGCGGCACCGATTTTTTTCCACGTATCGATCCGGCGATCATCGTCCTGGTCAGTGACGGCGAACGGGCGCTGCTCGGAAGAGCGGCGAGCTGGGCCGAGGGACGCTACTCGACCATCGCCGGCTTCGTCGAGCCCGGTGAAAGCCTCGAGGATGCGGTGGCACGCGAGGTGCTAGAGGAGACCGGCGTGATCGTCACCGCCAGCGAATACCACTCCTCGCAGCCGTGGCCCTTCCCCTCCTCGCTCATGCTCGGTTTCATGGCGCTCGCAGCACCCGGCTCGATGGCGCGCGCCGGCAGCGAGCTGTCCGATGCGCGCTGGTTCTCGCGCGAGGAAGTGGCCTCTGGCGTGCCGGTCCTGCCGCCGCCAAGTTCGATTTCACACCGTCTGATCGAAACCTGGTTTGATGCCGGCTCGACGCACCGGCTACGGGATCTGCCACGCGCCGTGTGGACTCCGACACCGGCCCGCTGACCCCGCGGTAGAATCCGGCAACGGATTCTTAAACCGCAGGCAGTTCGCCGGATGCAGCCCTTTCCCGACGACAACCCCACCGCCGGGCGCAACCTGCGCCGCGGACCGGTTGCGTCCGTATGGCTCACTGCCCAACGCTCGTTGCTGCTGATCGCAGCGCTGCTTATCGCCGGTCCGCTAGCGCACGCCGACATCGACATCACGATCATCGGTGTCGAGGGCTCTATGCAGCGCAACGTACTCGCATTTCTCAGCTTCGAGCGTTACCGAACGCGTAACGATCTCGACGAACAACTGATCGAGCGACTGCAGGAGCGCGCCCTGCGCGAAGCGGTCGACGCACTGCGGCCCTTCGGATACTACGAGGCGCAAGCCACGGTAAAGGTCGAGCAGCTTGAGGCCTCGCGCTGGCGGGTCCGAATCGTCATCGATCGGGGTCGCCCCGTACAGCTGAGCAGCGTGCAAGTCAGCGTCGAGGGCGAGGGACGCGAGCATCCGGCCTTCCGTGACATTCTCGCGCAACTCCCCTTACGCGTCGGCGACAGGCTCGACCACACCACGTATGACGAAGTGCGCGATAGCTTGCGTCGTGCCGCACTGGCCTACGGATTCGTCGAGGCTAACTTCACCACCAATGAACTGCGAGTTGATCCGGCCACTTATTCGGCCTCGATCACCCTCACCCTGCAGACCGGACCACGCTATAACTTCGGCACGATTCGGCTCGATCAACAGGCGATCAACGAGACACTTTTGCGACGCTACCTGCGCTTCGAAGAGGCCATGCCCTACGATGCGAACCAGCTTCTGCGCTCGCAGTTTGCCCTCGACGACAGCCTGTACTTCTCCTCAGTCGAGGTGCTCGCCGGCGAGCCCGATGCTTCACTGCGAAGCATTCCGGTGGATGTGAAGGCTGAAACCAACCGGCGTAATCGCTATTCGGTGGGTCTCGGATACGCGACCGACAGTAAGGCGCGCGGCACGCTGACTTGGGAAAACCGTCGTCTGAATGCCGCCGGCCATCGACTCCGTTCGGAACTGAAGGCTGCACAAGTGCAACAGTCGGTCGAGGCGATCTATCTCATTCCGATTGGCGATCCGGCACTCGAGAAGCTGGGATTCGAGTGGCGGTACGCGCGTGATGAGCTGGGCGATCTCGATACGCGCACGACACGCTTCCAGCCCTCGATCACTCAGGTTGGCGACACCTGGCAGCGCGTCAGCTTCTTGGCACTCAATCGGGTTCGTACGATCACCACCAACGCGATTCGACGAGTGGAGTCCGAGAAGAGCACCTCGCTCGTGATTCCGGGTGTCAGCCTTGCCTCGATACCTCGTGGCTACCTCGGAGAAGCGCTGTTCTCCCGTGCGCTTTTTGCTGAGCTGAGAGGCTCGGCGCCAGCGCTCGGCGCAGACGATTCCTTCGTACAGTTGCGGCTCGAGCTTGAGCGCGTGTTCGATCTCGGTCCCCGCTGGCATGCGTTCCTGCGCGGACAGATCGGTGCAACTTGGGTTTCTCAGACCGCCTCGCTGCCCGGCACCGAGCGCTTCTTCGCTGGCGGCGATCGCAGCGTTCGTGGATTTGGATTCAGCGACTTATCGCCGCTCGACGAATCGGGCGCGAAAGTCGGCGGCCGACATCTGCTCACCGGTACGGCTGAACTCATCCGCGACTTGCCGCGCAATCTCGCAATCGCGGCGTTCGTCGATGTCGGCAACGCATTCGACCGGTTCAGCGATCCGCTGCAGTGGTCGGCGGGGATTGGGGTTCGGGTACGGCTGCCCGTGGTGACGCTCGGCTTCGACATCGCTCAGCCGCTGACTAACCCGGCGTGTCGTAGCGCGACACCGGATCCGCGGTGTCGCAGTGTGCCGGGCTTCAGTGATCCGCCGGGCCCACGGCTGCACTTCAACTTCTCACCCAAGCTCTGAGGCCGACGTGATCCGCCTACGCCGCCTCGGAATCACCCTGCTGCTGCTCATCGGCGTGATAGCCATGCTGCTCAGCGTCATCGGTTATTCGGACGGTGTACTACGCGGCGTCGCCGCACGCCTGCCAGACCGATTTGGCAACATCGAACGATTATCGGTGCGCGACGTCAGCGGCTCGTTCGCCGGTGGGTTCCGCGTGGGTGCGATAGATATCGAGGTGGACAACGCTCGCATCAGCATTCGCGATATCGAGAGCCGCGTGCTGCTCTGGCCGCTTTTCTGGCAAGAGATCAACCTCGTCCGGCTGCAAGTCGGTCAGGTGGAAGTCGATGTGATGCCGCGGGATCAGCCCATCCCGGATCGCCCTCTGCGGTTTCTCCCGGCTCTGCTCTCGATTGAGTCCGCGGATACTCGTGTCGGCCAGCTCTTCATCCGACCGATCGTCGGTTCGCCGGTGCTGTTTACAAATCTACAACTCAACACGATCGTGCGTTCGCGCACGCTGAACGTCCGCTCGCTGCGGGCAGCACTGGCCCCAGGCGCACTCGTACTCGAATCGCAAGGGGTACTGACGGCGGCTAGACCGCTGCAGGTCGATGCCGAGGTACGTGCGACGTTTACGGCGCAACGCGGACCGACATGGCGACTGAGCTCGCAGCTCGACGGAGATCTAGAGACGCTCGATGTCGAGGCCACCTTGACCGAGCCGTTCCAGGCACGCATCGACTCGAGCATCCTGCGTGCGTTACCACCGTGGCGATTCGATGGCGAGGCCGCTATCACCGATCTCGATCTGACGCGGTTCGGTGGCGGCGCGGCGCTCGGCGCGTTGTCCGGATCGCTACAGCTGCAGTTCGATCAGACGGGTTATCGCGCCAAGGGCCAGCTACTGCCACCCCGTCTCGAGGCCGGCCCCTTCGATATCGAAGCGCAGGCGCGCTACGCCCGCGGCGAGGTGACGCTCGAGCGCGTTGAGCTCGCCCATGCGTCGGGTCTTGCAGCGGACGTCACCGGAACGGTGAATTTCGCACCCGACGGCCCCGTGCTCGGGCTCAATGTGACCTGGAGCGGCCTACGATGGCCGCTCGATACCGCTCTCGCACGTCAATTTCTCAGCGAACGAGGCGCACTGCGTGTGACGGGCGAGGCGCCGTATCGCCTCGAGGGAACGTTCGCGTTAAAGCCCGAAGCCCTTCCAGCGCTCGCAGTGTCAATGCAATCGCAGCTCGTACCCGGCGGTCTCGCGCTGAAGACGGCGGAAATTAGCGTTCTCTCAGGTCGTACTCAGATTCAGGGTGAGCTGCGTTGGAGCCCAGAGTGGCGCTGGCAAGTGCGCGGCGAGGCCCGGGGTATCGATCCGCAGACCATCCGTCCTGCGCTCACTGGAAATCTCGATATCGATTTCACCGCGCAAGGCAGCGGACTCGGCAATGCGGCCCAGCTGTCGCTCGACTGGAGCAGACTCTCCGGACGGCTCCGCGGGACCGCCGCACGCGGTAGCGGCGGAGTCAGTCTCGCGGGTGATCGCTGGACATTCCGTAAGGTCGATCTGTCGGCCGGCGGATTTCGTCTCGCCCTCGATGGCACTCTTTCTCAAGCGCGGCGCGATCTGCGCTTTACCATCGATGCGGAGGATCTCGGCGTGCTGGCCCGAGACGGTCGTGGTCGCCTGCGCGCGAAGGGTAGTTTGCGGGGTACGCCCGATCTGTTGCAGCTCGCGCTCGATGCCTCGGGCAGCGATATCGCACTCGGTGGTGTGACGGTGGACGAGCTTCGGGCGCTGATCGATCTCGATCCGCTCGCCGGACCCGAGGCGCCGGTCAGAGCGAACCTCGAGGCGCGAGGTCTCTCTGGATTTGGTCGACAGGCGCGGCAGTTGCGCTTCGCCATCGACGGTCGGGTCGCTGAGCACACCCTGTCGATCGATATCGACTCACGCGATCTCGGACTGCGGGCGCAGGGACGCGGGCAGTTCGATGCGAAGGGCTGGAAACAGCAGTGGGATCGTTTCGATCTGGATCTCGTCGAGCAGGTCCAGCTTGGTCTGACCCAAGCGTTCGAGGTATCCCTCGGTGCCACCGGTGTGTCGCTCGGCTCATTCTGTCTGCGCGGACGCGACGAACGCGGCGTCACAGGTTCTGCCACGCTGTGCGGTGCGGGCCAGTGGTCGGATACGGCTTGGGACGGACGCCTCGATATCCAGCAGCTACCGCTCGCCGCTCTGTTGCCAAGGCCCTCCTCTCGACTCGATTACGATGGACTCGTCAACGCCTCGGTGAGCGCTCGATCTGCGCCCGAGGGACTGCCCTTCGGTCAGCTACGCGCCGAGTTCACCGATGCCCGATTGCGCTGGCTACGCGCCAATGGCCGCGAGGAGCGTATCCCGCTCGGCTCCGGCATCGCGGAGTTCGACTCGACGCTGGAAGGACTCACCGGTCGACTGTCGATCTCGGCAGCGGATCGTGGACGCGCGCGCGGCGCTCTGAACGCAACGCGCACCGGCGATGGCGCGCGAGACTGGCGGGCGATGCCGCTAAAGGCGACATTGCAGGCCGACTCCTCAGCACTGGCTCTGCTCTATCTTTACGTTCGCGAAATCGATCGCTCGGCGGGTGATCTGTCGGCAGATCTAACCATCGGTGGCACGCTCGGGACGCCTCTTGTGAACGGTGTTTTGCAGCTCGAAAAAGGCGAGCTCGACTTCTATCAGGTCAACCTCTCGCTGCGTGACATCACGGCCGAAGCTCGACTCATTGATAACGGCTTCGTACTGCGCTCGACCGCGCGGACCGGCGAGGGACGGATCGCGGCCGATGCCGATCTCACCTGGCGCCGCGGGGAACCGTACGGCGCACTCAACGTAAAGGGCGAGAACCTGCGGGTCATCGATCTTCCCGAGGCGCGCATCCTCGCCTCGCCCGACTTGCGCTTCGAGGTAGCCGGTCGCAACCTGCGGGCAAGTGGGCGGGTGCTCATACCCGAAGCGCGCATCACACCGATCGATCTCACCGGAGCTCAGGTCACCTCAGCAGACGAGGTGCTGGTCGGCGCAGAGCCGCGCAATCCCGCGGGGACCTTCGCCGTATCGAGCAATCTCACGCTGGTACTCGGCGAGCGCGTCACCATCGAGGCGTTCGGGCTCACCGGCCGGGTCGGCGGGACACTGAACCTCGTGTCGAGTCCGGACGGGACGAACCGTGCCGCCGGTGAGCTTGCAGTTACGGAAGGCAAGTACGCGGCGTTTGGTCGCCTACTCGACATTGAACGCGGCCGACTGATCTTCAGTGGTGGTCTGCTCGGTGAGCCGGCGCTCGATGTGCGAGCTACCAAGGTATTTCCGGAGGTCAAGGCGGGCGTCAACGTGCGTGGTACGTTGCGCGAGCCACGCATGACATTCTTCTCCGTTCCATCGCTACCACAGTCGCAAATCGTCTCACTGGTGCTGGCCGGCGGCACAGGAGAATCTGCCGGCACCACGCAGAGCGGAACAGCGATCGGTCGTGATGCCCTGCTTGCCCAGGGCAGCGCCATCCTCGCGCAGCAATTCGGTCAACGACTCGGCAAGCGCCTCGGTATCGAAGACGTGGGTATCGAACAGAACCTCGCCAACGAAACCTCCCTCGTGTTCGGTCGCTACCTCTCGAGCCGGCTCTACATCAGTTACGGTATCTCCCTTGCCGAGGCGATCAACACCGTGAAGATGCGTTACTCGTTTAATGACCGCTGGACGCTACGTACCGAGGCCGGCCGGGAGGCCAGCGCCGAGGTCGTCTACACCGTCGAGAAAAATTGAATGACCCGCCGGGCGCATCTCGCCCTGCTGTCTGGCGCCTTCGCAGTACTGTGGGTGGCGCTCGCCATCGCCCCCGTCGATCGGTCGACCTGGTGGCTCGAAAACGCCCTGCTGATCGCAGGCGCTGGAGTGCTGGTCGGCACTCGCCGAGCGCTGCCGCTGTCGGGATCGTCCTACTCGATGCTGTTCCTGTTTTTTTGTCTGCACGCGATCGGTGCGCATTACACCTATTCGCTCGTACCTTACGACGAAATGATGAGCAGTCTCAGTGGCAGCTCGCTCAACGAGACTCTGGGACTGCAGCGCAATCATTACGATCGCCTGGTGCATCTCGCGTATGGGCTGCTTCTCGCCTTGCCACTGCGCGAGTTGCTGATGCTGCACGCTGGCGTCCGCGGATTTTGGAGTTACTTTTTACCCATCGACATCGTGGCCTCGAGCTCACTGGCTTACGAGCTGATCGAGTGGGGGGCTGCGCTCGTCTATGGCGGCGATCTTGGCATCGCCTTCCTCGGGACGCAGGGTGATGAGTGGGACGCTCATCGTGATATGGCGCTGGCGAGTCTCGGTGCTCTGCTCACCATGCTGCTCGTCGCTGCAGCGAATCGCCTTCGAAGAGGTGACCTCACCCTCGAATGGTTCGAGCGCATCGGGCGATTGCCGGCAGAACCCCGATGAGCGCGCGGCTACTGGTGGTGTATGGCGGTCGGCAGGGGGGCCGCACTGAACGACTGCGCGATGCGTTGCTGGAGGGCGCCCGTCGCAGCAGCAGTGTCTTCGAGCTGCGCGCACGGCCGGCCCTCGAGGCAGATACCAACGATCTGCTCTGGTGTAACGGCATCGTCCTGGCGACCCCCGAGCACTTCGGCTACATGTCAGGGGCGCTCAAAGATTTCTTCGATCGGACGTTTTATACCGTAGAGGGCCGCACGGAAGCGAGACCCTATGCGCTGATCGTGAGCGCCGGTAACGATGGTCGCGGTACTGTCAGTGCCGTCGATCGCATCGTCAACGGCTATCGCTGGACGGCGGTCGCCGAACCGCTCGTCATCGTGGGAGAACCAGATCTTGCAGCGCTTGAGCGCTGCCGCGAGCTAGGGGAGATGCTCGTCGCTGGACTCGAAGCCGGGATTTTTTAGTTCAGCGGCCGAGCGCGCGTCGGGCCGCTGCAAAACCCGGTTCGAGTGCGAGTGCACGTTCGAACGATCGACGCGCCCCATCGGTATCGCCCGCATCGCGCGCACAACGTCCTGCCCAGAAGTGCGCATCCGGTGCACCCCAGTCGATGCCGATCGCCGAGGGCACACCGGCAGCACCTGCCGCATCGAATACCGCGGCCGACTCACGGAAACGAGCGCAGCCCTTACTCTTGTCGCCACCGACAAATTTCGGGCGGAAGTACACCCCGAATCCCTCGACGAGCAGCACGCGCGGATTGCGCGGCTCGAGTGCGAGCGCCGCCTCGATACTCTTGCCACTGCGCGATCCGTTGCGGATGGCGCCCATGCCGCCAAGGTTAGCGAGATAGCCGTAGCAGGCCGACTTCAGCGCATGCGCCTCGGCGAGCTTAGGATCGCGCTTAAGCGCAGCATCCAGCGCCGTCAGACAGCTCTCGCCGGCACGCTCTGCCACAGACTCACGCCCCGCGTAGATCGATCTTTGCAGCAGTCGGAACTGGATGAATCCCAACGCGTACAACTCGCGCGGGTTCGTGGATTTGGCCCAGCCGGCAGCTGCTGTCGCAACGCGGTCGAGTTCTGCGGCATCGGCAGCGAAATAAGCCGCCTGTGCCCGCAGCGCGAGGCTGTTGGGCGACTCGGCGCCTAACAATACGGACGGGAAAAGCATGACGAGCAGCGCGATCGCGGCGTGATGCAAATGACGGGAATGGATCATGCGAGATAGCCCTCTAGCAGTTGCTCGGACTTGGCCCATAAGGCCTTTGCGAGCGCGACATCGTCCATGTGCTTGCCAGGCTCGGGTACGACGGGATTGCAATCCTCGAAGTAATATCCGCTCGTCTCGGATAGTGCAGGTGCAGTCGCAACATAACAGCTGGTTGCCGCACCCTCCTCCACCGACTTCATGAATGTCCAGCCGATGAGACCCGCTGCCACACGCTTCCAGGCGGCAAAATGTCTACCGAGATTGGTGTTGATGACGCCCGGATGTACGGCGTTAGCCGTCGCTGGTGAAGACGACTCACGCAAACGGCGCGCGAGCTCGAAGGCGAACAAGGCGTTGGCGAGTTTGGATTGCCCGTACATTTTGTTGGGTTCGTAATCCCGCGCACCTGAGAGATTGTCAAACTCGATACCGGCTGCAGGGGCCCAGCGATAACCGAGGCTCGAGAGCATGACCACGCGTCCCTGAACTGCCGCCTGCACTTGCGGCAACAGACGCTGTACCAGCAGGAAATGGCCGAGGTGGTTGACGGCGAATTGTTTCTCGATGCCACCGACTTGCTCGAGTTCGGGCAAAGCCATGATCCCGGCATTACAGAGAAGCACGTCGATCGGCATACCAAGAGCGCGTATGAGATCGGAGGCGGCGACGATTGAATCGCGATTTTCGAGCTCAAGCTCGATCGGTGTCGTACGTCCGACGACACCCTCACACGCCGCCTTGGCTTTTTCCAATGTCCGTCCGGTCCCCAGCACGTGTGCGCCGCGCAATGCCAGCACCCGCATCGTTTCGAGTCCGAGGCCCGAGGTCGCCCCGGTCACAAGCACCGTCTTGCCGGCAAGATTGATCCCCTCGGTGACTTGAAGGGCGGTGCTCTCGGCCCCGAAGGAGCTGAGCGGTACACCGGTCGGTCGCAACACCGGCGTCGGCTCCCGCCGCGCGCAGGACGTTAGCGCTGGTACCACCGCAGCGGTACCCGCACCGAGCAGAAAGTGGCGACGGTCCATGGGGGACATTGTGCCGTAATCGGCCGAGTCCGGCACGACCGCGGCTCGAACGGCAGCGGTCGCTGCGCTGCCGATCGCCACGCGACGGGTCTACCGTGGGCGGGATAAACAACCGCGTCGGGGGCGAGCACACATGGGACAGACTAAAGTCGACATCAAGACGATCACTGAATTTTTGGCCGAGCAGCCGAACGTCGATGTGAGCCGCGCTTGGGAGCGCTGCTGGACGATCCACTCCGGCATCGTCGAGCGGGTCAAGCGCCGGTTCGCGGTGGAGCGCCATCCCTCGACGAACGGACACGAGTACTACACCTCGCCAGACGGCTCGATGGAGGGCTCGTTCAACGCCTGGAGCGGTCCGCGTGTCGAGTGGCTCGTGCACTCATGGCTCGGTAATCGTAAGGCCAGTCTGCTCGACATGAACGCTACGGTTTTCCTGTCGCAGCAGAGTCGAGTGCCACACCTTGTTGTGATCTTCGGCACAGTGCCCAAACTCTTTTTCTATGTCGACTACACCCCGCGCGTAGATCTGCGTCGCGATCTCGACTACGTGAATCATTACTATGAGCCCGCCAACGCCAGTGCGATCCGCTTTCGCGGTCTACCGGAGTTCACTTGGAACTGGAGTCATGGCACGTACCTGCGCGGCCTCATGTCTCCGGTATGTACGAGCGTGATGGGCGAGCTCAACGAGAAGAACATCGCCACCTGTGAGAGCTATCTGGAAGAATTTGTCGGGCGCTGGTTCGGCTGGCTCGACGAGGCGGAGCGCGCGCCGCTGCCGGTCGGCGAACGCCTCGCACAGCAGCAGTACGATCACTACGTGCGCGAAATCGGCTACCGTACTGATCCGATGAACGTGCTCGCACAACGCGCCTTCGGTCCGGAAGAGTTCAATCGTCGCCTCGAGATGCGTATTGGCATGACGCAGCTTGCCGCCGCTCGCGGTCGAATCGCGACTGACTGAACGAACGGGGATGATGCTCGACTCCGTTTCGTTCCGCGTCGCAACGTCCGCCGATGTTCCGGCACTGACCTCACTCGTTAACTCTGCCTACCGTGGCGAATCGAGTCGTGTCGGCTGGACGACGGAGACGGACCTGCTTGGTGGACAGCGGACCGACGAGGCCGCACTGCAGGAATTCATAGGCAGCGAAGGCGGAGAGCCGAGCACCCGCGTGATGCTCATCGCATTCGAGACCGACGCGCCGCTTGCCTGCGTGCAACTCGAGCGACGAGGTGATCTCGCCTATCTTGGCATGCTGACCGTTGCGCCAGCACGGCAGTCGAGCGGTCTCGGTCGCCGCCTGCTCGAAGCCGCCGAACGTGAGGTGATCCGACGCTGGCCCGTGCGCGGAATGTTGATGACCGTGATCGCCCAGCGCTCGGAGCTCATCGCATGGTACGAGCGCCGGGGGTACCGCCGAAGTGGTACGACGGCACCTTTTCCTTATGGCAACGAGCGCTTCGGGATCCCGTACCAGTCTGATCTACACTTTGAGGTTCTAGAAAAGGCGTTGGTAAACCTGTCATATTGAAGTCACGCCCGATGTACAAACTCGTCGCATGTACTCCATACGGCAACCCGCCGCACTTGGCGCCTTACTCATGCTTTCGAGCTTGTCTGGACTGATGGCGGCGCCGCTCGTCATCGCTCATAGAGGTGCTTCCGGATACCTTCCCGAGCATACGATCGAAGCCTACCGACTCGCGATCGAGATGGGTGCTGATTTCATCGAGCCCGATCTTGTCGCTACCCGCGACGGTGTCCTGATCGCGCGTCACGAGCCGTATTTAGGCGCAACGACCGATATCGCCTCTCGTGCCGAGTTTGCTACGCGGCGACGTACTGCAGTGATCGACGGCGTGCCAGTCGACGACTGGTTCACCACCGACTTCACCCTCGATGAACTCAAAACGCTGCGCGCTGTACAGCCACGTGCAGATCGCTCGCAGACTTTTAACGGACGATTCCAAATCCCTACCTTTAATGAAATCGTCGCTCTCGCCAAACATGAATCGCAGATTCGAGGCCGTACTATCGGCATCTATCCCGAGACCAAGCACCCGAGCTGGCATTGCGAGCAGGGGCTTGCCCTAGAGCCGAGACTCCTCGAAGCGCTAGTCGGAGCGAACTGGATCACCCGTGAGGCACCGGTGTTCATCCAGTCATTCGAATCAGGCAATCTGCGCTGGCTACGAGAGCGCACCGGTGTACGCCTAGTGCAGCTCATCGCAGGCGGTTCATTGGATGCCGGTGGCATGCCTTCACCCGCTTCACGCTGGCAGTCGTCGGGTCGCTGCGAACTTTTCCCGCAAGGCGAGCTACCTCGAGACTTTACGATCGAGGATTCCTTCCAGGAAATTGCACGTTACGCTGATGCGGTCGGTCCTTGGAAACGTTTCCTGATCGGCGGACGTCATCAGGGTGAGACGGCATACGCCACAGCGCCTAGCCGTTTCGTGGCACTCGCCCACGCGGCAGGCCTGGCCGTGCATACCTGGACATTTCGTAACGAGCCGACCGAGCTGCTAGCCGATTACCATGGCGATCCGTCGGCTGAGTACCGAGCTTTCGCAGCGCTCGGGGTCGACGGCTTGTTCACGGACTTCCCCGACACGGCGATCGCCGCGCTCAGCGACCTCGCAACTGATCGATGATGGCCGGATTCTCAAGCGTGCTGACATCCTGAGTAATCGGCTCACCCCGCGCGATGGTGCGCAACAATCGGCGCATGATTTTTCCGGAACGCGTCTTCGGTAGGTTATCAGCGAAGCGGATGTCGTCGGGTTTGGCAATCGCACCGAGTTGCTCGGTAACCCACTGACGCAGTTCCTGCTCTAACGCCTGCGTATCACCGTCTGGTCGCGCACCTCGACAGACGACGAACGCGAACACCGACTCTCCCTTGATCTCGTGAGGCCGACCGACCACCGCGGCCTCGGCGATGCGCGGATGCGCGACCAAGGCGGATTCGATCTCCATCGTACCGAGACGGTGGCCCGCGACGTTCAGCACATCGTCGATACGTCCCATGATCCAAAAATAACCGTCGGCGTCGCGGTGGGCGCTGTCCCCCGCTACATATAAACGCTGCTGAAATTTTTCCCAGTAAGTTGAGAGGTAGCGATTGTTGTCACCCCAAATGGTGCGCAGCATCGACGGCCAGGGATGCCGCACGACGAGATAGCCGCCCGCCTCGGGCCGCGTGACGCTCTCGCCTTGCTCATCGACGATGTCGGCGAATATTCCGGGTAGTGGCCGCGTACAGGAGCCGGGCTTGGTGGCCGTCACGCCCGGCAGCGGCGAGATCATGATTGCGCCGGTCTCGGTCTGCCACCACGTGTCGACGATCGGACAGCGCTCGCGCCCGATCACGCGGTGATACCACATCCAGGCCTCGGGATTGATCGGCTCACCCACGCTACCGAGCAGACGGATACGCGAGAGATCGTGACGGGCCGGCAGCTCATCGCCGAGCTTCATGAGAGCGCGGATTGCCGTCGGCGCCGTATAGAACACCGTCACACCATGACGTTCGCAGATCTGCCAGAACCGCGCGCCGTCAGGATAGGTCGGTGCACCCTCGTACAACACCAGCGTTGCGCCCGCCGCGAGTGGGCCGTAAGCCACGTAACTGTGGCCCGTGATCCAGCCGACGTCTGCCGTACACCAGAACACATCATCGGGTGTCAGGTCGAAGACCCAGCGCGTAGTCACCTTTGCGCCGAGCAGATAACCCGCACTCGCGTGCTGGATGCCTTTCGGGCGGCCGGTCGACCCCGAGGTGTAGAGCAGAAATAACGGATGTTCAGCCTCGACCCATTCGGGCTCGCAGTAATCCGCTTGACCGTCCACCGCCTCGTGCCACCAAAAATCGCGTCCCGGCTGCATGGAAATCTTCTCTCCGGTGCGCTGCAGGACGATCACGCTCCTGACCGACGAGCAGCCCTCGGCGAGCGCCTTGTCGGTGGCTGCCTTCAACGGAACGATTTGGCCTCCGCGACGCCCGCCATCGGCCGTTATCACGCAGCAGGCACCCGCATCTTCGATGCGCTCCTTCAGCGATAGCGCCGAGAATCCCCCGAAGACCACCGAGTGAATGGCACCGATCCGTGCGCAGGCATGCATCGCAATCACGGCCTCGGGGACGAGCGGCAGATAGATCACCACGCGATCGCCGCGGCGCACGCCCTGCGCCCGCAACGCGTTGGCGAATCGGCATACCTCGAGGTGCAGTTCGCGATAGCTCAATCGACGCACATCGCCCGGCTCTCCCTCGAAGATGATCGCCGTGTGCTCGGCACGCCTCGCCAGGTGTACATCGAGACAGTTGAACGAGACGTTAAGCTCGCCGTCGGTGAACCAGCGATAGTTGGGAGCTGACGAGGCATCGAGCGTTTGAGTGAACGGTCGGTGCCAAATCAGATGCTCGCGGGCGAGCCCCGCCCAGAATGCCACCGGATCGGCAGCCGCTTCACGGTGCAGCGCATCGAGGTCGTCGGGCTGCAGCTGCGCTTGCGCGGCAAACCCTTGGGGCGCAGGGAACTGCCGCCGTTCGATCAAGACGGAAGAGATGTCGGGTGTGCTCATCGGGCGTGCGTATTAGGTAGAGGTGTAAGGATCAGCCTGTGTCGAGCCTAACGCCTTGAAGCGTTTGTGCAACCACAGGTACTGCGACGGCCGTCGTCGCATCTGCACCTCGATCAGGTCATGTTGACGGCGCAGATCCTCGTGCAGATCCGTCCCCGGAAAATTCTCGAGTGCCGGACCGATGCGCACCACGTAGCGCAGCTCGCCGGGCAGACGCTCGACAAAATACGGCAGTACCGCTGCCCCGGTGAGATCGGCGAGGCGCGAGGTACCGGGATTTGTCGGCGCCGGAATACCAAACAGCGGGACCTGCACGGCACCCTTGCCGCGGAACGCCTGATCCGGCGCGTACCACACCGCCCCACCCGCTCGCAGCACACGCACCATGTTGCGGATGTCATCGCTGGCGATCATGCCGGCAGACACCGCACCTCGATAACGACGGAAGAACATCGTCAGTAGCGGATTCTTAGAGGGTTTATAAACTGCGTGGACTGCTCGTGCCGCCGTAGCAAAACGGGCGCCGATCTCCAGCGTGGTGAAGTGCGCCGCCAGCAGGATCACTCCCCGGCCCGCGGCCTGCAGACGATCGAACTCCTCGAGTCCCTCGAATCGCACGAGACCCAGCAATCGCTGTGTCGGCGCGAACCAGGCGAGTGCCGTCTCCGGCAATGTCAGCCCCGCCTCGCGAAAGTGCGCTCGCATCAGCCCCTCACGATCTGTGCGAGTGAATTCGGGAAAACAAAGCTCGAGGTTACGACGCACCACGCGTCGCTGCGGAAGCGGGCAGCGCGCCGCGAGCGACCCGAAGGTCTCACCGATACGCAGCAGGGTCGCATCCTGACGACGCGCGAGCCATTTCATGAATACAAGCGCACCCCAGAGCGGCCAGTGCCATGGAGCGAGATAACGTAGCGATGTCATGTGCGCGCAAGCTGTGCCAAGCGCTCGCCCTGCCGGCGCAGCATCGGACCGAAGTTCTGTCGGTCGTAGAACGCGCCGAGTGCCGCAAGATCGGGGGGACGCAAGCGCAGGGCCTCACGGTTGGTCTCGAGCGGCATGTCGCGGGCGATCTCTGTGAGCCGGCGCGCGAGGAATGCCGCCTCGCGGTGCTCGAGCAGTCGCGCGGGCAGCTTCGCCGCACCGCGCACGGGTAGTTTCGCCACAGTTTCGAGGTTGTCGTAGATTTCCTCGAGCGATACGAATTCTTTGAGAAGTGCTGCTGCGGTTTTAGGACCTACGCCGGGCACTCCACGGATATTGTCGACCGCATCACCGGTCAGCGCGAGATAGTCGGCGTAGCGCTCGGGCGCCACACCGAAGTGCGCCTCGATCTCGTGATGCTGCAAACGCAGGTTCTCGGTGTAATTCCAGTAGATGTCCCCCTCGCGGATCAGCTGGGCGAGATCTTTGTCACGGGTCACCACGGTTGTCGTCACACCCTCGCGTCTGAGTCGAGCATGCAGCGTGCCGATGATGTCGTCGGCCTCGTACTCGCCGCTACCGAAATCGGCGACACCCAAATGACGGCAGACCTCCCGACAACGCTCGAACTGACGCTTGAGATCCTCCGGTGCCGGCTCGCGATTCGCCTTGTACTGGGGATCAATACGGTTGCGGAAGGAAGTTGCGAGGCTTTCATCGAATGCCACGGCGAGATAGCGCGGCTTCGCGCGTTCGATTAGATCACCGAGAAAGCGTGCGAAGCCGAACAGCGCATGGACAGGTTGCCCGTCGGGATCGACCATGTCCGGCGGCAGTGAGTAGTACGCGCGAAAAACGTAGACCGAGGCGTCGATGAGATAGACCACGGCCGGATTGTAGTCCCGCGATCTGCGGGCGGGTCACGCCATCAGCTGCTTGATTCGCCCGTGCAGCGGACTGCTGCGCGGGAAATGCGCGAGCAGATACTCCATCTGGTCGAACAGCACACGACGGCCCTTGAGGAAGATGTACTCAGCGTAGGTCGGGGTAAACGGGACCGCGAGCAACTGCATACGCGCCTGCTCCGGAGTGCGCCAAGCCTTGAAGTTGTTGCAGCGGCGACAGGCCGTCACCACGTTGGTCCAAACGTCCCGCCCTCCCTGACTGAAGGGCCGTACGTGATCGCGCGAGAGCTCGCGGGTCGGGAATCGTTGGCCGCAATAGAGACACAGGAAGGCATCGCGACGGAAGAGGGTCTGGTTGTTGAGGGGCGGCACATAGTCGTGACGCAGATGACCCGGATTACCGCTCTGACCCACCGTGGCGATGATCGAGTTGACCTCGAGCACCGTTCGCCGCCCCGTACGTGCATTAGTGCCACCATAGAGCCGCAGGATCGGCGTGCCGCAGGTGTACGCGATCTGGCCCTGGTGGTGCAGACGAGCGGCCTCACGGTAGTCGATCCACTCGAGCGGCATGCCAGCGACATCCGTGCGCAGCACCGGCTGCTGCAGCGAGACGCTCTCGGCAGGTGGCGCAACGATGCGAAAGTCATCGAGATCAAGGCCGGACATCGCAGACAAGATTAAGGGACGAACCGTCAGGGATTCAACGGTTTGCCGCAGCTTTTCGGTATGATCGCGCCCATCACCGTTGATGAGGTTCCCATGGCCCTGACGATCGGAGTCCCGCGCGAGACCTTCGCCGGGGAGAAGCGTGTCGCCGCCGTGCCCGAGGTGGTGGAGAAACTCATCAAGCTCGGCTTTTCAGTCTGCGTGCAGAGCGGCGCTGGGGCCGGGGCGCAGTTCGACGATGCCGCTTACGCAGCCGCAGGGGCGAGCATCGCGCCCGATGCGACGGCGCTCTACGGTAAGGCCGACATCGTCTTCAAGGTTCGCGGCCCAAATGCCGAGGAAGTCGCCGCCCTGCGACCGGGAACCACCCTCGTGAGCTTCCTCTGGCCAGCCCAGAACCCCGAATTACTGCAGCAGCTGTCAGCCCGCTCGCTCACCGTACTCGCCATGGACAGCGTGCCGCGCATCTCGCGCGCCCAGAAGATGGACGCGCTCTCCTCGATGGCGAACATCGCCGGCTATCGCGCCGTGATCGAAGCTGCGCACCATTTCGGCCGTTTTTTCACGGGTCAGATCACGGCCGCCGGCAAGGTTCCGCCGGCCAAGGTGTTCGTTATCGGCGCGGGCGTCGCAGGTCTTGCGGCCCTCGGCGCCTCGGTCGGACTCGGCGCTATCGTGCGCTCGAACGACACCCGGCCCGAGGTGGCCGACCAGGTCAAATCGATGGGCGCGGAATTCATCCCGGTCGACTATCAGGAAGAAGGTACGGGTGTCGGCGGTTACGCCAAGGTGATGAGCGAGGGTTTCCAGCAAGCGCAGCGGGCGACTTTTGCAGCGCAGGCTCGTGACGTCGACATCATCATCACGACCGCGCTGATCCCGGGCAAACCCGCGCCCAAACTCATCACCGCCGAGATGGTGCGCTCGATGCGCGCCGGCAGCGTAATCGTCGATCTGGCCGCCGAGCAGGGTGGCAACTGCGAACTGACCGTGCCTGGCGAGGTAGTGGTACGCGAAGGCGTGACCATCATCGGTTACACCGATCTGCCAAGCCGGCTCGCGCGCCAAGCCTCGACGCTGTACGCAACGAACCTGCTGCGATTGACCGAGGAGCTCTGCAAGACGAAGGACGGTCGGATCGACGTCAACTTCGAAGACGAGGTGATTCGCGGCGCCACCGTGGTGAAGGCCGGTACGATCACCTGGCCACCGCCGGCCCCGCGTCTGTCAGCAGCACCGGCTAAGCCGGCCGCTGCTGCGAGCAGCGCCCCCGTCCCCGCAGCAAAGAAATCGGGGCATGGTCACGGCGCAAGCGAGCCCACCTCGGGTGCAACGCTCGCTGTAATGTTCGGCATCGGCGCACTGCTCTTTTGGGCGGTCGGCGCCTATGCGCCACCGTCGTTCCTGCAGCACTTCACCGTCTTCGTACTCGCCTGCTTCATTGGCTACATGGTGGTGTGGAATGTGACGCCAGCACTACATACGCCGCTGATGAGCGTCACCAACGCGATCTCGAGCATCATTGCGGTCGGTGCGCTCGTCCAAGTGGCTCCTCCCGGCGTTCGTCAGACAGGCCTCATCGTCGCGCTCGCGGTCATCGCGCTCGTTGCCACGGCGATCAACATGTTCGGCGGCTTCGCGGTCACGCGACGCATGCTGGCGATGTTCCGCAAGTAAGAGGACACCCGCATGCTCTCCGACAACCTCGCGACTGTCGCCTACCTCGGCGCGGCCATCCTCTTCGTACTGAGCCTCGGCGGGCTCTCGCATCCGGAAACATCCCGGCGCGGTAACCTCTACGGCATCGCCGGCATGGCGCTCGCCGTGTTGGCGACCGTGTTCGGTCCGCGCGTCACGCTCGAGGGGCTGCCATGGATCATCGGCGCGCTGACTGCCGGCGGGGCGATCGGTCTCTACCTCGCACGTACCGTTCAGATGACGCAGATGCCTGAGCTCGTCGCGGCGATGCACAGTCTCGTGGGTCTAGCCGCCTGTCTCGTCGGCTTCGCGAGTTATCTCGATCCATCTCTCAGCTACACCGGCGCAGAGAAAGTACTGCACGAGATCGAGGTTTACATCGGGATCCTGATCGGTGCAGTGACGCTGTCAGGCTCGGTGATCGCTTTCGGCAAGCTATCGGGCAAGATCGGCGGCAAGCCGGTGCTGCTGCCAGGCCGTCACCTGCTGAATCTGATCGCGCTGCTCGTGGTGATCGCGCTGGCCGTCCCCTACGTTAATGCACCCTCGGCCGAGGCGGGGATGTTGCCGCTGCTCGTTATGACGGTGATCGCACTGCTGTTCGGTGTGCATATGGTGATGGCGATCGGCGGCGCCGATATGCCGGTCGTGGTCTCGATGCTCAACAGCTACTCGGGCTGGGCGGCAGCTGCGACAGGCTTCATGCTCGCGAACGATCTGCTGATCGTGACCGGCGCGCTGGTCGGTTCCTCGGGCGCCATTCTCTCGTACATCATGTGCCGTGCGATGAACCGGCAGTTCCTGAGCGTCATCGCCGGCGGCTTCGGCACGGGTGGCGGTGCGCCTGCCGCCGCGGGCGCGATCACCGGTGAAGCAATTCCCGTGAGCGCCGCCGAAACGGCAGAGCTGCTGCGCAGTGCGCGCAACGTCGTGATCGTGCCCGGTTACGGCATGGCCGTCGCCCAAGCGCAGCACACCGTCTACGAAATTACTCGCCTGCTGCGCGAGAAGGGTGTCAACGTGCGCTTCGCGATCCATCCTGTCGCAGGCCGCATGCCGGGACATATGAACGTGCTCTTGGCTGAGGCGAAGGTGCCCTATGACATCGTGCTCGAGATGGACGAGATCAACGACGACTTCCCGAACACAGACGTCTCGATGGTGATCGGGGCGAACGATATCGTTAATCCCTCGGCACAAGATGATCCCAATAGCCCAATTGCCGGCATGCCGGTGCTCGAGGTGTGGAAGGCGAAAACCTCGATCGTGATGAAGCGCTCGATGGCGTCGGGTTATGCGGGCGTCGATAACCCGCTGTTCTTCCGCGAGAACAACCGCATGCTCTTTGGGGATGCCAAGAAGATGCTCGATGAGGTGCTGGCAGCCCTGAAGGGCTGACTGCCGATCATGCGAAGCGCCGCCCGTGCGTTATTGTCTCTGATCGTCCTGCCGATATTAGCGCTTGCACCGATCAGTGCGCTGGCCGAACAAGACACTCCGACGCTCGAGGAGACGATCGAGGAAATCACGATCGTCGGTGAGCGCGCCGGGCCGGGCTTATGGAAAGTCCGCAACGGCGATAACACGCTCTATCTACTCGGGACGCTGAGTCCGCTGCCGAAGAAACTCGAGTGGCGCTCGCGGGAAGTGGAGAGCGTTCTTGGCCGGGCGCAGTTGCTCATCCCGGCCCGCGGAGACGTGTCAGCCGACATCGGGCCGGTCAGGGCGGTGCGTCTCTACATGCAGTACCGCCGACTGCGCGACAACGACAATGATGCTCGGCTCGATGCCGTATTGCCCCCCGAGTTGTTCGCGCGCTTCGAGGCGCTGCGCAAGAAGTACGCGCCGCGCGAGCGCAGCCTGCTCGAGCGCCGACCGGTACTCGCGGCGGGTGAACTGTGGCGTGAGGCGCTCTCGCGCAGCGGCCTCACAGCGCGTAACGACATCAACCGCACCGTTGAGAAACTCGCCAAGGCACGTAAGGTGCCGATCCGTCGTCCCGCGCTACGCGTGGACGATCCGCAAGGTACGCTCGCCGAGGTCGCAGAAATCCCGCGAGCGGCGGAGATCGCCTGCATGGCCGCGACGCTGAATCGTCTCGAGTCGGATCTCGCTGCCGCCCGGGCGCGCGCGCAGGCATGGTCGGTGGGCGATGTGGCGGCGCTGCGCTCGCCGGCGTCCGCGGAACAGCAAGACGTGTGCTGGTCGGCCCTGCAGCAAAGTCCGAAGATCGCGGCACTGCGCACCCAGTTCGACGAGGCCTGGTTCCGCCTTGCCCTCGAGGGTCTTGAGACCCATCCCGTCACCCTCGCTGTCGTACCGATCGACGAGCTCTACAAGCGTCGCGGCGTGCTTGAGCGGATGCGTGAGCGCGGCTACCGCGTCGAAGAGCCCTGAGCTCGCACCGGCATGCAATCTGACAGCGCTCGCGGCGTTTTCGCGATGTTCATCGCCGTGGCGGCATTCTCGTTCATGGATGCGCTGCTCAAAGTATTTGCCGCGCATTACCCGCCGTTCCAGGTCAGCACCTTGCGCGCTGCGGCCTCGCTGCCGTTCGTGATCGTGCCGCTGCTCTACTCGGGCCGGCTCGCAGAGTTCAAGCCCAACCGTATTGGCTTGCATCTGCTGCGCGGGCTGCTCGGCGTGGTGATGCTCGCGACATTCGTTGCTGCGCTGCGTGCGGCGCCGCTTGCTTCGGTGTATTCCGTGTACATGGGCGCACCGCTGCTCATTGCGGCACTCGCGGCATGGTGGCTCGGCGAGCGCGTTGATGCGGGCCGCTGGATCGCCATCGCGGTCGGGCTCGGCGGCGTACTGATCATCCTGCAGCCGCGCGGCGATGGGCTGTCCGGCTGGGCCGGGCTGCTCGCGACGCTTTCAGCGCTGTGTTACGCGCTGGCGGCGATCACCGCCCGGGTCCTCACGCGCACCGAGCGCTCGGCGACGATGGTGTTCTCGTTCCTGGTGGTGGTGACCGTCTTCTCAGGACTGCTCGCGGCGCCGGACTGGATCGCCATCCGCCCGAGCGATTGGGGCCTGATCGCTCTCACCGGAGCGCTCGGCGCGGCGGGGCAGCACTACATCACAGAGGCGTTCCGCCATGCGCCGGCCTCGGTCGTGGCTCCGATCGAGTACACCGCTCTGCTGTGGGGACTGGGCATCGACTGGGTGGTCTGGGCGGTATTCCCCAACACCACCATGCTCGGCGGCGCGACGCTGGTGATCGCCGCCGGCCTCTACGTGGCCTGGCGCGAGCGGCGGAGTCCCGCGTGAGCACCCCTCAGGCGTCCTCGTTGAACTGGCAGGTTTATCTGCGGCTGGTCGCTGTCGCCGCGCTGTGGGGTGGCACGTTCATTGCCGGACGGATCGCCGCACCGGAACTGCCGCACTTCACGCTGGCGGCTCTGCGTTTTTGGGTGGCCGCAGCCGTGTTGACGCCGCTGCTGTGGCTGACCGAGGGCGGCTGGCCGCGCTTACAAGCGAAGCACTACGGCTATTCGTTATTGCTCGCGGCATTCGGGCTCGTGATCTACAACCTTCTGTTCCTCGGTGCACTGGAGCGCATTCCGGCCGGGCGCACCGCCCTGGTCGTCGCACTCAACCCGATCCTCACCGCGCTGGCCATGGCGCTGCTCTTTCACGAACGCCTCGCCGTCTCTCGATGGGCCGGTATCGTGCTCGCGCTCACGGGCGTGTGTACCGTCCTCTCCAAAGGCGATCCGACGCTAGTGCTGCAACGGGTCGGGCTCGGTGAGACGCTGATGCTCGGCGGCGCCGTGTGCTGGGCGATCTACTCCATTGTGGGTCGCCTCGCCCTCGCCTCGGACGCGGCGCCCTCGCCGCTGGCAATGACCACGGTGACGACCGTCTGGGGCGCACTGCTGCTGTCGCTCGGCATGCCGTTCGAGTGGTCGCAGTGGCAGCTCTCGCAGGTTTCCTTCGGAGGCGCACTCTCCATCCTCTACCTCGGCGCAGGCGGCACGGCACTGGCCTTCGTCTGGTACGCCGAGGGCCTGCGCCGGTTGGGCCCGGCCCGCACCGCCGTGTTCAACAATCTCGTGCCCGTGTTCGGCGTATTCTTCGGAACGCTGCTGCTCGGTGAGACGCTATACGTGTCGATGATCATCGGCGGGCTGATCGCTCTGGCCGGCGTGAGTCTCGCGAACTGGTCGCCGCAGCGCTGAGACTCCATCCACAGCGAGGGTTTTCGGTAAATCAGGGACTTGCGCAGCCTGTTGCAGATGAGTTGTCACCAATGCGTCATAACCGATCCGATTTCGACCCTACCGAACACGCAAGTGACTGATTAAAAAGATGATTGCTCCGATTGGTCGAAAAATGACCAGCCCTAAGCGAATCCCCGAAAAACACCGCGATTTTTCGGGGGTGAAAGCATCTTTCCACAGCGTTATCCACAGTCGCTGTGGACAAGGTCGAGGCTGAATGTTGCCCCTCTGCCAAGTGGCGATCGACACACCGCTGCGGCGGCTGTTCGACTACCAGGCCCCCCTCGACGGACCGCTGCCCACGCCCGGTTCGCGCGTGAAAGTACCTTTTGGTCGACGGACTTGTATCGGTATTGTTGTTTCAAATATCGAACAATCAGAGCTTGAAATTGCGAAAATTAAACGGATAACGGCGGTTATCGATCCATTCCCGACACTCGACCCCGAACTACTCTCGCTGCTGCGTTGGGCCGCCGAGTACTACCACCATCCGCTCGGAGAGGTGCTCACCAGCGCCCTGCCCCGCGCCATACGCGAGGGCGCACCGCTCTTGGCGAGCGACCCGTGGTGGCGCGCAACACCCGACGCCACAGCCGCTCTACAGGCCGGCCTGCTGCGCCGCGCACCCGCCCAGCGTGCTCTGCTCGAACGCCTCGGGGACTCCGGGTGTCGCGAGTCGCTGCTCGAGGCGCAACACCCCCACTGGCGCGCCGCCGCCCGCGCACTACGCGAGCGCGGCTGGATCGAGCGACAGGAGGCGCCGGCCGAACAACCGGCTCCGGCGGCATCCCTCGATCCGTCCACCCTGCCCCTCGGGCCAAAACCGACCCCGACGGCCGAACAGCAGCAGGTGCTCGAACGGTTCGAGGCACTCGGCGATGCCGCCTACCACGGCGTTCTGCTGCACGGCGTGACGGGCAGCGGAAAGACCGAGGTGTACTTGCGTCTGGCGGAGCAGCAGCTGCGACGGGGTCGCAGCGTTCTCGTGTTGGTGCCGGAGATCGGCCTGACGCCGCAACTCGTCGGCCGCTTCGCCGAGCGCTTCCCCACGCTGCCGCGCGCCGTCCTGCACTCAGGTCTGAGCGATGCAGAGCGTTTCGAGGCCTGGCGACGCGCACGCTCGGGGGAAGCTCGACTGGTCATCGGCACGCGCTCAGCGGTATTCGCGCCACTCGTCCAGCCCGGGCTGCTGATCGTCGACGAGGAGCACGACGCCTCGTTCAAGCAGCAGGAGGGCGGGTTTCGTTACTCGGCCCGCGATTTAGCGCTGGTGCGCGCGCGGCGACTCGGGATCCCTGTGATGCTGGGGTCGGCGACCCCCGCTCTGGAGACCCTGCACAACGTGGACGTCGGTCGGCTGTCACGACTGGAGCTGCCGCGCCGTACGGCGCAAGCCGAACCGCCGCGTCTGCGCTTGATTGATTTACGTCAGGAACGCGTGCACGCCGGCCTTTCGACGACCGCGGTCGCGCGCATCAAGCACCACCTCGAGGAGCAGGGTCAGGTGCTGCTGTTCATCAACCGTCGCGGCTATGCGCCAACGCTGGCCTGCACCGCCTGCGGCTGGATCGCGCCCTGCCAGAGCTGCGATGCCCGAATGACGGTGTATCGCCAAGCCGAACGACTGCGCTGTCATCACTGCGGCGCGGACCGTCCTCTGCCCAAGCAATGCCCGACCTGCGGCTACGCCGTCAAAACGGTGGGCCAAGGGACCGAGCGTATCGAGGAAACCCTCGGTGAGTGGTTTCCGGGTATCGGCGTCGCGCGCCTCGATCGTGACGTGGTGCGTCGACAAGGCGAGCTCGAGGCAGTGGTAGCGCGTGTCTCGAGCGGTGCCGCACGCCTGCTCGTCGGGACGCAGATGGTGGCAAAAGGCCACGACTTCCCCGATGTGACCCTAGTCATTGTTCTGAATGCCGACCAAGGCCTCTTCAGTACGGATTTTCGCGCAGCCGAGCGGCTCGCGCAGACGATCGTGCAGGTCGCCGGACGCGCGGGCCGCGGTTCGCGCCCCGGCGAAGTGCTGATTCAGACCGAGTATCCGGAACACCCGCTGTTACGCGGTCTGTTAGACGGTGGATACGATGCGTTTGCCTGCGCTGCACTCAGCGAGCGTCGTGAGGCCGACTGGCCACCCTACGCTTGGCTCGCTGCGCTGCGCGCCTCGGCGCCTCAGGCCGATCAGGTGATCGCATTCCTCACTCACGCACGGCAGATCGCCGAGCCGCTCTGCCGTCGCGAGACCGCCGTCGCGAGACTGCTCGGACCCGCACCGGCCGCGATGGCACGACGTGCCGACCGGCATCATGCCCAACTGCTGATCGAGAGCCGCGATCGCGGCGCATTGCACCGCCTGCTCGGGGCGTGGCTGCCGCAACTCGACTCACTCCCCGAGACGCGCCGCGTGCGCTGGGCGCTCGATGTCGATCCGCTCGAACTCTTCTGAAGCACTGTAGAATCGCGCCCGTGAAAACGGAGCTCCAACAGCTGTTACTGCAGGCGATCAGCAGCCTCGAGGGACGGATGCTGCCGGCGGGGCTCGACCCGGCGATTGTCAGCGTGGAGCGTACGCGCGATGCCCAGCACGGGGATTTCACCTCCAACGTGGCGCTGCGCCTTGCCAAGACGGCGGGACGCGCACCGCGCGAAATCGCCGAAGCCATCATCGCAGCACTACCGGCGAGTCCGCTGCTACTCCGCGCCGAGGTGGCCGGTGCGGGCTTCGTCAATTTCTTTCTCGCCAAAGACTGCTTCGTCCGCGAATTGCTCCGCGTCCACGAGCTCGGCGATGACTACGGACGCTACTCTCCCGCTCGCCGTACTCGCATATTGCTCGAGTTCGTTTCGGCGAATCCGACCGGACCCATGCACGTGGGCCACGGCCGGCAGGCAGCCTTTGGCGATGCGCTCGCGCGCCTGCTCGATGCAGCCGGTAACGAGGTATTTCGCGAGTACTACATCAACGATGCGGGACGACAGGCCGACATCCTCGCCGTCTCGGTGTGGCTACGCTATCTCGAAGCCTGCGGCGAGTCATTCGCGTTTCCGGCCAACGGCTATCGTGGCGACTATCTACAGCCCGTCGCCGCCGAGCTGCACGCCCGCGAGGGCGAGGCGCTGCGTAAACCCTCGAGCGCGGTGTTTGCCGACCTGCCGCCGGATGCGCCGGCCGGCGACAAGGACGTCTATATCGATGCGTTGATCGCGCGCTGCAGATCTTTGATCGGTGAACAGGCTTGGCAGCGTATTCTCGAATCGAGCCTCACCTCGATGCTCGCCGAGATCCGCAACGATCTTGACGGCTACGGAGTGCACTTCGATCGCTGGACTTCCGAACGCGAATTTGTCGGCAGCGGTGCAATCGACCGCGCTCTTGATCGCTTGCGAGCCAGCGGCCTGCTGTATGTCAAAGACGGCGCCGAGTGGTTCTGCGCCACTCGCTTCGGCGACGACGAGGATCGTGTGGTCGTGCGAGAAAACGGCGTGAAGACCTATTTCGCATCGGACATCGCCTATCACCTCGACAAGCGTGAGCGCGGCTTCGATGTGCTCATCGACGTCCTCGGCGCGGACCACCACGGCTACGTGCCGCGCCTGCGAGGCGGTCTGCAGGCCTTCGGCCACCCGGGCGAGTGCCTCGAGGCGCCTCTCATCCAGCTCGTCGCGCTCTATCGCAATGGCCAGAAAGTCTCGATGGGCAAGCGTGAAGCGAACTTTGTCACACTGCGCCAGCTGCGCGAGGAAGTCGGCAACGATGCCTGTCGAATCTTTTATCTGATGCGCAGTAACGATCAGTCGTTAGACTTCGATCTCGAGCTCGCCAAATCAAAGAGCAACGAAAATCCCGTGTTCTACATCCAATACGCACATGCGCGGGTCGCCAGTGTCATGAAAGAACTCGCGGCGCGCGGACTTGAATGGGATGTGGCTCGTGCGCGATCACTGGTTGAGACCCAGGGTGAAACCTTGCTCGCCGGATCGCAGGCCGAGGCGATGCTGTCCTGTCTCTCGCGATATCCCGAAATAGTGCAGCAAGCAGCAGCACAGCGCGCGCCACACGCCGTTGTGCACTTCCTGCGGGAGCTCGCCACGACCTTGCATGCGTTCTACAACGCAGAGCGCATGCTGGTCGCCGACGAGGCGCTACGTAACGCCCGTGTCTACGCCTTGCTCGCCGTTCAGCAGGTGCTGCGCAATGGCCTCGGGCTGCTCGGCGCATCCGCTCCGGAGTCGATGTGAGCTCGCCGATCGGTCGTGACTTCAAACGCAGCCGCCGCGGCGGCGGCATGTCGCTCGACATATCGCGCGAATTCTTTGTGGGTCTCGGAATCGGGCTGGCGATCGCGGCGGGCGTCTATGTGTGGCAACAACGAGTAGTTCAACGGCTGTCGGCAGAGCTCGAGAATCCGTCGCAGCCCGAGCCGCGTCCGGCACCGCTCGAGACGGGAGAAACCAAAACGCCGGCCGGCGCTGAGGAGTCCACTCCGGAGTATGGCTTCTACGACATGCTGCCCAAGTCGGAAGTCGTGATCAGCGAGCCCGACGAACCCGCCAAGGCAGCACTGCCAAGCTCACCCATCCAACGACCGGGCGCCTACGTGCTGCACCTGGGCGCTTTCCGCAATCTCGAAGATGCAGAACGGCTGCGCACCAAACTCACGCGACTCGGCGTGGATGCCGTGATCCAGCGGGTCACCATCGATACCGATGTATTTCATCGGGTCCGAATCGGACCTATCAGCGATCTCGATCGATTAAATCGCACCCGCACGACGCTGAGCGCAGCCGACATCGAGGCCGTGCTGACCCGCGTCGGCGATTGAACGGAATTGCTCTAGCTGCAGATTAGCCGTCTGCGTCGTCGGGGACGCTGCGAAAATCGATGCCGAGCGATCGGAGCTTGCGGTACAGGTGCGTGCGCTCCATTCCGACCCGCTTCGCCAACTGACCCACCTTGCCGTGACAGAGCAACAATTGCTGTTGCAGGTATGCGCGCTCAAAGTGTTCGCGGGCCTGTCGCAGGCTGAGGGCGAGCAGGTCCTGCTTGACCAGCGTCTCGGCGGGCGGCGTAGCGTGCGCCAGCTCTTGGTCGATTTCCTCGAGGGTGATGTCGTCGGCGCCGGGCTGCATGAGCATGCGACGCACAAAGTTACGCAGCTCCTGCAGATTGCCCGGCCAGGGGTAGTTGCGCAGCCGATTCTGCGCTGCCACACCGAAACGCCGAAATCTCAAGCCTTCCGCATCAACCAGCCGATCGACGTAATGACGCAGCAGGTCCGGAACGTCTTCGGCATATTCACGTAGCGAGGGTACGCGGATCGTTTGAGCGTTGAGGTGACCGAGTAGATCGCGGCGTACGATCCCGGGCGCAGTGACTGCTCCGGTGCCATCCGCCCGACGCTCAACATCAGGCTGAGCGGAACTCACCAGTCGCGCTCGCAGGGCGCGCGAGGCTGACTCGCCCGGTGCGGCGTAAACACCGGTCTCAAGCACGCCGAGCAGGATACGCTGCGCCGCCGGCGGCAGGTCACCGACCTCACTCAGAAACACGGTGCCATCGTCGGCCGTATCGAATACACCGCCACGACCGAGCAGGCGCTGCTCCACGTCGGCGTCACGCAGTGTGCTGGCGACGACGGTCACGAACGGCCGCGACGCGCGCGGGCTACGATCATGCAGGAAACGACCGAAAGCCTCCCGTCCCGTGCCGTGCTCGCCAACGAGCATGACCGGAATCCCGCCGGCGGCAATAGTCTCAAGCTCGGCACGCAGCTGCTGGATCACACGACTCTTACCTACCGGCGCCGTCACTGGGCCGAGACCCGCACGCCCGGCTGAGCGCCTCGTACGTGCACCCTCGAGTGCGCGCTCGACAACACGCAGCAGCTTAGCGAGCGAGAGTGGCTTCTCGATGAAATCGACTGCGCCGAGACGTGTCGCCTCGACTGCAGTCTCGACCGTGCCATGTCCCGACATCATCACAATCGGGCAGCCGTCGGCGGTCGGGCCGGTCCATTCGCGCAACAGGGTGATGCCATCAACATCGGGCATCCAGATATCGAGCAGGATCAGCTCGGGGTGCTGCTGGGCGCGCAGAGCACGCGCCTGCGCCGCGTTGCCGGCGACCTCGACCTCGTACCCCTCATCGGATAGGATTTCTTTGACGAGCTCGCGGATATCCGCCTCGTCATCGATTACCAGAATGCGCGCTGCACTCATGCCCGCTCCCTCCGCCTCTCCGGCCGGCGCTCACGCGGCGCGGCTGGCCCAGCCCTCTCTCGGCAGGGCAACATAACACGGACGCAGGCCCCACCCTCGGGACGGTTCTGAGCCTCGATCCGTCCGCCGTGATCGTCGATGATTTTGCGTACGATCGCCAACCCGAGCCCGGTCCCGCTGGCCTTGCTGGTGACGTAAGGGTCGAAAGCCCGACCGAGTATGTCCCGGGGAAAGCCGGGACCGCTGTCCGAAACCGTCAGCACGGCGTATCGGGCTCCCTCGCTGAGCTGCTGCGAGGTGCACAACTCAATCCGGGCCGGCCGTACACCCTCAAGAGCCTCGAACGCATTGGTGAGCAGGTTGTTGAGCACCTGCCGGATCCGCGCGCGGTCCGCCAACACCGGTACGAGGGCGGCATCCTGCAGCACCTCGATCTCGATGGCACCTTCCTGTGAGCGGTATAGATCGGCAACCTCGGTCACGAGTTCGTTCAGATCGAGATCTGTCACATGTAGCGCTGGAGCCCGCGCGTACTCGCTGAAGTCGTCGACCATCTGCTTCATCGACTCGACTTGCTGCACGATCGTATGCGTCGAGCGTTCGACCATCTCCGCGTCCGGCCCGCTCAGTGTGGGCATGAGTCTGCGCCGCAAACGCTCCGCCGACAGTTGGATCGGCGTCAACGGATTTTTTATTTCGTGGGCGAGACGGCGCGCCACCTCGCCCCAGGCTGCCTCGCGCTGCGCCTGCAGCAAATGGGTCACATCATCGAACACGATCACGAACCGCGGTGCGCTCTCGGGCTCGGGCGGCAGGCGCACACAAGCGCAGACCAGTACTCGTCGCCCACCACCGGTGACGTGCGAGGCGTCTGATCCGGGCAACTCGAGTTGCTCGCGCCACTCTTCCATTCCTGCAGCGAAGCGTGTTTGCAGCTCGCCGACAAACTGGTGCATCAAGCTATCCTCAGGAGATCGCGCTGCCAGTGACTCGCCGACCAAAGACCCGAGATCGGCAGCGAGAATCACGCCAGCCGACTCGTTGGCACGCTGCAGGACGAGCTCGCGATCGACCGTCATCACACCGGTCGCAAGACGCGCGAGGATGATGGCGAGTTGCTCACGTTCGCGCTCCACAGTCGCACGACTGCGCTCGGTTTCCTCGCGTGCCCGCCGCAAACGCTTTGTCATATCGTTGAACGACTGAACGAGAAACCCCATCTCGTCGCGAGAACTGAGCGGCACGCGGGTCGCCAGATCGCCGGCAGCCACCGCTCGCGTTCCAGCCATCAGATCCTGCACGGGCTTAAACAACACCTCGGCGGCATAGATCGCGCCGTATATCGCCCCGAGCAGCGTCACCAACAGCACCATCGTGAGGGTCAAGCGGAAACTCACCTTCAGCGGTTCGCGCAGCGCGGCAAGATCGCCATACTGAGAATAAGAGCGTTGTACCGCGTCGGTGAGCTCGGCGAACTGTCGCGGCAACTCCCAGCTCGCCACGACAAAGCGCGCCTCCACACCCCTTGCCGGCACGGGTGCTGCGGTCCGGATGACATAACCCCCGTCGGGAGTCGACTCGAGCACGGAGTAGGGGTTGCCCACGCGCATACTAAGCAGCAACGGCTCTCCCGGCCGATCGGGCAAGGTATCAGCAACGCGACGACTGCTCATGCCGATGATGCGCTCGTAGTCTCCGTAGAGAACGATTTCATCGGCACCCGATGCGCGCAGCTCTTCATCGAGTACAACCAACACTCGGTTCGATGGCGAGGCAGCGATACGCTCGGCGATGGTGACCGTCCGTGCGGTGTTTTCACGGATCTGCAAATCGAGGGCCGAGCGCGACAACACCACGGCGTCGTTCAGCCCCTGACGGATCTCGATGCGAAACCAGCTGTCGATGCCGCGATTGAGGAACTCCAGCGAGAACACGTAAACGGAAACTAGGGGCAACGTAACGATCGCGCCGAATACCAACACGGTCCGGGCGGTCAACCGCGAGCCGGGTATACCGCTTCGATAGGCGTTGACGAGTTGCCACAGCTTGCGCGCCAGCAAGACCACCAAGACGACGACGGCCACGACGCTCGCCAGCAGGATGGCAGGCTGCAAACGGCCGAACTGCTCGGAATTCTGTGCAGTCAGAAACAGCGCGACCAACGCGCACAGGGCCACCACCGTCCAGAATGCGATCAGGATCTTCGCGCGGTGACGGATCAGCGCTGCAGCGACCATTCGTACCACTCGCTGGTGCGTTCGAAGTCGTCAGACCAGAACATGAGAGCACGCAGGGCGTCGGTCAGCGGACCGAGACGAATGTTCGCGCGTACTCGCACGCTGTATTCCCCCTCCTCCGGAATCTGCGCCGTCACCAGAATAGGCCAAGCGTCCACTTTGCCAAGATGATCGAGCGCCTCCTCGAGAGTGGTGAATGAGAGCTGGCCCGTATCGGATAACGGGTCACGTACGACGTAACGCTCGGTAACCGACTGGAACGACAACTCACGCTTCAGACTGAGGGTGAGCACCTCGGCATCGAGCCAAAACCGGCGAGCCCGCGATACCTCGACGTCTACGACGAAAGCGACACTGGTGCCCTCACGAAGCGCTGCACGAGTGCTCTCATCGAGTGGATAGCGAACCCGCGTGAACAGCTGGTAGACGCCGCTGTTGAGAGTGATGAACGCCGACTGCACATCGAGAGTCAGCAGCGCTGAGTCGACCGCCGCCGGCGCAGCAGGCTCTTCCTCCGCCTGCGCAAGCACGGTCAAAGGCTGTAGAGCGAGCAGCGCACCGATGAATACGGCGCATACACACCGGGCAGCGATGCGACCGGCACGCAACGACGGCTTCATCCAGCGGCAACCCAAGCGGCTCATGCGCTGCTCTCCCTTCCTAGGCAAGCATAATAGAAGCCGTCCGTGCCCGCCGCGTCACCCGGCAGCAGTTGAGTGCCGATGGGCAGTCTTTGAGCATCGGGAGGTATCGGTGTGTCGGTCGGCCAGTCGAGTCGACGTGCGCGCGACTCCTCGCCCAGGAACGATCGCACGACCGTCTCATTTTCCTCATCTAAAACGGAACAGGTGGCATATACCAAACGCCCACCAGGCGCGAGACGCTCGAAACAGCGATGCAGCAGCGCGCGCTGTACACGCGCAAAGTTCGCAATGTCCTCCGAACGACGCAGTAACTTGATATCGGGATGTCGGCGAATCACGCCCGTAGAGGAGCACGGCGCATCGAGCAGGATTCGATCAAACGGCGCCTCCGAAGCGAGTGCATCGGCTCGCAGTAGATCGACTCGCTGTAATTCCGCTCGCTGGCCGATACGCGAAAAAGTAGCCGCCACTCGGGACAGACGCTCAGCGTCATTATCGATGGCGAGCAGCGAGACGTCGGGCTCTCGCTGCAAAATGTGCGCACTCTTGCCGCCGGGCGCCGCACAGGCATCGAGCACGCGCTGCCCGGGAGCGAGATCGAGCAACCATGCCGCCCACTGCGCTCCGGCATCCTGAACCGATGCCAGCCCCGCCTCGAAACCCGGCAACGTCGCGACCGGCACCGAGCGCTCCAACACGATGGCGTCCGGCAGCCACGTCACGGGCTGGGAGGCTCGCCCCATCGCATCGAGTTGCTGACGATACGCTTCGCGCGTGACGCGTCGGGTGTCGATACGCAGCACCATCGGTGGATGCTCGTTCGCTGCCGCAAGAACGCTCGATGCCCGTGCCGGCCAATCCTGCTGCAAACGATCTACCAGCCACTGTGGATGGGCGTGGCGGACCGCGAGCGACCCTTCTGCTGACTCGAACAGCCCCGCCCGCTCGCGTACGAAACGGCGAAGCACTGCGTTGACGAATCCCGCTGCTCGAGCGAGACCGAGCACACGTGCCGCATCGACGGCCAGATGTACGCTCACCTCCGGTGCGGCACGCGAGTATTCGATTTGGTGCGCTGCGGTGATGAGCAACGCCCGAACGTGCGGTGCGACTTGATCACCAGGACGCGATACGAGCTGCGAGACGACGGGAGCAAGACGCAGATACCAACGCAGCGTCCCAAGCGCGATTGCTCGCACAGCCGAGCGATCGGCACGCTCCTCAGCTGCCTGCAGGGCGACATCTACAGAATATCCCTCGTGGGCCACTGCGCTCACGGCCACCACCGCCGCCGCCAGCGTGGCAGCGCCCGGCGCGAACTGCCCCTGATCAATCTGTGCCGAGACGACGGACATTACCCGCAACACTCCCAAAGAATTCTCTTGCCGAGACCACTCGACGACCCGCGCGCTGAACCTGCAGCAAACCGAGTCGGCCTTGCCCACAAGCGATCACGAGAGCCTCACCCTGCATCCCGAGCACGGTGCCTGGCACCTCTGAAGATGCAGAGCCTGTCGCAATCACACAGACCTGATGAATACGCAGCTGCTCACCCGCACACACGGTCTCGGCGATCGGCCAGGGACGAAACGCGCGCACTTGCCGCTCGATCAGCACCGCGGGGGCATTCCAGTCGATACCCGCCTCGGCTTTGTCGATTTTTTTGGCGTACGTGATGCCGTCCGCCGCCTGAGGCTGAGCCAGAAGTTCGCCGGCAGCATACTGCTCAAGCAGGGTCACAACACCTGAAGCACCGAGCTGCGCGAGCCGATCATGCAGGCTTTGCGAATCGTCCTGCGGCAGAATCGGCAGTGACTGCATGGCTAGAATCGGCCCCGTATCCAGGCCGAGCTCCATCACCATCCAACTGATTCCGGTCGTGTCATCACCGGCGAGTAATGCCCGCTGAATAGGTGCGGCGCCACGCCAGCGCGGCAGCAGCGACGCATGGATGTTGAGACAGCCGTAACGCGGCAGCGCAAGCACTTCGGGCGGTAGGATCAGGCCGTACGCCACCACCACCAGTGCGTCGGGACGCCAACGCTCAAGAGCTGCGCGACCCTCGGCAGTACGCAGCGATCGCGGCTGATCGACAGTCAGACCGTGAGCAAGCGCAAATTCTTTGACTGGGCTCGCCGTGAGCTGCCGTCCTCGACCCGCAGGTCGATCGGGTTGCGTCAGTACGCCCACAACTTCATGACGCGAGGCCGCCAGCGCTGCGAGGGCGGGCACGGCAAATTCCGGTGTTCCGGCAAAGGCGATACGCATGATCGATCTGCGGGCGTGACGCGCCGGGCGGGCGCCGCTCAACGCGTCAAGGTTGCTCCGACCGACTCGCGTGTCGCGGTGCTGGCAGCCCGCTCGCGACGATCTTTCTCAAGTTTGCGACGAACTCGATCACGCTTGAGCATCGAGAGGTAGTCGACGAACAGCTTGCCTTCGAGATGATCCATCTCATGCTGCAAGCACACAGCATGCAGGCCCTCGAGATCCCGCTCGAACGTCATGCCATGACGATCCTGAGCGCGCACTCGGATTTTTTGCGCCCGCTCGACCTCATCGAAATAACCGGGAACCGACAGGCACCCCTCCTCCATCACGCCTACGGCCTCTCGCGAGAGGATCTCGGGGTTGATGAACACCATGGGCTCGCTGTGATCCTGCGTGAGGTCCATCACCAACAGTCGCCGGTGCACGTTGACCTGCGAGGCCGCCAAACCGATGCCCGGAGCGGCGTACATGGTCTCGAACATGTCGTCGATGAGCGCCGAGAGGGCCGCGTCAAAGGTCGTGACAGGCTCGGCACGGGTCCGCAGCCGCGGGTCGGGGTATTCCAGGATCTCGAGCAGCGCCATGTTGGATTCCCAATCAAGGTAATTCGCGAGGAATCAGTATATCAGCCGAATTTATGAGCTCCGTACGCTTCGCCCCCGATGACGATCTACGAGCTGACCACGCTCTGCCGCCTCGCACGCGCCCCAGGCCTCGATGGCCACACGCTGCGACGCGCCCTCGAGGCCGTCGGATCCTGCGACGCACTGCTCGCGTGCGATGCCCTCACGCTCGCTCGCGTCGGCTGCCGCCCCGCCACCGTCCAAGCGCTGCTGCGGGGCGTCACCGAAGAGCGACTCGAGGCCGATCTCGCGGCGATCGAGCAAGGCGGCTGGACGGTGCTCGCGGCACACGATCCGCGCTATCCCGCCACATTGCTCGAGATCGCCAAACCTCCGGCGATACTGTTCGTGGCCGGCGATCCTGCGGTGCTCGCGCGCCCGCAACTCGCCATCGTCGGTAGCCGCCATCCCACGGCCAACGGCCGAATAACCGCTCGAGATTTCGCCTGCCATTTCGCCTCGCTAGGCCTCGTGATCACCAGCGGGCTCGCTCTCGGCATCGATGCGGCGAGCCATGGCGGCGCGCTAAGCGCCCGAGGCGGCTTGACCGTTGCGGTCTGCGGCACGGGCCTCGATCTGTGTTACCCGCCGGCCAACCGGTCACTGGCCGAGCGCATCATCGCCGCGGGCGGAGCCCTGCTTAGCGAGTTCCCACCCGGCACCCCGCCGTGGCCAGCGCACTTCCCGCAACGCAACCGCCTGATCAGCGGCCTCGCGCTCGGCGTCCTGGTGGTCGAGGCGGCCGCCCGCAGCGGTTCGCTCGCCACCGCCCGTTGTGCCGGCGAGCAGGGCCGGGAGGTTTTCGCAGTGCCCGGTTCCATCCACTCCCCCCAGTCGCGCGGCTGCCACGCCCTGCTGCGTCAGGGGGCAGTGCTCGTGGAATGTGCCGAAGATGTCCTGACCGAACTGAAAATAGATCAATTAAATCAATTGGTTAAGAATCCGTCCGGCCTGTCGATCGGCCCGTCGGACGAGGCTGCGCGGTTGCACAACCCCGGGGAAATCCTGTTAGATGCGCTCGGCTTCGAGCCGACGGGTCTCGATGCGCTCATCGCGAGCACCGGCCTCTCCAGCTCATCTGTAGCGTCCCTGCTCCTCGCCCTCGAACTCGAGGGTCGTGTCGCATCGGACTCCGCTGGCCGCTACTTCCGGCTCGCCGGGCTCCCCGAGCCTGGGGCCGAACGGACGGATTCATGACCTATACGACAGACAACGGCAGCGTGCTCGACATCCTTATATACGTGTTCGACCGGTACATGCTGACCGACGAGCCGGAGGTCCCCGAGCGCGAGGCGCTCGAGGAGGACCTCGAGCGGGCCGGGTTCGCCAACGACGACGTCGAACGCGCCCTCGACTGGCTGGCCGATCTCGCTTGCGAACGCCACCGACCGAGCCTCTCGGCAGCGGGGCCGCGAGCGATGCGGGTGTTCACCGACGCGGAGCGGTCCCATCTGCCCGCGGACTGCCGCGGGTATCTGCTCGCCCTCGAACGCAGCGGCATCCTCTCGCCACAGCAGCGCGAGATCGTCATCGAACGCCTGTTGGCGCTCCAAACCCCTGAACTCGACGTCGAACAACTCAAATGGGTGGTGCTGATGGTGCTGTCGAGCCAGCCCGGCGAGGAGCTCGCCTGCTCGCGCATGGAAGACCTGGTGTTCGATCTGCCGCCCGAGCGGCCGCACTGAAGAACGACCCAAACCATGGCAGACAACCTCGTCATCGTCGAATCACCGGCGAAGGCTAAAACGATCAAGAAGTACCTCGGCAAGGACTTTGAGGTTCTGGCCTCTTACGGTCACGTACGCGATCTCGTCCCCAAAGAAGGTGCCGTCGATCCGTCGCGTCGCTTTGCGATGAAGTACGACATCATCGACCGCAACGAGCGGCACGTTGATGCGATCTCACGCTCGCTCAAGAAGGCGAAGGCGCTCTACCTCGCAACCGACCCTGACCGTGAGGGTGAGGCAATCTCCTGGCACCTGCGCGAGCTGCTGCAAGATCGGGGCGATCTAAAGGGCAAGGAAGTCCATCGAGTCGAATTCTTCGAGATCACTAAAAACGCAGTACGTCAGGCGATCGAGCAGCCCCGCGAGCTGTCGCTCGATCTGGTGAATGCGCAGCAGGCACGGCGCGCCCTCGATTACCTCGTCGGTTTCAACCTCTCGCCGCTGCTCTGGAAAAAAGTGCGCCGGGGTCTGTCCGCGGGCCGGGTACAGAGCCCTGCGCTACGGATGATCTGCGAGCGCGAAGCTGAGATTCAGGCGTTCGTCCCGCGCGAATATTGGACGCTCGACGCCCAGGGCGAGCGTGGCGGCCAGACCTTTCCTCTGAAGCTGGTGGAATTCGAGGGTCGCAAGGTCGAGCAGTTCAGCTTCACCGATGCTTCGTCCGCTACACGCGTAGAGTCTGCGCTGCGTACAGCGAGCGGCGCGGGCGCATCACGCGAGGGTGCAGCCGAGGGTGAGCCGCCACAACTTGTACCACCCGGTACGCTGCGGGTGCTCGAGGTAGAGCGTAAGCAGCGCAATCGTAATCCAGCGCCGCCGTTCACCACTTCGACGCTGCAGCAAGAGGCAGCGCGCAAACTCGGCTACTCAGCGCAGCGCACGATGCGTCTCGCTCAGCAGCTTTACGAGGGCGTCGACTACGGCGAGGGCTCGGTCGGTCTCATCACCTACATGCGTACCGACGCCGTGAACCTCGCCAATGAGGCGATCACCGAAATCCGCTCGGTCATCGGCCGGGTCTATGGCGCGGAGTCCCTGCCCGAGAGCCCACGCTTCTACAAGAACAAGTCGCGCAACGCGCAGGAAGCTCACGAGGCGATCCGACCGACCTCAGCGTCCGTGCTGCCTCAGCAACTCGACGGCAAGATCGACGCCGACCTATTCAAACTCTACACGCTCATCTGGCGTAGGGCAGTCGCCTGCCAAATGACCCACGCTGTTTTCGATACCGTAGCAGTAGACCTTCTAGCCGGTCCCGATGGGCCATCGCGGCACATGCTGCGCGCTAACGGCTCAACGCTGGTAAAACCCGGCTTCATCGCGGCGTATATCGAGAGTCAGGACGATGCGTCCGACGACGAAGACGATCGCATCCTGCCGGCGATGAACGCAGGCGATACGGTACAGCTCGTCAGTCTGCGCGGTGCGCAGCATTTTACTGAACCGCCGCCGCGTTACTCGGAAGCCTCGTTGGTCAAAGCGCTGGAAGAACACGGCATCGGTCGCCCGTCGACCTATGCCTCAATCATCTCGACGCTCAAAGATCGCACCTACGTCGATATGGATGGCCGCCGCTTCATCCCGACCGACATCGGCAAGATCGTCAACAATTTCCTCAGTGCCAACTTCGCCAAGTACGTCGACTACGGCTTCACTGCTGCCATGGAAGACGAACTCGATGCGGTATCGCGCGGCGAGGAAGCTTGGACAGAACCGTTGCAGAAGTTCTGGCAACCGTTCATCGAGCTCGTCGAGCACACCGAAAAACACGTCTCGCGTGACGAAGCGGCGCAAGCTCGCGAACTCGGCGTCGATCCGGTCAGCGGAAAACCCGTCTCGGTGCGTATGGGCCGCTTTGGCCCCTTCGTCCAGATCGGCACTCGGGACGATGAGGAAAAGCCCAAGTTCGCTGGGCTGCGTCCAGGCCAGAAGATGGACACGATCACACTCGCCGAGGGCCTGCAGCTGTTCCAGCTGCCGCGCAAGCTCGGCAGTACGGCAGACGGCGAGGCAGTGGAAGCCAACATCGGACGCTTCGGCCCCTACGTGAAGTACGGCGCGAAGTACGCCTCGCTCAAAGAAGACGATCCATACACGATCACGCTTGAGCGCGCGCTCGAAGTAATCGCTGCCAAGAAACTCGCCGATGCCAATCGCATCATTCAGGATTTCGGCATCGACGATATTCAGGTGCTCAACGGCCGTTACGGGCCGTACATCACCGACAAGCAGCGTAATGCCCGTATTCCTAAGGAACGTGATCCGAAGACCCTCACGCTCGATGAGTGTCGCGCGCTGCTCGCCGCAGCGCCGGTACGCCCCGGGCGCGGACGCTTCGGCAAGAAGCCCATGAAAAAATCGGCGGATAAGCCGAAGACCGAGGCCGGCGCTGCGACGGAAGCGGGTAAACCCGCAGTCAAAGCCAAAGCGAAAGCGAAGGCCAAGGGCAAGGCAAAGGCAAAAGCGAAGGCTCCTAGCAAGCGCGCAAAGGCCGCCTCGGCCGACTGACGCGGGAGTTCGGCGCGCGTGAAGTATCGCCACGCGTATCACGCCGGTAACTTCGCCGACGTTCACAAACACCTCGTGCTGATCGCGCTCCTGCGCCTTCTCAAGCGCAAGGACAAGGGCTTCTTGTACCTCGACACCCACGCCGGCCGCGGTCTTTACGATCTCGAGAGCGTCGAAGCGCGTCGTTCTGATGAGGCCAGCGCCGGTATCACGCGGCTGCTCGATGAGGCGCGGCTCGATCCGCCCCTGTCGGCGCCGATGCACGAGGACCTCGACGATTATCTGCAAACGGTACGATCCATCCGGTCGCAGACGCGCTCGCGCAGCGCTTATCCCGGATCACCGCTGATTGCCCTGTCCCATCTGCGTGCTCAGGATCGAGCCGTATTGGTGGAGACTCAGGAGTCGGAACACCGTGCGCTGCGGGAGGCACTACGCTCGGTGAGCTCATCGGCCAAAACCTCGGACGAATGTGCCGATGGTTACGCGCGAGTTGCCTCTTGGCTGCCTCCCATCGAACGACGGGCCCTCGTTCTCATCGATCCGCCTTATGAGAATGCATCAGAAGATCTACGGCGTGTGCGCTCCACGCTGCAAGAGGCGCTACGTCGGCTACCCCATGCAGTGATCGCCGTGTGGTATCCAATCGCCTCGGGACGCGACACCGATCGCGAGATCGCAGCTTGTCGGGGCGAGTTGCCAGCCCCGCCTGATGCCGAGATGACCGCAACGCTACTGACGGAGTGGTGGATTCGGCCGCGCGAGAGCCCTCTTGGGCTCAACGGCTCAGGATTGCTGATCGTCAACCCGCCGTGGGGACTTGATGAGCGACTGCGCGCCGATCTGGCTGCGCTGCAGCACCATCTCGATCCGCAGCACGCGGGTGGCTGGTACGTCGGCTAACATCTCCCTCATGGGCGAACCTGATCGTTACGGCGTCGTTGGCTCTCCGATCGGTCATAGCCGCTCGCCGTTCATCCACGCACACTTCGCTGCAGCAAGCTCGCAGTCGATGATCTACTCGGCGTACGACGTACCACCGGCGAAATTTCCGACCTGGGTCAAAGTTTTCTTCACCCAGGGGGGCTGTGGCCTGAACGTCACGGTCCCTCACAAGGAAGCTGCGCTCCTGATTGCCGATCAGCTGAGCGAGCGCGCTCGACAGGCCGGCGCGGTGAATACGCTTATGCGTGAGACCAGCGGTACGCTGCTCGGCGACAATACCGATGGGATAGGCTGGATTACGGACCTCGAGACGCGAGGCGTGTCGCTGCGCGGCAGCGATGTTCTGATCCTCGGCGCTGGCGGCGCGACCCGCGGTATTCTCGGTCCGTTACTTGCACAGCAACCTGCGCGTATCACCATCGCTAACCGGCACATCGAGCGCGCCGCCGAGCTGATCGCGCGTTTTGCGCACGAAGCGTCACGAAGCCACACCGCGTTCAGCGCGATCTCACTCAGCGATCTGACCCACGAGGCGGCGGCACGATCGGCACCTGTCGATCTGTTGGTGCAGGCGACCTCGCTCGGACTGGACGGTCGAATGCCGGTACTGTCCGACGGCCTCATCGCCGCGCACACCCTGGCCTACGATCTGGCTTACGGAGAGGCGGCTATACCGTTCTGTGATTGGGCACGATCACGCGGCGCTCGGGCGGTGTTCGATGGTATCGGCATGCTGATCGAACAGGCGGCCGAGTCGTTTCGACTTTGGCGCGGGCTGCGGCCCGATACTCGCTCGCTCCGTCTAGAGCTCGCCAGTCATTCGTCTTTGCGGAACACCCCGTAGCGCCGGACATAGCCGACGAACAACGGGAGTTCGATCAGCAGGAAGGTCACGACCGTGAAGGCGAACCAGCCGACCTCGAGAGGTCCGAGGGAGAAGCGGGTTCCTGATCCAGCGAAGAAATAGCCTGCGATGCCGACGGCGGCGAGATTCGCGACGAGATCGTTGATAGAGAGGCGCTGCAAATCCGCCCCTGCGAATCGCGGGTAGACATAGAAATAGGCGGTCAGCGCGATCGTCGCGTTGACGGTGAGAACAAACGCTTCCGGTGACAACCGAGCCTCCGAGGATTACCGCGCTGCTGGCGATAGAGCGCGCGCATTCTAGCGGGCACGATCGTGTCGCGGAAACACGTTATCCTGCGCAGGATGATCACCCGACGCCATCTCATTCAAGGCAGCCTCTACGGGCTCGGTGCGCTCGCGTTGCCAGGCATGGCTGCGATGCTGAACGCCCGCGGCTTTACCCACGGCGTGGCGAGCGGCGAACCCCGCGCCGACTCGCTGCTACTGTGGACCCGTTACGTTGCGCAGCACGCTGAACGACTGCGAGTGGAGGTGGCGGCCGATACCTTATTCACTCGCGTCATCGCCGAGGGTGAGGCGTTCACCGATCCTGCGCGCGATCATACGGCTCGCGTCACCGTCTCGGGTCTTGCGCCCGGTCGGTGGCATTACTACCGCTTCATCGCACCCGATGGTCGCATCAGTGCCGTGGGTCGCAGCCGTACGCTACCGATCGGGGAAGTGTCACGGTTCGGCATCGGTCTCTTTTCGTGCTCCAACCTACCGTTCGGTTGGTTCAATGCCTACGCGCACGCCTGCCTACGCAGCGATCTCGATCTCATCGTGCATGTCGGCGACTATCTCTACGAGTATCCGCGCGGCGACTATCCCGATGCGCGCACCGCGCTGCCCGAACGCGTGATCGAGCCGGCCGGCGAGCTGATCACACTGGCGGACTACCACCTGCGTTACGCCTGCTATCGGCTCGATCCGGATCTGCAACGCCTGCATCAGTCGTACCCGATGATCTCGCAGTGGGACGATCATGAGATCGCCAACGATGCGTGGATGAACGGCGCCGAGAATCATCAACCAGAGCGCGAGGGCGAGTGGTCGGTTCGACGCGAGCTCGCCCTGCGAGCCTATCGCGACTGGATGCCGGTGTCGGATGCGCAGTGGACGCGGTACGACATCGGCTCGTTGGCCTCGCTCTACAAGCTCGAGACTCGTCTCACCGGTCGCTCGGCACCGCTCGATCTCGAGACGGCCTTGCGCGGTCGGAAAGATCTGCCGGCAGCACTCGCAGAATTTCGCGACGGGCCGTTCGCGGATCCTGCCCGGACCATGCTCGGGTTCGAGCAGGAGCGCTGGCTTGCCGAGCAGATGCGCCGCTCCGTGCAGAGCGGGCGAGCGTGGCAGCTGCTCGCGCAGCAGACACTGTTCGGTGACATCCGTGCACCACAGGGTGCGGAACGCTGGCTCGCTGCCGACGCCGCCGAATACATCCGGCGTCGGGCCCGCGTCGGTGCCCTGGCGGCCCAGGCGGGCTTGCCCTACGACTTCGACGCCTGGGGTGGTTTCCCCGCGGCGCGGCAACGACTGCTCGAATCGTCGTTGGCAGCGAAAGCGGATCTCGTCGTGCTCTCGGGCGATAGTCACAACGCGTGGGGCCAGAATCTCTCGATCGCCGAGGGCACACGCGGCCGACGCCCCGTGGGGGTGGAGTTCGCGACCCCGTCGGTCACTTCCCCAGGATTCGAGTCACTGCTGTCGCGGGCCGAGCCGGCGGAACTCGCCGCCTCCCTACGCGCCACCAATCCGGGCCTGGTGTTCAGCGACACCGCCCGACGCGGCTACGTGAGCCTGACGCTGAGCCCCGGGGAAATCGTGGGCCGCTGGCATTTCCTCGCCGGTATCCGCGAGCGCAGCACGGCGCTGGCCGACACTTACGCCCTGCGCGCCCGGCGGGGCCGACGGATACTCGAAGCGAGCTGAGCGGAGGCTTGACAGGCTATGCATGAATATGCAGAATCCGCGCGATTTTATGCATACCGAAGCTCCCTCCCACGAACGGCGCTCGACGATCCTGCGCATCCTGCGCGGCTCACCCGTGCGCAAACAGGGCGAGCTCGTCGAGTTGCTGCGGCGTGCCGGACACAACGTCACGCAATCCTCGATCAGTCGCGACCTGCGTGAACTCGGGGTACTGAAGGCCGGCGGGCGTTACCTGCCGCCGTCTGCGGAAGCCGAGCGCACCCTCGACGACTTCGACACGCTGCGTCAGTTCGTACGCGGCATCGCCACCGCCGGCACCTCGCTCACCGTTCTGCGAACCACCATCGGCGCGGCACAGAGCGTGGCGATCGCGATCGATAAAGCCGAGTGGCCCGAAGTCGTCGGCACCATCTCGGGCGACGACACCATATTCATAGCCACCGATTCCCGCGCTGCACAGATCGCCCTCGTGGCTCGTCTACGCGGACTCTTCCGCGTCTGAGCGACGCGCTCCCTGCCCAGGATCAAACCATGTCCTCCGCTATTGTTCTCGCCTACTCAGGCGGCCTAGACACCTCGTTCCTCGTGCCCTGGCTCAAGGAGCAGTATCAGCGGCCCGTCATCACGGTCACCGTGGATACCGGCGGTATCGATGCGGCGAGCGCCGCACAACTGGCGGAGCGCGCGCGGGCGCTCGGCGCCAGTGCTCATCACCAGATAGATGCCCGCGCCGATTATTTTGACCAAGTGCTGCGCTTCTTGGTCATGGGCAACGTACGTCGTGGTCAACTGTATCCGCTGTGCGTCGGCGCGGAGCGCGTGATCCAGGCGCAGACCATCGCGCGCATGGCGCGCGAACTGGGTACCGACAGCATTGCGCACGGCTGCACCGCCGCGGGAAACGATCAGGTGCGCTTCGAAGTCGCGTTGCGCACGCTAGCCCCGGAGCTCCAGGTCATCGCGCCGGTGCGCGATCAGCATTTCAAGCGTCAGGAGGAAGTTGATTTCCTGAAGGCGCGGGGGCTGCCAGTGCCGTCCTTCGGTGCGGCGTACTCGATCAACCGCGGGCTGTGGGGCGTGAGCATCGGTGGTCAGGAGACCCTGACCTCTCAAGGCAGTCTCCCTGAGAGCGCATGGGTACTTTCAAAAGATGCATTCAGCGCACCGCGCAAGGCTGAGCAGCACGTCATCCATTTCGAGCGTGGCATACCCTGCGGACTGGATGGTCAATCACTCTCGCCGGTCGAGCTGATCGAGCGACTGGAGAGCGTGGCGGGCCCTTTCGGTATCGGTCGTGGCATCCACCTCGGCGATACCATCATCGGCACGAAGGGTCGCGTTGCATTCGAGGCGCCAGCGGCCGAAGTGCTGCTGACCGCCCATCGTGAACTCGAGAAGCTCGTACTCAGCGCACGTCAGCAACGCATCAAGGACATGCTCGCAGGGCCGTACGGCGACTGGGTACACGAGGGTCAGTTGCTCGATCCCGTGTGTCGCGATATCGAGGCCTTGCTTCTGCAGTCGCAGCAACGCGTCACGGGTACGGTCAACGTGCTACTGCGAGCGGGCTCGGTATTTATCGAGGGTGTCGACTCCCCGTATTCGCTGATGGCCGCCTCACGAGGAGTTTATGGCGAGGCAGCGGGCGAGTGGACGGCAGCTGACGCACTCGGCTTCTCACGCATCGTCGCCCTTCCGGGGCTTTTTCATCGGCGCGCTGGTGAGCGCGCTGCGTCGAAGGAGAAATCATGAGAACGCTCGTCGTCGATAAAATCGCCTCGGTCACTCAAGCCTGTGGGCTCGGCCACGAGGTACGTATCGCCACCGAGAACCTACCCTCCGAGGAAGGCATCGTCGTGGTGGTAGAGATTCTCAGCAGCAAGGCGAACTACAACACCCTCGAGCTGACCAGCGGTCGCATGGCCAAGGTCAACAAGGGCGATATCGTGGTCGGTGCACTCGGTCATCGTAAGGCGCTGTTCGGCTATTCGGGCCATGTTCCGAAAACCCTCGCCGCGGGTGATGTGATTCAGATGCTCAATATCGGTGGCGTGCTCGGAGTTTGCGACTCAGCAAATCCGGATAAGGGCAAGCCCTTCGACTGTCGTGTGCTCGGCGTCGTGCTGCACTTCCCGTATCTTGGCGAGCGCATCGGCGTCCCCGCCCGGGCCGGCTATCGACCGCTCGATCTGTCGGCCAAGCTCGACACGAACGGCGTACCGGTCGTCGCACTTGCCGGCACCTGCATGGAGGCCGGAAAGACCGCTGCCGCCTGCCAGCTCGTCAGCCGCATGCGTCACCGCGGACTCGTGGTCGACTGCTTTAAGGCGACTGGCGTCTCGCTGCGACGCGACATTCTCGCGATGGAAGACGCGGGTGCGCGTCATTCTATGATCTTCACGGATCTCGGCGTCATTTCGACAACGCGCGAAGTCGGCCCGGCGCTCACGCGCACGATGATCACCGAGCTCGCAGCGAAACAACCCGACGTCATTGTCTTCGAGCTCGGCGACGGCATCCTCGGCACCTACGGTGTCGATTCGATCCTCGACAGCCCTGACATCCGGGGCGCACTCACCGGGCTCGTGCTCTCTGCGAACGATCCGGTGGCGGCCTGGGGTGGCGTCAAACTGCTCCGCGAGCGCTTCCATATCGAACCTTGCGTCGTCACCGGACCTGCGACCGACAACGCCGTGGGTGTCGATATCATCCGCGAGCAGCTCAAGGTGCCTGCGTTCAATGCACTTTCAGACGGTGCTGCACTCGGGGATTGCGTGATCGACGCCATCGGCCTTGGTGCCAAATTTCCGGCGGTAGCGGTCTCGGGATGAGTACGCCGGCTTTCGTTCTCGGCGGCACAGGCTATGTGGCGGGCGAATTGCTACGCCTGATCGCCAGCCATCCGAAGTTTGAGCTTGCGGCCGTCATGTCGGACTCGCAGCCCGGCGAGCGCGTGGCTGCAGCCTTTCCACATCTGCTCTCCACCCTCGGCGAGCAGCGCTTCGTCTCCGAAGCCGAACTCATCGGGCAGTTATCGCAAACACCGACGAGTGCAGTATTCGGTGCTGCACCACATGGTGTCAGCGCCGCACTGATCGATCGACTGCTCGACGCCGCTACCGCCGCTGGAGTGTCGGCGCGTGTTGTCGATATCTCGGCAGACTTTCGTTACGCCTCCGCTCCGGCCTATGCGGCGGTGTACGCGCATGAGCACGGCGCACCGCAGCGTCTGCGAGAGTTCACCTGTGCGCTGCCCGAGCATCTGGCCATGGCGCCGACGCCGCACATTGCTCATCCGGGCTGCTTTGCCACCGCTACGTTGCTAGCGAGCGTGCCGCTACTCGCTTTTGACCTTATCGAACCGACGCTGTTCGTCAGTGGCATCACCGGTAGTACGGGATCGGGACGCAAACCCGTCGAGGGAACCCACCATCCGCTGCGACACAGCGATCTCTATTCTTACAACGCCCTCGCCCATCGGCACGCTCCGGAGATTACCGCCTGTGCCGCCGCTGCAAGCGGCGTACAAGCCCATTTCGCGTTTGTTCCGCATTCCGGTCCGTTCGCGCGCGGCATCCACGTCACCGTGCAGGCGAAGCTCAAAGCAGGTGTCACGCTTGATCAATCTTCGCTGCTTACGCGACTTCGCGATTACTACGCGAACGCGCCATTCGTGCGGATCAGCGAGACAGCGCCGCGCATCAAGGATGTCGTGGCGAGTAACTATGCTCACCTCTCCGCGACGAGTCGCGGCGGCACCATCGCCGTGATGGCGGTCATCGATAATCTGACCAAAGGGGCTGCAGGCGGTGGTATGCAATGGATGAATCGCCTGTTCGGATGGCCCGAGACCCTAGGGCTCACTGCGCCGGCGGCCGGCTGGACCTAAGCAGCATCGATCGACGAACAATGAACAGCCCCATGAATAGTCTTACGAATAGCCCCGCCGACTGCCTCGCACCGGTATTCGCACAATATCCGCTCGAAGTCGTCCATGCCGAGGGCGTCTGGCTACACACCCGCGACGGACGTCGAGTGCTCGATCTGTACGGCGGGCATGCCGTCGCTGCGCTCGGTTACGGGCACCCAGGGTGGACACGCGCGCTGACCACACAAGCGGGCGATTGCGCATTCCAGAGCAACGCCGTGCCGATGGACGTGCGCGTGCGCGCCGCACAACGCCTGTGCCGTTTCGCTGGCGGCGACTTCGACAGCGTGTTCTTCGTCAACTCCGGCGCAGAGGCTAACGAGAACGCGCTGCGCATGGCGTTCAAAATGACCAAGCGCCGCAAGATCGTCGCCGTGGAAGGCGCTTTCCACGGCCGCACAGCAGCAGCAGGCGCGGTCACCTGGGGCGCTGACAAAAAGTGGTACGGTTTTCCCCGTACTCCGTTCGATGTCGATTGGTTACCGCGCCGCTCGCTCAGCGAGATCACCTCGATCATCGACGGGGATACCGCAGCGGTGATCGTCGAGCCCGTGCAGGGAGTCGGTGGTGCGTTCGACATGGGCTCGGAATTTCTGGCGGCGCTGCGGACGCGCTGTGATGCCATCGGTGCATTGCTGATTTTCGACGAGGTACAGATCGGTGTCGGTCGTAGCGGCCATCCGTTCGCAGCGAATCTTTATGGCGTGCGCCCCGACATGATCAGCACGGCTAAAGCGCTCGGCAACGGCTTCCCTTGCGGCGCGCTACTGATGAGCCCACCCGTCACCGCAGCGCTAAGCCTCGAGGGACTCGGCACTACCTTCGGCGGCGGACCGATGGCCTGTGCCGTCATCGAAGCAGTCATTGATGCGATCGAAACGGAAGGGCTGCTCGCAAACGTGCAACGCGTCTCCCGCTATCTGCGTGACACCTGCACCGTTGGGCCGGTGGTCGGCCACCAGGGCGCGGGGTTCCTGCATGGATTGCGGCTATCCCGGCCCGCCAAAGAAATTCAAACAGCTCTGCTCACGCGCAACATACTTTGCGGCACGAGCGCCGATCCACACATACTGCGACTGCTGCCGCCTTACATCCTGCGCGAGGCCGAGGTGGATCACCTACGCGAGGCTCTGCTCTCCCTATGAAAAGCTTCCTCGATCTCGCCGATTTCAGCCGAGAAGAAATCCTCGACTTGATCGCACTCGCGCGTCGGCTCGAAACTCATCCGGAGCCACAGGCGCTGGCCGGAAAGATTCTCGGTCTGGTGATGTTCAACCCGTCACTGCGTACACTCGCCTCGTTCCAGGTTGGCATGCTTCGCCTTGGCGGCTCGTCCTTCGTCGTGACGCCGGGTCAGGGAACGTGGCATCTGGAGACGCGCACCGGCGCCGTGATGAACGGCGTAGCTGCAGAGCACGTGCGAGAGGGTCTGCCTGTGCTCGCTTCCTATGCCGATGCCCTGGGTATCAGGGCCTTCGCTGAAGGCAAGGATCTCGCTCACGATCTCGCTGAGACTAGCTTCAAGGCGATGGCGGCAGTCATCGATAAACCGCTGATCAATCTCGAGTCAGCGGTGAATCATCCGTGTCAGGCGCTCGCCGACTGGAAGACGCTGGAAGACCGTCGTGTCCCGCAACGTGCCAAGTTCGTACTCAGCTGGGCGAATCACCCGCGAGTGACTCCGCTCGCCGTACCGGCGGCGACCGTACACATGGCGGCGATGCGCGGCATGGAGGTCGTGGTGCTACGACCGCAGGGCTTCGCGCTGCCCCCGGCAATCATGGATCGGGCTCGCGCGGCCGCGGCAATCTCCGGCGGCAGCGTACGAGAGACCGACGATCGTCGTGATGCGCTCGCCGGTGCGCACATCATTTATGCCAAAGAATGGGGCTCGACCACCCACTACGGCGATTCGGTCGGCGACGCGAACCTGCGTGCAGGGCTTTCCGACTGGTGCATCCGCGAGGACTGGTTCGACACCGCGGCGTCCGACTGCAAATTCATGCACTGCTTGCCGGTGCGCCGCAACGTCGCCGTGGCGGACGGTGTACTGGACGGCCCGCGCAGCGTCGTACTGCAGGAAGCCCACAATCGATTACCCGCCCAGATGGCGGTGTTGCACCGCTTGCTCGCTCACGGAGACTCGTCACGATGATCATGCACCGACCGGACCCTACTGCCGTCATCCGCGCGCTGCGGAGCGCGGCTCCTTATATACGGCTGTTCAAGGGCAAGACGTTCGTTATAAAGGCCGGCGGCGGCGTCTTCGGCGACCCGACGGCCACTCGCGGCCTCATCGAGCAGATCGCGATCCTGCATTCCCTCGGTGTACGCGTCGTCTTCGTGCACGGCGGCGGCCCGCAGCTCACCGAGGTCAGCGAGAAGCTCGGCGTGCCCACTCAAATGATTGAGGGACGTCGAGTCACGGATGCCGAATCCATCGATGCGACAGCCATGGTGCTCAGCGGCCTCATCAACACCCGTATTCTCGCCGCCTGCCGAGAGCTCAAGATCCCGGCGATTGGTCTCAGTGGTGTTGATGCAGGGCTGATCTCGGCGCACAAGCGCGCTCGAGTCAAGCTCGAAAAGGGCGACGCGACGGTGGACTACGGATTCGTTGGCGATATCGATTACATCGATACCGACGTGTTACGTAAATTGCTCGACAACGGCCTGATGCCGGTGATCTCACCACTCTCGAGCGATCCGGCCGGCACCCTTCTCAACATTAACGCCGACACCGTAGCAGCCGCGATCGGCGCAGCGCTCGGTGCGGAGAAGCTGCTACTGTGCACGGGTGCACCCGGCATTCTCGAGCGAGTCGAGGATCCAACCTCAGTGATCTCTGTAACCGATCTGGCGGGACTACAACGCCTGCGCGATGAGCGCCGCATCGTCGATGGCATGCTGCCCAAGGCGCGCGCCATCGAGAGTGCGCTTCATGGCGGCGTGCGGCGCGTCCACGTGATCTCTTACAAGGCGCCGGATGCACTGCTCGCAGAGGTCTTCACCAACGAAGGCACGGGAACTCTGGTCGTCGCTGATGCGCGCAAGCTAGCACCCGCGGAAGGAGGCACCGCCCCATGACGCGATTATGGGATAAGGGTTCGCCACTCGATGAGAGGGTCCTCGCCTACACAGCGAGCGAGGATCATTTACTCGACGAGCGGCTCGTCGCCTACGATGCCCGCGCCTCGATCGCACACGCGCAGATGCTGCACGCGCAAGGTCTGCTATCGGCAGCGGATTGCGAAGCGATCGAGGAAGGGCTCGAGGCGCTCGCAGCCGAACACGCCCGGGGCGGTTGGCGAATCGAGCTTGCGGACGAGGACGGGCAGACAGCACTAGAGAAGCGGTTGACCGCGCGCATCGGCGCGGTCGGCGGCCGAGTGCATTTGGGACGATCGCGCAACGATCAGGTGCTGACCGCATTACGGCTATATCTGCGCGATGTCACGGAACAACTCGCTGCGGGCGCCGAGACGGTCGCGGCAGCGCTCGATCGACTCGCCGATCGTCAAGGAGAGCTCGTACTACCCGGCTACACGCACATGCAGCAGGCGATGCCGAGCTCAGTCGCATTATGGGCCGAGGGGTTCGCCGCCGAGCTGCGCGATGATGCCGCCGGTTTGCGCGCAGTCCGTCGGCGCATAGATAAAAGCCCGCTCGGCTCGGCGGCCGGCTACGGAACTCCAGGCCTGCCGATCGATCGCGAAGCCACGCGCGAAGCGCTTGATTTCGCCACGACCCATAGCCCGGTGACGGCCGTACAACTGTCGCGGGGCAAGGCCGAGGCCCACCTGCTGTTCGAGATCACGCTGCTGATGCAGGACCTCGGTCGCTTCGCCGCCGACGTCTGCCTGTTCTACACACAAGAGTTCGCATTCATCGATCTACCGGATGCGTTTACCACCGGCTCATCAATCATGCCGCAGAAACGTAATCCCGACGTGTTCGAACTGCTACGCGGGCGTACGGCAACGGCCCACGCCTGCTTGCTCGAGGCTCTCGGCATCTTTGCGAAACTACCCTCGGGCTATCAGCGCGATTTGCAATTGCTCAAGGCGCCCCTGTTCCGCGGTATCGACCTCGCGCTCGCTAGCGCGGCGTTGCTGCCCGCCGCCATCGATGCAATGGCTTTTCGCCCCGAGCAGCTGTGGCTCGATCCAGCTGTACATGCCGCGGAGCGCGCCAACGAGCTCGTGGTTCGAGAGGGTATTCCGTTTCGCGAGGCTTACAGACGTGTGGCTGCACAGTTACGCCACGACCCCGAGGATGAGTCGTGAGCGAGACCGCACTCACCTGGCGCGAGGGCCTGAGCGTAGAGCTGCTGAATCGCTTCAGCCGCAACACGCTGGTGGAACATCTGGGTATCGAGCTCACCGCCATCGATGCCGAGGGACTCTGTGGCTCGATGCCGGTCGATGCGCGTCATTGCCAACCCATGCGCTTGTTGCACGGCGGCGCCTCGGTAGTGCTTGCCGAAACGCTGGCGAGTGTCGCCGCCAACGCCCTGCTGCCTGACGGGATGGCGGCGGTCGGACAAGAAATCAATGCCAACCATTTGCGCTCGGTACCGGAGGGCGGGCAGGTTACGGGTCGCGCGCGTCTGGTCCATGCGGGAAACCGCAGCCAGGTGTGGAATGTCGAGATCCGCAACGCCGCAGGACAGCTGACCTGCGTCTCACGGGTTACCATGGCTATCGTCACCCGCCGCTGAATCTTTGATCATGAACTCATCAGAGCGCTCGTCGGAATCTGCCCTAATCACCTATACGCATGTCATCTATGGACTGCATGCGCTGTCGGTACTGATCGGCGTGATGAGCGCGGCGACCATCGTCGGCAGCTTCGTCTTTAGCGTGCCATCGATCGTCGCCGTGGTGATGAACTATCTGCGTCGCAGCGAGGCGCGCGGTAGCTGGCTCGATGCGCACTTCACCTGGCAAATCCGCACTTTCTGGTATGCACTGCTGTGGAGCGCGCTGATCTTCATCGTCTCGGCCCCGCTAATGCTAATCATCGTCGGATTCGCGACGGCGAGTATTGGCCTGTTCGCGGTCGGTATCTGGGTTCTTTACCGCGTGATCCGAGGCTGGCTTGCCCTGCGTGAGGGACACCCCCCGAGCGCTACGAGTGCCCCGCCATGATCTCGAAGGCCGCGACTATCCTGTGGCGAGGCTCCCGCCTCGCGGTCATTGCGCTGACAGGTGGCGCACTCACTGCCTGCGGACAGACCGGCCCCCTCTATCTTCCGGACGACCCTCCCGCTGTAGTCACGCCCGCTGTGCCCGCGCCTACGGCAACAGACTCCGAACCTCGCACCCCCTGAGGCTCGGCGTATAATTCCGCTCGTTTAGGGAAACTTCTCCCAGCCAAAAGGAATTGCTCCATGACGTCTGACAAACTGACTCGCCGCCAGATCCTCGGGGCCACGGTGCTCGGCCTGCCGGCCATTCCGGTCGTGGTCGACACCGCCTTCGCGCAGGCGAAGCCGGCGGGTGGTGCGCTGCCGCTGTTGAAGCCCGATGAACCCGCCGCCAAGGCACTCGGTTACGTCGAGGACGCCAAGAAGGTCGATGCCAAGGCCAACCCCAACTTCAAAGCGGGGCAGCACTGCGGCAACTGCCTGCAATGGGCCGACAAGGATCGCAAAGCTGCCGCGGCCAAGTGCAATCTCTTCCCGGGCAAGCTCGTGAAAAACCCGGGCTGGTGCAAAGTCTGGGTGAAAGCCCCGGGGACCTGAGTCCATGCGTGCACGCCGGGCAGAAGCGTCTCGAGCGCACCGGTCCGGTTGAGCTCCTCGCGCACGATGGC
>JBMSXG010000003.1:0-101589 GCA_049425405.1 Steroidobacteraceae bacterium
CATCCCGAGCCTAGGCCCGGCGGCAGGAGGTGCGTTCGACCGCGAATCGGGCGAGCGATGCAAGGCCTTGTTTGAAGGGCGTTTCGGGGAGCGCGTGCAACGCGTTCAACGCCTGGTCGGCCTCGTCCTGAGCGAGGGCGCGAGTGTACTCAAGGGCCCCGGTCGATTCAATCGTCGCCACGATGCGCTCGAGGTGGTCGAGACCACCATTTTCGATGGCTTCGCGGATGAGTCGTCGGGCTGTTTCATCGGAGGTTTGCCGCAGCGCCTGGATCAGGGGCAGGGTGGGTTTGCCCTCGGCGAGGTCATCTCCCAGGTTCTTGCCGAGTTCCTCAGGGTTCGCACGATAATCCAGTACATCGTCGATCAGCTGATACGCAGTCCCAAGATGCCGACCATAGTCCGCGAGAGCCCGCTGCAGGCTGGGGCTGGCGCCGGCGATGACTGCCGCAACCTCGGCCCCCGATTCGAACAGCTTCGCCGTCTTGCGCTGGATCACCTCGAGGTAGCGCTGCTGCGTCGTGTCGGGATCTCCCGAGTTCATCAGCTGCAGCACCTCACCCTCGGCGATCACGTTGGTCGCCTCGGACATCACCTCCATGACGCGCTGCGAGCCGATCGCAGCCATCATTTGAAAAGCGCGCGAATACACGAAATCCCCGACAAGCACGCTGGCGGCATTACCGAACTCGGCGTTGGCGGTGCGACGGCCGCGGCGCAGCGAGGAGTCGTCGACCACGTCGTCGTGCAGCAGGGTTGCCGTGTGGATGAACTCGATGAAAGCAGCAGCGTCGATATGACTGCTGCCGCGATAGCCGCAGGCCCGGGCGGCGAGCAGGACGATCAGAGGCCGAAGCCGCTTACCGCCCCCGGAGATGATGTGATCGGCCACCTGATCGACGAGGGGGACGGCGCTCTTCATGCTGGCGCGAATCACCGCATCGACGGCAACCAGGTCGGAGCGGACGAGGTCCCGGACGGAGGCCAAGCTGTTCACGGGCGGCATGGTAGCCCACCCTTGCGATCCCGGGTGAGGAGCGTCGTAACTCCTTGACGCAGCAATGGGAAGCGCCGCTCCGACGGGTTTGACCCGGGAGGGGTCGGACAGTAGAATGCGCGGCCTTTTCCGGAGGTCCACATGTACGCGGTCATCGCCACGGGCGGCAAACAGTATCGGGTCGAGCAGGGCAGCGTCCTGCGCATCGAGAAGCTCGCCGCGGAGCCGGGCGCGAACGTCAAGTTCGACGAGGTGCTGCTCGTGGGTTCCGGCGAGAGCGTCAAGGTGGGCAAGCCGCGACTCTCCGGTGCGTCGGTGTCGGCGACCGTGCAAAGCCACGGTCAGGGCGACAAGGTGAGCATCGTCAAGTTTCGCCGTCGCAAGCACTACCTGCGAATGAAGAACCACCGTCAGCAATACACGGAAGTGAAGATCACCGCCATCCAGGCCGGCTGATCACTCAGGAGTCGAATCCATGGCACACAAAAAAGCAGGCGGCAGTACCAAGAACGGCCGCGAGTCCCACAGCAAACGGCTCGGCGTGAAAGCCTTCGGCGGCGAGCAGGTCGTGGCCGGCAACATCATCATCCGCCAGCGCGGCACGCAGTATCGCGCCGGCGCGAACGTGGGGATGGGGACCGACCACACGCTGTTCGCGCTGACCAGCGGCACGGTGAAGTTCCAGCGTAAGGGTGTCGCGCAGAAAATGTTCGTCAGCGTCGTCGCTAACTGAGCGGCGCAGCGCGTAACGTGTTCCGAAGACCCCGGCCGCGCGCCGGGGTTTTCGTTTGGAGCGGGGCTCGAGCATGAAGTTCGTCGATGAGGCTCGAATACGGGTGCAGGCCGGCAACGGCGGCCGCGGCTGCCTGAGTTTCCGTCGCGAGAAGTTTGTGCCCTTCGGGGGTCCTGACGGGGGTGATGGGGGCGATGGCGGCAGCGTGTTCCTGCGCGCGGCACCCGGGATCAACACGCTGGCGGATTTTCGTGTCGAGCGTACCTTCAAGGCGCGCTCGGGCGAGGCGGGTAGCGGCAACGATTGCACCGGGCGCGGTGGCGAGGATCTCTACATTTCCGTCCCCGAGGGCACGGTCGTACGTGATGCTGATACCGGCGAGCAACTCGGCGATCTGCTGCGAGCGGGCGATGCGTTGAAGGTCGCGCAAGGCGGCAAGGGCGGATGGGGCAACGCCAAGTTCAAGACCAGCACCAACCGCGCGCCCGGGCAGTTCGGGCCGGGACTCCCCGGTGAGAAGCGCGCGCTCGAACTCGAGCTGAAGGTGATCGCCGATGTGGGGCTACTCGGCTTCCCCAACGCCGGCAAATCGACGCTGATCCGTGCAGTGTCTTCGGCGCGGCCCAAAGTTGCCGACTATCCGTTCACTACCCTGCATCCGAATCTTGGTGTCGTCTACTGCGGCGAGCATCGCAGTTTCGTCATGGCCGATATCCCGGGCCTGATCGAGGGTGCGGCGGAGGGCGCGGGCCTTGGTATTCGTTTCCTTAAGCACTTGCAGCGCACACGCGTGTTGTTACACCTCGTGGACATCGCGCCGATCGACCCGCAAGCCGATCCGGTACGGGATGCTCGCGCGATCGTCGCTGAGCTCAAAAAATTCTCTAAAGATCTTGCGGCTAAACCGCGCTGGCTGCTGCTCAACAAGAGTGATCTGCTGCCCGAGGCGGAGGCACGGGAGCGGGCCGCTGCGATCGTGCGCTCGCTGCGCTTTAAGGGGCGCTGGTTCCTGATCTCCGGTGCGACTGGCTCGGGCACCCGCGAGCTTAGCGAAGCGGTGATGCAGTTCCTCGAGGAGGTCGCGCAGCGCGATGCCGGAGCGTAACGAGAAGGTGCGTCGACGTCTCGCCGCCGGCAAGTTGCGGCTGAGACTCTGCGATTTGCGCAATCTCGGGCCGCGCACGGAGCGACTGCTCGCCGAGGTCGGGATCCATTCTGTCGAGAGCTTGCGCGCGCGGGGGGCGCTCGAGGCGTATTTGGCGATTCGGCGTGCCGGCGGCACGCGCTCGCTCAACCTATTGTGGGCGCTGGTGGGCGCGCTCGAGCCGTGGCCGGAGGGGCGGGACTGGCGCGAAGTCGCGACCAGCGAATCCCGCCTGCCCCTGATGCTCGCGGTGGAGGGTCGGGAGCAGGCGCGACGGGCGACGCAGGCAGCGGCAGCGCCGCGACGCAAGACGCCGTCACGCCGTCGCGCGTCGTCTCAGGAGGTATGGGTTCCGGGGATGCCCTTCGCAGGGCGCAAGCGCCGCTGAGGCGCGCCGGACGTCAGGAGAGCTTGTTGAGCTTGGCCGCCAGCCGCTTCTTGTGACGCGAGGCCTTGTTCTTGGGGACGAGGCCTTTGTTGACCAGCGAGTCGACCGACGAGGCCGCACGACGGTAGGCCGCTGTGGCTTCGGTCTTGTTGCCGCCCGAAATTGCTTCCGCGGCCTGACGGATGGCGCTACGCGAGCGCGATCGCAACGCGACGTTACGGGCGCGGTGCTTGACGGCCTGACGGGCGGCTTTTTCGGCGGACTTGGTGTTGGCCACGAACGGGGGCTCTCAGCGGTCAAAAGGGCGCGTATTGTCTGCGCCGACCCGGCCCCTGTCAACGCTTCGCCCGGGCGGGCTCCGGTATAGTTCGTCCGGCCCGCCACGAGCAAAAACTGCATGAGCCGCGCTCTTTTCAAACAATCCTCGGTGGTCGGCCTGACGACGCTGCTGTCGCGGGTCACGGGCTTGCTGCGCGATGTGGCCTATTCCCAGGCCTTCGGTGCCGGCACGCTGATGGACGCCTTCTTGGTGGCGTTCAAGATCCCGAACTTCCTGCGCCGGCTGTTCGCCGAGGGTGCGTTTTCACAGTCCTTCGTGCCGGTGATCTCGGAGTACAAAGTCCGACGCTCGAACGACGAAGTTCGCGAGCTCGTCGGCGGCGTCAGCGGCACCCTCGGTGCCGTGTTGTTCGGGGTGACTTTGCTCGGCGTGATCGGTGCGCCGCTCATCATTCTGCTGTTCGCGCCGGGGTTCACGCAGGAGGCGGGCAAGTACGAGCTCGCCGTCGAGATGTTGCGCTGGACGTTTCCGTACCTGTTTTTCGTTTCGCTCACGGCGCTCTTCAGTGGTGTGCTCAATAGTTACGGGCGTTTCGCGGTACCGGCCTTCACGCAGGTGATCATGAATCTCGTGATGATCGGCTTTGCAGTCGGACTGGCCGCCGGCAGCGAGAATCCAGGTCGGATGCTGGCTCTCGGCGTATTCGTCGCCGGAATCGCGCAGTTGTTGTTCCAGTTGCCCTCGGTCGCACGCCTGGGGCTGCTCGCGCGACCGCGCTGGCAGCCTGCTGCCGAGGGCGTACGTCGGATCGCCCGATTGATGGTGCCCGGCATCTTCGGCTCGTCGATGGCGCAAGTGAGTCTGCTGCTCGACACCCTGATCGCCTCGTTTCTCGTCACGGGCAGCATCGCCTGGTTGTATTACGCAGATCGTTTGATGGAGTTTGCTCTGGGAGTGTTCAGTATCGCGCTCGCCACCGTGATTCTGCCCGGGCTCTCTTCACAACATGCGTCGGGCGACGGTGAGCGATTCTCGGCGACGCTCGACTGGGCGCTGCGTCTCGTGGTGGTTGTCGTCGTGCCGGCAGCGATCGGCTTGTTCGTCCTCGCCGGACCGATGACGGCGACCGTGTTTGGTTATGGCGAGTTCACCGCGCGTGATGTCGAGATGACGGGGATGGGGTTGATGGCGTACTCAGGAGGTCTCATCGCCTTCAGTCTCGTCAAGGTGCTCGCGCCGGGATTCTTCGCTCGGCAGGACACGCGCACGCCGGTGCGCTACGGGTTCATCGCGCTCGGCGTCAATATCGGCGTGAACGTCGTCGTGGTGCTGCCGGCTCATCATCTCGGCTTCGCGACGCCTTTCGTGCTGCTCGCAATGTCGACTTCGCTCTCGGCCGCCATCAATGCGTTGCTGTTGTGGCGTGGATTGCGAGCGGCCGGCGTCTATCGGCCGCGTGCCGGCTGGATTACGTTGTTGCTGCGCGTGCTGCTCGCCAACGGTGTCCTTGCTGCAGCGCTGGTATTTTCTGCAGGCGAGCTCGGCACGTGGCTGGAGATTCCGGCTTCCGAGCGCGCCATCCGTCTCGCCGGTGTGATCATGCTTGGCTTCGGTGTGTACGCCGCGTCTCTCGCGCTGCTCGGTTTGCGGCCAGTGCATCTGCGCAGCGGCTCCACGTGATGGAACTTTGGCGCGGACTTCGGCCCCCGCGACCATCGCATCGGGGCGCGATCGTCACCATCGGCAGTTTCGATGGCATCCACCTCGGTCACCAAGCGCTGATCGAGGCGAGCTGCGCCGAGGCTCGTCGGCGGCAGCGCTCGGCGGTGATGCTGAGTTTCGAGCCGATGCCGCGGGAGTTTTTACAGCGAAACGATCCGCCGGCGCGACTCACCAATTTCCGCGAGCGCTGGCGTACGCTCGCGCGCTCGGGTCTCGATGCCTTATGGTTGCTGCGCTTCGACGAGCGACTGCGCAACCTCGGTGGCGAGGCATTCGTTGCGATTTTGACGCAGCATTTGGGGGTGTCGGTCGTCGTGGTCGGCCACGATTTTCGTTTCGGTCGCGACGGGGGTGCGGATGTCGATCTGCTGCGACGCGCCGGGCGACGCGACGGGTTCGAGGTCACCGTGATTGAGCCGGTGCAGCTTGGCGAGGATCGGGTGAGTAGCTCGGCGCTGCGTGCGGCTCTGGCGACACACGATCTATCGCAGGCCGCTCGTTTACTGGGGCGGCCCTATAGTTTGATGGGTCGGGTGGTGCAGGGGAATCAACTCGGTCGCACCCTGGGCTTCCCGACAGCTAACATTCGTCTTAAGCGTCGCCGGATTCCCCTGTGGGGCATTTACGCGGTGCGAGTGCACGGCCTTGGCGGCCAACCTCGGGTCGGTGTGGCGAGTCTCGGTACCCGACCGACGGTCGGAGGGCAGGAGCCGCTGCTCGAGACGCACCTGCTCGACTGGTCGGGCGATTTGTATGGTCGCGAGCTTGAGATCGAGTTCGTGGCTCACCTGCGTGAGGAGCGCCGCTTCGAGTCGCTCGAGGCCATGCGGCTACAGATGCACATCGATGTCGCGCAGGCGCGCGAACGGATTGGGGAAGACGGACGGAAGACGACGTGACGGACTACAAACAAACATTGAACCTGCCGCAAACCGACTTTCCGATGAAAGCGGATCTCGCGCGGCGCGAGCCGGCTTTACTCGAGCGATGGGAGCGCGAGGACACTTACGGCACGCTTCGTCGCCTAGCGGCCGGTCGGCCGCGCTTCGTGCTGCACGACGGCCCGCCGTACGCCAACGGCTCGATACACATCGGACATGCCGTCAATAAGATTTTGAAGGACATCATCGTCAAGGCGCGCACCCTCGATGGCTACGATGCGCCGTACATCCCCGGTTGGGACTGTCATGGTCTGCCTATCGAGTTGGCCGTCGAGAAAAAACACGGGCGACCCGGTCAGAAGCTCGATGTGAACGCGTTTCGCCGAGCCTGCCGCGAGTTTGCGACGGCCCAAATCGAGCAGCAACGTCGCGACTTCAAACGTCTTGGCGTTCTCGGCGATTGGGATCAACCCTACCGCACGATGGATCCAGCGTACGAGGCTGCACAGCTGCGAGCCTTCGGTCGCATCGTGCGCAACGGACACTTATACAAGGGTGCCAAACCCGTGCACTGGTGCCTCGACTGTCGCTCGGCGCTGGCGGAGGCGGAGGTCGAATACGAGGAGAAGACCTCGACTTCGATCGATGTCGCCTTCGCAGTCTGCGATGTCAGCGACCTGGCGCGGCGTATCGGCGGGAATGTTTCCTCGCGAGAGCTCGGCACGCCCGCGGTGATCATTTGGACGACGACGCCGTGGACGTTGCCGGCGAACGAGGCCGTGACGCTCGGTGCCGAGCTCGATTACGTGCTGCTCGCGCTGCCGGGTGAGGCTGCAGCGAGGCCGTGGTTGCTTGCGGAAGGCTTGTTGCCGAGCCTCGCCACGAGATACGGATTCGACCTCGATTCCGCGACGCGTCTGGCACGCTTCAAAGGTTCGGTGCTCGAGGGGCTCGAGCTGCAGCATCCATTCATTGATAAGCAGGTACCCGTGATTCTCGGCGAGCACGTCACGCTTGAGGCCGGTACCGGCGCGGTTCACACGGCGCCAGCCCACGGCCAGGAAGATTTCGCCGTCGGTCAGCGGTACGGCCTGCCGGTTCACAACCCGGTCGGCGGTGATGGCCGATTTATTGCGGGCACGCCTTGGGTCGAGGGTCTCGATCTCAAGGCAGCTGGAGAGCGTCTGATCGCGCTGATGAGCGAGCGCGGGGTATTGGTGGCCCAATCCGCGTTCCGCCACAGCTATCCGCATTGCTGGCGGCACAAGACGCCGGTGATCTTTCGCGCGACACCTCAATGGTTCATCAGCATGGACCAAAAGGGCCTGCGTGCCGGCGCGCTCGCGGACATCCGCAAGGTCAGCTGGACGCCAGCGTGGGGTGAGCAGCGCATCACTGGCATGATCGAGAATCGCCCCGACTGGTGTATTTCGCGCCAGCGAACCTGGGGTGTGCCGATCCCGTTGTTCGTGCATCGCGTCAGCGGTGAATTGCATCCGAGAACGCTTGAGTTGATCGAGGCGGCCGCCGCACGGGTGGAGCAGGGCGGTATCGAGGCTTGGTTCGCGCTCGATCCGGCCGAGCTGATCGGTGAGGATGCCGCGCACTACGACAAGGTCACCGATGTCATGGACGTTTGGGCCGACTCCGGTCTGTCCTTCGAATGTGTCGCCGCGCAGCGACCCGAGATCGAGGGGCCGGTGGATCTTTATCTCGAGGGGTCTGACCAGCATCGCGGCTGGTTCCACTCCTCTTTGCTCATGTCAGAGGCGCTGTATGCCCGCGCCCCCTATCAGGGCGTACTCACGCACGGATTTACCGTCGATGAGAAGGGTCGAAAGATGTCGAAGTCACTTGGCAACGTGATCGCACCGCAGCAGGTGATGGATACGTTGGGTGCCGACGTGCTTCGGCTGTGGGTGTCGGCGACCGACTATGCCAACGAGATGAGCGTTTCGCAGGAAATCCTGCAGCGCATGTCCGACTCGTACCGCCGCATCCGAAACACGGCGCGCTTCCTGCTCGGCAACCTGCACGGGTTTGATCCGTCGCGTGATGCGGTTGCACCTGACTCGCTCGTGGCCCTCGATCGTTGGGCGATTGGACGGGCCGCGCAGCTGCACGAGGAAATTATCGCTGCTTATCGGCGCTACGAGTTCCACCTGATCTACCAAAAGATTCATCAGTTCTGTGTAGTTGATCTGGGTGGTTGCTACCTCGATGTGCTCAAGGATCGGCTCTACACGACGCCGCCGGGCAGTCATGCGCGCCGTTCAGCACAGACCGCCATGTCCCATCTCATCGAGTCGATGGTCCGATGGCTTGCGCCGATCCTCTCATTCACGGCCGAGGAGATTTGGTCTCAGCTGCCCCAGCCACGCTCTGCTTCCGTTTTCCATGCCACGTGGTATTCGCTACCGACGCTGCCGAAGGATGGTATCGACTGGGACGTCTTGCTGGCCCTTCGGGCAGACGTTGCGCGAGAGCTCGAGCGACTGCGAGAGGCCGGGGAGATCGGTGCTCCTCTCGAGGCGGAAGTTCGAGTCGTCTGTCCGCCCGAGGAGTATGCGCATCTGGCGGCGCTCGGCGATGAACTGCGATTCTTCCTCATCACCTCGGCGGCGACGGTGGAGCAGGGGGTCGCCGGAACACCGAGACAGATTAAGGTCACGGCGACCGCCGCGCCGAAGTGCGTGCGCTGCTGGCATCGCCGAGACGATGTGGGCGCTATCGTCGATCACCCGGAACTGTGCGGGCGCTGCGTGGTCAATGTCGCCGGGAGTGGCGAGGAGCGGCGATTCGCATGAGTCTGACGAACGGCGTAAGGATGCGCGAGAGCGGTTGGCGATGGTTGCCGATCGCCGCGATCGTCGTCGCGCTCGACCAGACAAGCAAGGGCTGGATCGAGACCCATTACCTCCTCGGCGAGTTCACACCGCTGCTGTCGTGGTTTGATATCACTCGTTTGCATAACCCGGGTGCGGCATTCAGTTTCCTTGCGGGTGCAGGCGGCTGGCAGCGCTGGTTCTTCACTCTGCTCGCACTCGGAGTTAGTGCAGTGTTGATCGTCTGGCTGCGCGGGCTGCATGAGCGTCGTGAGCGTACGCTCGTCATCGCGCTCGTCTGCGTACTCGCCGGTGCAGTCGGTAATGTCATCGACCGGATGCAGCATGGCTACGTGGTCGACTTCATCCACCTGCACTGGCAAGGCTGGTATTTCCCAGCATTCAATATCGCGGACATGTTCATCACGACGGGGGCGGTGCTGCTACTGTGGGATGCTTTCGGCGAGTGGCGGCGTTCTCGATGAAGATCCTGCTCGCCAATCCGCGCGGGTTCTGTGCCGGTGTCGATCGAGCTATCGATATCGTCGAACGGGCGATTGAGCTGTTCGGTGCGCCAATCTATGTGCGACACGAGGTCGTCCATAATCGTCACGTCGTCGAGCGTCTCCGTGAGCTCGGTGCGCGCTTCGTCGACGAGCTGCGCGAGGTGCCGGACGGGGCAACGGTGATCTTCTCGGCCCACGGGGTGTCGAAGGCGGTCGAAGACGAAGCGAAACGCCGGCAGCTCAACGTGTTTGATGCGACCTGTCCGCTCGTCACTAAGGTGCATATGGAGGTTCGGCGTTTCGCTCGTGAAGCGCGCGAGGTGATCCTCATCGGGCACCACGGGCATCCCGAGGTGGAGGGGACGCTCGGGCGTTTCGATACCTCTTTCGGGGGTCGGATTCATCTCGTCGAATCCGTCGTCGATGCCGAGAAGGTGCCGATCGAGCGCCCCGAGACGCTCGCTTTCGTCACCCAGACGACGCTGTCCGTGGATGACACCGCAGAGATCGTCGCTGTCTTGCGGCAGCGTTTTCCGACGCTCGCGAGTCCACGCAAGGAAGATATCTGCTACGCCACCCAGAATCGCCAGGATGCGGTGAAGGCGCTGCTGAGGGACTGCGACGTGCTGCTCGTGGTTGGATCACCGACCAGCTCCAATTCGAATAGGCTGGTCGAGCTCGGTACACGCGCCGGCATCCCGTCTCACCTCGTCGATGGTGCTGACGATCTGCATCGCGAGTGGTTCAACGGACGACGCTGCATCGGGCTCACGGCGGGTGCATCGGCACCGGAGTTGCTCGTACGCGAGGTCATCGAGCGTCTGAAATCTTGGGGTGCAGAGATGCCACAGGAAGTCGCTGGGCGGGTGGAGCAGGTGGTGTTCAGCCTGCCTCGCGAGTTGCGGGTCGCAGAGCCTCGCCTATAATGAAGTGATGATGGTTTCCTCAACCAACCCGGTGGCAGATCGCCTTCGCCAGTGCGGCATTCAGCCGACCGCGCAGCGTGTGCAGATCGCACAAATTTTGTTGTCTGCGCCGCAGCATCTGACGGCCGAGCAAATCTTGGCTAACCTGCAGTCGCTGGGTGCACGAGTATCCAAAGCGACCGTCTACAACACCCTGAACCTGTTTGCGGCTCGCGGCGTCATCCGTCAGCTCGCCACGGACGGAGAGCGAGCCTGGTTCGATTCGAACACCTCGCCGCATTTCCATTTTCAGGACGCGGATTCGGGAGCCCTGATCGACCTCGATCCCCAAGAGGTTCGTTTCGAGCGTCTGCCGCCACCGCCGGCCGGTACCGAATACGCCGGTATCGAACTTTTCATCCGCCTGCGGCGCGTTTAAACTCCGTCACCCGTCGCCGGGATAGCTCAGTTGGTAGAGCGGCGCATTCGTAATGCGTAGGTCGTAGGTTCGAATCCTATTCCCGGCACCATTCTCGAAGACAAGCATGTTGACATAGTTTGCGCAAAGCGCGGATCGAGCGCTTGGCGATAAGCGGTCTGCAATTACTAGGTGGCAAAGCAAAGCGCTCGACACCTCCTTGGTGATACTCAGAGGTCGGCGTCGATCGGGATGTGAAGCAGTTTATGAGCGTACGCTCTGGCGTATCGACGGCTCTCTCGACGGAGAGTGCTCCGTGAGTTCGTCTCGTCAGTGCAAGTGTTTACTGACCGTCCTCAGGTCCTTCCGCAAGATGTACTAGCCTGTCGATTTCCGTCCCCATCGAACCGGCATGAGGCATCGGCTCTCGAAGCGCAGCCAAGGCGCTGCGAGAGGTATTCGTCGCGCCCTCAAGCAGCGATACCCATTCCGATTTCAAAACCACAGCCTTGTGCAGTTCAGTTAGCGAAGTAACGAATGACTCATATTGCGTGAGAAAGGGGATCGGTTCCTTGACGTGAAGAATGGCCAGGGCGCTTGCTAGACGTTTAGCCTTTGAGGTCAAGGCGAACAATTGGGTCTTTGCACCATGATCGTTAAAGTCGATTGAGCCCCTTTTGGTCCAGGACGAGACGGCCATGAGGATTTTTTCTGCATCCCGTTTTGCTTTGGCTGTTTGGGAGACTGCCAAGGCCTGTGGGGGTGTCGTCGCTGACACCGTTATCGGCATCCATCCCGCAAGCACCATGGACATCATGACGATTGCGAAATACACCTGATCTCCACGAGGATGATGCCCGGCCCATGACGAGCCGGGCATCGGCTAGGTTGTCATTGTGGGCGTTTCCGCGCACCAATTCAAAAAGTAACTATCGGGGTAGCCCTTATCAATACGGGCTAGCCCTCATGGGCGGTCTCAGCGATCAGAGCGCTGACCACAGCCTGAAGCGCGGATTTCGGTGATCTGGTACCGGTCGAGATGGCGATGTCAAATACCGCCCGTTGGCGATCGGCACTTGAACCGGACTCAACAATTTTCTTTGCACGATCGAATGCCCAATCGGCCTGCAAGCTCCGGATGGATGTAAGACTCCGCTGGCGCAGGGCGTCTATCGTCTCGCGAACCGTTTTCTCCGACTCCGATAGCGAGTTAATGAACCTTGCTGATGTACCGAATCGTTTCGCTCGCCAACGATTCTCCTCAACAACGAGCCTCGAGATAGGATCGGGTTGTAGGTCGGTACCGCGCGTCCACTCCTGCACGCATTGATGGACGACCGCGCGAAATATCTCAGCAATGCAGAGCGCATCAGTTGCTAATGGGCACGAATCGGTGATGCGAAGTTCGACGGTGGGGTAGCGCGACGACGGTCGGATGGCCCACCAGATAAAGCTTTCGTCACTTATCGCCTGGGTTCGTCGTAACAGCTCAACGTATCTACGATAATCCTGTTCGTCTGAAAAATTTGGCGGAATACCCGTTCGCGGCCACTCATCGTACGCGGACTGGCGGTAGCTCGATAGCCCGGTGTCCTGACCAGACCAGTACGGTGAAGATGCGCTGAGGGATAGAAGAAGCGGGAGGGTACCCATGACCTCGTTTATCAGCCATATTCGATCAACGGTCTCGGGTACTTCGACATGGACATGAAGTCCGCAGAGTAGACTTCGGTGAGCGACAATCCGAAAATCGCGTTGAAGATCGTCATATCGAAGGCCGGGCGAAAACGACTGCAAACGCCATTGAGCGAGTGGGTGAGTACCAGCCGCCAAAACTCGTAATCCGTGCCGGCGCGCAATGGCGATGAGCTTTTGACGTCCCTCGACGATCTCTCTCTTCGCTTGTTCTGCGCTGACTAAGATCGATGTTTTTAGCTCTATTTGGCAGTCGAGTACCTCATGCGAAAACGACGCTCCGAGTACCTCTGCGCATTCGCGGAAAAAGTTATTGGACCGACGCCTGACAAGTGAGCCGGATTTCTCGTCGCAGAGAAAGAACTCCTCTTCGATGCCAAACCTGCGGTGGAGGGATCTCATTGAGATTAATATCTACTTCGAACCTCGTTGCGACGTACCCTGTGGGGATCTATTCTCGACAACGCGTTAGATGTTTCCGAAACAGTTGAATGATTTCTAAAGACGCTGGTCTATGCGATAAGGGCCAGCCCGTACGGGCACGGCCGTGGTTACCGCTAGCGTACGTCCTTGCGCACGTTGCGCTGGACGCGGCGAGTTTCGTTCAGCCCGTACTAAAGCTGGGTATCACGCCGATTTCGCCGCAGACCGGCTTGGCGATCGCGTTTCTGATGTCTGCGCGACGCGGCTTCGGGTGGCTGGTTTTAGCGCTTATGCTGTCGGAGGTCATCGTTCGCGGTGTGCCCGATGAGCCACTGCCGGTCGTTTTGCAGCTGATAGGGCTGTCCGCGATATATCAGTTGGCAGCTATCGTGAGTCGGTACTGGATATCACGAACGGAGGAGTCTCCTCTGCGACAGTCTCTCGGTTTCATCACGATCGCTGCGACGACAGCTGCGGGCGCTGCTTTATTCAGCGTTGGAGTCTTTATACTTGCCGGCCTTCTGCCCGACGGGCGATTCTGGGCTGCCGTTGCACGATTTTGGGTAGGCGATTTGAACGGTATATTGATGCTGACGCCGCTTCTCGTTCGCTTTGATCGGTTGCCGATGATGACGCGCCAAATTTCGAATAAGAAGTGGCATATCGCTGGAATCGGCGCATCACTGCTGGTGTCGTTTTATCTGATTTTTCTTCTCGGTAATCCAGGCGATTTGCGGTTTTTTTATCTGCTTTTCGTCCCCGCGATTGCAGCGGCATTGACGTGGGGGATCCCCGGTCTTCTCATCACCGCATTGATTTTTCAGATCGGTCTCATGATTGGCGTCCAGCGCATACCGGCGGTGGCGCCTCTTGTTGATCTTCAATATCTGATGTCCACGCTCTTGGTCACAGGGTTAGCGCTTGGTGCGGTGGTGAGGGAGCGGGAACTGTCGTCCCGGCTCGCCTTGCAAAGGGAGCGGCTGCTGCGCGAGACGGAATCGAATCTTGCTCGGGCAACCCGCTATGCGATGACTGGAGAACTGGCCTCGACGCTGGCTCATGAACTGAATCAGCCGATGACTGCATTAGTCGGATACCTACGGGCTTCCGAGATCATGGTCGCATCAAGCAACTCGCAGGAGTCCCGAATCAGCGAGACACTTAAAAAAGCCGCAGATGAAGCGCTTCGTGCAACCGATATTCTCCGCCGAATCCGCGATTTTTATGCGGGTAAAGATCCGCAGATGGAATCTTTTCTTATAGTCGATGCAGTACAAGCACTCGCTGATACGCTACGCAAGTCAAGCAGAAACTGTGAGTTGCATGTACCGGTAAATCAGGCGAGTAGTGGAGTCTTGGTCGAGGCCGATCGCGTATTTGTCGAGGTAATTCTTGCAAACCTGTTGTCGAATGCTTTCGATTCGGCATCGAATGGTGGAAAAACTGTATCTATTTCTATCGAATCCGTTACGGCACGTCGTGTTTCGATCAGGGTGGACGACAATGGGGCTGGGATACCCGAGGTTCTTTTGCCACAGTTGTTTAAGCCGTTCGTCACAACCAAGGCGGGCGGCATGGGCATCGGTCTAGCGGTGAGTCATTCGCTGGCGGTGGCGTGCGGGGGTGAGCTGCGAATATGCAGAAGCTCGCTAGGGGGCGCTTGCTTTGAACTTATGCTGAACCAACCGCTTATTAGGTGATTATGATGAGCGCCGGGCCGACGGTCTATTTGATTGATGACGATCCGAGTGTACGTGATGCGCTAGTGTTACTTCTGAATCTCCGGGGTATTGCTACTAGGGCGTTCGGTTCGGCGGATGGGTTGCTCGAGTCGGTGGATTTTTTAGGTCGAGGATGTATCGTCACGGATCTTAAGATGCCAGGTAAATCCGGCCTCGAGTTGCTCAATCAGTTGGCTGGGAAAGGAATTCGTCTTCCGATCGTCATTTTGACTGCGCATGGCGACGTATCGACTACTCGCGCGGCGCTAAGAGGCGGTGCCTTTGACTTTCTCGAAAAGCCAGTCGACGAGGATATTTTGGTTGACGTGCTGACTCACGCCCTTGCTGAGGATCAGATGCGTCTTTCTCGGCAGATCGAGTCAGACGCGCAACGCGCGAAATTCGGAACCTTGACCCGCCGAGAGCGCCAGGTGTTCGAGCTGCTGGGTCGCGGATTACAGAATAAAGAAGTTGCCGCAGAGTTGTGTATCAGTGCTAGAACAGTTGAGGTGTACAAAGCTCGAATGATGGCAAAATTAAAATGCGATAATCTTGCGGATGTCGTACGTATCGCGATCACCCTTAGCTCAGAGGGACGGCTCTCTATTTGAACTTTAATCTAAGCTGGTCTTAGGGGCGATCCTCATAAAAGACTTACGTCAGGTTTCACCTGCGTATTGGTTGCCGTCTGCGCATCACAAGTCAGCCCAGAGATATTTGTCCTAACACTCAGCGTCGAATATCAAGTTACGCATACTTCGGGGGGGCGTTGCCGGCGTCGTTATCTCGAGTTAGCGAAACTGCAGCGTTCCGTCACGCAGCGGCTTGAAGTACGTGACGAGGAAATCCTTAAGGTAGTTCTGGTGAACTCGCCAGGGAAAGCGATCGCCCTGTTTGGGAAGTTGCGCGAGCGCGCGCTGTACGTAGCCCGAGGTGAAATCGAGGAACGGGCGCTCGGCGACCGTGGGGTCGCGCTCGGCGATGACGGTACCGCAGCGTGAGCGCTCGAGCTCGGCGAGCAGGCGGCAGGCGTATGTCGAGATCAGCTCGGCACGCAGCGTCCACGACGCGTTAGTGTAACCGAAGGTCGTCACCATGTTGGGTACACCGCTCAGCATCGCTCCGCGATAAACCATCGTCTTTGACAGCTCGACTGGGTGACGGTCGACCGATAGCGCGATGTCGCCGAGTGGCAGAACCTTCAGTCCGGTTGCGGTGACGATGAGATCGGCGGGCAAGATTTCACCGCTGTCGGTCTCGATGCCATCCGGGATGAACCGACGGATGCGATCGGTGACCATCGATACACGGCCGCTGCGGATTTCCTTGAAGAGGTCGTTATCCGCAACGGCGCAGATGCGTTCGTCCCAGGGTTCGTAGCGCGGTGAGAAGTGACGCTGCACATCGTAGCCAGGAGGTAGTGCTGCCTTTGCCTGCTGCAATATTTGGCGGCGTATCCGCGCTGGCTGCCAACGGGCGAAGGCGTACAGGGCCTGGCCGACGAGGATGCACTTCCAGCGGACGAGGCGGTAGGTGAGCGACGCTGGCAACCATGGCGCGAGCCATCGCGCAAGCGGATCACGCAGCGGCTGCGTCGCGACGTAGGTGGGTGAGCGTTGCAATAGCGTGACGTGAGCGGCCCGCTCTGCGAGCGCGGGTACGAGCGTCATGGCGGTCGCACCACTGCCGATGACGACGATGCGTTTGCCGGCGTAGTCGAGATCTTGTGGCCAGTGCTGCGGGTGCAGGATCTGCCCCTGAAATGCCGCCTCGTCGTCGAAGTGCGGCCGATGGCCGGCATCGTAGTCGTAATAGCCCGTACACAAGTGCAGGAAGCGTGCCTGACGAGTGAAGTGAGAGCCGTCGGTCGTGCGTCGCAGCGTGATGGTCCAGCACTGGGAGCTGCTGGACCAGTCCGCCGCAATGACTCGTTCCCCAAAGCAGATCTGTTTTTCGAGACCGTGCTCGCGTACAGCCTCGCGGACATACGCGAGAATCGAGGGGCCATCGAGCATCCGTCGCGTATCTCGCCACGGTTTGCTGCGATAGCCGAGCGTATACATGTCGGTGTCGGAGCGTACGCCCGGGTAACGAAAGAGGTCCCAGGTGCCTCCCGTGACGGCGCGCGATTCGCTGATCAGAAAGCGCTTGTGGGGGAGTGTTTGTTGCAGCCGTATGGCCGCACCGACGCCGGCGAGACCGGCTCCGACGATCAGGACGTCGAGGACGTCCGTGCTCATCTCGGATAGACGTAGATCGCTATTGCCTTACCCTTGCGATTCGGTGGGTTGATGACACTTGAATAGACGGCATGGCCCAGCTCGAGCCACCATTTGCCCGACATGCGCTCGTCGCGCTCGGGCTCGATCACGCTGTCGAGAATGATGGCATTGGCCCCGAGCGAGGCCGCCTTCTTGCGCATCTTGTTGTATAGACGCTCTTCCTTCGCAAAGTTGTGGGCGCCCTCGGCATTGAGCAGCGCGACCTCCTCGTAACGGCCGGGCACCTGATCGGCCGTGCGGTAGATGACCACGGATTCGGAGTCGATCGCCGGCCGGATGGGGGCGGTGCCTAAGCGGGTGGCGCTCGTGCTGACGCAGCCCGCAAGGGCGAAGAGCAGGACCCAGGAAGTCAGCACGCGTGCGGTACGAATCATGGTCCGTAGTATAGCCGTGGCGTCCGGGCTGGGCAGCGGCCGGGTATCATTCGCCCATGAGATCGATGCTGTTCGTGCCCGGAGATCGCCCGGATCGCTTTGCCAAGGCCGAGCAGAGCGGCGCTGATGCGATCATCCTCGACTTGGAGGATGCGGTTGCGCCCGAGCATCGACCGGCGGCGCGGGCGGCCATCGCGCAACACCTGCGCGCCGCGGCGGCCCCTGTCCCGCGGTGGGTACGCATCAATCCGGTGTTCTCGAGCGACTTCGCGTTGGACCTCGAGGCCATCGTGCCCGCCAGACCCGCCGGGCTGTTGCTACCGAAGGCCCGTAACGGAGCCGATGTCGAAACACTCGATCGCTGTCTCGCCGAGCTCGAGCGTGCAGCCGGCTGGCCCGTGGGGGGTATCCAGCTCATCCCGCTCATTACCGAAACGGCGGGTGCGCTGCTTGCGATGGGGACGTTCGTTCCATCGCCGACGCGGGTGCTCGGAATGACTTGGGGCGCTGAGGATTTGGCGACCGAGCTCGGTGCGGCCGGCAACCGTAACGCGAGCGGTGAGTACGAAGCCCCATACCAGCTTGCCAGTTCTCTTTGCCTGATCACGGCCGCAGCCGCCGGCGTGCTGCCGATCGACACCGTCGACACCGAGATCCGAGATCTGCAGGCTGTTGAGCGGCGAGCGCGTGCGAGTCGTCGCGCCGGCTATGTCGCGAAGATGGCGATCCATCCGGCGCAGATTGCGCCGATTCACGCAGCTTTTACTCCGGGCGAAGCGGAGGTCGCGGACGCTCGCCGGGTGATCGAGGCGTTCGCAAATGCTCCGGCGAGTGGAGCGCTGCGACTCGATGGCAAGCTGATCGACCGGCCGCATTTGTTGCAGGCCGAGCGGGTCATCGCGGCCGCGGCGCGTGCCGCGCAGCGGCGCTGAAGGGTCTGGTGGTATCAGTCGTGGAAGGATTTCGCGGCAACAAATCTTATCTCCCGACCAAGCCCTGCCTCTCGTGTGGTCGGCCGATGAGCTGGCGCAAGGCATGGGCTGCACAATGGGAGCAGGTCAAATATTGTTCGGAGCGCTGTCGTAAGGCGGCACGCGCCGGTTTCCGAGTGGAGGTTCAACGATGACGAGTCCCGCTGCGACGCTGATTAGCCGTTCTCCGATCGACGGTGCGGAGCTCGGCCGCGCGCCCGTCACGCCTCTCACTGAGTTGCCGGTCATCATCGAGCGTTCACATCAAGCGTTCCTGCAATGGCGCAACGTGCCGGCGCCGCGGCGAGGCGAGCTCGTGCGTCTCTTTGGCGAGGAGCTGCGCGCCGAAAAGGCCTCGCTCTCGGCTCTAGTGACCGCAGAAGCCGGCAAGATCGCCTCCGAAGGGCAGGGCGAAGTTCAAGAGATGATCGATATTTGCGATTACGCCGTGGGTCTGTCGCGGCAGTTGCATGGTCTGACCATCGTCTCGGAGAGGCCGGGGCACCGCATGATGGAAACCTGGCATCCGATGGGGCCGTGTGCGGTGATCTCGGCGTTCAACTTCCCGGTCGCGGTATGGGCCTGGAATGCCGTGCTCGCGCTCGTGTGTGGCGACTCGGTGATCTGGAAGCCGTCCGAGAAGACGCCGCTGACCGCGCTCGCCACCATGCGACTCATCGAGCGAGCTGTGGCGCGATTCGGCCGTGAGGCGCCCGAGGGGTTACTGCAGCTTGTCATCGGCGGAGCCGAGGCAGGCGAAGCGCTGGTCGACTCGCCGCTCATCCCCATTGTCTCGGCGACCGGCTCGACCCGTATGGGACGACTCGTCGCGCCGCGAGTGGCGGCCCGTTTCGGTCGCACGATTCTCGAGCTCGGTGGCAACAACGCCATGATCGTTACGCCCTCGGCCGATCTTGACCTAGCCGTTCGGGCCATCGTGTTTTCAGCGGTGGGCACCGCCGGTCAGCGCTGCACCAGCTTGCGACGCCTGCTGGTGCACCGCTCGATCCACGACGAGCTCGTGGCTCGACTTCGCAAGGTCTACGGCAGTTTACGGATTGGTGATCCGCGTGATCCCGCAACGCTAATCGGCCCGCTCATCGATGCGGCCTCGAGCGAGCGCATGCATGCAGCGCTCGCCCGTGCGCGTGCTGAGGGCGGTCAGGTGTTTGGCGGAGGCCCTTGCAGCAGCGGAGTTCCGCAGGGAGGAGCTTACGTGCATCCGGCAATCGTGTTGATGCCCGCGCAGACGGCGGTGATGCGTGAGGAGACTTTCGCGCCCATCCTGTACGTGCTGCGTTACGACACGCTGGATGAAGCGATCGCCTTGCAGAATGACGTCCCGCAGGGCCTCTCCTCGTCGATCTTTACGCTCGATCTGCGTGAGGCCGAGACTTTCCTTTCAAGTCGAGGCTCCGATTGCGGTATCGCAAACGTCAACATCGGGCCTTCGGGTGCCGAGATCGGCGGCGCCTTCGGCGGTGAGAAAGAAACGGGCGGCGGACGCGAGAGTGGCTCTGATAGCTGGCGGGGCTACATGCGTCGCCAGACCAACACCATCAACTACTCACGCTCGTTGCCGCTCGCTCAGGGCGTCAGCTTCGATATCTGAACGAGGACGTTGGCATGGCATTCCAGAAGATCGCGGTACTCGGGCTTGGCAAGGTAGGACACCTAGCCGCTGAGTTGCTCGCCCAAGCTGGTTTCGACGTGACGGCAATGGATGCGCGAGCGGTGACCCGCTCGACGCTGCCGGTGCAGCGTATCGATGTCGCCGATGCGGCCTCTCTCGCCACGGCGCTGCGCGGTCAGCAGGCGGTACTGTCCTGTCTGCCGTACGCGCTCAACAAGAGCGTGTCGAGCGTCGCTCACTCGCTCGGCCTGCATTACTTCGACCTCACCGAGGATGTACCGACCACGCGCCACATCCGGGAGCTTGCCCGGGACGCTCGGGGTCTGATGGCACCGCAATGCGGACTCGCACCGGGGTTCATCGGTATCGTGGGGGCGCACTTGGCCGGTGGTTTCGAGCGTATTCGCTCTATTCGCTTGCGGGTGGGCGCGTTACCGCAGAATCCCACCGGGCTGCTCGGATACGCCTTCAACTGGTCGCCCGAAGGGGTGGTCAATGAATACCTCAACGATTGTGAGGTCATCGAGGAGGGCGTGCACAAGATGGTCTCGGCGATGGAATGGATCGAGACGATTTATATCAATGGCGTGAAGCTCGAGGCTTTCACGACATCCGGTGGTCTTGGCACGATGTGCGAGACCTTCGCCGGCCGAGTTGAGAATCTCGATTACAAGACCATGCGGTATCCCGGGCATGTTGAGCTGATGAACTTTTTCTTCCACGAGCTGCTTATGCGAGAGCGTCGTGAGCTGGCCGGCGAGATTCTCGCGAATGCCAAGCCGCCGGTGGATGCGGACGTCGTATACGTTCACGCCGCAGCGGAGGGTTTACGTGAGGGGCGGTTGCAGCGACAAGAGTTCGTTCGTGCCTACTATCCGATCGACGTCGCAGGTCGTTCGCGTACGGCCATTGCCTGGACTACCTCGGCCTCCGTGGTGGCAACGATCGAAATGGTGCGCGCGGGGACCTTGCCTTCGAAGGGGTTTCTTAAACAGGAAGAGATCCCTCTCGATGCGTTCTTCGCCACTCGCACTGGAGCGCTGTTCAACGGAACGTGATCAGTTCGCGTCTTGCGGGTGATTCAAGATGCGGCACCGCGTTAAAGCTCAGCAAGCTGCGCCGCGCGCCATCGAAGAGCACCTGCGTGATGGACGAGTTGTGTACCGACCAGCTGAGTCGCAGTGTCGACTGATCATCGAGCGCCAGCAGGTGTCCGACAGCGGCGGCGACGACTCCTGCAGAAGTGCACACCATCACCCGCTCGCTGCGTCCGGCGCTCGACAGTACGCTCTCGAGACCTGCTGCGACCCTTGATTTGAACGCATGCCAGGTTTCAAGTGAAGGATCCGCCAGCTCGCCGCTCACCCAAGCGAGGCCCACTGCTTCGAGCCGACGCTGAAAGCGCCGAGGGTCGATCGATCCGTCCTCGCGCTGCAGCTCGATGATCGAGGTGCCATGTCTGGCGGAGTGCAGTTTCAGCAGGCCAGCGGCATCGTACTCGTCGAAGGCAGGGTTTTCGGCGATCTCGAGCGCCGTCGTCGCGGCGATGATGCGCGCCGTGTGTTGCTGTCGTCTCAGGGTGCCGCTGTACAAGGCGTGGGGGAGCCGATCGATCGCCGCCAGATGCTCACCTAGCAATCCTGCCTGTCGCTCGCCCACAGAGGGCAGTCGATCGTAGTCCTGCGTACCGAAGGACGCTTGTCCGTGACGGACGAGAGTGAGAAGGCTCATTCGTCGCCATTGTACGACGAGGTGCGGCGCGGGTTTGGCGCCAGACGCTGGCCGCGCGTACCATCGAGGCCGAATGGCCAATGACACCTCCCGTCCCGCGCTCTGGGTCCGTCTGCTCGCGCGATTGCCCTGGCCTGCGCTTTACGGGCTCGCGGCGTGGCTGGCGTTTATGGCCGATCGTGTGGTCCCTCATCGCCCCACGCTGATTCGCGAGCACTTGCGGCGCGCTTTCCCCGATCTCGATGCTGCGGCGATCGAGTCACTCAAGCGCGAGCACTACCGTAACTACGCTCAGGTATTGGTCGAGATCATCAAATCCGCAGCGATCGAGGGGGAAGAGCTCGATGCACGCATGCGCTTTAACCACCTCGAGCGCATGCGACAGCCGTTACAGGCGGGAACGCCGGTCGTATTGCTCGCGGCCCATCAGTGCAACTGGGAGTGGATTTTGCTCGGCCTGTCGCGTCAGCTCGGCTTCCCGATCGAGGCGGCCTATAAGCCACTGCGCAACGCCTGGGCCGATCGCGAAATGCGGGCGCTGCGCTCGCGTTTCGGGGCACGCATGATTCCTTCGGAGCGCGTGATGCGCGAGTTGATCGCCAACCGTCGAGTGCCGAGGCTCGTCGCATTGGTGGCAGACCAAGAGCCGGTGGCGAGCGATCGTCGACACTGGACCCGCTTCCTCAATCGGGACACCGCGTTTTTCATGGGGGCGGACGTGATCGTGAACACGCTCCGCTATCCGGCGTTTTTCGTGGCGATTCATCGGGTGCGTCGTGGTGTCTACGAGGCGAGTTTCGAACCGCTGTGGATGCCGGGCGAGCCGTTGCAGCCGGGCGAATTCACCGAGCGCTACGCGCGACGCGTCGAGCGTCAGATCCGCGAATCACCGGCCGACTGGCCGTGGTCGTACAAGCGTTGGCGATTGCGACGTGAGGACGGCTGACCGACAATACCGCGATGAGCACTGCGCCGTTGAGCGACTCGCCGAGCGACATTCGACGCATCCTCGTCGTCCGACCGAACCATCGGCTCGGTAATAACGTCCTGTTGACACCGCTGCTGGTCGAGCTCGAGCGTCGATTCCCCGAGGCGGAGATCGACATCCTCACGGGTGGTGGGGCATCACACAATCTTTACGCGCAGTTCCCGCGCCTCAAGTCCGTGTATGCCTTCCCGGCCTGGAGCTATATCCGGCCGCAGATCGTGGTGAGCATCATCCGCAGCGTACGGGCGCGACGCTACGATCTGGCGATCGACTCGACGACCCGCTCCCGCAGTGCGCGTTTTCTGCTGTGGTGGGTGCAGGCTCGACGGCGCATCGGCTACAGCTGGGGTGTCGGCTGGCGCGATCGCGTGCTGACCGATGCAGTCAGCACGACCGATGCACCGGTTCATCATGGACGTATCCCGGTGCATCTCGTACGCAAGGTGTTTGGTGACGATGGTGCGCCGATGCCCACGCTGAACTTGCGACTGACTGCGGCAGAGCGCTCGGCCGGGCAGGCGCTGCTTGCTCAGGCGCTGGGTGGTTCCGCCGCGATGGAATCCGCCCGAGTCGGCAAAATCCTGCGGGTCGGCGTGTACTGCACGGCCACCGGTGCCAAGCAATATCCGGATGCTTGGTGGGCAGAGCTGATCTCGCGGCTGCAGATGCTCGAGTGGCCGGGCACCGTGCAGTTGATCGAATTTTTGCCGCATGACGGGCGTTCCGCACTGGCGGGTCGATTGCCGTCGTTGCTGTCGGTCAAGTTACGAGAGCTCTGCGGAGCGCTGTCGGCGCTCGATGTGTTCGTGACGGGCGATTGCGGCGTGATGCACCTCGCCAGCGCCGCCGGAGTGCAGGTGGTGGGGCTTTTTAAGGCGACCGACGCGTCACGCTACGGCCCATACGGCCACGGCAGCGAATCGATCGAGGCTCGCGACGAAGACGTCGCCGCGGCAACGCGGCGCGTCGAGGAGATCTTGAGAGATCGATTCCTCGACGCGCCGGCGACTTAGAACGGCAAGCCGTGCGACTGTCCGCCCATGCACAGCAGCATCGGGAAGGACAGCAGGAAGTTGACCCGCGAGGTCAGGGTTGCGGTCCGACGGGCCTTGGCCTTTTCCTCGTCGGTGGCTGCGACGACGCCGATGACTTTCTTCTGGTTGGGCCAAATGAGGACCCACACGTTGAAGAGCATGATCGTGCCAAGCCAGGCGCCGATGCCGATCACGACGTGACCTTCTTGCAGCGTGAAGGCGTTCATGAAGTTTCCGCCGAGCAACCAGCCGCCCGTGATCCAGGTGGCCAGGGCCATCCAGCGGAACCAGAGCAGCGCGCGCGGCGCAACGTACTTGATGATGCCCGCGCCGCCCGGCCCGCCCTTGTCAGCGTTGGCTGCGGCAAGCGCCGGAATCTGTGCGACGTTGAAGTAGTACAGCAGACCGATCCAAAAAATACCGGTGACGATGTGTAGCCAGCGGCCGAGGCCGAGGTTGTAGAAGCCGCCGACATCCGGTGTTTGTGGCAGCGCCATCACGATAATGGCGAACACCACGCCGAGCGTGACGGTGGCGCCGATGCTATCGAGAGGATTTTTCATGAGTAGCCCCCAAGACGAACGAAAGGAAATTGAAGAATAGGGGAGGACCCCCCATAATTCAACGCGATCCACCTGTTGTTCCGCCGGACCAAGGAAGGCCCATGACGGTAACCGTCGATGATTCGCTGCGCGCGCGCCCGATGTCGCCGTGCATCAGTGTCTGCTCACTGGATGTGAACGGATATTGCGCCGGGTGCCTGCGCACCCGCGACGAAATCGCCGGTTGGTTGCGTCTGACGCCGGCAGAGCAGTGGGCGCTGATCGACACCCTGGCGCGACGTCGCACCGATCGCGACAGCGTCAAGATTCGGCCAGTGCGTTGATAGCCCAACACCACGAAGCGAGCGAGAGGATTCCAGATGGACGTCACCCAGCGTATTCAGGATCAACTGCAGGCGGCACCGGTGGTGCTTTTCATGAAGGGCACGCCTGACTTTCCTCAGTGTGGTTTTTCGGCGCAGGCGGTGGGTGCGCTACGGGCCTGCGGTGCCCGCTTCGCACACGTCAATATTTTCGAAGACCCTGAGCTACGCGAGGCACTCAAGCGCTATTCCAACTGGCCGACCTACCCGCAGCTCTACGTGAAGGGTGAGCTGGTCGGTGGCTGTGACATCACTCTGGAAATGTTCCGCAGCGGCGAACTGAAGACCCTGCTCGAGCAGGCCGGCGCGACTTAATCAGCGACCGAGGCGCCGTTGTCCTCGGCGGTGGGTGCGCCGATCTCCTCGTGCCAGCCGAGCTCGCGGGCCCGTTGATCCGCCTCGAGATAGCTCGGAAGGCAGTAGTTACTGATCCGACAAAAAAGCTCGGCTGTCCGCTCGGCATCGTAGGCCGCCGCATGCGCAGCCGCGTTGTCCCACTCCAACCCCAGCGCCATCGAGGCCTTGGCGAGCACGGTCTGACCGAGAGCGGCACCGGCCAAAGTGACGGTGTCGAAGCTAGAAAACGGATGGAACGGATTACGCTTGATCTGTGCCCGCGCAACTGCTGCGTTCACAAAGCCGAGATCGAACGACGCGTTGTGTCCGACCAGGATCGCTCGCTTGCAGCCGTGACGACGTACCGCCTCGCGCACTTCCTTGAATATCCGGGTCAGGGCGTCCTTCTCGTCGAGCGCAGGGCGTAGAGGATGGAAGGGATCGATACCGGTCACCGCCAAAGACGCCGGTTCGATGTTCGCACCCTCGAAGGGTTTGACGTGAAACGAGTGTGTGTCGCCACGTGACAGGCGCCCCTCCGCATCGATCTCGATCAGGACAGCGGCGATTTCAAGCAGGGCATCGGTGGCCGAGTTCAGACCACCGGTCTCGACATCGACCACCACCGGTAGAAAACCCCGAAAGCGGCGCGAGAGCGTCTGCGCAGTATTCACGTCGGTACGAGCCGCCAACGCAGCGATTCGCCAGCGCGCATCGGCACCACGGTCTTGTTCCCCAGCGGGTATTCGGTCGGAGCCTGCCAGGACTCGCGGCGCAGGGTCACTTGGGTATTGTTGCGGGGCAGACGGTAGAAGTCGGCCCCGAAGTCCGACGCGAAGCCCTCAAGGCGATGCAGGGCACCCACGTCCTCGAACGCTTCGGCATACAGTTCGAGGGCTGCATGGGCGGAATAGATTCCCGCGCAGCCGCACGCGCTTTCCTTGTCGCCGCGCGCGTGTGGTGCGCTGTCGGTACCCAGGAAAAACTTTGGGTCTCCGCTGATCGCGGCGTCGATCAGCGCCTGTCGGTCGGGCTCCGTCTTGAGCACTGGCAGACAGTAGTAATGGGGTCGCAATCCACCCTTGAACAGCGAGTTGCGGTTATGCAGCAGGTGTTGAGGCGTCAGCGTCGCTGCGATATCCACGCGAGACTCGCGTACAAACCGAACGGCGGCGGCCGTGGTGATGTGCTCGAACACGAGACGCAGTGTCGGGTGGCGAACGGTCAGCGGTTCGAGCACCTCGTCAATGAAGCGCGACTCGCGATCGAATACGTCGACATGCTCGTGGGTCACCTCGCCGTGCAATTGCAGAACGAGGCCGCGCTCTGCCATACGCGCTAGCACCGCATCGATGCGTCGGATGTCGGTGACGCCCGCATCAGAGTGGGTGGTCGCCCCTGCCGGGTAGAGCTTGGCGCCGATGACCGCGCCACTGTCGACCGCGCGATCGATTTCTTCAGGCGGCGTACGATCTGTGAGGTACAGCGTCATCAGGGGCTCAAAATCGGAGCCGGCAGGCCGCGCCGCTCGAATGCGCTCACGATAGGCGAGGGCAAGCGCCGTGGTCGTCACCGGCGGCTTGAGATTTGGCATGACTACGGCACGCGCGAACTGCGCTGCCGTATGGGGGACGACCGCTGCCAGCGCCGCTCCGTCGCGCAAATGCACGTGCCAATCATCGGGCCGGCGCAGGTTCAGGGAGGCAGACATGGCGGCGGCGCATGCTAGCACAGCCTCCCGTGGGTGCGTGGAGTCGCCCCGTCGCGCTAAAATCACGCAATGACGGAGCCCCTGACGCCGGATCTCGATCCTGCAGAGACACAGGAATGGCTCGAGTCGATCGACTCGGTGCTGAAGACCCATGGCGCACAGCGCGCGCACTACCTGCTTGAGCGGCTGATCGATCACACCCGTCGCTCGGGTGGCTATCTACCGTTCAAGCCGAACACCGCGTACCTCAACTCCATCTCTACGGGGCAGCAACCCGATTATCCGGGTCGGCGCGAGCTAGAGCGGCGCATCGAGGCCTACATTCGTTGGAACGCCATGGCGATGGTGGTGCAGGCCAACCGGCTCTCCTCCGAATACGGCGGGCATATCTCGACCTATGCCTCGGCAGCCACGCTCTATGAAGTCGGTTTCAATCACTTCTGGCGCGCGTCGTCGGCGACTCATCCCGGTGACATGGTCTTCATTCAGGGCCATGCTTCGCCCGGCATCTACGCTCGCGCTTTCCTCGAGGGGCGTCTGTCCGAGGACCAGCTGAGGCATTTCCGCCAAGAGGTCGCCGGCGAGGGTCTTTCGTCCTATCCGCATCCGTGGCTGATGCCGGATTTCTGGCAGTTCCCGACGGTCTCGATGGGTCTTGGGCCGATGCAGGCGATTTTCCAGGCACGCTTCCAACGCTACCTCGAGCATCGCGGCCTCGTGCCTGCGTCTGATCGAAAAGTGTGGGCCTTCCTTGGCGATGGTGAGATGGATGAGCCCGAGTCGATGGGCGCACTCACGATGCCGGTACGCGAGAAGCTCGATAACCTCGTTTTCGTCATCAACTGCAATCTGCAGCGACTCGACGGACCGGTGCGCGGCAACGGCAAGATCATCCAAGAGCTCGAGGCTGCCTTCCTCGGAGCCGGGTGGAACGTCATCAAGGTGCTGTGGGGCTCGCGTTGGGATCCGCTGCTCGCACGTGATGAGCTCGGACTGCTGCGTCGCGTCATGGAAGAGTGCGTCGACGGCGAGTATCAAAATTTCAAGGCCAAGGGCGGGGCCTACACCCGCGAACATTTCTTCGGTAAATACCCCGAGCTCAAGGCGATGGTCGCCAACTTGTCGGACGAGGAAATCTGGCGGCTTAATCGTGGCGGTCATGATGCCCGCAAGGTGTATGCCGCTTATTCGGCGGCCAGCGCGCATCGCGGTCAACCGACCGTGATCCTCGCCAAGACCGTCAAGGGTTTTGGTATGGGCAAGGCCGGTGAGGGGCAGATGGTCTCGCACCAGCAAAAGAAACTTTCCGACGACGATCTGCGCGCATTCCGCGATCGTTTCAATATCCCCGTTTCAGATGAGGAAATTGCGCGTCTCCCGTTCTGTAAGCCGGACGAGGACAGCGAAGAGATGCGCTACCTGCGTGAGCGCCGTGTCCGGCTCGGTGGCTATCTGCCATCGCGTCGCCGTTCGGCGCCGCCGCTCGAGGTGCCGCCGTTAGAGAGTTTTAAGGCGTTGCTTGAGGGCAGCGAGGGCCGTGAGATCTCGACCACGATGGTGTTCGTGCGCATGCTGACGGCCTTATTGAAGGACAAGCAGATGGGTAAGCACATCGTGCCCATCGTGCCGGATGAGGCGCGAACCTTCGGCATGGAGGGTCTTTTCCGGCAGGTCGGGATTTACTCCTCCGTAGGTCAGCTCTACGTCCCGCAGGATGCCGACCAGCTGATGTCCTATCGCGAAGACAAGAAGGGCCAGATCCTCGAGGAGGGTATCAACGAAGCCGGCGCTCTGTGCTCTTGGATGGCCGCGGGCACGGCTTACGCGAATCACGGCGTCCACATGGTGCCGTTTTACATTTTTTACTCGATGTTCGGTTTCCAGCGCGTCGGAGATTTCATTTGGGCAGCCGGCGATCTGCAGACGCGTGGTTTCCTGCTCGGTGCGACGGCCGGTCGCACGACGCTCGCCGGTGAAGGGCTGCAGCATCAGGACGGACACAGCCAACTGCTGGCGACGACGGTACCCAACTGCCGCAGCTACGATCCAACGTTCGGATATGAGCTAGCCGTGATCTTGCAGGATGGACTGCGGCGTATGTACGCCGAGGACGAGAATATTTTCTATTACGTCACGGTGATGAACGAGAACTACGTCATGCCGGCGATGCCGGCGGGCGTGGAGAGTGGGATCCTCAAGGGCCTTTATCCCTTCGCGAACTATCGCGCGGCCAAGCGTAGTCGCCGTCGTGCCACGTTGCTGGGATCGGGCACGATCCTGCGCGAGGTGATCGCTGCCGCGGAGATGCTCTCAACAGATTACGGCGTCGAGTGTGACGTGCTATCGGCGACCAGTTTCGGCGAGCTGCGTCGTGAGGCGCTCGAGTGCGAGCGCTGGAACCTGCTCAATCCAAACCAGGAAGCGCGCGTACCCTACGTGGCGCAGACCCTCGCCGGTCGCGAGGGTCCATTCATCGCTGCCACGGATTATGTGCGAACCGTGCCAGACCAGATTCGCCAATGGGTGCCGGGTCACTATGTCGTGCTCGGCACCGACGGCTACGGCCGGTCGGATGCGCGCGAGGCCTTGCGACATCACTTCGAGGTTGACCGTCGTTTCGTAGTGCTCGCGACGCTGCGGGCACTGGCTGATGCGGGCCAGTTTCCCCGCAAAGAGTTGTCGCAGGTGTTGAGCTCGCTCGGCATCGATGCGCACAAGCCCAATCCGCTGAGCAGCTGACGGTACCCTGTCATGGCCCTCATCGACATCCGCGTTCCGGACCTCGGCAACTTCAAGGACGTCACCGTCATCGAGGTGCTCGTCAAGGAGGGCGATGTCGTCGAACTCGACACGCCGATCGCGACGCTCGAGACCGAGAAAGCCACGATGGACGTGCCGGCGACCGCCGCCGGCGTGGTGCGCAAGGTGCACCTTGTGCGTGGTGGCATCACCAATAACGGCGATCTCGTCGTGACGGTCGAGGGCGAGGCGGTCGTCGCTGCGGCACGAGCGGCAGCGCCCGCGGCCACTGCGGCCACTGCTGCTGCTGCGCTCCCTGCGGCCCCGCCACCGGTGGCAGCCGTGCCGACCCCGACGGTTGCTCGCGCCCCGGCGCCGCTGTCGGCGGAATCTGGCTTCTCGCGAGCGCACGCGGGACCCTCGGTCCGGCGCCTGGCCCGCGAACTGGGTGTCGATCTTTCACAGGTGAGAGGTTCTGGGGTCAAGGGGCGCATCACCCATGAGGATGTGAAGGCGTGGGTCAAGCGCGCCTTGCAGGGCGGTGTGGCGGCTGTCGGGACGACGTTGCCGAAGGTGCCGGCGATTGATTACGCGGCGTTCGGACCCATCGAGACACGTCCGCTCGGACGGGTGCAGCGTATCTCGGGACCTCGACTGCACGCCTCGTGGGTCAATGTGCCGCACGTCACGCAGTTCGATGAGGCCGACGTCACGGATCTCGAAGCGCTGCGTCAGGATCTGAAAAGCGAGGCGGCTCGTCATGGCGTAAAACTTACGCCGCTCGCATTCATCATCGCTGCTTGCGTGCGGGTGCTCGATGAGTTTCCGTCCTTCAATACCTCGCTCGATGAATCGGGTCAGAACCTGATCCAGAAGAAATATCTGCATCTGGGCTTTGCCGCCGACACGCCGAACGGTTTGCTGGTCCCGGTGATCCGTGATGCCGACCGCAAAGATCTTTATGCGATCGCTCAGGATCTCGCTGCGCTGTCCGAGCGCGCACGCGGCGGCAAGTTGGCCGGCGCAGACATGCAGGGCGGCTGTTTTACCGTCTCGAGCCTCGGCGGCATCGGTGGAACGGCGTTCACCCCAATCATCAATGCTCCCGAGGTCGCGATCCTGGGTGTATCGCGCTCGGTCATGAAGCCTGTGTGGCGTGACGGGGCCTTCGTGCCGCGCCTCACGCTACCGCTGTCCCTCTCTTACGACCATCGGGTCATTGACGGCGCACAGGGTGTGCGTTTCACCACCCGGCTCGCAGCGCTGCTTGCGGCGCCACGCGCGCTCGTGCCGGCGCTACGAAGCTGAGGACAGGCGTGGCAATCGTCGACATTCACATCCCGGATCTCGGTAATTTCACCGAAGTGCCGGTCATCGACGTGCTGGTAAAGCTCGGTGATCGGGTCGATGTCGACGCCCCGTTGCTCACGCTCGAGACCGACAAAGCGTCGATGGACGTCCCGAGTCCGGTTGCGGGAGTGGTCACCGAACTACTCGTGGCCCGCGGCGCAAAAGTATCCAAAGGCACGCTGATCGCTCGACTGCAGAGCGACGCTGTGGCGGCGCCTGCGTCTGCACCAGCACCAGCACCTGCACCTGTGCCTTCGTCCGCGCCACCGATTGAGGGCGCCGATCATCATGCCAAGCTGCTCGTGCTCGGCGCCGGTCCCGGTGGCTACACCGCTGCGTTTCGTGCGGCTGATCTCGGTCTGGAAGTGACCTTGATCGAGCGTTGGTCGACGCTCGGAGGCGTTTGCCTCAACGTCGGCTGTATCCCGTCTAAGGCCTTGCTACACGCCGCCAAAGTCGTCGACGAGGCCGCCGCGATGGCCGAGCACGGCATCGTTTTCGACGAGCCGCGTATCGATCTCGACAAGCTTCGCTCTTGGAAGTCCGGTGTGGTGGGCAAGCTGACGGGTGGTCTCACGATGCTTGCCAAGCAGCGTCGCGTCACGGTGATGCATGGCGAGGCGGTATTCCTCTCGTCGCATATGGTGGAGTTGCGCGGACCGGATGGCGATCGGCGGGTGAGCTTCGATCACTGCATTATCGCCGTGGGCTCGGAGCCTGTTCGTCTGCCCTTTGTGCCGCAAGACCCACGCGTGATCGATTCCACGGGCGCTCTCGAGCTCGCCTCCCTGCCGAAGCGGATGCTCGTGATCGGCGGCGGGATCATCGGGCTGGAGATGGGCTGCGTGTACGACGCGCTCGGCGTGAAGGTGAGCGTCGTCGAGTTGATGACTCAGCTGATGCCGGGTGCTGATACTGATCTGGTCCGTCCGCTCGAGAAGCGGCTACGCAAGCGTTTCGAGCAAATCTTGCTCGGCGTGAAGGTCAAGGCCGTAGTCGCCGAGAAAGACGGTATGCGCGTAACGTTCGAGGGGCAGGGCGCGCCGGAGCCGCAGCTCTACGATCGTGTGCTCGTGGCCGTCGGACGTCGACCAAACGGCACACAGATTGACGCGGGGCGTGCTGGCGTTCGGATCGACGAGCGTGGCTTTATCCCGGTCGACCGCCAGCTGCGCACCAACGTACCGCACATTTTCGCGATCGGCGATGTCGTCGGGCAGCCGATGCTCGCGCATAAAGCGACCCATGAGGGCAAGGTCGCGGCGGAGGTTATCGCGGGCGAGAAACGAGCCTTTGACGCGCGCGTGATCCCGTCCGTCGCGTATACCGACCCGGAGGTCGCGTGGGTGGGTCTCACGGAGACCGAGGCTAAATCGCGCGGTATCATCATCGAGAAGGGTGTCTTCCCATGGGCGGCGAGTGGTCGCTCGCTCGCGCAGGGTCGAGACGAGGGATTCACCAAGTTGCTGTTCGATCCCGAAACTCATCGCGTCCTCGGCGGCGGGCTGGTCGGTCCGAACGCCGGTGAGCTGATCGGTGAGATCGCGCTGGCGATCGAGATGGGAGCCGATGCGGCAGACGTCGGTCTCACGATCCATCCGCATCCGACTCTGTCGGAGTCGATCGCCTTCTCGGCTGAGGCTTTCGAGGGCACGCTGACCGATCTGTACGTGCCGAAGAAGAAAGCCCGCTGATGGCGGGGTCTTTCTGTCAGGCGCGCGGCGGAATAAGCCGGCGCAGCGAATCGAGATAGCGCTGTTCGTCGGGTGCGACGCCGGCGCGCTGAGACTCCCACAAAGCCTGACCCAGCGCTTCCATCATGGCGTGCTCTGCCTCGTGGCGAGAGCTGCGTGCCGCGAGTCGTGCATGGAGTTCCGTGATGCCTCCGGGACGGTTAGTTGCGACCTGCTCGCGCAGAGCGAGATGCATTGAGAGGTGCAGGAAGGGATTCGTGCCGCCGTGCTCCTCGGAGCGCTCACGATGGAGGACGGATTCGCCTTGTTCGAGCCAGGCATGATACTCCGGATGCTCTTCCAAAACGCTGACAAGCTGGCTCTCGAGTGGGCTCAGCAGCGCGCCGTTGCGAGCCTTGTGCCAGGCTTCGAGCCATTGACGACGCAGAGATTCGCGTGAGGAGTCGAACAGCATCTCAATTAGCGGCACGCGTCTTGCGACGATAGCGACAAAGATCTGCGATAGGGCAGCTCGGACAGTCGGGCTTGCGGGCCTTGCAGACGTAGCGGCCATGCAGGATCAGCCAGTGGTGCGCATCCTTGAGAAACTCGGTCGGGATACGTCGAAGGAGATTGCGCTCGACGGCTAGCACGGTTTTGCCAGGAGCGAGCCCCGTCCGGTTCGCGACGCGAAAGATGTGGGTGTCTACCGCCATCGTCGGTTCCCCGAAGGCCGTGTTGAGCACGACGTTGGCCGTTTTACGACCGACGCCCGGCAAGGCCTGCAGTGCCTCGCGCGTGCGGGGTACCTCGCCGCCGTGCTGCTCGATGAGCAGTCGACAGCTTGCCATGACATGTTTCGCCTTGCTGCGATACAGCCCAATGGTACGGATGCAGTCCGTCAGTTCCGCCTCGCCGAGTGCGAGTAGCGCCGCCGGTGTACGTGCTTTGGGGAATAGTTTTCGCGTAGCGAGATTGACGCTGCGGTCGGTGGCCTGCGCGGAGAGGATCACGGCTATCAATAACTCGAACGGGCTCGCGTACTCCAACTCGGTGGTCGGGTGCGGGTTGCGGGCCCGCAGGCGCTCGAACATCGCTTGTCTTTCGGCAGGATTCATCGCGGTGGTGAGGTAATGCGTCGCTTGCGCTCGGCGAGCAGCGTCCGGCGTTCAGCCTCGCGTCGTTCGCGTCGCTGTTCATGGGCCTCGAAACGCCGCAGATTGAGGGCCGGGGCAGGCTCGGGGGAGTGCGGTGCGTGCGTGCTGCGCGGAATGAGCGTGATGCAATCAACCGGGCAGGGAGCGATACACAGCTCGCAGCCGGTGCACAGCTCTTCGAGCACGACGTGTAACTGACGCGAGGCGCCGACGATCGCATCGACCGGACAGGGGGGCAGACAGCGTGCACAGCCGATGCAGCGTGTGGCATCGATGACGGCGATCTGCGGCGGGCCCTCGACCCCGCACTGAGGGTCAATCGTCGGTGGGGCAGGTACGCCTGTGAGCCGCGACAATCGCTGCAGCGTGTCGCTACCGCCCGGTGGGCAACGATTAATGGCCGCATCGCCTCGAGCGATCGCCTCAGCGTAGGGTCGACAGCCCGCGTACCCGCAGCGCGTACACTGAGTCTGCGGTAGCAGCGCGTGGATCGCATCGACGTCCACAGTAGCTCCGAGACTCAACTGACGGGCATGCCGCCGTCCGCGCCGGTATCGGCCGAGAGCAGATACACCCGGCCGCTCGCGTCGGCGGCACACAGCACCATGCCTTCTGAGATTCCAAAACGCATCTTGCGTGGCGCGAGATTCGCGACCATCACCACTTGGCGACCAAGCAGCGTCTCGGGTGCGTAGCTGGCGCGGATTCCTGAGAATACCGTTCGGCGCTCTGTACCGAGACCGAGCGTGAGTTTCAGTAGCTTGTCTGAGCCCTCAACGGTGCTCGCCTCGAGCACGGTCGCGATCCGAAGATCCACCTTGCGAAAATCATCGATCGAGATGTGATCCACGGACTTCTCCGATTCCTTTTGGGAGTCTGACTCCACCAGCTCAGCGACGATCTTTGGATCGAGGCGCTGCGCGAGCGGTTGGTAGGGTGCGAGCGTCGTCCCGAGCAGCGGCGAGTCGATCTCTGACCAGCGCGCGAGCGGCGCACCGAGGAAGCCGGCCGCATCGCAGGCTATTTTTGGTAGCACCGGAGCGAGATACACCATCAACACTCGGAACAGATTGAGACCCTGAGTGGCAACCGATCGAACCTCTTCCGTTTTAGCGGGGTCCTTGGCCAGCGCCCAGGGTTTGCGCGCATCGACGTATTGGTTGGCCCGGTCGGCGAGAGCCATGATCTCGCGCATCGCCTGTGCATAGTCCAGAGTCTCGTACAGGCTCGCAATCCTTTCGCCTGCTGCGGTGAACTCCTGGTACAGCGCAGGGTCCGGCAATTGCGTGGCGAGCTCGCCGCCCCCACGGGTGATGAACCCCGCACAGCGACTGGCGATGTTGACCAGCTTACCCACCAGGTCGGCGTTGACGCGCGCAGTGAAGTCGTCGAGCGATAGGTCGATGTCGTCGACGCCCGGGCCAAGTTTGGCTGCGAAGTAATATCGTAAGGCTTCCGGCGGCAGGCGCTCCAGATAGCGACGGGCCGTGATGAACGTGCCACGCGACTTCGACATCTTCTGTCCGTCGATCGTGAGGAAACCGTGTACGTGCACTGCAGTGGGGCGTCTCATGCCCGAACCGTGCAGCACCGCAGGCCAGAAGAGCGTATGGAAGTAACTGATGTCCTTGCCTATGAAATGGTGCAGCTCGATCGGTGAGTCGGGCCGTAGAAACGCCTCGAGATCTAACCCACGACGCTCGCACAGCGCCTTGAGACTGCCGAGATATCCAATCGGCGCATCGAACCAGACGTAAAAATATTTTCCTGGATAGCCCGGGATCTCGAAACCGAAATAGGGCGCATCGCGCGAGATATCCCAGTCCTGCAGCCCGCTATCGAACCACTCGTCGAGTTTGGCGCGTACGGCGGGCTGCAGCGATCCGCTCGCAACCCACTCGCGCAGCATCGACTCGAATCGACCGAGTGCAAAAAACAGGTGCTCGGACTCGCGCCACACGGGCGTTGTACCCGAGAGGGTGGATTTGGGATCGATGAGTTCGGCAGGCGAGTAGGTAGCTCCACAAACTTCGCAGCTGTCGCCGTACTGGTCGGGCGCTTTGCAACGCGGGCAGGTGCCGAGGACGTAGCGATCAGGCAAAAACATCCCGGCGCGCTCGTCGTAGGCCTGACGCACGCTGCGCTGGGTGATGTGCCCCGCAGATTTCAAGCGTGCGAACATCAAATCGGTGAAATGGCGATTCTCGGCCGAGTGAGTCGAGTGGAATTGATCGTGGCCGATGAGAAATCCTTCGTAGTCGGCGCGGTGGTCGGCGGCGATACGGGCGATCAGCGCCTCCGGCGTCAGCCCCTCGTTCTGGGCCTTGATCATGATCGGCGTGCCGTGCGTGTCCTCGGCGCAGACGTAAAGGCAGTTGTGGCCACGCATCCTCTGAAAGCGAACCCAGACGTCAGTCTGCACGGCCTCGATGATGTGACCGAAGTGCAGCGGGCCATTCGCATACGGTAGGGCGCTGGTGACGAGGATCTGGCGGGGCATGCGTGGATTATCGCACGGGCAGCGCGGGCGGGACCCGTAGCGGCTAGAATTACGCCCATGTCCCGCTCCGTCGACACCACGACGATCGCCGCTGAGATCGCCCGCTACTACGAGCCGTGTATGCGCCAGACGCTTGATGAAGCGCAGGCCATCCGCTCGGTCGATTGGCGCGATGACCGCTTACACGTCAGGGTCGAACTCGGGTTTCCGACGGGTGGCTACGAACCGTTGCTCTCAGCAGCGCTGACGCGACACCTCGCCGAGGCTGGCCTCGATGTCCCCGTACAGCTCGAGCTCGCTCCGCAGATCCGCTCACATGCGGTGCAGCGGGGTCTGACGCCGTTGCCGGGTATTCGTAACGTCGTGGCGGTCGCCTCGGGTAAGGGTGGCGTGGGCAAGTCCACGGTCGCCGTGAACCTGGCACTCGCGTGGGCGGCTCAGGGGGCGCGCGTCGGTCTGCTGGATGCCGATATCTACGGCCCCAGCCAGCCGATCATGCTTGGCCTGCAGGGCGAGCGACCGACCTCCAAGGACGGCAAGCGGCTGATCCCCCTGCGAGCGTATGGTCTTGCGGCCATGTCGATCGGTTTCCTCGTTGACGTAGAGCAACCCATGGTGTGGCGAGGTCCGATGGTGACTTCGGCGCTGAACCAGTTGTTGTCGGACACCGAGTGGGGTGAGCTCGACTATCTCGTCATCGACCTGCCGCCGGGAACGGGCGACATTCAGCTCACGTTGTGTCAGCGCGTTCCGGTCTCGGGTGCGATCATCGTCACCACGCCGCAAGACATCTCCCTGGCCGACGCGCGCAAGGGTCTGCGGATGTTCGAAAAGGTCAACGTGCCGGTGCTCGGCATCGTCGAGAACATGAGCGTGCACGTGTGTAGCCAATGCGGCCACGCAGAGCACGTGTTTGGCGAGGGTGGCGGCGCGCGTATGGCGGCACAGTACGGCGTGCAGCTGCTAGGTAACTTGCCACTCGATGCACGTATCCGCGAGCAGGCCGATGGCGGCCGGCCCACCGTCGTGGCGGAGCCTGAGGGCCCGCGAGCCGACGCTTATCTCAATCTTGCGCGTCGAACGGCCGGCGAGCTCGCCCGTCGTCAACGTGACCGCAGCAGCGCTTTCCCGAAAATCGTCGTCGAGGACACATGAGCATCAAGTCCGATCATTGGATACGTCGCATGGCCGCTTCCCACGGCATGATCGAGCCGTTTGCACCCGAGCAGGTGCGCCATGTCGATGGGCAGCGCATCGTCTCTTACGGGACGTCGAGCTACGGCTACGACGTGCGCTGCGCCCGCGAGTTCAAGATATTTACCAACATCAACTCGACCATCGTCGATCCGAAGGCATTCGACGAGAAGAGTTTTGTCGACGTCGACTCCGACGTCTGCATCATCCCACCAAACTCGTTCGCCCTCGCGCGCACCGTCGAGTATTTTCGCATTCCGCGTAGCGTTCTCGTGGTCTGTCTCGGCAAGTCTACCTATGCGCGTTGCGGCATCATCGTGAACGTCACGCCGCTCGAGCCCGAATGGGAGGGTCACGTCACTCTTGAGTTTTCCAATACGACGCCCTTGCCGGCAAAGATCTACGCCAACGAGGGCGTTGCGCAGATGCTGTTCTTCGAGAGCGACGAGGTGTGCTCGACCTCTTATCGCGATCGGGGTGGCAAATATCAGGGTCAACGCGGCGTGACTCTGCCGCGCACCTGAGAGTCGTCGATTATTGCAGGCGATCGAGGCTGCGCAGTCGCATCGTCCACTCGATCCGATCGCCCTTGCGCCGTTCAGCCTTGGCCGGCAAGTAGCCCCAAGCCGGCACGTACCACACGCGGGTGACGCGGTTGGATCCCTCGCGTCCGCTGGACCAGATGACTGCATCGACCTCGCCCGAGGGTGTGGACAGTCGTGTCCGGCCCTCGTTGCGATAGAGGTAGGTTTTCAGCTCAGTCTTATCGATCAGCGAGTAACGCTGCGGCGACTCGCCGCGTCGCAATGCCAGCATCAGCGCCAGCTGCACCGTCATGGCATCTTGCGTGCCTGCAGGCAGGGCTAGATCGACGGGCCGCGTTTCCGCAAGACCGCGCACGCGACCTGCGACCCAATCGAAGTCGAGCGAGATATCACGTTCGGTGCTCTCGCCGCCGTCATCGGCGCGATATCGCAAGGGACGTGGCCCGGATTCCGTGACCTCCAGCACGCTGGACTGCAGGATCTCGTCCGGGAATGCGAGGCGGAAGAGTCCGCGAGCCTTATTGTGAGATTCGTAACGCCACCGGTCGTCGGATTCGCGGGCCAGTTCGAGCGTGCTTGTCCCCGCCTCGACTCCGAGGAAGACCACATCAAAGGTCGCGCGAAACGGCGCGAGCGCCTCGTTGGGGGCGGCGTGAGCCGTGCCGGTAAGGGCGCCGAGCAGCACTAGCATGCTCGATCGAGCAAGTTTTAAAGCTATGTCGATGTGCCTCACCATTCGAAAGATTCGACCATGGGCGAGGACAGTGAGTTCCCGTCGAGTACCGCGCGGCCGTCGTGCCATCGTAGTCGATCGCTGGCCAACCAGCCGAGCACACGCGGGTAGATCACGTGCTCACACCGTCTAACCCGCTCGGCGAGCGAAGACTCGGTATCGCCCGATCGTACGGCAATTACGGACTGCAACACCCCGGGTCCGCCATCGAGTTCAGGGGTGACGAAGTGCACGGTTGCGCCGTGTCGCTCGTCGCCCGCCTCGAGGACGCGCCGGTGGGTATGCAATCCCTTGTGACGTGGCAGCAGCGAGGGATGAATGTTGAGCAGTCGACCCTGAAGTGCGGCGACGAAGGGCGTGCTCAGGATGCGCATGTAGCCGGCGAGAGCGACAGTATCGGCGCCGCTTTCCTCGATGGCCGAAAGTAAACGCAGGTCGTACTGGTCTCGCGACTCGTTCGCGTCGATCGGCAAAGCGCGGGCCGAGACACCGAGTTCGCTCGCCCGAGCAAGCCCAGCGGCGTTCGGCCGGTCCGAGAGCACCAGCACGGGGTCCGCCAAGATCTCGCCTCGGCGGCAGGCCGAAACGATCGCCTGCATATTCGAGCCGGCACCGGAGAGCAGGATGGCGAGTCGATGCACGATGCCTAAATCAAAGAATTAGGACGTCGCCAGCGCCCGCGTGCACCGCGCCAATCACGCTCGCCTGCTCACCACACTCGTGCAGTATCTCGACCGCGCGCTCTGCGTCGCCGGCGGCGACCACTGCGACCATGCCGATGCCGCAGTTGAATGTGCGGTGCATTTCGTCATCGGCGATACGTCCTGCCGACTGCAGCCACTCGAACACCGGGTCGCGTGGCCAGGCGTTTCGCTCCAGCGTGACCGCGCAGTCATCCGGAAGTACCCGTGGAATGTTGTCCGTTAGTCCGCCGCCCGTGATGTGCGCAAAGCCACGCACCGGCAGAGCACGGGCGAGTGCAAGCATCGAGGGCACGTAGATGCGTGTAGGTGCGAGTAATCGATCGAACAAGGATCGGCCCTCGACGGTCGTGTCCGCGGAGGCGCCCGCGACCTCGATCAGTTTGCGGATCAGGGAGTAACCGTTCGAGTGCGGCCCGGAGGAGGCGAGGCCGATGACGGCATCTCCAGGCTTGATGTCGCGTCCGTCGATGATCGCGTCCTTCTCCACTACGCCGACGCAAAATCCGGCCAGATCGTAGTCGCCGTGGTGGTACATCCCGGGCATTTCAGCCGTCTCGCCGCCGACCAGCGCACATCCCGCGAGTTTGCAGCCCTCGACGATGCCTGCGATGACCCGCTCTGCGACCGGGACTTCGAGTTTTCCGGTGGCATAGTAATCAAGGAAAAAGAGCGGTTCAGCGCCCTGTACGGCGACATCGTTGACGCACATGCCCACCAGATCGATGCCGATCCCGTCGTGGCGTCCCGTGTCGATGGCGAGGCGTAGCTTGGTACCCACGCCGTCGGTGCCAGAGACCAGCACCGGTCGTTTCCAGCGGCCCACCGGCAGCTCAACGAGCGCGCCGAATCCACCGATCCCCGCGAGGACCTCCGGACGCTGCGCCCGGCGAACCAGCGGCTTAATACGCTCGACCAGGGCGTCGCCGGCGTCGATGTCGACGCCCGCATCGCGATACGTGAGTCCGGGCGAGTCCGAGGAAGAGTGCGACATGACGAACCGGGAGAACGAAAACCCTGTGATATTGTACGCGCTTCCCATCATGGCGACCCGAGACTCCATTTCCCCGCGGCGACGCAGCCGTTTCGCGTGGGCCCTATGTCTCATGCTTGGCGCGTCGGCGGCGTCTGCGCTCGAGCGGGTGCCGGTCGGTGAGGTCGTCGTCGAGGCGGCCGGCGACGAGCTCTTCGTCGAGGCCATGCGTATCGCGCTCGTGCGGGTCACCGGGCGGCGTTCTGCGGCGGACGATCCGGTGTTCGAGCCGCTGCGTCGCGATGCCCGACGTTTCGTACAGCTTTTTCTGCCTGCCGCCGGGTCCTCCCCGGCGCGCGTCACATTCGATTCGGCAGCCCTGACAGGTGCCGTGAAGGCGCTCGGCCAGCCGGTCTGGGGTGAATGGCGACCGGTGGTGCTGGCTGTGGTTCTGTCGGCTCCGCTAGGGGCCGATCCGCAGGCGGTTCGGCTCGCCCTCGAGCGCAGCGCTGCCGAGCGCGGTCTGCCGCTACGCCTGAGCGCCGCCTCGGCCGTCGGGCTGGCCGGGGTGGGAGAGTTGACTGCCGACTTGGCACTCGCCGCCGCTCGTCGTGTCGGGGCCGACGCGGCACTTGTGGCCGAATCGGACGGGTCGGATTGGCAGTGGACGCTGTTCGAGGGGGCGGGATCAACGGCCTTTTCAGGGGGTACGACCGCGGGGATCGAGGCTGCGGTCGATTGGTTCGCGCTCAGCGATCAGGCCTCGAGCGCTCGTCCCGTGGAATCGTTGCAAGTTCGGATCGTCGGCATCGGTTCTCTCAAGGAGTACACGGCCGTCGAGCGCGCGCTGGCGTTATTGCCTGGGGCAGGGCGCGTCGATCCGCTGGAGCTCGAGGGTTCCTCCGCTGTGTTTAAGTTAGAGGTTTCGGGTGGCGCGTCGGGTCTTGCCGAGGCTCTGAGCCGCTCGGGTCGATTTACCCGTGAGACGGCCCGTGGCTCCGTGCCCGTGTTCCGTTACCGTCCCTGAGAGCGCCGTGCTTCGTCACCTTCCGAATGCGATTTGCCTGCTGCGTATCGCGCTCGTCTGGCCGATCGTTGTAGCCATCGAGCGTGGCGCTTGGTCGTCGGCTTTGACGCTGTTCGTGATCGCTGCGGTATCGGACGGGCTCGACGGCTATCTCGCGAAGCGTTTCGGCTGGACGTCGGATCTCGGTCGCGTGCTCGATCCTGTAGCCGACAAATTGCTGCTGGTGGCCGTGTTTCTGACCTGCACTTGGCAGGGCCTCGTACCCGCTTGGCTCGCAGCAGCTGTCATTGCTCGAGATGTCATGATCGGTGCGGGATCACTCGTGTTTCGAGTGTGGTTCGGTCCGCTGCAGGGTCATCCGACGGTGCTCTCCAAGGTCAACACGGCCCTGCAGATCGTCGTCATCGTCGGTGCAATGTCACAGGCCACATTCGAGTTATCGCTTGCCGAGCCGCTGCTCGTGCTAGCCGGCGTGACGCTCATCACGACAGTCTGCTCTGGTGCGGACTATCTGGCGCGCTTTTTGCGTCGTGCGTGGGCGCTGACCGAGCCGACTCGCTGATTCCATGCAGCAGCTGCCTCTCGGAATACGTTTGCGCGAGCGTACGAGCTTCGAGGTATTCGTTGCTGGCGAGAACATCGAGCTAGTTCAACGACTGCGACGACTGGCCAGTGGTGAACGCGGGATCGTGTGGATATGGGGCGCAGCGGGGCTCGGACGCACACACCTGTTACAAGCAACGGTGCTCGAAGCGGCATCGCGCGGGCATCGAGTGGGCTACTTACCCTGCGCACAACTTCCGACGCTCGATGCAGCGACGCTCGAAGGGTTCTCTGCATTCGAGCTCGTGTGTCTCGATGATCTTGACGTACGGCTCGAGGATCCTGCCGTCGAGCGAGCGATGTTTACTTTGTACCGGCAGATCGAGGAGCGCGGCAGCGGCCTGGTGATCTCGGCCAGCCAGTCACCAGTAAGCCTCGATTGGCACCTCGCTGATATTGCTTCGCGACTCGCCGCGGCCGAGGTGTTTCAACTGCGTCCCCTTGATGAGGAAGGCCAGGCCGAGGCGCTACGGCGGCGTGCCGCAGCGCGTGGGTTCGAGTTACCTGACGACACTCTGCGCTACTTGTTACGTCGATTTCCGCGCGACATGGTCTCGCTGTGCGAATTACTCGAGCAGATCGACGTGGCCTCGCTGTCCGCGCAGCGACGCGTGACGATCCCGTTTGTCAGAGAGACCCTCGGCGAGCCTTGAGGGCTAGGGCGAGCGTGGCGATTCGCATCCCTTGGGTGCGAGCGACAGCGCGTTCCTCGTCGCTGAGAGCGAAAGGCGTGCCGTGCGGTGTGAAGTGCGTCGCACCGTAGGGTGTTCCGCCGGTGCGGGTGGCCGAGAGCGCGGGCTCAGAGTAGGGCACGCCCGCGATGAGCATGCCGTGGTGCAGTAGCGGGATCAGCATCGTCAGCAGGGTCGACTCCTGTCCGCCGTGCAGGCTGCTGCTGCCCGAGAAGACGCCGGCGGGTTTACCGCGCAGTGCGCCCGCGGCCCAGAGCGCGCTCGTTCCATCGAGAAAATGTTTCATCGGTGCTGCCACATTGCCGAAGCGTGTCGGGCTACCGATCAACAAGCCGTCGCACCGCCGCAAATCATCATGCGTCGCCCAAGGCGCGCCGGTGTCCGGCACAGCTCGTACCGGACGCTCCGGCTCGGAGGAGACCTCGGGCACGCTGCGCAGGGTGGCGCTCGCACCGGTCACGGATTCGACGCCACGACAGATCTGGCGTGCAAGTTCGGCAGTCGCTCCGTGACGGGAGTAGTAGACGACCAAGATCTCGGCCGAGTCTGCGCCGCTCATGAGCGTTTAGCCTCAAGGCGTGCGACCACCTCGTCAACGGGCCAGTCCTCGTTAGCGCTCGCCCGACGGTGGCGGTACTCGAGACGTCCTGCATCGAGACCGCGGTCAGAGACCACGATTCGGTGTGGGATACCGAGCAGCTCCGCATCTGCGAATTTCACGCCTGGCCGCGCATCCCTGTCATCGAGCAGCACGTCAAAGCCGCGGCTCTGCAATTGCTCGTACAGGGCTTCGGCGGCCTGCAGGGCCCGCGGTGACTTATTGGTGTTGAGGGGCACGACGACCACGCTGAACGGGGCGATCGGCTCTGGCCAAATGATGCCCGCCGCGTCGTGGTTCTGCTCGATGGCTGCGGCGACGATTCGCGTGACGCCAATTCCGTAGCAGCCCATGAACATCACGAGCGGTTTGCCAGCCTCATCGAGCACGCTCGCCTGTAGGGCCTCGCTGTACTTCTTGCCAAGTTGAAAAATATGTCCGACCTCGATGCCTCGACGAATCGTGAGCGTACCGGCGCCGCCCGGACTTGGGTCACCCGCCACGACGTTGCGTACGTCAACGCCCTGCGGTTGCGGCAGGTCTCGTCCCCAATTCACGCCGGTGTAATGGTGATCCGCCTCGTTGGCTCCGCACACGAAATCGGCCAGTACTAACGCGGCGTGATCGGCATACAGCGGACAGCGCAGTCCGATCGGCCCAAGGAATCCCGGTTCGCAGCCTGTGGCGGCGAGCACCGCCTCGCGGGTCGCCATGCGCAGCGGGCTCGCAACCCCTGGCAGCCTTTGCGCCTTGACGGCGTTGAGTTCGTGATCGCCGCGGATCGCGAACGCCACGACACCGCCCTCGCTGCCTTCGACGAGCAATAACTTGAGGGTGCGCGCGGTTGGGATACCGAGATGACGCGCCACCTCATCGATGCTGCGCTGTGCGGGCGTAGACACCTTGGCAAGCGATGCCGCAGGAGCGGCCCGAGCGGTGCTCGGCGGCAAAGCGGGGGCGAGCTCGAGGTTGGCGGCATACTGATCAGGGCCATCGGAGACGGCGATGGCGTCTTCCCCTGAGTCGGCGAGTACCTGGAATTCCTCCGAGGCCGTGCCGCCAATCGAGCCCGTATCGGCCTTCACCGGACGAAATTCGAGACCCATGCGGGTAAACATTCGCACGTAGGCATCCCGCATCGCCTCATAACCTTCTTGCAGCGACGCCTGCGACGCATGGAAGGAGTAGGCGTCTTTCATCAAAAACTCGCGGCCGCGCATCACGCCGAAACGCGGACGGATTTCGTCGCGGAACTTCACCTGGATTTGATAAAAGTTCACTGGCAGCTGTCGGTAGCTCTTCAGCTCCCGACGCGCAAGATCGGTGATCACTTCCTCGTGAGTCGGCCCGATCACGAAGTCGCGCTGATGACGATCTTTCAGTCGCAGCAGTTCGGGGCCGTACTGGTCCCACCGGCCTGATTCCTGCCACAGCTCCGCGGGCTGCACCGCCGGCATGAGTACTTCGAGGGCGCCAGCGCGGTCCATCTCCTCGCGGATGATCTGCTCGACCTTGCGCAGCGTACGCAAACCGAAAGGAGTCCAGGTGTAGATGCCGGCAGCGAGCCGTCGGATCAGACCCGATCGCAGCATTAACTGGTGACTGATGACCTCGGCCTCGGACGGGGTCTCCTTGACGGTATTGATCGGATAACGTGACCAGCGCATGCGGGCGAAGTCTCCAGCGGAACTCGGTGCGCCATGTTACGGACGTCCTGATTGTCCCGAAAGGTTCTGCCGCCTATGATGGGTTGTTTTTCTGACCCGAGCACCCGATTCCTGTGAATTCGGAACCCACCACCGCCCCTCGGCCCGACTCGCCAACCCGACGCGGCATCTATCTGCTGCCAAACCTGTTCACGACTGGCTGCCTCGCCTGCGGGTTCTTTGCGATCGTGGCAGCTATCAATGGCGACTTCGCGCGTGCCAGCATTGCCATCTATGTTGCGATGATTTTCGATGGTCTCGATGGTCGCGTAGCCCGCTGGACCCGAACCGAAAGCACCTTCGGCAAGGAATACGACAGTCTCGCTGACATGGTTGCTTTCGGGGTCGCACCGGCACTCGTGGCTTATCAGTGGGGTTTTGCGGCCATTGCGGAATATGGCGAGGCCTGGGCGCGCTTTGGCTGGATATCGGCGTTTTTCTACACCGCTTGTGCGGCGCTGCGGCTTGCGCGTTTCAACTCGCGTGCGCCATCGGCGGACAAGCGTTACTTCGAGGGACTGCCGAGTCCCTCGGCTGCGGGTCTCGTTGCAGCCTACGTATGGTTTGCGAGCGAGTGGGCAGCGTGGAGCGAGCCTGGGTTGATAGAGTTGAGCCTCACGTTCTCGGTGTGTGCGATCGCCGGCGCGCTGATGGTCTCGAGCATTCCTTACCCAAGCATCAAGCAGATCGACTGGAACGCTCGCGTCAAGTTTTTCTATTTCGTGATCGTGCCGATCTCGCTGGCGTTCGTGGCCGCCTGGCCGCCGCCGATGCTGCTGATACTGTTCTCCCTTTACGTCGCGCTCGCACCCGCTCTCTGGGTGCTGCGCCGAGTGCGTCGCGGCAGCTTAGGTAGACCATGAGCGATGCAGCCCGCCGCGCGCGTTATCTCGACGCGCTCGGTATCGACCGTTGGGTGCCACGCGCCCCGGTTTTGCAGACTGCTGCCGTACCGACGGATGAATGGCCCGTACTCGAGCAGGCGGTCTCAGAGTGCACGCGTTGTGCCTTGCACACCTGCCGCACGCGTACCGTATTTGGGACCGGCGATCGGCATGCCGAGTGGATGGTGATCGGCGAGGCGCCCGGTGCCGAGGAGGATCGGCAGGGAGAGCCTTTCGTCGGAGCGGCCGGGCAACTGCTCACGGCAATGCTCGCGGCCATCGAGCTGCCGCGCGAGCGGGTGTTCATCGCGAACATCCTCAAGTGCCGGCCACCCGATAATCGCGACCCAAAGCCAGACGAGGTGGCCGAGTGCCTCCCGTACCTGCAGCAACAAGTTGCACTCGTTAGACCGCGAATTATCTTGGCGGTCGGTCGTGTTGCAGCGCAGAACCTGCTCGGAACGGATCGACCGCTCGGATCTTTGCGTGGCCAGATTCATCGCTTCGGTCCGCTCAACACGCCGGTGATCGTCACGTATCATCCGGCCTATCTCTTGCGCAGCCCCGGCGAGAAGCGCAAGGCCTGGGAGGATCTCAAGTTCGCCCGTCGCAGTTTCGCCGAGTTATCTGCCTCGACGAGTGTTTGACCCGATGGCCACCGCGCCCCAAGTGCTACCCATTCCCACGCTGGTCATGCGTCCGATGCGCGAACCCGATGTCCCATCGGTGATCGCCATCGAGCGGGAGTCCTACGCGTTTCCTTGGACCGAGGGGATCTTTCGCGACTGTGTGCGAGCGGGCTATTTGTGTCGGGTGGCGGAGTTCGACGGGACGATCGTCGGCTACGCCATTCTTAGCGTCGGAGCGGGTGAATCGCACGTGCTCAACGTATGTGTGGCAGCGGATTTTCGCTGCCGCGGTCTGGGTCGTCGGCTGCTTGAGCATTTGTTTGAGTTGTCCCGAGCTGTTGGAGCGCTCGAGCTCTTTCTCGAGGTTCGCCCGAGCAACACGCCTGCTATCCGGCTCTACCATTCGCTCGGTCTCGAGCAAGTGGGTGTGCGGCGGGGTTACTACCAGGCAGAGGGCGGTCGCGAAGATGCCGTCGTGATGCGACTACGGCTGACATGAGCCTCGCCACCGAAGTCACCCGTCGCCGGACGTTTGCGATCATCTCGCACCCTGACGCCGGCAAGACGACGCTCACCGAAAAGCTGTTGCTGTTCGGGGGGGCGATTCAGTTGGCCGGTACGGTTAAAGGTCGTAAGGCCGCCCGTCATGCCACGTCCGATTGGATGCGGCTCGAGCAGCAACGCGGTATCTCCGTCACCTCATCGGTGATGCAGTTCCCGTACAACAACTGCGTCGTCAATCTTTTGGATACGCCCGGTCACGAAGACTTTTCCGAGGATACCTACCGCACGCTGACGGCTGTCGATTCGGCGTTGATGGTGATCGACTGTGCCAAAGGCGTCGAGCAGCGCACCATCAAACTGATGGAGGTGTGCCGGCTGCGCGATACGCCAATCATGACCTTCATCAACAAGCTCGATCGTGAGGGGCGTGCACCGATCGAGCTGCTCGACGAGATCGAGCGCGTGCTCGGTATCGCCACCGCGCCGGTGACCTGGCCCATTGGCATGGGTCGTCGCCTCAAGGGTATCTACCACCTCACCGAGGATCGGATTTACGTTTATGAGGCTGCCGAGCGCGGCCGAGTGGGGGAGAACCGCATCATCGAGGGTCTGCACAGCGATGCGGGGCGGGAGCTGCTCGGCGATGAAGCTGCGGCCTTCGATGATGAGATCGAGCTCGTACGCGGCGCGACCCAGCCCTTTGATCTCGCATCGTACCGTGCGGGTAAACAGACGCCGGTGTTCTTCGGCTCGGCCATTTCGAACTTCGGTGTCGAGGAACTGCTGAAAGCCTTCACCACCCACGCGCCGGGCCCACTGCCGCGCGCGACGCGTCAGCGTTCGGTCGATCCTTCCGAGCAGTCGCTTACCGGCTTCGTCTTCAAGATTCAGGCGAATATGGATCCGGCTCACCGCGATCGTATCGCGTTCCTCCGTCTGTGCTCCGGTAAGTACACCCGCGGCATGCGACTGCACCACGTGCGGCTCGACAAGGACGTGCGTATTGCAGATGCCGTGACCTTCCTCGCCTCCGACCGTTCAGCGGCCGAGGACGCCTATGCGGGCGATATCATCGGACTGCATAACCACGGAACCATCAACATCGGCGATTCGTTCTCCGAGGGTGAGTCGCTGGTCTTCACCGGTGTTCCTAACTTCGCTCCAGAGTTGTTTCGGCGCGCCGTACTCAAGGATCCGTTGAAGATGAAGGCGCTTAGCAAGGGTCTGGCGCAATTGTGTGAGGAGGGCGCCACGCAGCTTTTCCGACCGTTGCGCAATAACGATCAGATTCTCGGTGCCGTCGGACAGCTGCAATTTGAGGTCGTAGCCTTTCGCTTGCAGGACGAGTACGCCGTGCAATGCGCCTTCGAGCCCATCGGCGTGCACACCGCACGCTGGGTCTACGGCGATGATCCGAAACGCCTCGAGGAGTTCCGTGCCAAGGCCTACGACAACCTGGCGGTGGATCACAGCGGCGCCCTCGTATATCTTGCTCCCTCGAGGGTCAACCTCGATCTGACCGTCGAGCGCTGGCCAGACCTTCTCTTCCGGGAAACACGCGAGCAGGCCACCTAAGATGACGAGTCCCTACCAGCGCCGCAGTACCGTTTCCTGGGCGCTGTACGATTGGGCCAACTCGGCGTTCGCGACCACTGTCCTCGCGGGTTTCTTTCCGGTGTTCTTCCAGCAGTACTGGAGCACTGGGGTCGATCCGACGGTCAGTACGTCCCGTCTCGGGTTCGCCAACGGTCTCGCGGGTCTCGTCGTCGCCTTACTGGCTCCGGTGCTCGGTGCGATCGCTGACCGCACGGCTGGGCGCAAGCGGCAGTTGTTGCTCTGGAGCATGCTCGGTGTAAGCGGCACAGCAGCGCTCGGGTTCATCGGCCAGGGCGACTGGGTGTGGGCAGCGGCGTGTTTTGTGATCGCGGGCATCGGGTTCAATGCCGCCAATATCTTCTACGATGCGCTGCTTCTAGATGTCGCCGAGCCACACGAGTTCGATCGCGTCTCCGCTTTCGGTTACTCGCTCGGCTATCTCGGCGGCGGTGTGTTGTTTGCGTTCAACGTGCTGATGACGATGCAGCCCGAGTGGTTCGGCCTCGCTAATGCCGCCGAGGCGGTGCAGTGGTCGTTCCTGAGCGTAGCTGCCTGGTGGTTTCTCTTCTCGTTGCCGCTGGCACGCCACGTTCACGAATCGCCGGTCACCGGCGCGCCAGTCGGGTTGTTCCGTGCCGCCCGCGACGGGCTGCGCGAGCTAATGCTCACCGTCAGGCGTATCGCCAGTTATCGACAGGTCGCCCTGTTCCTGCTCGCTTATTGGCTCTACATCGACGGAGTGCACACCATTTACACGATGGCCGTCGATTACGGTGTTGCGCTTGGTCTGCCGAGTTCAAGCCTGCTCGCCGCGTTGCTGCTGGTGCAGTTCGTCGCGTTCCCCTCAGCGTTGGCCCTTGGTTGGCTGGGTGATCGGATCGGCGCCAAACGCGGCATCTTGCTGTGTATCGGCGGCTATCTCGCGGCCACCGTGTACGCGTACTTCCTCGATTCGGTGACAGAGTTTTTTGCGCTCGCGGTGGTGGTGGGTCTGGTACAGGGCGGCATTCAAAGCTTGTCTCGATCGTTCTTCGGGCGACTCGTTCCCGAAGGCAAGAGCGGCGAGTTCTTCGGCTTCTACAACATGATGGGTAAGTTCGCGAGCTTTCTGGGGCCGATCCTGATTGCTGTCGTGGCGCTGGTCAGCGGGAATTCGCGGCTGTCGATCACCTCGTTGATTGTGTTGTTCATCGTAGGCGGATTGTTGCTGTGGCGAGTCCCGGAGTCGCGCCGATGAGTCGCGCGCCAGCGATGCCGCCTCAGGTTCCGCAGTTCTCGAGTCGCTGGCGGCGGTGGCTCGGGCTCGCGGGGCTGTCTTTGTTTCGCTGGCGAGTGGAGGGGCAGATGCCGCCGCTGCGCAAGTTCGTGCTGGTGGTTGCGCCGCATACCTCGAACTGGGATTTCGTGATCGGCTTGTTCGTCTATTTCGCACTGGGTCTCGATGCCTCGTGGCTCGCCAAACACACAGCGCTGCGAGGGCCCTTTGGTCGGCTCGGTCGCTACCTCGGAGGCATACCGGTTGATCGCAGTCAGGCGGGCGCGGTCGTCGACACCTGTGTCACCGAGTTCGCGCGCCGTTCGGGCATGGTGCTTGCCATCGCTCCCGAGGGGACCCGCCGCCGTGTCGCGGAGTGGAAGCGAGGGTTTCACCGCATCGCTCTTGCAGCGGGAGTGCCGATGGTACCGGTCGCGTTCGATTTCCCTGCGCGACGAGTGCGGATCGGCGCGCCGCTCACGGCGAGCTCAAATTACGAGCAAGATCTTGCACAGCTGCGAACGAATTTCCGCGCCGACATGGCGCGCTATCCCGATCAATACGCCTGAAGCTTAGACCGGCGTCTCGACGCCAGGCCAGCTCGCCGGATCGAGCCGGAACGAATCCCGCAACAAAACGTACAAGGTTGGATGGCGGGCGCGAAGCTCCGCAGGGCGCTCAAAAAAGACCTCTGCCGCAACCGCCAGGAACTCCGTGAGATCCTCGGTGCCGTAAGGGTCTAGTAATGTCTGTTCGCCGCGGTCCACGGCGCGCTGCAGCTCTTCGTGCGCCGATAGCAGCGCGGCTCGGGCGACCGGGTCACCCCCGGGCCGTGAATGCTCCAAAAAATGCGTGACCTCATGGATCACCACGTTGTACCCATCGTCGCGGTTTTCGGCCTCTTCCACATCGCGCCACGAGAACACCAGCCGGTCGGACTCGAGGGTCTGACCGGAGATCGCGCGATAACCCTCCGTGACCACACCGGTGTCCTCGTCGTGTTCTTCCTCTTTGACAACGAACTCACCCGGATAGACCGTGATTCCGTGCAGTGATGCAAACGGATAGTCGGGCTCGCCGAGAGTGACCAGGCAAGCTTGGGCACCGATCACGATGCGCATTTCATCAGTGAGTTGAAGTCCGTTCGCGCCCGTGAACGGTACGCGTAGTAGAAACTGCTCCAGCCGCTCGAGCAGCTCGTCTTGTAGAGCCGCAGGCAGGCGTCTCCACAGGTGTACGCGCGCCTCGAGGATGGCACGGCGGGATGCTTGGCGATCGACCGCAAGCCGACTGCGCCGCAGGCGCTGACGCAGCAGGTAGGCGACTACGGCCAACAACAGCAGAATGAGCAGGATTCGCAGCATGTCTGTCGATCAGCCGAGTTGTTTGACCCGTACGAGCTGCTCCTCGAGGCTCGCCAATACGCGTTCGAAGTCAGCGATGCGCCCGCGCTCCTGCGCCACGACCTCTGCGGGAGCATTGCGAACGAAGTTTTCGTTGGCGAGTTTGCCCGTGGCTTTGCGAATCTCGTCACGGGTCTTCTGAATGCGCTTGTCCAATCGCGCAATCTCGGCCGCAGGGTCGATGAGTCCGGCCATCGGAACCAGCGCGCGCATACCGCCGAGCACCGCCGCCGCAGACGGGGGTGCTGTCTCGCTCGGCTCTAGGCAGCGCAGTGCCTCCAGTCCCGCCAAACGGGCGAGATAGGCGTCATACCGGTCTGCCCGGGCACGATCGTCAGCGCTGGCCTGTTCGAGCAGCACGGGCAGGCGGCGTGACGGGCTAATGTCCATCTCGCCGCGGATCTGGCGGATGCCGAGCACGAAAGCCTTGATCCACTCGATGTCGAGCTCGGCCTCGACATCGCGCGTATCGTCTTGCGACCGAGGCCACGGAGCAATCATCACCGACACATCGTTTTCTCGTTTGGTGCCGGCATGTGCGGCAATTCGCTGCCAAATTTCTTCGGTGACGAAGGGCATCAGTGGATGCAGCGCGCGGAGCACCCGCTCGAGCACGACCGCGAGGGTCAGGCGTGCCGCGCGCTTGGCCTCGGCCGAGGCCGCCTCCGACTGGAGAATGGGTTTGGTGAGTTCGAGGTACCAATCGCAGAACTCGTACCAGGTGAACTCGTACAGCGCACTCGCCGCGTAGTCGAAGCGGTATTCGGCGAAGGCGCGATCCACTTCCTCGAGTGTCCGACCCAGGCGCGAACGGATCCAACGGTCGGCGACACCCAGCGTGATTGCGCCAGTACGCAGCTCTGGGTCTCGCGCGGCACCGCTTTCATCCTCGAGCGTCATCAGCACATAGCGCGAGGCATTCCACAGTTTGTTGCAGAAGTTCCGATAGCCACCGACTCGGGCGAGATCGAAGCGTAAATCGGCACTCTGGGTCGCGAGCGAAGCGAAAGTGAAGCGCAGCGCATCGGTGCCGTGCGCAGTGATGCCCTCGGGGAAGGCTTTACGTGTGGCCTTTTCGATCGTAGGCGCCAGATGCGTCTGCATGAGGCCGCGGGTGCGCTTGGCAACGAGCGCTTCGAGCTCGATGCCATCCACGATATCCAGCGGGTCGATGACGTTACCCTTTGACTTCGACATCTTTTGGCCCTCGGAGTCGCGCACTAGGCCATGCACGTACACCTCACGGAAGGGCACATCACCCATGAACTTCAGGCCCATCATGATCATGCGGGCCACCCAGAAGAAAATGATGTCAAAGCCAGTGACGAGTACAGACGTTGGATAAAAGCGCTTCAGCGCCTCCGTCTTCTCGGGCCAGCCTAGAGTTGAAAACGGCCAAAGCGCGGACGAGAACCAAGTGTCGAGCACGTCGGGGTCTTGAGTGAGGACGATCGAGTCGGGTAGAGAGTGCGCACGGCGGACTTCATCCTCCGAGCGACCGACGTACACATGACCTTGCGCGTCATACCAGGCCGGAATGCGATGGCCCCACCAGAGCTGGCGGCTGATGCACCAGTCTTTGATGTTACGCATCCACTCGTAGTAAGTCCGTGACCAATTCTCAGGTACGAAACGAATCGTCCCGTCCTCCACCGCCTTTAGGGCGGGCCCCGCCAGCGGCTCGATTTTCACGTACCACTGGTCGGTGAGGTAGGGCTCGATCACGACGCCAGAGCGATCGCCGCGAGGCACCATCAGCGTATGTTTATCGATGCGCTCGATCAGCCCCGACGCTTGCAGCTGCGCAATCATTTGTCGTCGCGCCTCGAAGCGATCGAGTCCGCGTAACGCCGGCGGCGCCACTTCGTTCAGATGGGCGTCTGGGGTAAATACATTGATTAGCGGGAGGCCATGCCGGGCACCGACTTCGTAGTCATTGAAATCGTGTGCCGGAGTGATTTTCACGCAGCCGGAGCCGAACTCCGGATCGACGTAAGTGTCGGCGATGATCGGGATGAGTCGGTCAGCGATCGGCAGGCGTACACGTTGACCGATCAGAGCGGCATAACGAGGATCATCCGGGTGGACGGCGACTGCGGCATCGCCGAGCAGCGTTTCAGGTCGAGTGGTGGCGACGACCACGTAAGCGGAGCCATCTTCCAGCGGATAACGCAGGTGCCACAGCGAGCCTTCCTCCTCGGCGCTGAGTACTTCGAGATCGGAGACGGCGGTTTGCAGCACGGGGTCCCAGTTAACGAGGCGCTTGCCTCGGTAGATCAGCCCCTCCTCATACAACCGAACGAAAACCTCGGTCACCGTGCGCGAGAGGCCCTCATCCATGGTGAAGCGGTCGCGTGACCAGTCCACCGACGCCCCGAGTCGACGCAGCTGATGAGCGATGGTGCCGCCGGATTCAGCCTTCCACTTCCAGACCCGCTCGATGAAGGCGTCTCGACCCAAAGCCGTTCGGCTCAAGCCCTCGGCTTCGAGTTGTCGCTCGACCACCATCTGAGTGGCGATACCGGCGTGATCGGTGCCGGGCTGCCACAAGGTCGCATCACCGCGCATCCGGTGGTAACGCGTGAGCGCGTCCATGATCGTGTCCTGGAACGCATGCCCCATGTGCAGTGTGCCGGTCACGTTCGGTGGTGGGATTACGATGCAGTAGCCCGCCCCCTGGCCCTGCGGTGCGAACAGCCCGGAGGATTCCCAGCGCTCGTACCAGCGACGCTCGATGTCGCCCGGAGAGTAAGCCTTATCCATTGCTGCCTATCGTCGCGCGCGGCGCAGTAGGAAGTCGGTGAGCAAGGCCATCGGGCGTCCGGTGCTGCCTTTCTGCGCCCCCCCGAGATAGGTCGACCCCGCGATGTCCATGTGCGCCCAGCGCAGCCCCTGGGTGAACTTGGCGAGGAACGCGGCCGCTGTAATCGCGCCGCCATCGCGTCCCGCGACGTTGGCGAAATCGGCAAAGTTACTCTTGAGCTGCTCGCCGTACTCTTCAGTCAACGGCAGCTGCCAAGCGCGATCGTCCGCGCGTAAGCCCGATTCGACGAGTTCACGAGCTAGCGCATCATCGTTGGTCATTACGCCGGTGTGATGCTGTCCGAGTGCGATGACGCAGGCGCCGGTGAGGGTTGCGATGTCGATCACTGCTTGCGGTTTGTAACGCCGGGCGTAGTGCAGTGCGTCGCAAAGGATCAGTCGGCCCTCGGCGTCGGTGTTGAGGATTTCGACGGTGAGGCCAGCCGCACTCGTGACGATGTCACCCGGCTTGATGGCCCGCCCGCTGGGCATGTTCTCGCAGGTGGGCACGAGTCCCACCACGTTCAGCGGCAACTGAAGTTCGGCGACCACAGCCATCATGCCGAGCACCGTCGCGGCACCCGACATATCGAATTTCATCTCGTCCATCGCGCCGGGGTCCTTGAGCGAGATGCCGCCGGTATCGAAAGTGATGCCCTTGCCCACAAGCACCACGGGAGCCCGCGGCCCGCGCGATGCCTTGTGCTCGATCACGATGAACTTGGGAGGTTGGTCGCTCCCCTGCGTCACAGCGAGGAAGCAGCCCATTTTTTCGGCGCGGATCTCGGCTTCATCGAGTACACGAACTCGCAGCGAGGCGTGCGACTTAGCCAGTTTGTGGGCCTGATCGGCCAGATAGCTCGGCGTGCACACATTGCCCGGGAGGTTGGCGAGATCGCGCATCAAGCGCGTGCCGATTGCGCAGGCGTGGCCATGTGCAAGGCCGCGACGAGCAGCCGCCACGCCTCGCGCCGGCACGGGGCCGAACCGCAGTCGCTCGAGGGCGGGCAGGCTGGGTTTGCGACCCGATTTCAGATCGTTGATGCGGTAAAGCGCGGCATCCGCCACCTGGGCGGCGGCACGACCGAAGAGGTAGTCATCGAGTTCGCGGGGCGCGGGGCGGGTGAGGGCCACGGCGGCACTGGTGATGCGGGTACGGGCGAGGGCGGCAATGGCGGCATGGAGCGCCTTGCGCCAGCCCTTGCGGGTCACCGACAGGGGTCCCTGGCCGACGAGCAGGACGCGGGTGGCTTTCACTCGCGGCGGGGCCGGCAGCAACAGGGTCTCCCCCAAGCGGCCCGGGAAATCACCGCGCTTCAGTATTTTCGAGAGCGCGCCGCCGCACCGACGGTCCACGGCAGCGGCTGTGCCCGACAGGGTGGCCGACTCGTGCACGCCGAGTACGAGGCAGTCAACGGGGGTTTGGGCAAGGCTGCCCGAGAGCACTTCGAACTTCATCCACGTCTCCGGTCAAGTGACGTAACATTCTAGCGTTTTCCGGCAGGTGGTTTCCGAGCGGCGACAGCGTGGCGAGCATCCTTTCCCGATACATCCTGCGCGAGACGGTTGTCGCATGGCTCGCGGTGACCGGAATCCTGTTGGTCATCCTGCTGACCAACCAAATCGCAGGCGTTCTCGAGCGGGCCGCTGAGAGCGGTTTTCCGCGCTCGGTCGTGATGACCTTGGTCGGTCTCGGATTGTTGCAGAACGCGGTTCTGGTGCTGCCCATCGGTATTTTGCTGGGCGTCATGCTCGCGCTCGGCAGGCTCTACCACGACGGCGAGATGACCGCTGCCGTCGCCTGTGGAGCCGACCCGCGTGTTTGGTATCGCCCGGTGCTGGGGTTCGCTTTGCTCATTGCCTTGCTGGTGGGCTGGATTTCGCTGATCGGATCGCCGGCCGCGACCGAGCGAGTGCAGCAGCTGCGCAGTAGCGCAGCGCAGGCCGGTGAATTTGCGCCGTTAGCCCCGGGCGCATTCCGTAGTTTCGGAGGGGGCAGCACCGTGCTGTATGTCGCGAGGGCAGACGAAGACGGGACGTTGCGCGAGGTGTTCCTCAAGCGCTCGCGAGGCGAGCGTTACGAAATCGCCGTCGCTGCGCGGGCACGGCACGAGATCTCGGCCGACGGGTCGTTGCACACCTTAACCCTCTACGATGGCGAGCGATACGAGGGCGTCCCGGGTTCGGCGGAGTATCGCCGAGTTCGCTTCGCGGAAAACGTCATCCCAGTGCGCGTGCCCGAGCTGGCGCTGGTTGGAGCCTCGATCGAGGCCAAGCCAACCCTGAGCCTGTGGGGTTCCTCAAATCCTGAGGAACATGCCGAGCTTCATTACCGGCTCGCCTTGCCGATCATGGCTCTGGTACTGGGTTGGCTTTCGGTACCGTTGTCGCGTCTGCGTCCGCGTCAGGGACGTTATTCGCGAGTCTGGCTCGCGATCGTCGTGTATTTCGTCTACCTCTCGCTCATCAATGCGGCGCGAGTCTGGCTCGGTAAAGGTCTTTATCCTTCGGCGCTGGGTCTGTGGTGGGTGCATGCCGCCGTGGTGCTGCTGACGATGATTATTCTTATGTCTCCCAGCTGGCTTGCGCGATGGCGTTGGCGTGAGCGCTTGTTGGTCAGCTGACATGACTGCTCGTACTGACCTGCCACGTTTGACGGTTCTCGACCGCTACATCGTTCGATCGATCCTCGGGGGCGTTGGGCTTGTCGTACTCGTGCTGTTAGCGCTTGGCGCCGTGTTTCTCTTCATGAACCAGCAAGACGACATCGGTGTCGGTAGCTATTCCACGATCGATGCTTTGTTTTTCGTATTGCTGAACCTGCCGGCACAGGCGTGGGAGTTGCTGCCCATCAGCGCGCTCATCGGCTCGCTGCTGGCTCTTGGTAATCTTGCGCGGGACAGCGAGCTGACGGTGATGCGTGCGGCAGGTCTGTCGGTCTGGCGGATTACCCGAGCCGCGGGGATCGCTGCGGCTCTGCTGGGGTTGATCGCTGCGTTACTCGGTGAGCTCGTCGGGCCGCCTCTTCAGGATCTCGCCCGCCAGCAGAAAGCCTTCAGCAAGTTTGCGAATGTCAGCTTCACCGGATCCAGCGGCGCGTGGATCCGCGACGGAAATCTCATCCTCAACGTTGAGCGGCAAACAGGCGACGCCCGCTTTGGCGGGATGATGCTCTACGAGCTCGGGCCCGATCGAAGACTCGCAGCGCTCGGCCGTGCGGCAACGGCGAGTGAAGATGCGACCGGTAAATGGCGGTTGGGCTCCTACGTCGAGACGCGCTTCGATGGCGATCGTGCGATCGCCAATCGATTGCCTTCGCGAGCATTGGAGTCAAATGTCAGCGCAGAATTCCTGGGTATCGCTGCGCGCTCCCCAACGCAATTACCCGTTGTCGATCTCGTCCGCATGGTCGAGCACCTCGAGTCGAACGAGCTCGATGCGCGCGCGCCGACCTTCGCACTTTGGTCGCGAGTCGCGCGCTTGTTCGCGGTGGCCTTCGGTGTATTACTCGCATTGCCGTTCGTGTTTGGCTCCTTGCGTGCCGCAGGAGCCGGCACGCGTGTGGCACTCGGCTTTGTGGTGGGTATCGGTCTGTTCATTCTCCAGCGGACGCTGGAGAGTGGTGTGGTGGTGTTCAATGCGCCACCGGTGCTGCTTGCCTGGATCCCGACCGCCCTGATGGCGACGCTTGCTGTCACCCTCATCTCTCGCACCCGCTAGGATTCATCCATGGTTGCCCCGCTCGTCAAGCGAACTACGCTCATCGTCCGTGACGTCGATCGTTCGCGAGAGTTTTATTCGCGGGTATTCGGCATGACGGTTTGGTATGACGATCGCATCACCTTGTCGGGCGTGGGCCTTGCGGCAGGGAAGCGTGGCGATGAAACGCACTTGGTGATCATGCAGTCCTCCGACCCGGTGCTCGGCATGATCGGGTTGCTCGGATTTACCAACCCGACGCTGCCACAGCCGCCGCGGCGCGATCGGCTCGGTATCGGCGACATCGTATTTGTGATGCAGGGTGATGACGTAGAGGGAGTGCATCAACGTGCGCTCGAATTCGGGGCGCGCATTCATGCTGCGCCACATCGGTTTGAGGTTCGTGGTGCGCAAGGTGTCCCGCTCGTCATGAGCTCCCTCAGCTTGTGGGACCCGGACGACTATTTCATTGAGTACAACCAGCGACTCCCGCAGAGAGGGTGAGATGAACGAGGCAACGCACAGCGCTGGATCTGGCCGGCGCATCTGGGACCTGCCGTTGCGAGTGTTTCATTGGACGCTGCTTCTGGCCGTGTTCGGTGCGTGGCTGACCCGCGAGCTCGAGGGTGACTGGTTCGCTTGGCATACGCGCTTCGGATACGCGGTTCTGGTGCTAGTCGTTTGGCGCATCCTGTGGGGTATATGGGGGACACGGCATGCGCGCTTCGCGTCTTTCGTGCGCGGGCCGGGTGCGTTGCTTCAGTATCTGCGAGACCGGCCGACATCGGTCGGGCACAGTCCACTCGCGGCTCTGGCGGTGCTGCTGATGCTCGCCATCCTGTTGGGGCAGGCGCTTACGGGGCTTTTCGCCAACGATCAGGTTTTCGAGACCGGGCCCTTGTTTGGCTACGTTGATGTCGGCACGAGCGATCGGTTGACCACCATCCACCGACAGCTCTTCGACATCATCGCGATCGTGATCGGCGTGCATGTAGCTGCCGTTTTTATCTATCTTTTAGTCAAGCGTGAAAACCTGCTGTGGCCGATGTTCACCGGACGCAAGTCGAACGAGCTGGTGCCTGCGTCAGAAGAGATCAGTCATTCTCGCTGGCCAGTGGCTATCGTGTTATTGGCGCTGATCGTTGGCGCTCTGGTTTGGGTGGTGCAGAGCGCGCCGCAGGCGACGCTGTTCAGTTTTTGAGTGCGGCGGGAGCGTCGGCCTGTCGGTCAGGATGCGCAGTCGAAAATGCCGGCAGCTCGGCCAGACGCGAGCCGATGGCCACTAGCTTCGGGCAGTCGCGAAGATCGCAGCTGAAACGCGCGGCCCCATAAAGCTGGGGCACGAGGCAGACGTCCGCTAGGCTGACCGAGTCACCGCCCAGGTATCGATCCGTCGGGGATATCTGTGCCTCGAGCGCCTGCAGTCCCTCGTGAATCCAGTGGCGAATCCACTCGTCTACGTTTGATGGGCTCTGACCGAGCCGATCTTTGAGATAGCGGGTGACGCGTAGATTGATCAGCGGATGGATATCGCAAGCGATGAGTAACGCCATCGATCGCGCGCGTGCTCGTGCCGCCGGGGTCGATGGCAGCAGGGGCGGGCGGGGGTGTGTCTCATCGAGGTATTCAATGATCGCCAGAGACTGGGTGATCACCGACGAGTCATCCTGCAGCAGCGGTACCAGTCCCTGTGGATTGAGGGCGCGATAATGTGCGAGTCGTTGCTCGTCGTTTAAGAGATTGACTGCGATCGCTTGCCACGTGAGTCCCTTGTAGGCGAGCGCGATGCGTACGCGGTATGCCGCTGAGCTGCGCCAGTAAGTATGCAGCGTCAGCATGGCGATGAGCCCTCGGCAATGGCGACCGAGATCGAACCGAGACTCGAGATACCCGCCTCGATGCGGTCTCCGTGGCGCACTGCGCCGACACCTGCCGGTGTGCCGGTGTAGATGAGATCGCCTGGGCAAAGGCGAAAAAGGGTCGACAGCTCGGCGATGATCTCGGGAACTGTCCAGATCAGCTCCGACAGATCGCCTTGCTGTCGGCGTGTGCCATTAACCGACAGCCAGATTTCACCGCTCAGGCGGCCTGAAGACGGTATACGAAAATCACGCCGTATCGGACCGAGCGTTGCCGCGCGGTCGAAGGCCTTGGCCGTATCCCACGGTCGTCCCGCCTTTTTGGATTCGTTCTGCAGGTCGCGGCGCGTCCAGTCGATGCCGACTGCCGCACCAAACAGACAGGCGGAGGCGTCTGTTACCGACAGCCACTCTCCGCCACGGGCAAGGGCCACGACCAGTTCGACCTCGTGATGAAAATTGTGGGTACGGCCCGGATACGGCAGCGGGTCTCGGCCGTCGTTTAAGGCGTCGGCTGGCTTGCAGAAAAAGAACGGCGCTTCGCGCTCCGGGTCGGCGCCCATCTCGCGTGCATGATCGGCGTAATTACGTCCCACACAAAAAATCCGGCGCACCGGAAAGCGGGACGACATCCCTTCGACGGCGGCGCTCACCGTAGCGGGCGGATCGATGACAAATGAGGTGGGGTTATTCACAGCGCAGATCTCCTGACGGCGATTGTAGCCGCTCGCCTATACTGCGCGCCGATGTCCCTGCCTTTGCGCGATCTGCAGTTCGCCCTTTACGAGGTCAACGACCTTGCCGCTCTCGTGCCCCGCGAGACGGCCGATTCCGTGCTTGAAGTCGCCGAGCGTCTCGCCGCGACTCATTTCGCACCGTTCGCTGCCAAAGCCGATGTCGAGGAGCCGCGGCTCGAACAGGGCAAGGTCCGCCTACCGCCCGAGTGCGCGGAGGCGCTTCGCGCCCATGCGGCCGGTGGCTTCATCTCGATGGCGTTCACGGAGGAGCAAGGCGGTCTCGGCCTGCCGTTTTTGTTGTCGCAGGCGTGTGCAGGGATTTTCGCAGCCGCCAACGTCGGTTTTTTTTCCTATCCGTTGCTGACGCAGGGCGCGGCGAACCTGATCGCCCGCTTTGGAAACGACGCCCAGCGTCGACGGTGGTTGGCGCCGATGCTCGATGGTCGGGTCTTCGGCACCATGTGCCTGTCCGAGCCGCATGCTGGCTCGTCCCTCGCCGATGTGCGCACCCTCGCGACGCCGATCGGTGAGGGGCGATACCGCCTTACCGGGCGCAAGATGTGGATTTCGGGCGGTGAGCACGAGCTTGGCGACAATATCGTTCATCTCGTGCTGGCGCGCACGCCGCAGGCACCTGCCGGAGTCAAAGGCATCTCGCTGTTCCTCGTGCCACGCTATCGTACGGATGACGGGCGTGCGAACGGCATCACCCTCATCGGACTCAACCACAAGATGGGCTGGCGGGGACACGTGAACACGGCGCTGGCTTTCGGAGACGAGAGTCCCTGCGAGGGCGAGCTGGTCGGGACGCTGCATCAGGGTCTCGCCCACATGTTCCTGATGATGAACGAGGCGCGTGTGACGGTCGGGCTCAGTGCTGCCGCGCTCGGCTATGCGGGATATCGGTACGCACTGCAGTACGCGCGCGATCGCCGTCAGGGGCGTGCGATTGGTGAGCGGGATCCGACCTCACCACAAGTTCCTCTGCTGCGCCATGCCGACATTCGCCGCATGCTGCTCGCGCAGAAAGCGTGGGTGGAAGGTGGGCTCGATCTCGTACTCTTCTGTGCGCGCCTCGTCGATGATCAGCATCGTGCCAATGAGCCGGAGAGTCGTGAGCGGGCGGCGTTATTGCTGGATCTGCTAACGCCGGTGGCGAAAAGCTGGCCGGCCGAGTACGGCCTCGAGGCCAACAAGTTCGCGATTCAGGTCGCGGGCGGTGCCGGCTATACGCGCGACCTGCCGCTTGAGCGCTGGTACCGGGACAACCGCCTGAATCATATCCACGAGGGCACCTACGGGATCCATGGCCTAGATCTGCTGGGGCGTAAGGTCGGCTCGCAGCAGGGGCGGGCGCTATCACTGTGGCGCGCATCGATCGAGCGTACGCTGCAGTCTTGGTCCGGCAGCTTCTCAGACTCGCTCGCTCCGTCCGAGGATGACCTCGCACGGCTTCGGGCGATGGTCGCGCGTATCATGGGTGTGACAGAGCGTCTGCTTGCCGTGGCAGGGCAGGGTCAGGCCGAACGCGCACTCGCTAACGCCACGCTGTACCTTGATGCTTTCGGTATCGTCACCGTGTCGTGGCGCTGGCTGGAGCAGGCGCGTGTGGCCGCTCAGGCGCTCACGGCAGGCGTGGCTGGCGAGCGAGCGTTCTATCGAGGCAAGCTCGCCGCCTGCCGCTGGTATCTGCGACACGAGTTACCGCGCGCAGGCCTGAACCTCGATCGGCTAGAGGCCTTCGAGGACACGGCACTGCAGCTTGCAGAAGACGAGTTCTAGCGTCTGGCTTTCAGTTCTTGCAGTAGCGCCTGAGCGTTGTACACCTTGTCGAGCGCCTCGTGCATCACCGCCGTGTGGACTGCGATAGAGCGATTCTTTTCCGTATCGAACCAATACGAACCCGAGATCGAGTGGATGTTGCCATCGAACATCAGGCCGACGAGCTCGCCCCGTGCATTGAGCAGTGGGCTGCCGGAGTTACCGCCGACGATGTCGTTATTAGTCGATAAGTTGAACGGCGTGGACACATCGAGTTTCGATTTCGCGCGCTCCCAGCTGGCGGGGATGCGGAACGGCTCTTGCCCGGTAGCGCGGGTAAACGCGGTGTCCAAGCGAGTAAACGGAGCGATCTCGCGACCCTTCTCGCGCCAACCCTGTACCGTCCCGAAATTGAGGCGCAGCGTAAACGTCGCATCGGGGTAGACCTCCGTGCCGTACAGCGCGAACCGCGCGCGGGCTATGCGCGCTGAGGCTGTGGCGATCGGCGCCTCGACCTCATCCTCGTATCGCTTACGCAGCGTGCGCGACAGCGGATCGACGCTGCGCGCGAGCCGGATCATCGGATCAGTCGATGCCTCAATTGCGGCCCGACCGCCTTCCCACAGGCTGAGCCGCACCGCAGGGTCGGCGAGCGTCGAGCCTGCGATAAGCGATGTGGCGAGGGTGTCCGGTGAGTCTTTGGAAAGCAGGGCGCGAACGGTCGGGTGGTCAGGTCCCAGCCACTCGCGCATGCGTTCGAAGCTGAATGACAGAGTCAGGCGCTCGAGCTCCGGATAAATCGGCGCGGGCGCCGCAAGGCTTTGTCGCAGCCTCGGCAGCGAGGCGTCCGTAAATTCGCGCAGCCGTTCAGTGTTCGGCTTCTCGCGCTCCTCGGCGGCTCTGACCAGCGTGCGTGCAATACGGAACAGGCGGCTATTGAAGCCGGCGCCTCCCTCAAGGAAGCTGTATTCGGTGTCGAGGTCGCGCGCGATGCGCTGTGCCCGCTCGATGTCGCTCCAGGGGTCGCCAATGCTGGCAAGGCTCGGGGTCTTCGCGAGTTGTTCGCGCAGCGCCTGCTCGCTGGCGCGCTTGGACGCCATCAGCGAGTCGTCGAGCAGGGCGTCAAGCAGCTTGCGACGAACCTTGATGCCGTTCTCAAGACTACCCAGTGCCTCCTCGACAATACGCCGCTCAGCATCGCCACCCTTGGCGAACTGCAGGTAGCGACCTCGCAGCTCGCTGCTGCGCAGTAGTGCCGGCGGCAGCGCCGTGTCACGCAAGAACTGTAGCTGCGCAACGGTGAGTAGGCGGTCTGTCGAGCCCGGGTGCCCCGAGACCAGTACGAACTCACCCGCCTCTGGGCCAGTAAAATTGACACGTAAGGGCGCCTTTACCTTCACCGGTTTGCCGTTTTCGTAGGCGCGCAAAAACGCCATGTCCAGACACCAGCGTGGAAACTGGAAGTTGTCCGGATCACCGCCGAATGCCGCGATGCCCGCTTCTGGCGCGAACACCAGCCGTACATCGGTATAGCGTCGATAGCGATAGAGAAAATACTGACCGCCGTTGTACAGCGAGACGGACTGGCATTTTTGGCCAGCATTCGCTTTCTCGCAGGCCTGCTCGAGCTCGGTGAGTGTGCGCTTGCGCTTCTCGTTCGCGCTCCGATCGTCCAGTCCTTCCGTCGCGGCAGCGACGCGCTCGGTAACGTTCTCCATACCCACAAGAACGTCTGCAATCTGTGTCCCGCACCGGATTTCCTTCTCGCGGTCTGCAGCGAGGAAGCCTTCCTCGAAGAGGCTCTTTTCCTTAGATGAATTTTCCGCCAAGCAGGCGGTGATGCAGTGATGGTTGGTGAGAATCAATCCGTCATGTGAAACGAACGAGGCCGTACATCCGGACAAGCGGACCGTCGCCTGTCTGACGCGATCAAGCCAAGGCTGATCAATCGTGACACCGAAATCCCGCTGCACGCGCTCGGTCGGAAAGTTGTCGTAGGTCCACATGCCCTCGTCGGCTCGGGCCGTACCCACCAAAACTAGTGCTGTCACCAACATCCAAGCCGTGCGAGTCATCGGGTTCTCCTGCGGTAATCCGAGTCCGAAATTACATCACACGCGTCCGATTTGTGCGCGGAAAGCGGTTTTATCGCGTCTTCCGGCGATATCTGCCCGGGTAGCCCTGATTTGCCGGATGTCGTAACGGCGGCGCGGCGGTTTTCTCCCGCAGGCCCGCCGTTTATTTACACAGGATATCTTCGAGCTCGGCTGCCTGGCGCGCGATAGATGGCCGTTGAGAGCGTCAGCGTCGTTCGTTATGAGCGATGAGGCGGTAGCGCTCAAGGTCGCCAGGAGTGTCTACGTCAATCGTGGCAGCGGGCAACTCGATAGTGGTCAGCTGACGCTGCTTCCTTAAAAGGGCCTGCGCGCCGCGATCACCGCGCAGTTGTATCGCCGCCTGAAACAGACTTCGAGGAAGGATGCACGGTGCGCCGGGGACTCCCGCATGTAGCGTGGCTGCGGCATGCTCCGGTGCCGATTCCCAGGCGCGAGCCAGCTGATCAAGGTCGCAGACGCGAAGAGCCGGCTGATCGGCGAGCATGATCAACGCGCATTCGGAGTCGTCAGGTAATGCCGCAAGTCCGGCTCGGAGTGAGTCCGCCAGGCCGGTCGAGTTCGACAGCACCACCCGATGAGCGGCTTCCACAGGTATGGCGCTGAGGATTTCCGCGTGGTGATGACCGAGGACGACGCGGTACCGATCGCCCGCGAAGGAGCGTGCTGTCTGCAGTGCGTGGGCTAGCAGCGGTTTGCCATCAAGAAGCGCGAGTGCCTTGGGCGACCCGAAACGCCGCGATGCACCTGCAGCGAGCAGGACGACAAACGGCGCTCGCGCCGGGATCGGTGAACGACGCTCCGTCGGCGGCGGGGTCAACCGCCGCCTGCAGCCTGCAGCGTCGCCTGCGAAGCGGAGTTCGAGGCGGGTACTCGCGGTGCCTCATCGAGCACCCAAGCGTTCGTCTCGCGACGCGCTGGGCTCGGGATCGCGAATATGACGTCGCCACGCTCGCGCGCCGCTTTGATCGCAGCCATGTCGAGACGCCAGCCGCGTGCCTCGAATTCGTCGAGTTTATCGCGATACTGCAGGATGACCTTGTCCGCCGGCATCATCAATTCTTTGGCGCGTGAGGGCGGTGTCAGGGTGGGCTTGACGTTGTTCATTACCTTAATGTCTTGGGAGGCAATGAACATATTGCGCTCGTTGATTTTCTTGTCGAGCCAGCTATTGATTCGTGGCTTGATGAACTTGCCGATGAAGCCCATCTTGCTAGCCTTAAAAAAGGCGATGTTGCGCTGGTTGAGCAAGAAAACCCGCGTGCGGTTTTCGTCAATCGGCGCCTCGAACATGTATTGGTGCATGCCCGTCTTTGGCGTGAAGTTGATGTACGTCCACATGTGGTTAGGGCCATAAGTGCCCGAACCGGCCTCCATCTTGCCGCTTTCTTTTTTGAAGAAGCGCATGATGGGGTTTTTGAGTGGCGGCGCATCAAAGGTGGACAGGAAGCCGTAACCCCACTGGTTGTTGTTGTGGGGGCGCAGCTCCGTCATGAGATAGGTGTCTTCACGCTCACCCTGATAGCCGTGCGTCGGGTGGACATATTCATTGTGAGCGGGGTCGAGACCATTCTCGATGGAGCGCTCATAGTGATAGTTGATGTCGAAGGTGACCAGGGTCGCACGCCAGTTGTCGGTGCCGTGCTCGTCAACGGGCATGATCGGTGGGCGCTGCTCGTCCGGAAGATCGCCGAGGAACGCGAATACGATCCCGTATTTTTCCTGGATAGGGTAGGAGTCGACGCGGGCGCGCGCAGGCGGTTTGGTGGTCTTGCCGATCGACGGGATGCGGGTGCACTCGCCGCGGGAGTTGAAGCGCCAGCCGTGATAGGGGCACTGGACTGTGCCGTCGTCTTTGCACTTGCCTCCCGAGAGCGAGGCGCCGCGGTGGACACAAGTGTCTGATAGAACGGCAGGCTTACCGGACTCGTCGCGGAAGACGACGAAGTCGTGAGCGAGGATGCGGACCTTCTGGGGCGTCTTGCCGAGATCTTCGGCTCGGACGACCGGGTACCAGAAATTCATAAACATGGCGTCGACCTCCCTGCCAGAACGCGGCGTTTGTACGCCAACCGACTATCGGAGCCTAGTCCGTAGTTGTCCGAACGTCCACATCTTGGTCGAGCGCTAGCTCTGCCTCGCCGGCGCGGTAGGGGCGTGACGCCGGACGCTGCGCAGTTTAAGGTCTGCTCTAGAGGTGCTTTTGGGGTGCCTCAAGGTCGTGGGCTTCGACGCAAACGAGGTGGTGCTTGTGAGTGATACCCCGGTTGAAACGGTCGCCAAAACGGGTAGTGGATTCGAGGGTCGGGAGGCTCTGCTGGGCCAAGCCGTGTCGCTCGCGATCCGAACGCTCAAGGATGCAATGCCCTACCAGCACGAGATGAACGATGCGTTGGTCAAGATGCATCTAAACTCGGTGCAGTTTGCTAAAAACAAGGGTCTGAGCCAGGCCTACGTTGAGCACGACGTACGTACCATGATGCCGATGCTGCAGCGGGTTCGGGCGGCGATGGAAAAGACCGGTGATCGCGAGCTGGCGCTAAACGGCATGTTCGACCGCACGTCCTGCTTCTATCAGCTCTGTCTCGATCTCGAGGTTTCTCCGGGAAGGCGCCGCTTCACCTTTCCGTTCTCCCACGTGCTCGCGATCTCGCGACGCATCGGTCAGTTTGATTTGACCGATGCCGAGGTCCACGAGATCTGGTTGAAGCCGCGTCTGGTGGGGTACGCCAAGGTGCTCGGTGTGTCGATCTCGGTCAGCGATATCGATGCCGACAACAAAGTCACGGTGAGTCTGAGCTAATCCGACTGTCCGCTTGCTGGACGCCCCACGCTCCCTGTTGTGTCGGAGGCAATAGGAGTGTTAGAAAACCCCCATAGCAGCGGGCACATGCTGCGCCGGTCCGATTCTTGAACGTTGGTTTTTAACAACGCGCGAGGATCGATCAACAGAAATGACATTTCGGGGGTCGACATGACTTTTAGAAAGGGTATCCACTGCCTGTGGGTCGCGCCGTTGACGTTGGCCGTGGCGATGCCGACGCTGGCGCAGACGCCGGATGAAGGCGCTGCGCTCGAAGAAATCGTTGTCACCGCGCGAAAGCGTGAAGAGAACCTGCAGGATGTGCCAATCGCCATTACTGCGGTCAGCGCCGAGGCGCTGCAGCGTCAGGGCATTAAGGACGTCGCCGATCTCGTACAGGGAGATCCTAGCTTAAGCTTCGACAAGGGTATCGCACCGTACGACACGCGCATTGTGATCCGTGGTTTGTCCCCGACGCGCGGTCGACCGAACGTTGCGACCCTGATCGATGGCATCGACGTTTCGAGTGAGTCCATCGGCGTCGCCGGCGGATCTTTGCTGATCAACCCCCGATTGGTGGATATCGCGCGCGTCGAAGTGGTCAAAGGTCCGCAGAGCGCGCTGTACGGGCGTAGTGCGTTTGCGGGTGCGATCTCGTACGTCACCGCCGATCCTGACGATGAAGTGTCGGGTAGTGTCGATGCGGATGTTGCGCAATATGATGAGTACGAGGTGAAGGGCAGTCTGTCGCTGCCGTTCTCGGACACGTTCGGGATGCGCCTCAACACCTACAAGTTCGACAAGCGCGGTTTTTATGAAAACGCTGCGACCGGCGATTACGTCGGCGGCGGGGATGGCCTCGGCGGCTCGGTCACCTTGAAGTGGCAGCCGAACGAGACCTACTCGATGAAGCTTCGCGGCGAATACTCGAACGATCACTTCGACCAGCCTGCGCAGGCCAATGTGCCGTTCAACTCGGTCGCGGTGGTGCCGGCGGCAGCTTCGAGCTGCCGGACGTACTCGATCGCCAATCCGGCCGGTGGCACTAATCTCGTGGCACCGGGTCCGGTGATGGATGCGTCCTGCGCGTTCATGGATGCCAACGCGGCATTGCCAGCCAACACCGCCAATGTGGCCAATATCTTTGAGGCGGCGACAGGAAACCGGGGTTACTTTAATGACGCGAGCATCGCCGCCTTCCGCGGCCAGGTGCCGCGTGCGGGTGCGCTGGAAGTGCGCTATAACCTCGATTACACCCGATCGAACGATAACGGTCTGACAGCGCCCGCTTTCCCAGGTACGGATCGGATCGTGCGTCGCGCCGGGCTGGTCCAGGAGTTCCAGCTCAACTCCGGCACGATCACCTCGCTGACGGGCTATACGCTCGCGAATGTCGACACCGATCTCGACTTCGACAAGACCGACATCATGACGACGATGCAAACCATTCGGACCTCGGGCCGGACGGAGCAGATCAGTCAGGAGCTGCGCTTCACGTCGGACTTCGAGGGTCCGCTGCAGCTGATCGGTGGATTGCAATACTGGCGTGAGAAAGCCAATCAGACCGATACCAACAACACGGCGTTTGGTAAGGGCGTCGCGTGTCCGTTGTTGCAGGTGGGGCCACCGTTTGCTCCCCAGAGATTCTGTGCGAGCAACGCGCCCACCATCCCGGCGTTCGCGCGATATACCTATACGGAGATGAGCGTTGCACCCTATATGGATGATGTTGCGCGAGCGCGGCAGCCAACGCCGATCAGCCGCATCGCCGATCACCAGTCGGTGTACCTCGAGTTCGAGTGGGACGTCACCGAGACGCTGCGTTTGGTCGGTGAGGCCCGCTACGTCGATGAGGACAACTCGGTCTCGGCGCCGTTTACAGCGGGCAGCCAGGGCGCCGGCACGGTGATTCTGTGCGGCGCCACCGGTGACTGCCGTCAGGCTGGCAGCATTCCGTATCCGCCGCAGCCGGGACTGCCGGCGAGCTTTGCGGGTGCACCGCAGATCGGTATCGGTACCTACGAGCGTAACGACTCGTACGTCACGCCGAAGGCGACGATCCAGTGGATGCCGAGCGAGAACCTCAACACCTACGCTTCGTACTCGCTCGGTAAGAAACCCGGTGGTTTTGCGACGCTGACCATCGGCGCGTTCGGTTTGCCGAGCCGTGCGGACATCGAGTTCGAGCCTGAGCGGATCAAGGTGTACGAGGTGGGTGCCAAGTGGACCTCCGACAACCGTCGCGTGCAGATCAACGGTGCGGCGTTCCTGCAGGACTTCACCGACAAGCAGGTCTCCTCGCAGGTCATTATTGGCAACACGCTGGGTAATCGCATTACCAACGCCGAGGGTGGTGAGCTCAAGGGTATTGAGCTCGGCATGCTGTGGGCGGCGACGGATTACCTCACCGTCTCGGCGGGGTTGACCCATTTCTTCACGTACGAGTTCACCAACTACAAGACGCTGACTGGTGGTGCGGCCGAGATCGCCCGCGTCGGCAATTGCACGCCGGTGACCACCGTCGTGCGATCGTCCGCGGGCGTCAATTCAGCCAGAACGGTCTGCCAAGTCGATCGGACAGGTAATAAGTTCGAGGACGTACCGGAGAATTCAGCGGCGCTGAACTTCAGCTACCGCCGCCCGATCGAGGGCGATCGGTTTTGGTTCATCGATCTCGATACCAACTACACCGACGAGCGCTTCATCGAGGACGACAACACGATCTGGCTGGAGGCCTACACCAACGTCGATGTGCGTCTTGGCTTCGGCGGCGATCGCTGGAGTGCGCTGGTGTACGTCGACAACCTGACGGATAACGACAAAATCCTCTCCGCAGGCTCCGGCCCGGGTAACGCGCTGGCGTTGGCTCGATCTGGTGTATTGACCGGCGGTGCGGCCACGCTGGTTCCGTCTAACCTGACGAGTCCGGTGGCGGCGTTCGGTCTGCGCATTCCGACGTCGGTGTTCGCGAACATGCCGGATCCGCGGACGATCGGCGTGCGTGTGGCCTATAAGTTCTGATCGAACTGTCAGCAGAATGAGTCACTGATAGACAGGGGCTGTGCGCCGCCGCGCCCAGCCCCGGGTGTTTTTAGGGGGGAGCGGGATGGGTCGACTCAACGGCGGGGCGTCTGCCACGCGTCGTCAGCTATTACGCGCGGGCACGGGATTTGCTTTGGGCGCGGGGTTTGGTGCCGGCTGGTTAGGTCCCTTGCCAGAGGCATTGGCTGGCGAGTCTTTACCTGACTTTGCCGACCCTGCGATCAACCTGCGTCAGATGGTGCGCATGCAGGGCAGCCTGCGCGAGGAAGATGTGCCTTGGTGGTTCACGGGCATGATCTTCGGCGTTAGGGGTGAATCGGAAACGCCGCGCCCGTTGGTGAGATTCGAGGGCCTTGAGGTGTACTGGTTCCAACACACCTCGACGGGGTATCAGCTCGGCGGGCATACCGTGACATTTTTCCGCGATGTCGAGACGCGGGATTTCATCCAAGAATTTCGTAATCCGTATACCGGCAAGGTCAATTCGGTTCGGCCTGCAGTCCAGGGCGGTAACCTCGGTTTCAGTTATTCCACCGATGGTATCTGGCCCGTGAAACTCGATGGCACCCCATTCGCCGAGCCGCGTCGAGCGCCGTTTCGTGGCCAGTGGCACGCGGCGGGCGAGCACGTGTGGATGCAGCACCAGACCATCTATCCGCCCGGCATGCCGCCGATGCACGGGCAGCGGCAGACAATGTTTGCTCGGCGCAGCGACCTGCTAGATGCGCGAATTGATGCGCTGCCTGCGACCTTTGCCTCGACCGTTTTCATGGGGTGGCTGAAGTGGATGGAGATGGGCGATGAGCCCGGGCATGTGATCTGGCACGCCTCGGGAGCAAAGCTCAAGCGTATTGAAGATCTGCCGAGGGACTATCTGGAACGAGCCCAAAAGGAATATCCGCAGCGCCTGACGGCAAAACCTCGGGCCATTTGACAGTGGAGATTGGTATGAACGCAGAGAGTGTGTGGAAGAGCGGGACTCGCTCGAAGATCCTGTTGTGGGTCTTCGCGACGATGGCCGTCGTCATCGTCTCGAGTGTCGCGGCGGAGCGGGATAAACAGGCGCCCGTCATCGGGTTTGTCGATGAGGCCGAGGCGCGCGGAGTCCGGGACCTTGCGGTCAATGCGACGGGGCCAACCTTTGGTGATTACGACGAGGATGGCGATCTCGACATCTTCGTTCCTGTGGAGGATCTGGCAGTCGGTTTGGCGGATCGTCTGTTCGAAAATGATGGCCGAGGGAACTTTCGGGACGTCGCAGCCGAGCGGGGTGTGCAGAACCCGGGCAGTTACAGTCGCGGCGCCGTCTTCTGTGATCTCGATAACGACGGGGATCTCGACCTGCTGTCTGCCAATATGCCGCCCGGGCAATCTCGTGAGCGACATATCCCAACCACGCTCTACCGTAACGATCTGAAAGAAACCGGCCGTGCCGTGTTCGTCGATGTCACCCGCGCGTCAGGGCTGCTGCGTGCAGGAAGTGAGCTGGATGCGCGTATCGGTGGGATCGGCGACACCGCGGGCGGTGTCGGTTGTGCAGATGCGGACCGTGATGGCGATCTGGATTTGTTTTGGAAGAATACCGATCCCGATATCGATAATGCTTTCTTCCGCAACGAGGGTGGCTGGCGTTTCACCGACGTGACGGCGGCGTCGGGTGCCTCAGTACAGGCAAGCCTGAAAGATTCGAACGCGCAGGGATCACCGAACTGGATCGACTTCGACCAGGATGGGTGGGTCGATCTGCTGATCACCAACGAGCGTGACAGCAAAGTCCTGCTGCGAAACGTGGGCGACGGGCGCTTCGAGAACATCACGCGCGCCCGACGAGCACCGAACGGTCTGCCGTTTCTCAACCCGGGTTATGCCCAGGGGGCCTGCATCGCCGATTTCGATCGCGACGGCGATATGGACGTTTTTCTACCTCTCGCTGATCAAGCGAGTCGGCTGATCCTTAATCGGCTGCGCGAGAGTGGCGGGCTTACGTTTGAGGATGTGACGGCGCGCTCCGGCGCGGGCGTGATCCGCGGCGCGCGTGGCTGCGTTGCGGCCGACTTCGACAACGACGGCGCAGTGGACCTTTATCTCAATAACGGCGGCCCCTCGAACATCTTGATCAACGATGTGATCGCGGGATTCCCGCCGTTCGTGCAGTTCTACATTGCTTGGGAGCCCGCTGAGAACACTCTGCTACGCAACCTGGGTGATGCCCGCTTTGAGGACGTTACGCGTGGTTCGGGAGCTGAGTCGCCAGGTATCGGTTCGGGCGTAGGCGCGGCGGATATTAACGGTGACGGCTTCGTCGATATATTCGTCACGAACCGCACCTACTACGCGCTCGGCAAACAGGTCAGCCCGCAGCCGGGTCAGAATCGCTTACTGATCAACCGCGGAAATGCCAATGCATGGATCAAGGTGGCACTTCAGGGCAGTCGCAGCAATCGCGACGGCCTGGGAGCGCGCATCACGGTGGTCGCCGGAGATCTCGTGCAGCATCACGAGACGCAGAGTGCCCACGGCTATAACTCGACTAACGATCCGGTAATCACCTTCGGACTCGGAAAGCGCGAGCAGGTAGATCGAATCGAGATCGTCTGGCCTTCGGGTGTACGCCAGATCATCGAGCAGCCGAAAGTCCGCTCCCTCATCACGGTGGTGGAGCCAGCGGCGTGAGTACGGTGGGGTATGAGGGATTCGCGCTAATCGATGGTGAATTGACGCTTGGGCAGGGCGGTGCGGCAGGTCAGTGGATCGACTCGCACGACCCCTCGACGCTCGAGCCGCTCGGTCGCGTACCCGCGGCAAGCGCTACCGACGTAGATCGTGCGGTGCGGGCGGCGGCGCAGGCGCAAGCCGACTGGGCGCGGCGCTCCGTGTTCGAGCGCGCGGGCGTGCTGCGCCGTTTGGCGGCCGCCATTCGCGAGCGCGGTCCGGCGATTCTGGATCTCGAAGCGCGAGATACCGGCAATACCCTGAGCAAGCTGCGGGCCGACATTGAAATCGCGGCAGGCTATTTAGAGTTTTTCGCGGGCCTCGGCAGTGAGCTCAAGGGTGAAACCATTCCGGCCTCTGCTGCGGGGCTGCATTTCACTTTGCGTGAGCCCTACGGGGTGGTGGGGCGTATCGTGCCTTTCAATCATCCGTTCATGTTCGCGGCGGCTCACCTCGCAGCGCCGCTGATGGCGGGTAATGCAGTGGTTCTTAAGACGCCCGAGACGAGTCCGCTTTCCGGCTCTTTGCTCGCCGAGCTGTGCCAACGACATCTACCGCGAGGGTTGGTGAACATCGTGCACGGGCTCGGTATGCCCGCAGGCGATGCCCTGGTGCGTCATCCGCTGGTTCGTCGTATCGGTTTCACGGGCTCGGTGGCTACTGGGCTCGCCATTCAGCGTTCAGCTGCGGAGATTGGCGTTAAGCACGTCACGCTCGAGCTCGGCGGCAAGAACCCGTTCATCGTTTTTCCGGATGCTGATCTCGATCGTGTGGTTGATGCGGCCGTAGCAGGTATGAATTTCTCCTGGGCCGGGCAGTCTTGCGGATCGACGAGTCGGTTGCTGCTGCACGAGTCGATTTATGAGGATCTCGTCGAGCGGATAGCTGCGCGTCTCGCCGCGCTGCGCGTGGGGTCGCCGCTTGATCCGAACTCGCAGATGGGGCCGGTGAACTCGCCTCGCCAGCACGAGCGGATCATGGGGTTCATCGAGTCGGCGCGCAGTGAGGGTGCGCGGCTCGTGACCGGGGGGCGACGGCCTGCCGGAAAGGCGTTCGAGCGTGGGTATTGGATCGAGCCCACCCTGTATTCAGAGGTCAATTCCACGATGCGAGTGGTACGCGAGGAGATCTTTGGACCGGTGATGTGTGCGCAGCGTTGGCGCAGTACCGAAGAGGCGATCACGATGGCCAATGATTCGCCTTACGGCCTCACCGCCGCGGTCTGGACGCGGGAGCTCAGCACAGCCATGCAGATGGTGAGGGCGTTAGAGACCGGTACGGTCTGGGTCAATGGCGCCGGAATGCATTTCGTGGGGGCGCCGTTTGGCGGCTGGAAGGACAGTGGCCTCGGGGGCGAGGAATGTCTGGAGGAGCTGCTCAGTTATTCGCAGGTGAAAGCCGTCCACGTGCTGACGTGAACGCGCGCCAGAGTAGCCAGGCGGCAATCGGGTTGGCGATCGCTGAGGTGAGCATCAGCGACAATCCGATCTTCTGCTCGTCGGCAAAAACGTAATCGGTGGTGAAGCCCACCGCAAACGGTCCGAGCGTGGCACCAACCAAGACCAGCGCCAGCTGGTAAGCGGCGCCGAATTGAGCCCGCATCGAATCGGGCGTGATGGACTGGACGTAGGCTCCGCCCGGGCCCGTGGCGGCTGAGCCGAAGAAAAACATCCAGAAGATCACGGCAGCATGGCTCCACATGCTGGGCATGAGCGGCGCCACGATACCGGGGAGCAGTAGTCCGACACCGCAGCCGGCCAGTACCTTGAGTTTGGCGAGTCGATCTCCTCGACTCTCGAGATGATCGGCCAGCGATCCGCCGATGAACGCTCCGAGCAGGCCGCCGGTCAGCGCCACAACGCCGATCGTCGTGGCCGCCTCGGGGATCGAGGCCCCGTATTGGCGTTGGTAGAGCGCCGGGGTCCACGTCATCACGGCGAAGGCGGTAATCGAGGTCGTTCCGTAGCCTGCAAAGACGAAGCCATAGGCGCGCAGGTTCTGACGGAAGTGTTGCCAGACGTCTCGGAAGGGGGCAGGTCGAAAACCGCTGGCGCGCGCCGGCTCTCGTACGAGCAGCATCAGTAAGGCGATCGGTAGCCCGAGCATTCCGACCGATACCATCACGAGCCGCCAGCCGCCCATCTCGCCGAGCAAGGGCAACGTCACCTGACCCTGAGCGTAGACCCAGCTGATCACGGCGCCACCGAGTAGGAACGCAAGACCCGTTCCCGCCGTGACGCCCGCGCTGAAGACACCGATGGCGAGCGAGAGGCGCTGGGGCGGAAAATATCCGGCGAGTATCGAGTAGGCCGAGGGCGAGAGCGTCGCCTCGCCGACCCCAACGCCGATGCGGAACAAGAACAGTTGGGCGTAGGAGCGGGCGAGGCCCGCCAGTGCAGTCATCGAGCACCACAACGTGATACCGGTGGTGATGATCCATTTGCGACTGTATCGGTCCGCCCAGCGGGCAATGACCAGGCCCATGCCGCAATAAAAAATCGCGAATGCCGCGCCGGCGAGCAGACTGAACGCCGTGTCGGAAATCTGCAGATCTGCCTTGATGGGCTGCACCAGCAGCGAGATGATCAAGCGGTCGATGAACGAGATACAGTTGGCAAGCGCCAAAACCACGACCACGAACCAGGCGTAGACAGTTCGGAAAGATCGGGGTGCACTACTCACCTCGTCAGTATATCGATCGCCGCAGCGAACGGCGGCGGTGGTTTCGGTAAAAAGGGGGGTCATCCATGCGCTGGATCAAAAGAATCCTGCTCGCGGTCGCCGGCCTAATCGGCGTGGTGGTGTTGTTGCTCGCCATCGGCGCGTACGTTTATCGCGACGTGCCCGCAGCGCAGATGGAGGCCCGCTGGGCAACACCGCCCTCGGCTTTCATCGAGATAGACGGGGTGCGACTTCACTATCGGGACGAGGGTGAGGGTCCGGCGGTGGTGCTGCTACACGCGAATTACGCGAGCCTGTTCATGTGGGAACCCTGGGTCGCCGCCCTAAAGAATGGCTATCGCGTCGTGCGGGTTGACCTGCCCGCACACGGACTCACCGGACCTGACCCATCGGGTAATTACACGCTCGAGCGGATCCAGACATTGTTCGAAAAATTCGTGAACGCGCGTGGGCTCGACCGCTTTGTGGTGGTGGGGACCTCCATCGGTGGGACCGTTGCGATGCGCTACACGGCCGATCATCCGCAGCGTATCGAGCGGCTCGTGCTGATCAGTCCCGGATCATTAGAGAAACGAGTTCGGGGTCGAACGACTCCGGCCAATGTCCCGCGGGCTGCCGATGTGATCGGTTACGTGACGCCGCGTGCGTTTACCCGTTTCATGCTTGAGAACGACTACGGGGACCCGACGCGCGTCAGCGAGGCCGTGGTGGATGAGTGGTATTCGATGTGGATGCGTGAGGGTAATCGGCTTGCGATGCTCAATCTGCTGCGCCAGTACGTCTCCGGCGGCGTCGAGGAGAAGATTCGATCGGTACAGGTGCCGGTGCTACTGATCTGGGGCGAGAGGAATCGGCGCGTACCGGTAGCGCTGGCCTACGAGACCCGGGCGTTACTCGAGCGCTCGCCCGAGGTAAAACTCGAGATCCTCCCCGGCATCGGGCACATGCTGGTGCAAGAGGCGCCCGAGCAGAGCGCTCAACTGATCCGCTCCTACCTCGACTCGACCGTGCCGCGAGCGATTAAAACTTCGGCGAGCGCTTCTCCATGAACGCGCGGGCGCCTTCTTCGAACTCTGGCGAGAAGAACGCCTCGTCGAAGTAACGTCGGGTTTGCGGTGTCTCGGCGTCGACCCCGGCGCAGAGCAGCGCCACGACGGCTTTCGCCGTGCGCACGGAATTACCGGCGTTACTGGCAATCTCCTGCGCGAGGTCTGCCGCTCGGGCGTCCAAGGCGTCGGCGGGCACGATGTGATTGACGAGACCGAGGGCGAGCGCCTCCTCGGCACCAATGCGTCGGCCCGTGAAGAGGATTTCCTTGGCACGCGACGGGCCCACAAGATCGTACAGACGCTTCGTGTCGGCGAGGCTATAGGCCAGTCCGAGCTTCGCCGGGGGGATGGCGAAGAATGCATCGGGGCTCGCCAGGCGTAGATCACAACTCAGCGCTAACCCACAACCGCCACCCGTGCAGGCGCCGCGGATAACGGCGATGGTGGGCATGGGCAGGGCTTCCCAAGAAGCCTGCGCATCCAGGACCGCCTGTTGCACCGCGCGCAGACGTGCCGGCTCGGCCAGCTGGGCCCGCATCTCGGCGATATCGGCGCCGGCACTGAACGCCTCGACGCCTGCGCCCGTGAGCAGGACCGCCTTGATCGACGCATCGGCGCCGAGTGTGCCTGCCAGCGCGTGCAGCCCTTGCCACATGGCGCCGGTGATGGCGTTGCGCTTCTCAGGCCGGTTCAGGGTGACGCGGGCGATCGGCGGGTGGATGTCCGTCAGCAGTTCGCTCATGAGATGATGTTAGCAGTCCCCACCATCGACAGAGGAGTTTGGGCACATGTATTCGGAGCTACGGGGCAAGGTCGCCATCGTCACTGGCTCGGCCAGGCCAAAGGGTCTCGGTGAAGCCATGGTCAGACGACTTGCACAGGAGGGTTGCAAGGTGGTGGTGAGTGACCTCGGGGCTGCTCGCGGCAAAGAGATGCCCGCGGATGCCATCGGCAGCAGTACAGAGATCGAGGCAATGGTCGCGCAAATCCGCGCCGAGGGCGGTGAGGCGATCGGCGTTGCCTGCGACGTCCTCGAGGAAGCGCAGGTCCAGGCGTTAGTCGCCACGACAGTACGTCACTTCGGCCGCCTCGACATCATGGTCAATAACGCGGGTATCGGCTATCTGATGAAGCCGACTATCGAGATGACCCAGGCGGATTGGGACGCTGTGCTCGGCGTCAACCTGCGAGGGGCATTCTTTGGCATCAAGCACGCGGCGTTGCAGATGATCGCGCAGAAGCAGGGCGGTCGGATCATCAATATCGGCAGTCAGGCCTCGAAGTCTGGTTTCCCGTTTGCTGCTGCCTACGTGGCGTCGAAGCACGGCATGGTGGGGCTGACCCGCTCTGCCGCGATCGAGCTCGGCCCGCAAGGCATCACGGTGAATACGATCTGCCCGAACCACGTCACGACCGGGCTCGGTGCGTGGCAGAACCAGTTCTTCAGTGCGGCGACGGGTCGTACGCAGGAAAAATATCTCGCGGATATGCGCGCGCGTATCCCGATGGGGCGACCAGGGCTGCAGGAGGACATTGCGAAGGCCTGTGCCTTTCTGGCCTCGGATCAAGCCAGCTACATCACCGGCGAGGCGATGAACGTGTCCGGTGGCGAGGAATACCACTGATGGGGTACGCCTGGCCGAACGGTGCGCGACTCGCGCTCTCAATCGTGGTGAATGTCGAAGAGGGCGCCGAATTCAACGTGCGGGACGGAGATCGTGGACCGGAGCCGGTCGACGAGCTCGGTATCACGCTGAAAAAGCCGGTACGCAACTTCGGCAACGAGTCTAACTACGCCTACGGCATCCATGAGGGTGCGCCGCGCGTTCTCGGAGTGCTTGCTCGTCACAATGTCACCGCTACCTTCACGGCAGCGGCGGTGGCACTTGAGCGCGCTCCGCAGGTGGCAGCGGGCATCGTGGCGGGAGGACACGAGACCTGCGCGCACGGCTATCGCTGGGCGCATCAGCTCGGAATGAGTGAGGAGGCGGAGCGAGCCTTCATCCGTCAGGCCGCGGTCAGCATCGAACGCAGCACCGGCACTCGACCGGTGGGCTGGTTATCGCGCTACTTGCACACCGAATCTACGCGCCGCCTGCTGTCTGAGGAGGGCTTCCGATATCACATGGACGACTACAGCAGGGACGAGCCTTTCATGGATCACTCGCTGTCACCGGCCATGGTGGTGTTGCCTTATGCGCTCGACAGTAACGACATGAAGATGTGGAATGCGCCCGCGCTGATGCCGCGCGACTGGTTGGCGTATGCCATCGACACCTTCGAGTGGCTGCGAGCCGAGTCGACAGCGCGCCCGCGGATGATGTCGCTGGGCGTGCATTTGCGCATCATCGGTCGTCCAGGCCGTATCGGTGCACTCGATCAATTTCTCGCTCATGTGCGACGAGTCGCCGGCGATGGCGTGTGGATCGCCCGGCGGTGCGACATCGCCGAGTATTTCCGATCGCTTCAGTCTGAGCGCTGAGACGACGCAGCGATCAGCGCGCTGAGGTGTTGCGCGTGTCGGATCAAGGCGCGATCGCCCCCCGGAAGGCCAATGAATTGCAGCCCTATCGGCTCGCCCTCGGGCGAGCCACGGGTCGCCACTTTCAACCCGGGTGCACTCAGCGCGGGGACGCAGGCGGCCGTGGCAAGTGCGGTGAGATCCGCCAGCGCGGCTGGTGGGGGCGCCGTGTGGGCGAAGGCGAGCACCGGTGTCGTGGGTGTGAGCACGAGATCGACCGATTGCGCCCACACGGCCCACTGTTGTCGAAAGGTCCGCAGGGCGAGTTCGTGTACCTCGCGCTGCTCGGCCGAGATGCCGGCGCCGTAGCGTAACAAGGACGTCAGGCGCGCGGAGTATTCGAGCGGGTAGCGCTCGAGGCGCTCGCCGTGTTGGCGCCACATCTCGTACTCGGCGAGCGAGAAGACGTGACGTCGTAGCCGCGCAGGTTCGAAGTCCGACAGCGAACGTGCGCTGAGTCTGATGCCTTGTTGGGCAAGATGATCAATGGTCGCTCGATAGCACGCGGCTACTTCGGCTTGCACGCCATAAGACTCGAGGTCCGTCACGATCCCGATCGTGAGCAGACTCGTTGATCGGGTCACCGCATGACCCTGATCAGGTCCGAGGCCGAGTTGATCTAGGATCGGTAACAGCTCGTCGAGTTGCCTCACCAGAGGGCCGACATGGTCATACTCTGGATGAACGGGCAGCACGCCTTCGGTGCTGAGTCGGCCCGGGCTGCTCTTGAATCCGACGATACCGGTGAGGGCCGCCGGGAGTCGAATCGAGCCGATCGTGTCGGAGCCCATCGCGAAGTCGCACTGCCCCGCGGCGACGGCCACCGCGGATCCGCCACTGGAGCCGCCGACGGAGTAACCAAAGGCACGGGGGTGGTGGATAGGGCCCGTGAGAGCTTGGCCGTCGGCGCCGAGGGCGCCTTCGTCCATGGTGGTGAGCCCGAGGAGCACGACGCCGGCGGCTCGCAGGCGAGCCACGACCGGCGCATCGCGTTCGGCCCGCAGACCGCGCCTGGCTCGAAGCCCGCCCTCGAGCGGCCAGCCGGCGACGGCGATGTTGCCCTTGATGGCGACTAATCTGCCGTCGAGCGGGCCCAGCAATTGACCCTGTCGTCGCCGTTGATCGCTTGCTTGTGCCGCGAGCACTGCCTCACGGCTAGCGACATGCGACCAAGCATTGAGACGCTCGTCGGCCGCGATTCGCGCCAACGCACGCTCGCAGCGCTCAAGAGCGCTCATGCACCGGCCTTGGGTCGCTCGTCGATCAGCCTGATCGGTTTCTGGCGCGACTCGATCTGAGTGAGACTGGCGGTGCCGCCGGCGGGCACCAGTTCGACAGCGAGCTCGACACCCACTCGACGAGTGAGCAGTTCCGAAAACTCTTGCGCGAGCTGCGCCGCAGGCGAGGTGTGCTGACGGACCTCGATGATCACCGTCATCGTGTCACGCCCGCCGGCTTCACGCTGCGCGCGACAAATATACTCACCGGCAAACTCTGGTTTATCGTTGAGAATGGCAGCGAGCGCGAGCGGGTAGACGTTGATACCGCGCAGCTTGACCATGTTGTCGCTGCGGCCGAGGACGCCGACGGTGCGCCGCAACGTATAGCCCAGCGACGAGCTGCCGGACTTCCATGCCGACAGATCGTGGGTATTGAAGCGAATCAAGGGGTACACATCGTCGCGGTAGAGCGAGGTCACCACCATATCGCCCGGCGACTCCCCCGACACCTCGCGACCGCTCTCGGCGTCAATGAGCTCCAAGTACTGGGCATCCTCCATGACATACATCCCGTCGCGATCGACAGCCTCGGCGGCAATCGGTCCGGTATCGGCGACGCCGTACCAGTCGTAGATCTCGGCGCCGCCCCAGGCGCGCGAGAGAGCGCTTCGCGATTCGCGACCGACGTGACCAAAGATGGCGCGTACCGGCAGGTCGCGTCCGGGTTCGAGACCGAGACTGCGTGCGGTCTCGGCGAGCTGACGGATGTAATCCACGAATCCGACAATGACCGTTACGCGCAGATCGCGCATCAGCTCGATTTGGCTGACGGAGCGAGTCTCCTTGCCGGTGCCGGCAGAGAGGAACAGGCAGTTGGTGTAGTGAAGGGCGGCCTCGCGGACGAAGTGCCCGCCGTTAATCATGCCGTGACCATAAACCGAATGAATCACGTCGGTGGGCTGCAGGCCCTGCAACCGCCAAATGCGTGCCACCAGCAGCGCCTGCACCTCGCGCGACTTGGGGCTGAAGAGCACCACCTGTGGCCTGCCGGTTGTGCCGCTCGTCGTGTGCAGCACCGTGATCGGACGCGCCTCCACGGGCCAGCGGTCCCAGCCGTGATAATCGCCGTAGGGCGGGTACTCAGCGAGGCTCTGCATCAGCTGTGCCTTGCCGAATATCGGCAACTTACCGATGTCCTCGAGTCCACGGATGTCACCGGGCTCGAGTCCTGCGCCCCGCCACAGACGCTGATAAAAAGGAATCTCCCAGGCCCGGGCGAGGCAGCGGCGAAACAGACGATCCTGGTGCTCACGAATCGCATCGCGGGAGCGACGCGCAAAATCGTCCGTGAATGCAGAACCAATCGGAAAGTCCCGCAGCATCTGCGAGTAATCGAAAGACTCGAAGTAGTGCGGAAAGCTCATGTCAGGGCGTCGACCAGTTGTCGCAGGGACGGGAGTGACGGTAGATCATCGACGAGTTGGATGAGACTCTCGATGCGTTCCGATGGCAGCGGCTGCAGCGCGGAGCCGGCGGCGCGTCGGAACTTTGCCAGATGCCGCTCGCGACCCAATGGACGTCCGGGCGCGCCGAGCACGGCCGGCAAATCAAGCGCCAGACGTCGACCGGAGTCGAGGAGCACCTCGACACGCTGGGGGGCAAGGGCGTTAAGGGACGGATTGTCATCGCGTTGCACGCGGATACGCGCCGCTAGCGCAAGGCGACGGGGATCGGCAATCTTCTCGGGGTCAAAGTCAGTGACGTCCACAGTGCCTGTCAGAAGCGCCGTGGCAGCGACGTAGGGGAGACACAGCCGCGCATACGAGGGCGCCATGGTGGCACTGGGAGCGCGATCGACGAGTTGAATGACGAGGGGTGGGGCAATGAGCACGGCCTCGCGTAAATGTCCGACTTCAAAGCCGTGCTCGCTCTGTAAAGTCAGCAAGCCATCGACGCCGCCGTGTGTGGCGCGGCCACTCGGGTAGGGCTTGTGGGACAGCTCGGTGAGAGCCGAGCGGCGGCCCAGATCCTCGAATGCGGCTCTGTCCCATTCCGGATCGATGAGTGTGAAATAGCCGAAAGGGCCTTCGAGAAAATCGTGTGGGCCACGGATACCGCGCTTCGCAAGATCGACCGCGATCAAAGCAGCGCGTGTGTTGAAGCTGATCTGCATTGGCAGGACAGGGGATCCCTCGATATGGGCCTGCATCGTTCCGGACAGTTGGCTGTACGCAATCCCGAGAGCGCTGCGCGTCGTGTCACTGTCTAGGCGCATCATGCGTGCCAGCCCGGCCGTTGCGCCGAGCGCGCCGCACATCGCGGGTCGGAAGAATCGCAGTCGGTTACGTGCCGCCCGACCGATTGTGGTTGCTACGTCTACGGCGACGCTCACTCCCAGAACCAAGTCGGCGCCGGTCAGACGATCATCCGCTTCACCCGCCGCCAAAAGGGTGGAGAGCACCACCGCCATCGGATGAACGACGGCGGGTTCGTGCACGCAGTCCCACTCTTGGTTGTGAATCTGATAACCGTTGATAAACGCAGCGGTCGCTGTCGGGACCCGCTCACCCGTGCCCCAGATGCGAGCCGCGTGTCCCTCGCCCCAGGCGCTCGCGCAGTCTTTGAGCGCGCCGACCATGGGCACGCGTGTGCCGGAGAGCGCGACACCCAGCGAGTCGAGAATAAAGGTGCTCGCGGCGTTGCGGGTCTCGGGCGACAGAGTGTCGAAACGCGCCTGAACGGCGTGTTCCACGATGCGGTGGGTGAGTTCGCTCGAAGGGGCTGTCACATTCACGATGCTACAATTCGCCCATGGATCGCGCCACACGTCCGCCGTGTGCCCCGCCGTGGAGCGACGTGGGATCGCATGCATTGTCGCCGTCAGTGACCCACGACGATATCGCACGTTTCAATTTCCTGGCCAACTTCAACAAGTACATGTCGAGCTGCGTCGTGGGCGGCAACGCCGTCGCCTACGAGCGTCGTGTCCGTCCCGCGTGGGAGCGCGAGCATGGTGCTTCACCGAAAGATCGACGTGAAATACGTCGCGCCATGAGTCGTGATCCGTACTACCGGTGGTGGAGCTCACTGCGCCGCTCAGGCATGGAGATGCGACAGCAGGCGGGTAGATCCGTCGTACTTCGTCAGGCGACGGCCCTGCGCGATCGGGCACGCGCGCTGAACAGCGGCCGCGACACCCTTCGACTCGATCCGACGATTGCTATCCCGCGCTACCAATCGGAGGTCGACAACCACTGCATGCCGGGCAGTTACTACGCGGAGTACATCGACGACGACGTCAGCGCCGCCGCCAATTACGACGCCGGGATGTTTGCCACGACGACGGGGCTCTTTGGGCGCTATCTCGATGGCGCCGGACGGGGTACGGTCGCTTGGCTCGCGGATCGTCGGCCAGGTTGGGAACCGCGGCGGATCCTCGATCTCGGTTGCGGGCTAGGGCACAACACGCTGCCGCTCGCGCGGGCTTTCCCGCGTGCCGATATCGTGGCGATCGACGTCGCCGCACCGATGTTGCGATACGGTCATGCGCGGGCCATCGGTATGGGTATCACCAACGTTGTCTTCCGACAGGCCAACGCGGAGGCGCTCGATTATCCCGACGGACACTTCGATATCGTCTTCAGCACCATGTTCTTGCATGAAACCTCGCACGTGGCGCTGCGACGCATTCTCGCTGAAGCCACTCGTTTGTTGGCGCCAGGGGGCTTGCAGATCCATCTCGAGCAGCCGCCATACCGGGGGATGCCAGAGTTCGAGCAGTTTTTGCGCGACTGGGACTGTCATTACAACAACGAACCTTTCTGGAGCGCGTTGCATGACACGTCGCTACCGACGCTGTTGCTTGAGCGTGGGTATCAGGAGGCCCAGATTTTCGAGACCGAGATTCAGGCCCTGGTCGAAAACGAAATGCCAAAAGTAGCCGATGAGGTCGAAGACTACGGTCGCGGCGGGCTCTGGTACGCCTGCGGGGCTGAGCACAGGGGAGCAGAGCACGTATGAAAGATGAAGCGCTGCAGACGCTCATTAACGCGGCAAGTCGCGGCGAGCGACCGCATTTCTTCGATCACCCCGATATCGATCGACTGTTAGCGATCGTTTGGGCCATGGCTGGGGAGCTCGCTGTCACTCGTGAACGACTCGACACGGTTGAGCGCCTACTTGCACAGCGAGCGGTGCTTGATGCCTCGGCGATCGACGCTTATCGGCCCGACGCCACGGCAGCTCGCGAGCGCGGCCAGTGGCAGATAGATTACATCGCGCGTCTGCTGCGAATCCTGCAGCAGGAGGTCGACGCGATGAAGAAAGACTAAAGACTCCAGGCCCAAAACACCCAGTCAAGCACCGGCGTCTCCTGTTCGGGTTCGCCCCGTGCTGCAAAACCCGTGGCCTGCAGTTTGAGCAGTGCGCCACCGCCCTCGGCGGGTGTGAGCGGAACGATAGCGAGCACTTCGAGCTCGCTGCGAATTCGATCGTTCTCGAGTACGGGCGCAAGGTGATCGCAACGCTCCCAGGCGAGTACGGTCAGCAGGTTCGGCAGCGCCCGGGTGATTTGCGCGAAAGTCATAAAAATCGTGTGGCCGCCATAGACCAGGCGTTCGCCAAGGTACGAAAGGCGCGCATCGGTGTGGGCCATCGCCATGTTGAGCGATAGGCGAACCAGTTCCGGTGCGCTTGTGATCGTGTCGCGAGCCTCGATGCCGAAGCGCTCACCGACCGTCAGGGTCTGAGCGCGTGGGCCCTGCCACGGAGCGGCGATCTCGAGTTTCCATCCGCAAGGCACGGCGCGACGCACATCTTCGATGGTGACTTCGCGGCCGATACGATCGAGATCGTCGGCGTGCGCGGTGCGTGCCTGCGGATCGCGGCACGGGATCATTGGGCAGCGCCAGAAGTGCAGTACCTCTTCGCCACGCTGATTCTGGGTGACCATCTCGAGCGCGACGATGCCCGTGGCGGTGCGTCCCGCTTGCGGTCTGTTTTGGCGTAGTCCGACGACTCGGGTGCGGGTGTAGAGCGTATCGCCGAGGAACACCGGGGTGCGCAGCAGCAGGCCGCGATAAAAGAGATTGGCCTTCACGCGTTGCGAGGCCCAGGTCGACTGTCCGATCGCAAGATTGATGGCCAGAAGAGGATGCAGTAGCGGCGCCTCGTGGCCGGTCATGCGAGCGCTGCTCGGATGATCGAGTGGCAGTCTCAATCGATCCCCGAACAGCGCCTGATGTTGCGCGGCGTAGCCTGCGGTCAGGGTGACGGCGGGCGCATCGAAGCTGTGACCGAGCTCGAAATCTTCGAACCACGGGCCGCCGATCGTCTGGGTGTGCGGGGCACTCATGCGAAAGTCCTGTAGAGCATGCGCGAAGCGACGAGAATGAGGAATACGCCGAAAACTTGCGAGAGACGTCGTCGATCGATGGCGTGCGCAAGTCGCGCGCCGACGGGTGCGACGAGCGCTGAGATGGGCGCGACGATAGCGAGGGCGGTCAGGTTGACGTATCCGATCGTGAGGTAGGGCAGCGCGATGTTGGGTTCGCTCAGCAAATAGCCGAGCGTTCCCGGGGCCGACAGCAGCAGGCCGAACAGCGCCGCCGTCCCGACAGCGCGGTGTATCGGCGCGCCAGTCAAGGTCATCGCGGGGACCGACAGCGTACCTCCACCGATTCCCATCAGCGCGGATGCGGTGCCGATCACGCCGGCGAGTAGGTTACCGCCCAAACCGCGGGGCACCTCAGCCCGCAGCCTCAGGTGTTCGAGCGGGAGCATCATCTTCAGTGCGACGAGTGCGGCCATCACACCAAATACGCCGCTGAGAACGGCGACCGGCGCGACCGAGGCCAGTAGGCTGCCGATAAGTCCACCAAGCACCATGCCGGGCGCCCAAGCTCGAACGATCTCAAAGTCGATCGCATCGCGTCGACTGTGTGCTCTAGAGGAGGTGATCGATGTCGGAATGATCGTCGCGAGCGAGGTCGCCACAGCGACGTGTAGGGACCCTTCGGCCGGGAACCCGGCTCGCTGCAACGCGATATCGAGCACGGGAACGAGCACGATGCCTCCGCCGACGCCAAGTAGCCCGGCGATCAGTCCGGCCAGTACGCCGGAGGCGATCAGCGCGAGGGCGAGCGGCAGGAGTGGAGTGAGTTCCGACATTCCCGACAGTGTAGAGGAGGATTTGTCGCGCTGTCCGAGCCAGCGCTTGCGCCGTCCGCGCGGGGGCCGATAGAGTGGGCGGCTATGTCTGAACGGGGCTCCTCCGACTGGGTGGTTCATAAATTCGGCGGCTCTAGCGTCGCCGATGCGGCCTGTTTTCGCCGCGTGGCGGCAATCCTCGCCGCGCAACCCGCGGGACGTGTGGCGGTCGTGTTGTCGGCCTGCAAGGGCGTGACCGATGCGCTGCTCGCGTTGGTAGCCCAAGCCGAGCGACAGGAGGCCGGATTCGCGGAGGGTCTTCAGGCGCTGCGGGATCGACATGCCCGCATCGCGGAGTCTTTGTTGCCGCCGGAATCGGTCCAGTCTTTCCTGGCAGGCTTCGAGCAGGATCGACGTGACATCGAAGGCATCCTGCAGGCCGTGCGCCTTACCCGCTCCGCCTCGCGTCAGGTCATCGATCTGGTCAGCGGTTTCGGCGAGATTTGGTCGACCCGTCTGTTTCGTGAGTTCGCGGCGGTGCAGGCCCTGCGGGGCGGCACAGTTCGCTGGCTCGATGCGCGTGAGGTGGTGGTCGTCGAATGGGGTCCGCTCGGGCCGCGCGTTGAGTGGGAGCTCTCCGAAGCACGTCTCGCCGAGCGGGTACCGGCGCAGTTCGCCGGTACCCTCATCATCACTGGTTTTATCGCGGTTGATCGACGGGGCGTGCAGACCACGCTCGGTCGCAACGGCAGTGATTTCTCAGCGTCGATCTTCGGTGCGTTGCTGCGTGCGCGCGAGATTCATATCTGGACCGACGTGGATGGGGTGCTGTCGGCGGATCCGCGCCGCGTTCCGGAGGCGCAGGTCATCGATGCGCTGTCTTACAACGAAGCGATGGAGTTGGCGTATTTTGGCGCCAAGGTGATCCATCCCCAAACGATGGCGCCTGCCGTCGGGCGAAGGATTCCTATCTGGATCCGCAATACCTTCGCGCCGGACCGTCCGGCGACGCTGATCTGCGAGACGCCGGTGTCGAAACTGGCCGTCAAGGGCATCACCACGATCGAACAGATCGCCCTCGTTAACCTCGAGGGCGCCGGGATGATCGGTGTACCTGGTACTGCGCATCGTCTGTTTGGCGCGCTGCGGGAGGAGGGCATCTCCGTGGTGCTGATCTCGCAGGGCAGTTCGGAGCACTCCATTTGCTGCGCGGTACCGCGTGAGCAGGCAGAGCGCGCCGTCGGAGTTATCCGCGATGCCTTCGCACGCGAGTTGGACGATGGGCAGATCCAGTCCGTCGAGGTGGATTCGGAGCTCGCCATCCTCGCGGTGGTGGGTGACGGAATGGCAGGAATGCCGGGAATCGCTGCCAAGGTATTCGATGCGCTGGGCGCAGCGGCGGTCAACGTCAGGGCGATCGCACAGGGCGCGTCGGAGCGAAATATCTCAGTGGTTGTTCCGGCCAAGGCGGCCACGCGCGCGCTTCGGGCTGTGCATGCCAGTTTCTATTTGTCTGACCATACCGTGTCGGTCGGGATCATTGGCCCCGGGACCGTCGGTCGAGTGTTGCTGGAGCAAATCGCTTCGCAACATGAGCGGTTACGGCGTGATTTCAAGCTCGATCTTCGGGTACGCGGAGTGCTGAACTCGAAACGGATGCTGCTCGATGAGCGCGGCGTCGATCTGGGCTCGTGGCGCGCGCAGCTCGACTCGCGAGGTGAGAGCGCGGATCTGTCGCGATTCGTCGAGCACGTTGGCGCCGACTATCTGCCCCACCGCGTCATCATCGACTGCACCGCCAGTGGCGAGCTCGCCGCGCAGTACCCGCGCTGGTTGGCAGCCGGCATCCATATCGTTACGCCCAACAAGAAGGCGCACAGCGCTCCGATGGAAGCATTTCGGTCGCTGCAGTCCGCGCGACGAGACGGCGGCACGCATTATCTCTACGAGACGACGGTCGGCGCCGGCTTGCCGATCCTGCAGACTCTGCGTGACCTACGCGAGACCGGTGATGAGATCACCTCAATTGAGGGAATCCTCTCGGGAACCTTGGCGTATCTTTTCAATGTCTATGACGGCTCGCGGGCCTTCAGTGAAATCGTTGGGGAGGCGCGTCAGCGGGGTTATACCGAGCCCGATCCGCGTGACGATCTCTCGGGTACGGACGTGGCGCGTAAGCTGACGATCTTGGGTCGCGAGATGGGGCTGTCGTTGGAGCTTCAGGACGTCAAAGTCGAAAGCCTGATTCCCGCCGGGCTCGAGTCGGGCTCGGTCGATGAGTTTCTGACCCGACTCGCCGATCATGATGACGCCATCCGTCGACGTTTCGAAGCAGCGCGGGAGCGCGGTAAGGTACTGCGCTATGTCGGTCGGCTCGACGCCGCGGCGTGTACGGCCACCGTTGGAGTCGTTGAACTCGATGACAAGCATAACTTTGCGCATATCGCCCTGACGGACAACATCGTGCGATTTGCGACGCGGCGTTACGATCGAAATCCGCTGATCGTGCAGGGCCCAGGCGCGGGACCCGAGGTGACAGCCGGCGGCATCTTCGCGGACCTGCTGCGTTTGTGCGCTTATCTCGGAGTACGGCTATGAGTCGCGAATCGGCGACCGCCTTCGCTCCGGCGTCGGTCGGCAACGTCGGTATCGGTTTCGATATCCTGGGGTTCGCCGTCGATGCGATCGGTGATCGCATCACGGTCCGGCGCAGCGACGTGGCGGGCGTGCGCATCACATCTTGCTCGGGTGTCGTCACTGAGTTAACCCGGCAAGCCGAGCACAACACCGCTGGCCGAGCGCTGCTCGCGCTCAGCGTCGCTGCGCGGCCTGCGTTCGGGTTCGAGTGTCATATCGAGAAGGGTATTCCCCTCGGGTCGGGACTCGGCGGTTCGGCTGCCTCGGCGGTGGCCGCCGTGGTCGCGGCGAACGCGTTGCTCGATACGCCATTCGATAAAACCTCGTTGCTCAAGTTCGCCATGCAGGGCGAGGCTGTCGCAAGCGGGTCTCTTCACGTGGATAACATCGCGCCGTCGTTGTTCGGCGGTCTCGTGCTGACAGTGGGGATAGACGATCCGCGGGTTAAGCGTATTCCGGTGCCGCCCGGCTTGTGTGCGGTCATCGTGCATCCTCATCTCGTGCTCTCGACGCGCGAGGCGCGGGCCATCCTCAAGCGCGACGTAGCGATGGCCGACTTCGTCTGGCAGACGGCGAACCTTGCCGGATTCATTTCGGGGTGCTACACGAACGATCTGGAGCTGATCCGCGAGGGGCTCAATGACGTGGTCATCGAGCCGCAGCGACGTCAGCTGATTCCAGGATTCACGGCCGTACGCCATGCGGCCCTGGAAGCAGGCGCGCTGGGATGCTCTATATCGGGTGCGGGTCCGACGATGTTCGCTTGGGTACCAGAGCCGCTCGGCGCGGCCGTGCGCTCCCGTATGATCGAGCAGTTCGCTCGGCAGGGCGTGCAGGTTGACCACTGGATCGTTCCGATCGAATCGGACGGTGCGCGGCTCGTGGATTGAAGGGCGGGCAAGCCGATGCAGTTTCGCAGCACGCGAACAGCGACCGAGCGAGTCGGATTCTCTGCGGCCCTGACCGCGGGCTTGGCTCCGGATGGCGGACTGTTCGTGCCGCAGAGTTGGCCGCAGCTTAGGGCCGAGGAATTCGTCGAGCTGGGTATTGCTGCAACGGGCGCGCAGCTGCTGCGGCCGTTTTTAGCGGATGACCCTCTTGCCGATGAACTCTCGGGCATCGTGGCCGAGGCCTTCAGTTTTCCGGTGCCGCGCGCGTCGGTCGAGTCGAGCGTCGGAAGGGCGAGCGTGCTCGAGCTATTTCACGGACCCACGGCAGCCTTCAAGGATTTCGGCGCGCGCTTCCTGGCTGCCTGTCTCGCCCGCAGCGCGAGCGCTGAAGACGCCCCGCTGAACATACTCGTGGCGACGTCGGGCGACACCGGTGGCGCGGTTGCTGCGGCGCTGCACCGCCAGCCTGGAGTGTGCGTGACGGTGCTCTTCCCGAAGGGTCTCGTATCGCCGACGCAGGAGCGGCAATTGACCTGCTGGGACGGCAACGTGCGCAGCTTTTCAGTGGAGGGTAGTTTCGACGACTGCCAGCGGCTTGTGAAAGCGGCTTTTCGCGACTCGACCCTGCGCTCCCAGCATCGGCTGTCGTCCGCCAACAGCATCAACCTCGCACGCCTTTTGCCGCAAGCGGTCTATTACGCCCGCGCAAGCGTCGATCATTGGCAGCGTACCGGTGAATCGCTGAATCTCATCATCCCCAGCGGCAATCTCGGCAATGCGGTGGCCTGTCTCTGGGCGCGTCGTGTCGGTCTGCCGATCGATCGGGTGCTGCTCGCGCACAACGCCAATAGAACCGTGGTCGATTATGTAGACGGTGGGCCATGGCAGCCGCGTGCAAGTGTCGCGACGCTCGCCTCTGCCATGGACGTCGGCGATCCGTCGAACATGGAGCGTCTGCGCGATCTGTGGCCAGATCGACACGGACTGCGTGGCGTCGTGCAGGCCGTGTCCGTCGACGACGCCGCGATCCGCGCGAGGATTCGGGCAGACTACGCGACGTACGGGCAGATCTGGTGCCCGCACACCGCGGTGGCTGCAGAGGCGTGGGCGCGCCTGCCGGATATCGAGCGACGAAGCGGGCGTTGGTGTCTCGTGGCTACGGCCTCGCCGGCAAAATTCCCTGAGATCGTCGAGCCGTTAATCGATGCCTTGGTACCCGTACCGGCGACACTGAAAGCCTTGTTCAGCAGACCGACCACTGTCGAGACGTTGCAGCCGACGCTCGAGGCGCTACGCGAGGCGCTGAGCCAAGCTCCCCGGAGCTCGGCGCGATGAGTCTGCACTGGCTCAACGCTTGGCGAGCGGCATTGCGACGCCGCAAACGCAGTAGACGGCTGGCGACCCTCAGCGTCGATTACCTCGCCGACATCCTGATTCCGGATCCGAATGGGGGTGTTCTGCACGTTGATTATCTGTTGCTGGTACCGCGCGGCCTGCTGTTGCTCGACTGGCGTGAGGTTCGCGGCAACGTGTTCGGTTCGGACGCGATGCTCGAGTGGACCGTGATGGATGGTCCACGGCGGTTTACCTTCGCTAACCCGCAAGCGGGGCTGTACGACAGATTGGCAGCGCTACGGGCGATCGCAGGCGCCGTCCCGGTAGATGCCCGAATCGTCTTCGCCGATACCGCAACTTTTCCCAAAGGCCTACCAAGACTCACCTGGCGCGAGAGTGACCTGCAGCCGGAATTCTTGCTCGGCGATCGCCTGCATGCGGAGCAGATCGTGAGTCCGTGGCGCGCCGAGTGGGCTCGTCTGAGTATCGCTCTAGCGCCGAGTCAATTCAGCGCGCACTGAGTGCCGCGTGATCCGCGAGCACTTGTACGACGCAGGCGGTGATGCCCTGCGCATAGCCGATGTCTAGAAACTCATTCGGGCCGTGTGCGTTCGATTGTGGGCCAAGCACTCCGGTGATGAGAAACTGGGTCTGTGGGAACTGACGGCCGAGCATTCCCATGAACGGAATCGTGCCTCCACAGCCAGCATAGACAGCGGCCTTACTGAAAACCGCCTGTGAGGCACGCTCCATCGAGGCCTCAAGCCAGGGCGCAGTCGATGGCGCGTTCCAGCCCGCAGTCGAGGACTCCAGATCGAAACGGACCCGTGCGCCATAGGGTGGGTCGGACTCCAGGGCGGTCTTCACGGCGCGAGCCGCTATCTCGGCGTCGGTGGTGGGAGGCAGACGTAGGCTGAGCTTGAGTGCGACGCGTGGCAGCAGCACGTTACCAGCCTGGGCAATCGGTGGCAGGCCGTCTGCGCCAGTCACGGCGAGGGTACTGCGCCAAGTACTGCCGAGCAGCAGCTCTACCGGATCGTTCGACAGCGCGCGGGCACCGGCAACCAGCGGCACACGCCGCGCGACCGAATCGCCGAGCGCAGCGGCGGCGACGCGTGCCTGGGCGAGACGGTCCTTCGGGATCGCGCACTGCAGCTCCGGCAGCAACACATCGCCATTGATCGGGTGCTCGAGCCGGGTGAGCAATTGCAGGGCGATACGAAACGGGGTCGCCGAAATGCCGGTCGCCATCCCGCTGTGCACACCCTCGGTCAGCAGCTCGACGTTCAGCGTGCCGGTGAGGTTACCTCTGAGCGAAGTTGTGCACCACAGCTGCTCGTAGTTGCCGCATTCGGCGTCGAGGCAGATCACAAGTGAGGGCGTGCCGAGTCGCTCACCGAGCGCTTCGAGATGTGCAGGCAAATCGGTGCTGCCGCTCTCTTCGGACGCCTCGATGAGGATGACGCAGCGTGCGAGCGGTATGCCTCGTTCCTTGAGCGCGCGGATCGCGGTCAGGGAACTGAAAACGGCATAGCCATCGTCCGCACCACCGCGTCCGTAGAGTCGGCCTTGCCGCAGCACGGGCTCCCAGGGTCCTAGGCCCGGCTCCCAGCCAGTGAACTCCGGTTGTTTGTCGAGATGGCCATACAGCAGCACCGTGTCGTCGCGCTCTCCAGGGATGTCCACGAGCAGTACCGGAGTACGTCCCTGTAGTTGCAGGATCTCAACGCGCATGCCGGGAACGGGCTGGCGGCGGCACCAGTCGGCCAGCAAGGCCGTCGCGCGCTGCATATGACCCTGTTCCGCCCAGTCGGGCGCGAACGCAGGCGACTTGTTGGGAATGCGGACGTACTCGCACAGGGTTGGCACGACGCTGTCGCGCCATTCGTTTGCGAGCGCATCGGTCAGAGAGCGATCGATCAGGCTCATGCGTGAGGACTCCCAGAAAAGGGGAAACGAAAAAATCGGCGTGCCGTATCGGTCGTGTGCGCTGCGAGTGTCTCAGTGGACTCCCCGCGTAGCTGGGCCACCACTCGTCCGACATGAGGCAGATAACTCGGCTCGTTGCGGCGCGAGGCTGGTTTCGGATCGAGATCTCGTGGCAGCAGATACGGCGCATCGGTTTCGACCATCAAACGGCCGGCTGGGATCAGACTGACGAGATCACGCAGGTGTAGGCCGCGGCGCTCGTCGCAGATCCAGCCCGTGATACCGATGAAGAGTCCGAAATCGAGGCAGGCCTCGAGCTCCTCACGGTTGCCGGTGAAACAATGCAGGACTGCTGGCGGCAGCTCGTGTCGATGCTCGTGTAGCAGCGCCATGAAGTCGTGATGGGCATCGCGCGCGTGCAAGAAGAGTGGCTTTTGTAAGGCAACAGCCAGCTGGAGCTGGCGAGAGAACGCTTCGCGCTGCTCTCGGGGCGAGGAAAAATTACGGTGGTAGTCCAGCCCGCATTCACCGACGGCGGCCACGAGTGGATCGGTTGCGAGTGAGCTGAGCGCCTCTAGGCTCGGGCCGTCGAGATCGCAGGCGTGGTGCGGGTGGAACCCCGCCGTGGCGCGAAGCCTACCGCTGTCCTCACGGGCAAGCTCGATGGCGCGTCGGGTGCCCTCGAGCGAAGCCCCCGTCACGATGCACTGGACGACACCGACGGTCTGCGCGCGCTGCATCACCGCCGCCCGATCGGCATCGTAACTGTCGTGGGCGAGGTTGAGTCCGATGTCGACCCATTCGCTCATGAGCCGCGCAGTGCGCGACATAGCGCCGCCACGTCCGTTTCGCTCTGACACCAAGACACGACGAAGCGGGCCTCACCCGATCCGCTCGCACCCCAATCATAGAATTCGAAGCCCTGAGCGCGCAGTTCGGCGATCCGTGCATCGCCGATGCGGACGAATACCTCGTTCGCCTCGACCGGTTGCATCAGATCGGTGCCGGCCGCCGCACCAAGTTCACGTGCCAGGGCGTTGGCACGCCCGGCCAATCGTAGCCACAAGTCATCTTCGAGATAGGCCAGCAGCTGTGCCGACACAAAGCGCATTTTGGAGAGTAGGTGACCGGCCCGTTTGCGTCGCCATTCGAAGTCGGCAACTCGAGCGGGATCGAAAAACACGACAGCCTCGGCAGACAGTGCGCCATTTTTGGTGGCGCCGAAGGACAATACGTCGATTCCGGCCCGCCAAGTGAGCTCGGCCGGCGAACAGCCCTGTGAGGCGACCGCATTCGCGAAGCGAGCGCCATCCATGTGCAAGGCAAGACCGAGTTGACTACAGGCTGAGCCAAGTGCTCGGAGCTCCGCGACGCTATAGACCGTGCCGAACTCGGTGGCCTGGGTGATCGAAACGGCTCGCGGCTGTACCGTGTGGACCGAGGTCGGGTTGGCTCGGATCACGTCGTGTAATGCTGCAGGGGTAATTTTGGCGCCAGCGCCGCTCACGAGCTGCAGCCGTGCGCCCGCGGTCATAAACTCGGGTGCACCACACTCGTCGCGCACGATATGCGCTTCTTCGTGGGTGACTATCGCGCCGTAGGGGGGTACGAGCGTTGCGAGTGCGAGGGCGTTGGCGGAAGTGCCGGTGGCAAGGGGAAAAACCGCAACGTCGCGCTCGAAAAGCGCGCTGAATCGGCTTTGCAATTGCGCCGACCAGATATCGTCGCCATAGCCTCGAGCATAGCCCTCGTTGGCGCGCTCCAGGGCGCGCAAAATTTCCGGCGCTGCTGGAGCCGTGTTATCGCTTTTGAAGAAACGCTGCATCTAAGCGTGATGCTACCGCAACGGGCTATGATTCGTGACATGGTCGAGCTCGATAGCGCAGCCCCGCCCGTCATGCCCGCGTGGAGTCGGCGCGTCAGTCGACGGGCGCGCCGATTGTCCGCTCGTGTGTTCGTCGATGGCCGCGTCGAGATCGTCGTCCCGGTGGGGGCGAGCGAGTCGATCGTCGATCGATTCGTCGACCGGTATCGGGTGTGGATCGAGGCGCGTGTCGCGCGCTGCCTGCCGCTGGGGCGAGAGGCGGAACCCTTTCCGCCCGCCGCGCTGTGCTTGACCGCGATCGAGGAGCACTGGCTGATCGACTGGCAACCCGATGCAGGGCGGGCACGGCTCTCGATCGACGGTCAGCGGTTGCAGTTGTCGGGTGAGGGTTCATCGGCCGACTGGCGAAGGCTGTTGCTCACTTGGATGAAGCGCCGGGGCCAGCACGTCGTCGGCCCGCGACTCGACCGCCTCGCGCAGGCTCATGGTTACCGTTACTCGGCGCTACGCTGGCGCTGTCAGCGGACGCGGTGGGGATCGTGCTCCATCGGAGGCGTCCTGAATCTCAACGTCTGTGTGCTGTTCCAGACGCCAGAGGTGCTTAACTATCTGCTTTGTCACGAGCTTGCGCATCTGCGTCATCCGAATCACTCCGCCGCGTACTGGGGTGCAGTGGCGGATCTGTGCCCGGGGTGGCAAACGCAAGATCGCCGTCTGCGTCAGGGATGGCGGCACGTACCGCGCTGGGTTTTCAATTGACGTTCGTCACTCGACGCCAACGTAACCAGGACAGTACGAGGAACGCGAACGCATAAAGACCTGGTTCGAGCAAATCGAGCTTCACCTGCCAGGCGTAATGCCATAGCGCGAGCGCGGTCGCGGGATAGATGAGGGCATGCAGGCGAGTCCAGCGGCGACCGAGCCGTCGCATCCAACGATCTGTCGACGTGACGGCGAGCGGAACGAGTGTCAGTAAAGCTGCCGCACCGACGATGATGTACGGCCTGAGAGCGAACTCGCGTGCAATATCTGAAAAGTCGAATTCGAGTTCGAGCGCGACATAAATGGTCAGGTGTAGAGCCGCATAAAAGAATGCGAAGAGCCCGATGATCCGGCGCGACCCCAACCAGCGCGCATCGCGACTCGCTCGAGAGAGCAAGCCGAGTGCGAGTGCAATCATGAGCAGGTTGACCGCGGTCTTGCCGGTGAAGTGCAGCATCTCGCGGATCGGGTTGGGGCCGAGGGTGAGTCCGCTAACGCCAAAACCGCTGACCAGCAGCCATAGCAGCGGCAGTGATGCCCCGATGAAGGCGATGGGCCGGTGCAGCCGGAAGAGGGGAGCCACGTCAAAACCGTTCAGTAAAATTGGCGCAGATCCATGCCCCGATACAGTCCGGCGACCTCTTTCGCGTACCCGTTGAACGGCAGCGTGTCGATCCGCGATGCGAGGAAATTGCCGCCGATACGACGCTCCTTAGCCTGGCTCCAGCGCGGATGGTCGACCGCCGGATTCACGTTGGCGAAAAATCCGTATTCATCGGGTGCGGCATCATTCCAGCTTGTTCGAGGCTGTCGCTCCGTGAAGCGGATTCGCACGATGGACTTGATGCTCTTGAAGCCGTATTTCCAAGGAACGATCAGGCGCAAAGGCGCACCGTTCTGATTCGGTAGCCAACGCCCGTACACGCCCACGACGAGCAAGCTGAGCGGGTGCATCGCCTCGTCCATCCGCAGTCCCTCGACATACGGCCAGTCGAGGATGGCGCGTCGCTGACCGGGCATCTGACGCGGATCGAGCAACGTCGTGAACTCCACGAACTTGGCGCGTGAGGTCGGTTGAAACCGTCGCAGCAGATCACCGAGTGGGATGCCGAGCCACGGCACGATGCGAGACCATGCCTCGACGCAGCGAAATCGATAGATGCGCTCTTCGAGTGCATGCGGCTTAAGAAAGTCTTCGAGGTTGAAACGCCCGACGCGCTCGGCTTCGCCGGCAATCTCGACGCTCCAAGGCTGAGTGCGAAACGATTGCGAGTTCTCGTAAGGGTCGGACTTCTCCAGTCCGAATTCGTAGAAGTTGTTGTAGGTCGTGATCTCTTCCCAAGAATTTGGCGGTTCCGTCACCGACCAGCGGGTATTGCGGGTGAAGCTTGGCACACGTCTTGAGCTCGCTGCTGCGAGCGCACCCGTGTCGGGTCCGAGCAACGTCGCCGATGCGAGCAGCGTGCTGAGCAGCTGACGTCGATTAAAGTATTCGGATTCGGAGGGAATCTCCGAAGGCAAGATGCGTGGCGTGCTCGGGCGTCGCATGAATTACTCCAATCCTTTAGAGCCAGTCGACGAAACGCACGGGCAACTCCGCTGCCGCCCGCCGCAGTCTCTTCCCCGCATTGACCACAACGGCCTCATCCACGAGGCGCAGGTGGGGAAGGTCCGCGTGGGAATTACCGTAACCCACTAGACGGCGTCCGGGGAAGCGGGGCAGGCAAGCGCGCAGCCTGTGAGCTTTTTCCGCGTCACGGACATTGGGGGAGGCGAGCCGACCATCGAGGCGATCACCGTCCCAGCGCACCTCGCTACAGATCCATTCGTCGAAGCCGAGTGCTTTGGCCAAGGACGGTACGTACAGGTCGACAGTCGCCGTCATGAGGATGAGATGATCGCCCGCCTGCCGATGAGACTCGATGGTCCGACGCGCCTCGCCGAAGCAGCCGCGCTCGATGAGCTGTCCGATGTACGCGTGGGTCCACTCGTCGATGGATTGGCGTCGGCTGCCCTGCATGACACCTCGAATCAGTGCGCCTTTGAGTGCGCCGCGATCGAGCCGTCCGAGCAGAAATCCGAGCAGCGCTGGCAGGGCCCGCAGAAAGCCTAGAATGCGCCACGGATGGCGTAGCGCGTAGCCCCAGACGTAGCCGATGAGAGTGTCATGACGGGAAATCGTCCCGTCGAGATCGAAGAAGACGAGCTTCGGGCCGGGCTCGCGCGGCGGATCCGGATCGACCACGCGCCCGATCCGTCACTTGCCCGCGGCGAGCTGGCGCAGCACGTAGTGCAGGATGCCGCCGTGGCGGTAGTAATCGCGCTCCTTCGGGGTGTCGATGCGCACACGGACCTCGAAAGTGATCGGCTTGCCGCCGCCCTCGGGTGTCGCGGTCACCGTCACCGTACGCGCCTCGGCGTTGTCGAGATCGCCAAAATCGAAGATCTCCCGACCGGTGAGTCCGAGGCGTTCGGCATTCTGACCGTCGAGGAACTGACAGGGCAGCACACCCATGCCGATGAGATTAGAGCGGTGGATACGCTCGAAGCTCTCCGCGATCACGGCCTTTACGCCGAGCAGCATCGTGCCCTTTGCGGCCCAGTCGCGCGACGACCCGGTGCCGTACTCCTTGCCGGCGATCACGACGAGCGGCGTAGCGTCGCGCTGGTACGCCATCGCCGCATCGTAGATCGACAGGGTCTGCTGGGTCGGTAAGTGAAGCGTGATGCCACCCTCGGTGCCCGGCGCGAGCAGGTTGCGCAGACGAATGTTGGCGAAGGTGCCGCGCATCATGACTTCATGGTTGCCGCGACGTGCACCGTAGGAGTTGAAGTCGGCCTTCTGCACGCCGCGCGACTCGAGGTACAGCGCCGCGGGGCTGCCGCGTGCGATGTCGCCGGCCGGTGAGATGTGATCCGTCGTGACCGAATCGCCGAGCAGGGCCAGCACCCGGGCGCCGCGGATCGGCACGATCGGGCGTGGGCTCATGGTCATCCCGGTAAAGTAGGGAGGATTGCGCACGTAAGTCGAGCCGTCCTCCCAGGCGTAGACCTTACCGGCGGGGATGCGGATGGCTTGCCAGTTTGCGTCGCCGGCGAAGACATCTTGGTAGCTACCACGAAACATTTTTGAATCGATGGAGGCGCTGACCGTATCGGCGACTTCTTTCGGTGTCGGCCAAATCTCTCGCAGGAATACCGGCTTGCCGTCGCGATCGGTGGCGAGCGGTTCGGTGCTGAGGTCGATGTCGGTCGTACCGGCCAGGGCGTAGGCCACGACGAGCGGCGGTGAGGCGAGGAAGTTCATCTTCACCTCGGGATGTACGCGGCCTTCGAAGTTGCGGTTGCCGGAAAGCACGGAGGTCGCGATGACATCGCCCGTCTTGACCGCTGCGGAGATCTCGGGTTTCAACGGCCCTGAGTTACCAATGCAGGTCATGCAGCCGTAACCGGTGACGTGGAAACCCACGGCGGCATAGTCGTCGAGTAACTTTGCCTTGGTGAGATAGTCGGTGACGACTCTGGAGCCCGGCGAGAGGCTCGTTTTCACCCAAGGCTTGGCTTTCAGTCCTCGGCGCGCGGCGTTGCGCGCCAGCAATGCTGCGCCGAGCATCACCGAGGGGTTGGAGGTGTTGGTGCAGCTGGTAATGGCAGCAATGAGAACTGCGCCGTCCCGCACTTCGAAGCCGCCGTCGAGCGATGCGCGAGCGACGCCCGTCGCTGACGGATTTTTCTTGCTGCGCTCTGCAGCCATCTGTGTGTGAGTCTTGCGGTAGACCGTCTTGAGCTCACGCACGGGTACGCGATCCTGCGGGCGCTTCGGGCCGGCGAGCGAGGGTTCGACAGTGCCGAGATCGAGCTCGAGCACGTCCGAGTAGTGCGCGGGTGGTGCGCCAGCAACGCGCCACAGCCCTTGGGCCTTGGCATAGGCTTCGACCAGTGCGATCTGCTCCGCGGGACGGCCCGAGAGTTCGAGGTAGCGCAGGGTCTCTTCGTCAATCGGGAAGATGCCGCAGGTGCTGCCATACTCCGGCGCCATGTTGGCAATCGTCGCGCGGTCTGCCAGAGGCAGGTTGGCGAGACCATCGCCGAAGTACTCGACAAATTTTTCGACGACGCCTTTTTTACGCAGAATCTCGGTAACGGTGAGTACGAGATCGGTGGCCGTCGCGCCGGGCTGCAGCTGGCCGGTCAATTTGAAACCAATGACCTGCGGGATGAGCATCGTGACGGGTTGCCCCAGCATCGCGGCTTCTGCCTCGATACCGCCAACGCCCCAGCCGAGCACGCCAAGACCATTGATCATCGTGGTGTGAGAGTCAGTGCCGACCAGCGTATCTGGGTAGGCACGCGGCAGCGCCCCCTCGTTCGGCTGCGAGAAAACGACGCGACCGAGATACTCGAGGTTCACTTGATGAACGATGCCGGTGTTGGGCGGGACGACCTTGAAGTTACGGAACGCGGTCTGACCCCAGCGCAAAAACGCGTAGCGCTCGCTGTTACGCTCAAACTCGATACGAGTGTTGTTCGTCAGCGCGTCAGCCGTACCGTAATGATCGACCTGCACCGAGTGGTCGATCACAAGCTCGGCGGGCGCGAGAGGGTTGACCCGCTCCGGATCACCGCCGAGTGTTTGGATTGCCTCGCGCATGGCGGCAAGGTCTACGACGCAGGGCACACCCGTGAAGTCCTGCATGATCACGCGGGCGGGCGTGAAAGAGATTTCGTGTTCCGGGGTCGCTTTAGGGTTCCAGTCGAGCAGCGCCTCGATGTCGCGCCGGGTCACGTTGATACCGTCCTCGAAGCGCAGCAGGTTCTCGAGCAGTATCTTCAAAGAATACGGTAGGCGCGCCACCTTATCTTTGGGTAGGGCAGCGAGGCTGAAGATCTCGTAGGACTGCGAGCCCACCGCGAGCGTGGTGCGCGACTTAAAGCTGTCGGTCATGCCAACCCCCGAAGAAAAATCGCTGCAGATTATACCGACTCGATCACGGCACCGCCCAGACAGCGCGTACCCGCGTAGAACACGGCGAATTGACCAGGTGTCGCGGCACGCTGAGGCTGTTCGAACTCGACTCGCAGCCGACCCTCTACGCCCGGACTGACTCGACAGGTTTGATCGGTCTGTCGATATCGGATCTTGACCTGCGCCGAGAACGGTGCGCCGGGCGTTGGAATTAGCCAATGGGCGGGGCCCGTCTGCAGCGAGCGGGTCATCAACAGCGGATGATCGTGCCCCTGCACGACGATCAGTGCGCCGCGGGCTGCGTCCTTGCGAGCGACGTACCAGGGCTGCTCGGCATGGCCCGCGCGACCGCCGATCTCGAGTCCGCCGCGCTGTCCGAGGGTATAAAAGGCAAGGCCTCGGTGGGTGCCAAGGCGATCGCCCTCGGGTGTCTCGATCGGACCTGGCGAGTCGCTGAGATGCTGAGCGAGGAACTCCCGGAATGGCCGTTCACCGATGAAGCAGATACCGGTGCTGTCCGGCTTGTCGTGCACCGGCAGGCCCGCCGCGCGAGCACGCGCACGGACTTCGCTCTTGTGCCACTCGCCGAGAGGAAACATGGCCGCGCCGAGTTGGTCCGGCTCGAGCGCGTGCAGAAAATAGGACTGATCCTTATCAGCATCGAGACCTTTATGGAGTTGAGCGCCCGACTCGCCGTCGAGCCGTCGCGCGTAGTGTCCGGTAGCCAAGCGTTCGCCGCCGAGTCGACGAGCATGAGCGAGGCAGACGCCGAACTTGATCTCGCGGTTGCAGAGTACGTCCGGATTCGGTGTACGGCCCGCGCGATGCTCGGCAAGGAAGTAATCGAAAACACGCTGCCGGTACTCGGTCGCGAAGTCGACCCGATGCAACGGGATGCCGAGTTCACGGCAGACGGCGCGGGCGTCTTGGTAATCTGCAGCCACGGTGCAGTAGCGGTCGTCCTCTTCCCAGTTCGACATGAAGAGGCCCTGAACCTCATGACCAGCCTGCA
>JBMSXG010000004.1:0-74315 GCA_049425405.1 Steroidobacteraceae bacterium
CATTCTCGATTTTTCGAGGACCGGAAATGACATCGGCGCGGGTCTGCGCGTTGGCCGCGTGAGGGACCACGAGGGTTGCGGCGAGCCAGAGCAAGCCTGCTCGCGTGGCGATGGTGAACGTGCGGGAAGTCTTCATGAAAAATGTCCGAAAAACCGAAGAAAACTCAGCGGCTTACGCTGCTGGCGGAGTATCCCCGAATTGCCGTCTCGAGGAAAGCGTCTGCCCGACTTCCGACACTGGCGAGGCCGTTGAGTTCCAGCTGTAAGTACACACCACTGTCCTGTTCGCCGGTGCGGCTCGAGAGGTAGCGACGACCGACCAGGCGCAACCGCCAGCAGCAGGCTTTGTACTCGAGCCCGACGAAGCGATCGAGACTGCCGCGGGTATCGAGGTCGTAGACGAGCCGCGCGAAGGTATTCCAACGCGATCCGATGGGCCAGGCCCCGGAGAGTTCGGCCTGCTCGAGGCGATCGCGTTGATAACGGTAGGCGAGATTCAGTGCCCGCTCTTTGTCAGGACGGTAGGCGAGCCGCAGTTGGCTGCGCGACTGGCGTCCTTCGCTGGTATTCCATTGGGTGCCAAGATCGACGTTCCAGTGACTCCAAGCCCCAACGCTCAGCTGGGCGACGAGATCGGATTCTTCACGCCCTGTGAGGCGCTCATCAGGCAGTCTCACCCGCGGGGTGTCGAAGTAACGAATCTGACCGAGCGTCGCGGACAGCCGTTGCCGACCTGAGTCGGCGTCATAAAGTCGCGCCGTCGCACCGACGCTCAGCTGGTTGGCATCGGCGACGCGATCGGCGCCGACATAGCGCTCGGTACGAAAAAGCTGCACGAAATCGAGATCCGGCAGCGCGGTATCGAAGATTGGCAGCGCCGACTGGTCGCGATAGGGCGTCCAGAGGTAGAGCATGCGGGGCTCCAGCGTGATTCGCGTACGCGAGGCGAGCGGTGCGCGCTCCAATAACAGTCCGGCATCGAGGGCGGCAAACGGTAACGATCGTACCGGTGAGGTGTCGACTCCGGAGTCTGTGCCGGACAGCTCGTATCGGGTGTAACGATAGCCAGCGAGCGGGCGCGCGTACCAACCGCGACCCTCCAGGTTGAGACCGAGGCGCGGCGCGAGATCACTACGCCAGCCTCGTACGCCGATGTCGCGACCGAAGTTAACGACTTCCGCATCGAGGCCGAGCAACCAGGGCTGTCGGGTGCCGCGCAGTGGTTCGCCGCTCACGGCAATGCGTGGCAGGCGCGCGTAGGGACGATCGAGCTCCGTCAGTGCGCGATCGAGCGTCTGAAGATGTTGAACCTCCGCGAGCAAGCGCCAATCGACATCGCGATAGCTGAGTCGCGCCGTGCGTTGCAGGAACGCCGTGCTGGTACTGTCGGCACCGGCAGAAAAGTCCTCGAAGTACTCTGCGTCGCTGACGCTCTCGGCATTGAAGTCGACTCGCCACCCGGCCGGCAGCTCGCTACGGTGTTGCCAGCGCAGCCAGTCGCGATCACGACGTCGTACCCGATCGTTCGGAAGATAATTGAGGCGCATCTCGCCTCGGCTGTGTTTGGCGAGATAGCGAAATCCTGCGCCCATTTCGGCGCCGCGCTCGCCGTAGGTTTTGGGTTGCAGTGTGAGATCGTACTGCGGTGCGAGATTGATGTAGTACGGAACGGTCAACTCGATGCCCGCGCGGGTGCTGTAGCCGAGCCCCGGGAACAGGAAGCCGCTCTTGCGTTGCGAGCCGATCGGGAACGACAGATAAGGCAGGTACAGGATCGGCACACCCTGAAACTCGATCGAGGCATGACGCGCGCTGCCGTTACGTCGACGCGGATCGAGTTCGATGTCGCGTGCGCGAATACGCCAGGCGATCGCCTGCGCTGGGCAGGTGCTGAACCAAACGCCCGAAAGTGCTGCGCGTCCATCTTCGCGGACCTCGAGGGCCTCTGCCGCGCCGCGGGCAGGGCGGGCCGGCAACTCGAAGGTCGTCTGCTCAAGTCTGAGGCCTCCCGCCGGATCGTAGCGACCGCCGCGTCCCTCGACCTGCAGTGAGTCGTCGCTGTAGCGGACCGTACCGCGCGCACGAAACTGGCGTGTCTGCGCATCGTACTCAACCTCCTGCGCGGAGAGTCGTCGCTCACCTTGGCGTAATTCCACGTTGCCGAGCAGCTGCGCATCACCATCGAGTCCGACGATGGCGTTATCGCTGGTGATCTCGACCTCGGGCGGTCGCGACGGCGTGGGGGCAGGCGCTGGCTCACTCGTCGCGACAGCCTGCGACGATTCGAGGGAGCTCGGGGCGGGGCAACGCCAGGGCGGCTCCGTCTGCGCCTCGACCCGCAAGCCGCCCGTCGCGAGACTCGCGAACAGCACGACCGCAATGGGGGAGCGCGACGGCGTCATCGGTACGGACATTATAATGAGGTCCATGACTTCTCCCGACCCGCGCCGCGAGGCGCTCGCGCGCTGGGTGGTCCGGGATCTCGGGCTCCCCCTCGAGCGGCTCGAGATCGCCTCCGCCGATGCCAGTTTCCGTCGGTATTTCCGCGCATTCCTAGCGGGCGGAGCCACGCGCATCGTGATGGATGCGCCTCCGCAGCACGAGGACACCGCGCCGTATCTCAAGATTGCGCGCCTGATGCGTGAGCTGGGCGTGCACGTGCCGGCGATCGATGCCGTGCAGGGCGAGCAGGGCTTCATACTGCTCGAGGACCTCGGCAATACCATGTACCTCGGCGCCCTGCGAGAGACCGCCAGAGCGACCGCTCTGTACGGCGCCGCACTGGAGACCCTCGCAGAGTTGCAGCTGCGGGGTCAGGCCGTACTCGAGTCGCTGGCGCCCTACGATGCGCCGGTCTGGCAGCGTGAACTACACCTCATGCCGGAGTGGTTCTGTGCTCGGCACCTCGGTCTTACGCTCAGTGCCGAGGAGCAGTCGCTGATCGCCGAGACTTTCGACTTCCTCATCGCGGAATGTCTCGCTCAGCCTCGGGTGTTCGTACACCGCGATTACCACTCACGCAATCTTATGGTGCTGGCGCGCGGTGGCCCGGGCGTCATCGATTTTCAGGATGCCTTGGCCGGACCGGTGGCGTACGATCTCGTGTCGTTACTCAAAGATTGCTACATCGCCTGGCCGCGAGCAGCCGTCGAGTTCTGGGTGCGACAGTACCGCGACCTGTTGTGTGCACGCGGGGGTCGATCGCTTGTCGGAGCAAGTACGCAGGAGTTTCTGCGAGGCTTCGATCTCGTCGGTGTGCAGCGTCATATTAAGGTGCTCGGTATCTTTGCACGCCTGTGCTGGCGCGACGGCAAGCGGGGTTATCTCGACGATTTGCCACTCACGCTCGATTATCTTCGCGACACCTGTGCACGCCATCCGTCGTTGCAGGCGTTTGGCGCTTGGCTCGAGCAGCGTATCGTGCCGCGGCTGCCGGCGGCGAACGCGCGTGCAAGAGCCGCGGCCCCGGTATGAGTATCGCGGCGAGTCCGGTGCGCGCGATGATCCTGGCGGCCGGTCGGGGCGAGCGCATGCGTCCGCTGACGGATCGCTGCCCGAAGCCGCTGCTCGAAGTCGGCGGGCGCTCGCTGCTCGCGTGGCACCTGCAGTCGCTCGCGCGCGCGGGGATTAGCGAGGTAGTGATCAACCACGCTTGGCTCGGCGCGCAAATTCCCGCTGCGCTCGGCGATGGCCGTCGCTTCGGTGTGCAGATTCGCTACAGCGACGAGGGCGAGACGGCGCTCGAAACGGGTGGCGGTGTGTTTCGGGCCTTGCCGCTGCTCGGCGATGCGCCGTTCCTGCTCATCAACGGGGATGTCTGGACGGACTACGACTTTGCGCGCCTGCCGACGCTCGAGGCTGATGCACTTGCCGCGTTGGTGCTCGTGCCGAATCCGCCGCAGCATCCGCGCGGCGACTTCCCGTTGCGAGCCCGCGCGAGCGGTGGGTTCGATGTACTCGACGGAGCCGGCGGCGCGGGCGAGGGCCTGCCGCGATTCACTTATTCCGGCATCGGTCTTTACCGACCGGAATTCTTCGTCGGCTGCGAGGCGGGTCGTTTTCCGTTGCTGCCGCTGCTGCGTCGGGCGGCTGCCGAGCTGCGCCTGCGCGGATCGGTCTACCGCGGCCTCTGGTCGGATGTGGGCACGCCGGAGCGCCTTGCCGAGCTCGATGCGCGGCTCGCCGCCGGCGCTGTGGGCTGAGGAGGGGCTGATCGCACGCCGGTAGGCCGACAGGCTCGGTGCGCGTACACTTCGCCGCCATGAGCAAGGATCGCCCGCAAGATATCGTCGTTCCCGTCAGCGCCGTGGCGCGCTCGGCACGCAGCGGCGAGAAATACCGCACCGCGCAGGGGTTCAGCGCGATCCGCGACGGAATCAAGGCGGCGGGAGCCGCACCCGTACGTGTCCCGGGTGGCAAGCCGCGTTGGCTTAAAGCGCCGCTCGCCTCCGGAGAGCATTTCGATTTCGTGCGTCGCACCGTGCGTGAGCATCGGCTGGCGACCGTCTGCGAGGAGGCGAAGTGTCCGAACATCGGTGAGTGCTGGAACGCAGGCACGGCGACGCTGATGCTGATGGGCGAGGTCTGCACGCGGGCTTGCCGTTTCTGTGCCGTGGATACCGGCAACCCCCGTGGCTGGCTCGATCCCGACGAGCCGGCCAATGCGGCGCGAACTGTGCAGCTGATGAAGCTGAGCTACGTGGTGCTCACCTCGGTCAATCGCGACGATCTCCCGGACGGTGGTGCAGCCCATTTTGCTGCGACCGTGCGCGCGATCAAGGCCGTATCGCCGCAGACTGCCGTCGAGGCGCTGACGCCTGATTTTCAGGGTGTCCATGCGGACATCAAAACGGTGGTCGATTCCGGGCTGGAAGTTTTCGCGCAGAACGTCGAGACCGTCCGTCGCCTTACGCATCCGGTACGAGATCCGCGAGCAGGTTATGAGCAGACCCTGCAGGTGCTCGCGTATGCGAAGCATCATCGCCCCGAGGTGCTGACCAAGACCAGCCTGATGCTCGGCCTTGGCGAGAGCGACGAGGAGATTGTGCAGACGCTCGAAGATCTGCGTGCCCACCGAGTCGATTTACTGACGCTTGGTCAGTACTTGCAGCCGACGGTGAACCATTTGCCGGTAGCACGGTTTGTTACACCAGAAGAGTTTGATCGCTATCGTAGCCTCGCGCTCGAGCGTGGTTTTCGCGAATGCGTGGCGGGGCCGTTGGTCCGCTCAAGCTACCGTGCGGAGCAGGCGCTCGTCGGCAACAACGCGGGTCTAGACAACGCGGCACTCGCCAAGGCTGCGCTGCGACCGTGAGCGTTCTGGTCCGTGAGCTTGGCCTCGTGGCCTACGAGCCCACGTGGCAGGCAATGCAGCGATTTACCGATGAGCGCACGGATGACACGCCGGATGAGATCTGGGTGCTCGAGCACGAGCCGGTGTTCACGCTGGGTATGAACGCCGATTCCGTCCACGTGCTCGGCGCGGGCGACCTACCGGTGGTGCGCGTCGATCGCGGCGGACAGGTGACCTACCACGGTCCGGGGCAGCTCGTGGTCTATCCGCTCGTCGATTTGCGGCGTGCGCGACTGACCGTGCGCGGGCTCGTCAGCGCGCTCGAGCGTGCGGTGATCAACACGCTTGCCGGTTATGGCGTCGTGGCCGCCACGCGGCCGGGAGCCCCCGGCGTCTACGTCTCGGACGCCAAAATCGCCAGTCTCGGTATCCGCGTGCGTCGTGGTGCGAGTTATCATGGTCTCGCGCTGAACGTCGCCATGGACTTGGCGCCGTTTAGTCGGATCAACCCCTGCGGCCATGAGGGGCTCGCGATGACGCAGCTGTCGGCTCTCGGAGGACCGGGCTCAGTCTCGCGCGTGGCGGCAGATTTACTTCCGGAACTGATGCAGTCGTTGTGGAGTGTGCCCCATGCCCACCAAAACCCCTAAGCCCAGCGCCGAAGACCTCGATCTCGTCCGTCGGCTGCTCGTCTACATCGGCGAGGATCCTGATCGCGAAGGCCTGCTCGAGACGCCGGCACGTTTTTTGAAGGCCTGGGAAGAATACACGCGAGGCTATCGCGAGAAGCCCGAGGACATCCTCAAATCGTTCGAGGACGGTGCCCAGAGCGTCGATGAGATGGTCATCGTGCGCGACATCCCAGTCTATTCGCTCTGCGAACATCACCTCGCGCCGTTCTTCGGTCGCGCCTACGTCGGTTATGTGCCAGATCGACGCATCCTCGGGTTATCAAAGATTTCGCGACTGGTCGAGATTTATGGTCGTCGTCTGCAGGTGCAGGAGCGGCTGACCAACCAGATCGCAGATGCGCTCGATACCCATCTGCAGCCGCTTGGCGTCGCCGTGGTGATCGAGTGTCGGCATATGTGTATGGAGTCGCGCGGGGTGCGCCATACCGGCACAGCGACGGTGACCTCCGCGCTGCGCGGCTCGATCAAGAGCAATGCCGATACTCGCCGCGAGTTTCTCTCGCTGATCGGGCGCTAGATCACCATCAAGACATCTTCGGTGGCGATCAGCGCGTTGACCAGCGCCGTCACCTGCTCGCGACTCTGCGCCACGATGTCGTAAGTGATCGAGGTGAAGTTGCCGGCACCGCTCGCGCGCTCGCTGATGCGCTCGGGAGGGGTGTCCGGTGCGTGCTGCAGGACGACTGCATCGACGCGTGCACGCAGGCCTCGCCCACTGCGCCCTACCACCTTGATCGGATAATCGGTGGGGAAGCGCAGAGGGCTGCTATCGCTCGTATCGGTCACCACGGCGTTCCTGCGAGCTCTTGCTGCAGCTGGTCGAAGGCCTGTGACATTTGCATCCACAGTGGCCCGGGCTGTCCGCTGCCCACCGGCCGGCCGTCGAGACGCGTCACCGCCGCGACGTTACGCGTGGCAGCTGCGAGCCAGATCTCATCTGCGCTGCGCAGTTCCGTCTCGGTCACGGGGCGGCTCACGCAGGGAATACCGATCCGCTCGGCCAGTTCTTCGACCACGGTGCGAGTCGTACCCGGCAGGATCACGTGCGCATTCGGTGGCGTGAAGACCGTGCCGGATCGCACCACATGCACCGTCGAGGCCGTCGCTTCGCGCAGCATTCCGTCGGCCAGCAGGATGGTCTCGTCCGCTCCGGCCTCGTCAGCCTCGTGCCGTCGCATCACGTTAGCGAGCAGCGCGGTCGATTTGATATCGCAACGCGCCCAGCGAATGTCCGTGGCCGTCACGCAGGCAAGCCCCTGCGCCCGCTTGCTCGGGGACATCACGGGCAGCGGCGCGGAGAATGCAAACACCGTGGGACGCAGTCCGGAGGGTGGCGCATGGTTGCGCCCGAATTCGGCGCCGCGGGTGACCTGAACGTAGATGTACTGATCTCCGCCACCGTTACGCACGAGCAGTTCGCGCACCAATTCTCGCCAGGCTGCGCGCGAGTGGGGGTCGATGAGACCGATGGCTGCCGCGCTGCGGGCGAGCCGGTCGAAGTGTTCGTTGAAGCGGAACGGCCGGCCCTGAAAAACGGGGACGACTTCGTAGACGCCGTCACCGAACAAAAAACCGCGATCTAGCGGCGAGATTCGGGCATCGCGCAGCGGCAGCCACTGACCGTCGAGATGACAGATCGGCAGCGGTTCGGCGCGGCTCACTGGAACCACAGGGCGATGCTGTCGCGAAGCTGCGGCCACACACCGCCGGCCGTTGCTTCGCTACCGACAACGAGAGGCACGCGACGCAGCACGCGCGTGCCGTCGCTGATCAATAATTCGCCGACGCGTTGGCCCGTCGTCAGCGGCGCGACCAGCGGTTCATCCACCCGACTCGTCACGCGCAGATTCTTGCGAGCACCACGTTTGACGGTGACGCTGACATCGATCGAAGGGACCAGCGTCACGGCGTCGGCTGCGCCCTTGTAGAGCCGCGGCTGCAGGACTTTCTCCCCCGCCTTGCGCAAGGTGACCGTCTCATAAAAAGCAAAGCCGTAGTCGAGCAGTGCTGCACTCGCATCCTCGCGTCGCTTCGGTGAGCTGCTGCCGAACACGACGGCGATCATCCGCGTGCCGTTACGCTCGGCCGAACTCGCCAGGCAGTAACCCGCACTTTCCGTATGCCCCGTCTTGATGCCATCCACGCTCGGGTCACGGTAGAGCAGGCCGTTGCGGTTGCTCTGGCGGATGTTGTTCCACACGTACTCGCGCTGCGAGTACCAGCGATAGTACTGCGGGAACTCGCGGATCATCGCGCGCGACAGCAGCGCGATATCTTGCGGTGTGGTGTAGAGCGCGGGATCAGGAAGGCCGGTCGCGTTGGTGAAGTTGGAGTTCTTCATGCCTAGCGTACGAGCGGTCTCGTTCATCAGCTGTGCAAAGGTGGCTTCCGAACCGGCCAGACGCTCTGCGAGCGCGATCGCCGCATCGTTACCCGATTGCACGATCATCCCCAGCAGTAACACCTCTGCGGGAACGCGATCGCCGACCTGCAGAAAGGTTCGCGATCCCTCTGCACGCCAGGCGCGCTCGCTGATAGGTACCGGATCTTGTAGACGAAGCCGCCCCTCTTTGAGTGCCTGAAAGGCAACGTAGGCGGTCATGAGCTTGGTGATACTCGCCGGCTCCACCCGCTGCTCGGGGTTCAGGCTGGCCAGCGTTTGTCCGGTGGCGTTGTCGACGAGGATATAGGCGCGCGCATCGACGGCGGGTGCGGAGGGCACGGCGATGGAGTTCTGCGCAGCGATCGGCAGCGAAGCGATCGCGAGCAGGGCGGCGAGGAAATAAGAGCGGAGCTTCATGGGCGCAAATTGTAGCGCCGTGTCATCCGTTGGGCGGGCTATTCGTGAGCCGGGCGCGCATCCGGCACACCGGCTATGCGTAGCCGCTCGATCATGTCGTCCGCCTCGATCTCGCCGTCTACCGGTCCTACCTGCACACGGTAGAGCGTACGCTCGCCGATGCGTACCTCACGAACCAGCGCGTTGCTGATACCGGCGCTCGCGAGCCGACCCCGCATGGCCTCGGCATTGTCGCGGGTGGAGAACGCGCCGGCCTGCAGGAAGCTCGAGCTGATCGTGACCTCGGTGAGTGAGGCCGGCACCGCCGCAGTCGAGGCTGCCAGGACAGGCGGGAGGGCCGTGTCGTCGATGGCTGCCGCGAGGGTGCGCGGCGAGGGGATCGCATCGGCACGCCAGATGCGCGGATTGCGCTCGCTTTGACCCGCTGCGTTGTCGGCCATTCGAACCGACGAAGAGTTGGTTCGCTCGCCAGGCTCTAACACGCGTATCTCTACCGGCGCCGTCCCGCTGCCCACCATGTCCAGTTTTCGGGCGGCTGTGTACGAGAGATCGATGATGCGATCGCCGACGAAGGGTCCGCGATCGTTGACTCGGACTACGATCGAACGGCCATTTTCGAGGTGCGTCACCCTCACGTAGCTGGGGATCGGCAGCGTTTTGTGCGCAGCCGTCATGGCATACATGTCGTAGGGCTCGCCGCTCGAGGTGCGCTCCGAGTGAAAGCCTGGCCCGTACCAGGAGGCGACGCCGCGCTCGACATGTCCGCGCCCACTCTTCATCACCCGATAACGCTTACCGAACACCACGTAGCTTTCCGGATTACCGTACTTGCCGCGCGGTTCCTCGCGCGGCACGGCATCGGGAATAGACGCTACCTCTTTAGCCGAGGGTGCGGGCGGTGTTGATTTGGGACGTAGAGGTGTACAGCCGGCGATGACGATCAGGACGAAGAGTAGGACGATTCGCATCGCGTATCCTCAGGGCGCTGCCGTGACGTCGGTCGTGACGTCGGTCCTGACTGGGGCGTCGACACGCGCCGCACGCATCGCCGTTGCAAGATCGTGCACCGCCATCGCATACAGGATGCTGCGGTTGTAACGCGTAATCACGTGGAAGTTGCGTAGACCCAGACGCACATTCGGGCGGTCGGCAAGCTCGGCCGGCACTAGCAGGGCTTCGGTCGTATCCGCCAGTGAGGCATCGATCGAAATGCCCCTCGTACGCAGTGCGCCAATGGTCGTATTGAGATTGAGATTGCGACGATCGAGTGTCGCCATCGTATCGGCCGGGGCATCGACCTCGACCAGCACGAGCTCATCGCGCTGCCAGCCATGCACCGTGAAGTAATTGGCGACGCTCGCGATGACATCGTCCCAGTCGTCGAAGAGGTCTCTGCGTGCATCGGCGGCGCCATCGCCGGGCCCGTTGACGGCGAAGCGCCGGTAACTCGAGGGGATGAACTGTGGTGCGCCCATCGCGCCGGCATAAGAGCCGCGAACGGCCAGCGGGTCGAGTCGCTCCTCGCGTACCAGCAATAAGAACTGTTCGAGCTCGGAGCGGAAGAATGTCTGGCGCGGCGGATAGTCGAAGCCCAGCGTCATCAGCGCATCGAGTACCCGCCACGAGCCCTTGTTACGGCCGAAGTTGGTCTCGATACCGATGATGGCGACGATATATGCAGGATCCACCCCGGTCCGTTCCGCAGAGGCGACAAGCCGCTCGCTGTGCTGGTTCCAGAACTCTACGCCGCGCGCAATCCGTTCCGTCGTCACCAAGCGTTCGCGATACTCCCACCATTTGAGCACCGTCTCCGCCGGACGGGAGATCGCGGCGATGATGCGGGGTTGATGCAGGCCCTGCGAGAGCAGAGCGCTCACTTCCTCGGCAGGCCAGCCATGACGTTTAGACACGTCGTCGATGAACGCGACGATGTCGCTGCGCGTCAGATCGAAGGAGCGTGGCGTGAGTTCGGCCGTGACGCTTGTCGCTGGCGCTGCGGGGCTGGTAACCGATGGCGTCGGCACCGATGCCGGCGCTGCGACCGCCGTTGCGGTTGGTGTTGAAGAGTCGGGTGAGCTGCTGGCGACGCTGGTGGTTGAGGTAACACAACCGCCAAGAGACAGAGCGGCGAGCACACAAGCGACAACAGAGGAGAGGTTCGGCGTGGTCGGGTGCGTCAAGCGGCGAGCTTCCGGTTGGCGTACAACGACATGAGCATACCGAAGCTCGCCAGCAGGGTCACCATCGAAGTACCGCCGTAACTGATGAGAGGCAGCGGCACGCCGACCACCGGCAGTAGCCCGCTCACCATGCCGGCGTTGATGAACACGTAGACGAAGAAAACGGCGCCGATGCTTGCGGCGAACAGGCGCGAGAACGTCTCGCGCATCTGGGCGGCAAGGAACAGCGAGCGATAAACGACAAACAGGTAGAGACCCAGCACCAGCAGCGTGCCGAACAGGCCGAACTCCTCACCCACCACGGCGAAGACGAAGTCCGTGGAGCGCTCCGGGAGAAACTCGAGCTGTCCCTGCGTCCCGCGCAGGTAGCCCTTGCCGAACAGACCGCCCGATCCGATGGCGATGGTCGACTGGATAATGTGGTAGCCCGAGCCGAGCGGATCGGTCGAGGGGTCGAGAAAGGTCAGGACCCGCTCGCGCTGGTAGTCGTGCAGAAAGCGCCATCCGACCCAGCCCGCTACGATCGCTGCAACACCCGCCGCACTGATCAGGCGCCAGGACAGACCTGCGAACAGTACGACGATGGCGCCAGCCGCCAGAATCAGTAGCCCAGTGCCAAGATCTGGCTGCACGATCACGAGTGCCGTGGGGATGAGGATGAGGGCCCCGAGCACGGTGAGCGAGCGGGCATCCGGCGGCAGAGGTCGCTCGTGCAGCCACCATGCGCAGGTCATGGGGACGGCGAGCTTCATGATCTCTGAGGGTTGAAAGCGCACGAAACCGAGATCAAGCCAGCGCTGCGCGCCCTTGCCGATGTAGCCGATGGCATCAACGATGATGAGGAGCAAGAGTCCGACGCCAAACAGCCACGGTGCGATTCGGCGCAGGCTGCTCGGGCGCATCTGGGCGAGGAACAGCATCAGCACTACGCCGAGGATCAGGCGCATCGTGCCGCGACCGATCGCCCCCCAGTCGCCGCCCGAGGAGCTGTAAAGCACGATTTGTCCGCAGAGCGCGATCAAGCTAAGTCCGATGAGCAAAGGCCCATCGAGGCGCAGCGCACCGAGCAATTGCGCCGTGCGCGTCAGGGTGCGTCGGGCCGGATCGTCGATATCCTCGCGCAGCATCGTTTACTCCCCGCTTTCCTGGACGACCGGAGTCGTCGGCAGTGTCGGAAAACGTCGCAGCAGATACGCATCCATGATACGTCGGGCAATCGGTGCGGCCGTCCCGCTACCGCTGCGTCCATTTTCGACGAGCACTGCGACGGCGATTCGCGGAGCCTCGACGGGCGCGAACGCTACGAACCAGGCGTGATCGCGCAAACGCTCATCGATCGCATTCTCGTCATAGCGAGCATTGCGCGCGACGGTGAACACCTGCGCGGTACCCGTTTTACCGGCGATCGAGTACTCGGCGCCCGCTGCCGAGCGGCTCGCCGTTCCGCCCTGCATCACGGACACCATGCCGTCTATGGCTTGCTGCCAGTGGGTCGGGTCGGCGAGCTTGGGGCCGGGCAGTCGCACCGGCGCGATCGAGGTAACGGTCTGAGTCCGAGGATCGCGTAGGGCGCGTACCAGTCTTGGCTGGAAGTGCGCTCCCCGGTTCGCGAGCATGGCGGTCATCTGCGCGATCTGCACAGGCGTGCTCGTGAGATACCCCTGACCGATGCCGAAGATTACGGTCTCGCCCGGGAACCACACTTGATCGGCCGGCCGCCGGAAGGCTTTGCGCTTCCAAGCAGGCGAGGGTAGCAAGCCCGTTTTCTCTCCACCCACGTCGATGCCGGTCGCAGCGCCGAGACCGAAGCTGCCGAGAAAGCTGTTCAGTCGCTCCACTCCGATCTTGTCCGACAGCCAATAAAAATACGTGTCGCAGGATTGCGCGATGGCGCGATTCATATCGACACTGCCGTGTCCGCTTTTCACCCAGTCTCGGAATTTGAAACGGCTACCCGGAAGCGTGAACGCGCCGGTGCACAAGCGTGTATCGCTGGGTTCGGTGATGCCGTACTGCAGGCCGGCCAGCGCGACGACGGGCTTGATGGTCGATCCCGGCGGATAAGTCCCGCGCAGGGCGCGGTTGAACAGTGGCCGATCAGGATTTTGACTGAGCGCTGCGTACTCCGCTTGTGTCAGACCGCGCGCAAACATGTTCGGATCGAAACCCGGTCGGCTCACGAGTGCGATGACGTCGCCCGAATTGGGATCGAGCGCGACGATCGCAGCGCGCTGATCGCGCACCAGCTCCTCGGCGAGACGCTGCACCTCGAAATCGAGGGTGAGGATGAGATCGATACCGGGCTCGCCCGGTTGAAAGACCAGCGGTGAGGCCCGTGGGCCGAGCGTCTCCACCGAGCGTCCACGGGCATTGACCATGATTTCTCGGCGGCCGTTAACGCCACGCAGTGCATCTTCATACGCTGCTTCGACACCGATTTTGCCGATGGTCGCGGAGCCAGCGTAGGTGTCACGATCGATCCGCTTGAGATCAGCTTCGGAAATGGCTCCCACATGGCCTAGTGCGTGCACTGCCAGCTCGCCGTGCGGGTAGAACCGCGCGAGTCGCGTTCGAATGTCTACACCTGGGAAACGAAAGCGGTTAACCGCGAACAACGCCATTTCCTCATCGCTTAGGCGCAGGCGGATCGGCACGCTGTCGAACGGGCGTCGCGAGCGGATGGTGCGCCGCGTGTCATCGAGTGCGTCGTCTCGAAGCAGTCCGATTCGAGTGAGCTCCGAGAGCGTTCGTTCGAGATCCGGGACCTGATCTGGAACCAGCTCGAGCTGATAAGCAGGTTGATTCTCGGCGAGGATGACTCCGTTACGATCGTAAATGATGCCGCGTGGCGCAGGTTGCGGCTCGATGCGGATTCGGTTTCCTTGGGCGAGCTCGGTGTAATGGTCGTGACGCACCACCTGCAGCCAGACGAGTCTCATGGCAAGCAAAAAAGCCAGTGTCCCGACTACTGCGACGGCAATCCACAGGCGTTGGACGAAAACTTGCTGCTCTCGCCAGAGGTCCTTGATGTGGGTGCGCAGATCCATTGCGCGTCAGCGTCGTGCGCGCGTCTCGAATACGAGCTGGTTGGCGAGCAGCGGCCACAGCAGAGCGCTGGAGATGATCGGTAGCCAACGCGTCCAGTGACCGCTCGTCTGGCCCGTTAATCCCTCGATGAGCCACACGGTCAGCTCCCACAGCAGGATTAGTGCCGCGCAAAAAATCGCCTGCTCAAACGCACTCTTATTGCGAATGATCAGATGCTGACGAATCGCGAAGTAGGCGACGAGTGCTGTGGCGAGGGCGTGTTGGCCGAGCACGACGCCCCGATAGACGTCCAGCGCAAGACCAGTGATGAAGCCGAGGGCGATCCCGCCGAGTTGCGGCGCGGCGAGCGACCAAAAGATCACGGCGACGACCGCGAACGCCGGTCTGATGACGGCGAGGAAAAACGGCAGCGGTGCCACCTGCGCGAGGAACGCGAGGAAGGTCGTGCCGATCATTCGTGTACGCGAGAGGCGCTTCATGGGGCCGTCTCCGATTCTGCGACCGCCTTCGGCGCCGCCGCGTGCAAGGGTCGAAACCATAGCAGCGCGACAGAGCGATCGGAGTCTGAGCGGGCGAACAGCCTTGCCTCGACCTGTGCGAGCGGCGAGCGTCCATCGCGTCGCACCTCGCGCACGACCGCCACCGGATAGCCGGCCGGGAAGATCCCGCCAAGCCCCGAGGTGACGAGCACGTCACCGGCGCGCACATCGGTTTGCAAGGGAAGGAAAGGCAGATTCAGGAACTCCGCATGGCCCGTGCCCACGGCGAGCGTGCGCTGGCCCGTTCGCACGATCTGTACCGGCACCGAGTGCTCAGGATCCGAGAGAAGGATGATCTCGCTACTGAAGGGTCCGACGGCAAGGGTCTGCCCCAGCACACCGCGTCCGGCGACCACGACCTGACCACGAAACACCCCATCACGCGTGCCGCGATCGAGCGTCAGGCGGTGACGAATCGGCAGTGATTCGTGGGCGAGTACGCGGGCTGCGAGCCACTTGTCTGCCACATCGCGCACGGCGGTATCTAGTCGGCGCAGCGTAACGTTTTCGCGCTCTAGATCAGCGCGTCGCAGCGCCGCGATTTCGGTCGCCCGCAGTTGTTCGCGTAACGCGCGATTCTCGGCCTGCAACGCCGCACGATCGGCAAACGTCGCGCGCGTCCACTGCCAGGCTGCTGACGGAGAGTTCAGTGCTATCTGCACCGGGTAAGCCGCTGCTTGTAGCGCGTACCGCAAGGCATCGAGCCAGCCGCTACGCTGGTCGATGTACATGAGTGTGAGCGCGAGCAGCGTGTAGGCGAAAAAGCGCAGCCCTGTCGGGGTGCCACGCTGCTTGAGAAGTCGACTGGTGGCGGTGGGCCTATTCAAGCCCGAAGTTGCCGGGACCGAGCTCGTCCATCAACTCGAGGATCCGTCCGCCGCCGCGCGCCACGCAGGTCAGCGGATCTTCGGCGATGACGGTCGGGACGCCGGTCTCCTCGGTGATGAGCTTGTCGATATCGCGCAGCAGGCCGCCACCGCCCGTGATCACGATGCCACGATCGGCGACGTCCGATCCCAGTTCGGGCGGCGTCTGCTCCAGCGCCTGCTTGACCGCGCTCACGATGCCCTGCAGCGGTTCCTGCAATGCCTCGAGAATTTCGTTGCTGTTGAGCGTGAAGCTGCGCGGCACCCCCTCTGAGAGATTGCGGCCCTTGACCGATATCTCGCGCACCGTCTGACCCGGATAGGCGGAGCCGATTTCGATTTTGATGCGCTCGGCCGTCGTTTCGCCGATGAGGATGCCGTAGTTGCGCCGCACGTAGTTGACGATGGCCTCATCGAAGCGGTCACCACCGATGCGCGCCGAGTGCGCGTAGACGATGCCGTTCAGCGAGATGACGGCCACTTCTGAGGTGCCGCCACCGATATCGAGCACCATGGAGCCGCGGGCTTCCTGTACCGGCAGACCCGCACCGACTGCAGCTGCCATCGGCTCGCTCACGATTGCCACCGTACGAGCACCGGCGCCCTCGGCCGACTCCCGGATTGCGCGACGCTCGACTTGCGTTGAACCCACTGGCACACACACGAGCACCCGCGGCGAAGGTTTGAGCAAGCGGTTGTCGTGCACCTTGCCGATGAAGTACTGCAGCATCTTCTCGGTGTAGGTGAAATCGGCGATCACGCCATCCTTCATGGGGCGCACCGCAGTGATATTGCCCGGCGTGCGACCCAGCATGTTCTTCGCTTCAGCACCGACCGCCACGATGACTTTGCCGCCTCGACTGTAGTCGTCCTGCACGGCGACCACCGAGGGCTCATTCAAAACGATGCCGCGCTCGCGAACGTAAATGAGGGTGTTGGCCGTGCCGAGGTCGATCGACAGGTCACTGGAGAAATAACCGCGCAGGCGCTTGAACATGGGGATAGACGAAAATCCGGGGGAAAAGGCGGGCAATCTAGCAATCTGCCGGGCCTTTCACAAGGTAACGGTGATATGATTTTCGCCCTCCCATGAGTCTCACCCGCGACGACATTGCCCATATTTCCAGGCTGGCCCGGTTGGAACTGACCGAGGCTGAGATCCCGGTGTACGTGGATTCGCTCTCCCGGATCCTCGCCTTCGTCGGCGAGCTCGACCGGGCGCCGACCGCCGGTATCGAGCCCATGGCACACCCCCTGCCGGGGCTTGCCCAGCGACTGCGAGCCGACGAGGCCACCGAATCCGACCAGCGCGATCGTTATCAGCGCAACGCGCCGCGGGTCGAGGCCGGTCTGTACCTGGTCCCGAAGGTGATCGAGTGAACACGCAGTCGACCCCGGCGCCCGCACCGACAGTGGCCGCACTCGCGCGCGGTCTGGCTGCGGGCGAGTACTCCTCGGTCGAGCTCACGCGCGCCTATCTCGCGCGTATCGCTGCGGCCCAGCCGTCCCTCAACGCGTTCATCACGGTCACGGCGGAGCAGGCCCTCGCGGCCGCTGCACAGGCTGACGCGGCTCGCGCAGCCGGTCGCGCGGGTCCGCTGACCGGCGTGCCGATCGCGCACAAAGACATCTTCTGCACGACGGACGTGCTGACTACCTGCGGCTCGAAAATGCTGTCAGGGTTCGTTTCGCCTTACGACGCCACAGTAGTGGCCGGGCTGCGCAGTGCCGGGACCGTGATGCTCGGCAAGCTCAACATGGACGAGTTCGCGATGGGCTCGTCCAATGAGACCAGTTTCTTCGGGCCGGTTCGCAATCCCTGGGACACTCAGCTCGTTCCCGGCGGCTCCTCCGGTGGTTCGGCTGCTGCGGTCGCGGCACGTATCGCCCCGGCGGCGACCGCCACCGACACGGGCGGCTCGATCCGTCAGCCGGCGGCACTCTGCGGAATCACGGGGATCAAGCCGACCTACGGGCGGGTCAGCCGCTACGGCATGATCGCCTTTGCATCGAGCCTCGATCAGGCGGGGCTCATCACCGTGAGCGCTGAGGATGCCGCACTGCTGCTCGGGCCGATGTCCGGCCACGATCCGCGCGATTCAACCAGCGTCGAGAATCCGGTGCCCGATTACGTTCGCACCCTCGGTGACTCGCTCGATGGGCTAACGCTCGGTGTAGTGCGCGAATTCTTTGACAAGGGGCTTGATAGCGAGTGCGAGCAGCGGATCCGCGAGGCGATCGCTGTGTACGAGCGTCTCGGTGCCCGGGTGCGCGAGGTCAGCTGTCCGAATCTGCCGCTGTCGGTGCCGACCTATTACGTGGTCGCGCCGGCCGAGTGCTCGTCCAATCTCGCGCGTTTCGACGGCGTTCGTTTCGGTCATCGCTGCGATTCGCCTAAGAATCTGGCCGATCTGTACATGCGCTCGCGCGGCGAAGGGTTCGGCGCGGAGGTCAAGCGTCGAATCATGACCGGCACATACGTGCTGTCGGCGGGCTACTATGATGCTTATTACCTGAAGGCCCAGCGCGTTCGTCAGTTGATCAGCGCTGATTTCGCCCGCGCGTTCGGCGAGTGCGACTTGCTCGTCGGTCCCACGACACCGACACCGGCATTCGCGCTCGGCGCGAAGAGCGACGATCCGATCACCATGTATCTCAACGACATCTACACCATCGGCGCCAACCTCGCCGGTTTGCCTGCGATGTCCTTGCCCTGCGGTTTCGTTGGTGGTTTGCCGGTGGGTCTGCAGCTCATCGGTCCGCATTTCTCCGAGGCACGCATGCTGAATGCGGCCCATCGTTACCAGCAGGAAACCGACTGGCATCTGCGCTCGCCGTCGGCCTTTGCCTGAGACGACCGTCATGGAATGGGAAACCGTCATCGGACTTGAGATCCACGCGCAGCTCGCCACGCGCTCCAAGATCTTCTCGGCCTCGGCCACTGCCTACGGTGCCGAGCCCAACACGCAGGCTAATCTCGTCGATCTCGGCTACCCGGGCGTGCTGCCGGTATTGAACCGCGAGGCCGTGCGAATGGCCGTGCGCTTCGGGCTTGCGATCGGCGCGCGTGTGGCGCCGCGCTCGGTGTTTGCACGCAAGAATTATTTTTATCCTGATCTGCCCAAGGGCTACCAGATCAGTCAGTACGAGCTGCCGATCGTCGCCGAGGGCGCCCTTGATATCGTGCTCGATGACGGCACTCGTAAGCGCGTCGGCATCACCCGTGCGCACCTCGAGGAAGATGCTGGCAAGTCGTTACACGAGGCATTGCCCGGAGTGACCGGCATCGATCTCAATCGTGCCGGCACGCCGCTCATCGAGATCGTCAGCGAGCCCGATCTGCGCTCGGCCAAAGAAGCCGTTGCCTACATGAAGAAAGTGCACACGCTGGTGCGCTATCTCGAGATTTGTGACGGAAATATGCAGGAAGGCTCGTTCCGCTGCGACGCGAACGTGTCGGTGCGTCCTAAGGGTGCCACACGCTTCGGTACCCGCGCTGAAATCAAGAACTTGAATTCCTTCCGCTTCGTCGAGAAGGCTATCAACTACGAGATCGAGCGCCAGATCGAGTTGCTCGAAGGCGGTGGTCAGGTCGTGCAGGAGACGCGGCTCTACGATCCCGACAAGGGCGAGACGCGTTCGATGCGCTCCAAGGAAGAAGCCAACGACTATCGGTACTTCCCCGATCCGGATCTGCTTCCCGTGGTGCTCGAGCCCGATTTCATCGAGACCGTTCGATCGCAGTTACCGGAGTTGCCGGATGCCAAGGCGGCACGTTTCGTGCGCGATTACGGGCTCACCGAGTACGACGCTGGCGTGCTTACGGCGAGTCGGGAGCTAGGCGCGTTCTACGAAGAAGTCGTTCGCCGGGTCGGATCAGATCCGAAACTCTGCGCGAACTGGGTGATGGGTGATCTTGCCGCCTTCTTGAACCAGCACGGCCTAGAGATCGAGACTTCGCGGGTCGATGCGGCGGCGCTGGCCGGCCTCGTCTCACGCATCGTCGATGACACCATCTCGGGCAAGATCGCCAAGGAAGTCTTCGAAGCCATGTGGGCCTCGGGCGAAACCGCCGATGCGATCATCGAGAAAAAGGGCCTGCGCCAAATCACCGACACCGGCGCCATCGAAAAAGCGATCGAAGAGGTCATGGCGAAAAATCCAGGCCAGCTCGCCGACTACCGTGCCGGCAAGGACAAGCTGTTCGGCTTCTTCGTCGGACAGGTGATGAAGGCGACGGGCGGTAAAGCCAACCCCGCGCAGCTCAACGCACTGCTCAAGCAGAAGCTTTCCGGGTGAGCGAACACGTCGATCTCGTCCGCCGCTTCGCGGTGGAGCAGCAAGCCGTGCGCGGACAGTATGTGCGACTCGGTCCAGCCTGGCTCGCACTGCGTGAGCACGCCGACTATCCGCCGATCGTTCGTCGTCTGCTCGGAGAAGCGAGCGCCGCGGCGGTGCTGCTCGCCTCAACGCTCAAATTTGACGGGGAGCTAACGGTGCAGATGCAGGGGGACGGCCCGCTGCGGCTGCTCGTTGCGCAGTGCACCCACGATTTCAGAATTCGCGGCGTGGCTCGCTTCGATCGAGCGCGCCTCGAGGCGCTCACCTCATCCGATTTCGCAGCGCTTTTCGGCGTTGGTCAGGTTGTCGTGACCGTCGAGGCGAGCGCCGCCGCTTCGCGCTACCAAGGCATCGTACCCCTCGATCCGAACTCGCTGGCCGCATCGTTCGGGCGGTATTTCGAGCAGTCCGAGCAGCTGCCGACGGCCGTGGCACTCGCAGCCGATGATGCGGGAGTAACGGGTCTGCTCGTGCAGCGTCTGCCGCAGGCGGGCGGACATGCGACCGGAATCGTCGGTGAGCACGCCGCGCAGCAGGCCTTCGATCGAGCGCGCGAGGCGCTCGCCAGTCTCTCCGCCGATGAGCTGCTCTCGCGTCCGGCGACGGAGCTGATGCAGCGCAGTTTCGCAGGGCTAGATCTGCGTCTTTTCGATGTCCAGCAGGTCGAGTTCCGCTGTCGCTGCAGCCAGACGCGTGTGACCGACATGCTGCGCTCGATCGGCGCGGACGAGGTCCACTCGATCCTTGCCGAGCAGGGGGTAGTGACGGTCACGTGCGAGTTTTGTCACAAGCCTTGGCGTTTCGATGCCGTCGATGTCGCACGCCTGTTCGGTTCGCCGGGCAGTCAAGCGCCGAGTTCTGGTTCACTGAACTGACTTTTAGGGCCGATGCTCGCTCGCGAGGTAGGCCTCGCTCTGCATTTCGATGAGACGGCTCGCCGTGCGCTCGAACTCGAAGCGCAGACGCTCGCCTCGATAAAGCGCTGTGGGCGAGGCGGCCGCCGAGACGATGAGATTCACACGTCGATCGTAGAACTCATCCACCAATGCGATGAAGCGCCTGGCGGCGTCCTCGTTGAGAGTCGTAAATATCGGCACGTTCGCGATGATCACGGTGGAGAATTCGCGCGCGATCTGCACGTAGTCCTCGGCGCTTCGGGGGCCTTCGCAGACGTCGGCGAAATTGAACCACACGAGCTCTGCACTGCAGCGCACCACAGGGATCGACCGTCCGGAGACCTCCAAGGCGTCTCGGTGTGCGATGCGATCTGGGGCGGTCTCGCGCGCGAGGGTCTCGAAGATCTCCGTGAGCTGCTTCGCGGTCTGCGGTGAATTGCTCGCATGGTAGACCGGTCTTTGGGTGAGTTGGCGCAGCCGGTAGTCCGTCTGGCCGTCCAGAGTGACGATGGCGCAGTGCTGCTCGAGCAGCGCGATCGCAGGCAGGAAGCGCTGTCGCTGTAATCCGTCGCGATAAAGGCTCGAGGGTGGCACATTCGACGTGAACACCAACGTGACGCCTTGCTCGGCAAGATGGGTGAACAGCCCGCCGAGTAGCATCGCATCGGCGATATCACTCACGAACAGCTCATCGAGACAGAGTACGCGGGTCTCGGCGGCGAATCCTGCGGCTACGATGCGCAAGGGGTCGCGGCGGCGACGATGTCGGGAAAGGCCCTGATGCACGCCCTGCATGAAGCGATGGAAGTGGCTGCGACGTTTTTCGGTGAAGGGCAGGCTGTCGAAGAAAAGATCCATGAGCCAGGTCTTCCCCCGACCGACACTGCCCCAAAGATATAGGCCACGCACCGGCTGAGGGTAAGTCGATAGCCCGGAGATAAGACGCAGGCGACGCAGCCAAGCAGACGGTGGTGGTGTGGCAATGAGCTCACTTTGTAGTGTCGCGAGGGTCTCTACCAGCCGGGCCTGTGAGGGGTCAGCGCTGAAACCGTTATTTTCGAGCGCGATGCGATAGCGTTCGAGTAACGTCGCGGTAGTCATTCGCGCAGCTCTTGCCGATCGCGGAAGTGTTCCAGTGCGCTCGGATTGGCGAGCGCGTCGGTATTCGGTACCGGCCGCCCGTGAACCACGTCACGCACGGCGAGCTCGACTAGCTTGCCACTGAGCGTGCGCGGTATGTCGGCCACGGCAAGTATCCGCGCGGGGACGTGACGGGGAGAGGCGTGTTCGCGCAGCGTTCGGCGGATGCGTTCCTGCAACGCCTCATCGAGTATCGCTCCCTCGCGCAAACGTACGAACAGCACCACGCGCACATCGCCCTGCCAAGCCTGCCCGATGCAAATCGATTCTTGGATCTCGGGTAGCGCATCGACCAGCCGGTAGATCTCGGCGGTGCCGATCCGTACCCCGCCCGGATTCAGTACTGCATCAGAGCGACCATGGATGATGAAGCCGCCGCGCGAGGTCCGTGAGGTGTAATCGCCGTGATGCCACACGCCGGCGAAGCGCTCGAAATATGCGGCGCGGTAACGTCTGCCATCCGCATCGTTCCAAAATCCGATCGGCATCGACGGGAACGGTCGTCGACAGATGAGTTCTCCCTGCTCGCCGGCCGGCAAAGAGCGCCCCTCGGTATCGACGACATCGACAGCCATGCCGAGTCCGGCTCGCTGGATCTCTCCGGCATACACCGGCAGCGTCGGTACACCGAGGCAAAAACACGACAAGATGTCCGTACCGCCCGAGATGGAGGCCAGGTGTACATCAGGCTTGATATCGCGGTAGACGAACTCGAACTGCTCCGGAGCGAGCGGTGAGCCGGTCGACAGAACGGTACGCAGCGCCGGCAGCGCGACGCGCTCGCGCGGACGGTAATCGGACTTGGCGAGGGCGGCGAGGTACTTGGGGCTCGTACCGAAAACGCTCACGTGTTCTTCCTCGGCCATGCGCCACAGTTGAGCGATATCCGGATGAGTCGGCGAGCCGTCGTAAAGCACCAACGTTGCACCGGAGGCGAGGCCGCTGACCAGCCAGTTCCACATCATCCAGCCGCAGGTCGTGAAGAAGAACAGTCGATCGTCACGACGCAGATCGCAATGCAGCTGATGTTCCTTCAGATGTTGCAGTAGTGAGCCGCCGGCACCGTGCACGATGCACTTCGGAACGCCTGTTGTGCCTGACGAGTACAGGATGAATAGCGGATGCGCGAAAGGGAAACGCTCGAAGGACAGCTTGGCTTGCGTCGATCCGAAGCGTGACCATGGCAGGACCTGGCGGGACGTTTCGTTGCCGAGTGCCTTCAGTGCTGCGTCGAGCGTGTCGGGATGATCGAGTATCGCAACGAGCACCACGGTCGAGATCGAGGGCAGCTGGCCGAGCACCTCGGCAATCGGTGCGATGGAGTCGTGGGAGCGCCCGGCATAACGATAACCGTCGGCGGTGAAGAGCACTTTCGGCGCGACCTGTCCGAAGCGATCGAGCACTCCCGCGATACCAAAGTCCGGTGAGCAGGAAGTCCACACTGCGCCGATACTGCTGGTAGCGAGCATCGCAATAATGGCTTCAGGAACATTGGGCAGGAAGCCGGCGACGCGATCACCCGCGACGACGCCTGCCGCGCGCAGGCCCGAGGCTACGCGAGCGACCTCTGCTGCGAGTTGTCGATAGGAGAGGGCGCCGCGCCGTCCCTGCTCACTCCATGCAATCAGTGCCGGATGATCATCACGGAAGTGCAGCAGGTTCTCGGCGAAGTTGAGGCGCGTGCCGGCGAACCATTCCGCACCGGGCATGCGCTCGCCGTGACGCAGCACCGGGCCCTCGCCCCAGCTGGCTTTCACGTCACAGAAATGCGCCAGCTCGAACCAGAACTCGTCCGGTCGCTCGATCGACCATCGGTAGAGTGTCGCGTAGTCGGGAAACGCAAGCCCGCGACGCGCTCGTACGGCATCCATGAACCGCGCGAGATTGCTCGACTCGCAGCGTGCCGGCTCGGGGCTCCACAGCGGTGTGTCCACGGTAACTCGCTCCGAGCCGATCAGAGCGCGGAGTAGATCGGGCCCGAGCCACCCTCGGGTGTAGCCCAGTCGATGATCTGGTACGGGTCCTTGATGTCGCAGGCTTTGCAGTGAACGCAATTGGCAGCGTTGATCTGCAGACGGCGCCCACCAGAGCCGTCGTCGACCATCTCGTACACGTTGGCGGGGCAGAAGTTTTGGCAGGGGTTGCCGTATTCCTGTGCGCAACGTGTGGCGCAGATCGAGGTATCGCGAACCTTGAGGTGAACCGGTTGGTTTTCTTCGTGCGAGTTGTTCGCGAAGAAGACCGAGGCGAGTCGGTCGCGCGGCGGCAGCGAGCGGTCTACCCAGCCACGTTCGGGTGATTCGAACTCATCGAGCCGCTGGGTTTCGGCATAGGCCGCACGATTACGCAGTGTCCAAGGTGTCCGACCGCCGGTGACGGTTTCGAGTCCTGCGTTGGCGAGCGCAAACCACAGTCCGCGCTTGAACCCGGGCTTGATATTACGTATTCGACGCAACTCGTCGCCGCCCGGAGAGGCGCGCCAGCGCGCGTCAAAGCCCGCCGGTGCTCCGGTCTCTGCAAGATGCTGGGCTGCGAGCATGCCGCTGCGTAGCGCTTGGTGGATACCCTTGATCTTGGCGACGTTGAGTGTGCCACCGGCATCGCCGATCAGCATTGCACCCGGCATCTCGAGCTTCGGCAGCGACTGCCAACCGCCAGCGACGATGGTACGAGCACCTGCGGCGAGGATCTCGCCACCTTCGAGTAAAGGCCGGATCGCCGGATGATGCTTGAACTGCTGGAAGGCTTCGAAGGGTTTCAGACGCGGATCGCGATAGTCGAGACCCACCACGTAGCCGATATAAATACGATTTTGATCGAGGTGGTAGAGGAAGCTGCCGCCGTAGGTTCGGCTGTCGAGTGGCCAACCGATGCTATGTTGAATGAGGCCCGGCTCAACACGCCCTTCGGGCAGTTGCCATAATTCTTTGAAGCCGAGCCCGTAGGTTTGTGGATCGCACTCGGCATCGAGTTTGTAGCGCGCGATCAGTACCTTGCTGACGCTGCCGCGACAGCCCTCGGCCAGTACCGTCACCTTGGCTCGGACTTCTGGACCCGGTGCGTAGTGCGGCCCTCGCTCGCCCGACTTCTCGATGCCCACATCGCCGATCTGTACGCCGGCGACTGATCCGTCGGTGTTGAAGAGCGGGCGCGCTGCAGCGAAGCCCGGAAAGACGTCGACACCGAGAGACTCGGCACGGGCCGCCAGCATGGGCGTGAGCAGCCCGAGCGAGACGATGAAGTTGCCAGCGTTGTGCTGTTGCGGCGGGACAGGCAGGCCGATACGGCGCGTGCGGGTCAGCAGCGAAAATTCGTCGCGCTTGGCCGGTACGCACACGGCGGGCGGCGACTCGCGCCAGCCTGGCAGCAGCGCATCGAGCGGACCGGGCTCAAGTACCGCCCCCGATAGCGCCTGTGCGCCGATCGCCGAGGCTTTCTCGAGAACGCAGATATTCAGATCGGGTTTCAGTTCCTTCAGTCGTATCGCGCAGGCGAGGCCGGCTGGGCCGCCGCCGACCACGAGCACGTCGTATTCCATCACGTCGCGTTCGACGGTCTCCGTCATTTCGGTTGCATCCGAATCGCGCCATCGAGACGGATCGTCTCGCCGTTGAGCATTGCGATTTCAAAGATCGATTCGACTAGGCGGGCGTATTCCTCGGGCTCGCCGAGTCGCGACGGGAAGGGGATCTGGCTCGCCAGCGAAGCCTGAAGTTCGCTCGTCATGCCGCCAACCATCGGTGTCTTGAAGATACCCGGGGCGATCGACATCACGCGAATGCCGAACGCCGCGAACTCGCGTGCCAGCGGCAACGTCATGCCGGCCAGCGCCGCTTTCGTGGCCGAGTAAGCCGCTTGTCCGATCTGGCCCTCGAACGCCGCGACCGACGACGTGTGGATCAGCACGCCGCGCTCCCCGTCGGCATTCGGGGTATTACGCTGCATGATCGCTGCGGCCGCCTTGTCGCACAGGAAGGTTCCGATCAGATTGACGTGGATCACTTTGGTGAAGAACTCTCCCGGCATCGGCCCGTTGCGGCCGAGCACGCGACCTGCGCCGATGATGCCGGCGCAGTTGACCAACAGATTCAGTCCACCCATTGCCTCGGCCGCCGCCGCCATGCTCGTCTCGACCTCTTTTTCAGAAGTGACATCGCATTTGATGAAGCGCGCTGCCTTGCCGAGCGCCGCAGCGGTGGCGGTTCCGTCCTGTACATCGACCAGCGTGACCTGCGCGCCGCGCGAGATGAGGTAACGACCGACGGCGGCGCCTAGGCCGGAGGCGCCTCCCGTGATGACGGCACGAGCTTCGGTGATCTTCATGGATGCTCCTTCAAATGATCTCGATGGCCACGGCCGTCGCTTCGCCACCGCCGATACACAGTGAGGCGATCCCGCGACGGCCACCGCGAGCGCGTAACGCATGCAGCAACGTGGCGACGATGCGGGCTCCGGTGGCGCCGATCGGATGACCGAGCGCACAGGCGCCGCCGTTGACGTTCAGACGGTCCGCAGAAATACCGATGTCGTGCGCGGCGGCCATGGCCACGGCAGCGAACGCCTCGTTCACTTCGAACAGATCAACATCGCCCGCTTTCCAGCCGGCTCGCTCGAGCACTCGGCGTATGGCGCCCACCGGCGCCGTGGTGAACCACTCAGGTTCCTGAGCGTGACTTGCACTGGCGAGAAGCCGAGCGACGGGCGTGACGCCCAGCCGGCGCGCATCGCTTGCGCGCGTCATCACGACGGCTGCTGCGCCGTCAGAAATCGAGGACGAGCTTGCCGCCGTCACCGTGCCGTCTTTGCGGAACGCAGGCTTCAGCTGCGGGATCTTCTGCAGATCGCAGGTGAAGGGCGTCTCATCGCGCTCCACCACGGTTTCACCCTTACGCCCCTTGACCGTTACCGGGACGATCTCGGCGTGAAATGCGCCCGAGTCAATCGCTGCGAGCGCACGCGTGACCGAGCGTGCGGCGAAGGCATCCTGATCGGCACGCGAGAATTGATAACGAGCGGCCGTGTTCTCGGCGAAACATCCCATCATCTGGCCGTCCCACGGGCTTTGCAGACCGTCGTAGAACATGTGATCGAGGATTTCGCCGTGACCCATGCGGTAGCCGCTGCGCGCCTTCGGCAGCAGGTAGGGCGCGTTACTCATCGACTCGAGACCGCCGGCCACGATCAGCGAAGCCGAGCCGGCTCGCAGCGCATCCTCGGCCATCATGATGGCCTTGAGACCCGAGCCACACATTTTATTGATGGTGGTACTCGGGACGGAGTTCGGAATGCCCGCAGCGATCGCAGCCTGACGAGCGGGCGCTTGGCCGAGACCCGCGGGCAAGACACAGCCCATGATCACCTCGTCGATCTTGTCGCCGCTCAGACCGGCCGACTCGAGTGCGCCTCGAATCGCTGCCGCGCCGAGTTGCGTGGCGCTGAGCGGCGCAAGGACGCCTTGGAAGGCGCCGATCGGCGTACGGCGAGCGGCAAGCAGGACGATGTCGTCGGCCATGGGAACCCCTTCGAACGCGGAGCGCGCAGTGTAGCCAAGCCGTTCGGGCGCTGCACCCGTCGGCGCTCAGGGGGGCGGCGCGAGATCTGGCTCGTCGAGACGCGCGAGGATCCGCGCGCGGGTGGCCTCGCGCAGCCGCCGGACCGCATCCTCGGTCTCTAGGCCCGCTGGCGAGCTGATCGGCTCGAGCAGTTCGACCTCGATGCGCCCTGGTCGGGGAAAGATACGCGGGCTTGGTAGGACCGAGCGGGTGCCGCGGATGACGCAAGGCACCACCGGGCAGCCTGCCGATACGGCACTGCGGAATGCCCCGCTGTGAAATTTGAGCAGACCCGCCCGTTCGATGAACGTCCCTTCCGGGAAAAACAGCAAGGACTGCCCACTCGAGGCGCTGCGCATCACGCGCCGGGCGTCGAGTGCACCGCGATGACGGTTGAACCGTTCGACGAACTCAGTGCCGAGTCGCTTCAGCAGCAGACCCGCAAAGGGAAACGAGGCCGCTTCGCGTTTGACGACGTACGCGAATCGCTCCGGCAGTACCGCTTTCACGACGAGCGCATCGATGTAACTCGCGTGGTTCGCAGCCACCACGCACTGACCTGCGGGCAGATGCTCCAGCCCAGTGACGGCCAACGGCATGCCCATCACGCGCAGCGACAGACGAGCCGCGACCCCGGCGATATGACGTCGACGATCGACTCCCGGCACGAGCAGAAGCAGGGCCAGCGTCACGAAGACGATCACGAGAAAGAGAGCCCAGGCGTACAGCCCAAACGCCACGCGCAGGAGCAGGGCGAGAGGGGTTTCGGTGTCGGTCCGCGCGAGCATCGCGGTATCCTTGAGGTGGTGCACCGGAAAGTCAACGACACTGCAACGATGAGCACGGACATCGATCCGGCCGTGCTGCGCTTTCTTGATGTGGTGTGGATGGAGCGCGGACTCGCAGCCAACACCCTCGCGGCCTATCGCGCCGATCTTGTCGCCCTCGATCGCTGGCTGGTGAAGCGTGGCTCGACGATCTTGCGCGCTTCGCGCGTCGAGTTGCTCGATTACGTCGCGGCTCGCGCCGGGGAGGGTGCAAGGCCGCGATCGATGGCGCGGCAGCTCTCCTCCTTCCGACGTTTTTATCGACAGCAGGTGCGGGACGGCGTGCTCGCTGAAGATCCGACGGCCGAGGTGGCGATGCCGCGCACGGGCCGAGCCTTGCCAAAATCCCTCACGGAAAGCGAGGTCGAGTCGTTATTACAGGCTCCGCCGGTGGCGCAGCCGCTGGGTTTGCGCGATCGGGCGATGCTCGAGGTGCTTTATGCCACCGGTCTGCGTGTCTCGGAGCTGGTGTCGCTGCGTTACACGCAGGTGAACCTCAACCAGGGCGTCGTGCGGGTAGTGGGCAAGGGCAACCGCGAGCGGCTCGTACCGCTGGGTGCTGAGGCTCTCGATTGGATGCGGCGTTTTAATGAGCAGGGTCGAGCGCAGATTCTCGGGCCGCTTCAAACCGAGCACCTGTTTCCGACCCGGCGTGGGTCGGGCATGACGCGCCAAAGTTTTTGGCACCTCATTAAGCGTTATGCGCGCTTGGCGGGAATTCGCAAGCCGCTCTCGCCGCATACCCTACGACATGCGTTCGCCACCCACCTCATCAATCACGGCGCTGACCTGCGCGTCGTACAGATGTTGCTGGGGCACAGCGATTTGTCGACGACCCAGATCTACACGCACGTAGCCCGCGAACGGCTGAAGAGCCTGCACGCTGAGCACCATCCACGCGGTTGAGTGCTGGCCCACGCAGCCCGCGTTGATCGCTCTGCTAGACTCGTATCCATGAAATTCCTCTGGCTAGCCCTGTCATCCATGCTGCTGTCGATGTCGCTCGATGCCGCGACGCCGAAGGGCAAGCCCGACCCGCGCATCGAACTCGCCAAGCGCATCCCCGGCAGCTCGCCGGAGCAGTTCCAGCCGTCGCCGATCGCCGGCCTGTTCGAATTCACGCAGGGTGCCCACATTGCCTACGTCACGAGCGACGGTAAGTACGTCATCGACGGCGATCTGTTCGACCTCGCCAGCGAGACCAACGTCAGCGAGCAGCGACGTCGAGAGGCGAGGCGCAAGCTGATCGCGCGGGTGCCGGATCGGGATACCGTGGTATTCGGCGGGGCAGGCGTTCGCCACACCGTATCGGTGTTCACCGATATCGACTGCGGTTTCTGCCGCGAGATGCACTCGCAGATCGCGAAGTACAACGAGCTGGGGATACGCGTTCGCTATCTCTTTTACCCCCGCTCGGGTCCGGACACCGACTCTTGGGATAAGGCCGTGACGGTATGGTGCTCCAAGAACCGCAACGACGCCTTGACCCGCGCCAAGCGTGGCGAGGACTTAAAGGGTGTGAAGTGCGGATCGAATCCGGTGGCGCGAGACTACGAGCTCGGCCAGCAGCTGGGTTTACGTGGAACGCCGGCGATCGTGTTGCCGAGCGGTGAACTGCTGCCGGGTTTCTTGCCGCCGGCGATGCTGGCGCAGCGACTCGAAGGTCCGTCGAAGCGCGACAACTAGCGCTCGAGCAGGTCTCGCTTGCCGGGTTTGCCTTCCCACTCTTTGGCATCGGCGGGTGGCGCCCCCTTCTCGGTGATCACCGGCCACTGGCGAGCCAGTTCGGCATTCAGTGCCTTAAAATTTTGTTGGTCGGTCGGCACTTCGTCTTCCGAGTAAATTGCCTCGACCGGGCACTCCGGTTCGCACAGCGTGCAGTCGATGCACTCATCGGGATCGATAACGAGGAAATTGGGTCCTTCGTGGAAGCAGTCCACCGGGCAGACCTCGACGCAGTCCATGTACTTGCACTTGATGCAGTTTTCGGTGACGACGAAGGTCATGAATCCCCCGGAAAGCTCGAATGAGCGAACTTTAGCCGGAGGTGGCGGCCGCGGCTAGGGTATCGACCGGATGGCGGTCGTAGCTGATGAAGTGATGAGGTTCGACGCCCGCGGCGCGGTCTTCGAGAAAGCGGCGCAGCGCGAACTCGGTGCTCGCGAAGGCCATCTCGGACCACGGTATCTCGTGGGGCTCGACGATTCGTACCTCGAGACTCTCCGGGCCTGCCCCCACATTGTTCGAGCGCAGTCGCGCCCGAAAGAAAACGTGCACCTGATGCGCGTGCAGGATGTGCACCACCGCCAGCAACGAGCCGATCTCAACATCGGCGAGCGCCTCTTCGTACGACTCACGTGCAGCGGCCTGCTGCAGCGTCTCGTTGTTTTCCATGAAACCGGCGGGGATGGTCCAGTAGCCGTGCCGAGGCTCGATCGCGCGCCGGCAAAGCAGGATCCGGCCGCTGTGGTCTTCGGGCACGCACCCCACGACGAGCTTCGGATTCTGGTAGTGCACCGTGTGACAGTCCGGGCACACGTGCCTCGGCAGGCTTTCGCCCTCGGGAACGCGTACCACCACGGGGACGCCACAGTTACTGCAATACTTCATCGTGGGCCTGCTGGTGCCGGGAGAGGGAATCGAACCCACACTCTGTCGCCAGAACCGGATTTTGAGTCCGGCGCGTCTACCAGTTCCGCCATCCCGGCCGGCTGGGAAGGCGCGAAGTATACGTGAAACCCCCCGTCCGCTTGCCTAACATGCGCGGCGTGTCCCTGGAAGATTTCGACTACGACCTGCCCCCGGAGCTGATTGCCCAGCGTCCGTTGCCCGAGCGCTCGGCCTCACGACTGCTCGAGGTGGACGGCGCGAGCGGCTCATGGCGAGACCGGCGCTTCATCGACCTGCCCGATCTGCTGCAGCCCGGTGATCTCGTCGTCTTCAATGACACGCGAGTGGTGCCGGCGCGGTTACAGGGTCGAAAGCCGAGCGGCGGGCAGGTGGAGATGCTGCTCGAGCGCGCGCTGCCAGGCGATCAGGCGCTGCTCCACATGCGCGCGAGTAAGCCGCTGCGCGCCGGTCAGTGCGTGCTCACGGTCGGAGGAGAATTACGGGTGCTCGGGCGCGAGGAAGATCTCTTCCGCGTGCAGTTGCCGGCGCCGGCGCTCGAGTTCTTCGCTCGCCACGGCGAGGTACCGTTGCCCCCGTACATCACGCGTGAGGCCGACGAGTCCGATCGCGAGCGTTATCAGACGCTTTGGGCGAGTCGTCTCGGTGCGGTGGCAGCCCCAACGGCGAGCCTGCACTTCGATGCGCCGCTACTCGAGCGTCTCGAGGCGCGTGGCATCGTCCGCGCGCAGGTGACCCTGCACGTCGGGGCGGGGACGTTTCAGCCGATTCGCTCCTCGCGAATCGAGGAACACGTGATGCATGCCGAGTACGGTGAGGTGCCCGCCGCGACGCGCGACGCCATCGTTGCGACCCGCGCCGCCGGCAAACGCGTGGTCGCCATTGGTACCACCGTCGTCCGGGCGCTCGAATCGGCCGCACACTCGGTGCAGCAGTGGCGGGGTATCGAGTCACTCGGACCATGGTCCGGAGATACGCGAATGTTCATCCGTCCGGGTCACTCGTGGCGCGTCATCGATTCGCTCGTGACCAACTTCCACTTGCCACGCTCGACGCTGCTGATGTTGGTGGCGGCATTCGTCGGCCTTGAGACGATCCGCGGGGCTTACGCGCATGCCGTTGCGCAGCGCTATCGATTTTTTAGCTACGGCGATGCAATGCTTCTGACCCGGCCCGACAACGCGGTGTCGCAACGATGAGCACCTCGACGCGATTGCGCTTCGAGTGTCTCGCCACCGATGGCGCGGCGCGGCGTGGGCGTGTTCACGCGCGCCACGGCACGATCGAGACGCCGGCCTTCATGCCGGTCGGCACCTATGGGACCGTCAAGGCGATGACTCCGGAGGAGCTCGAGGGGCTTGGTGCCGAGATTGTTCTCGGCAACACATTTCATCTGATGCTCAGACCCGGCGCAGCGCTGGTCGCCGAGCTTGGCGGACTGCATCGCTTCATGCACTGGTCACGACCGATCCTCACGGACTCGGGCGGCTTCCAGGTGTTCAGTCTCGCCAAGCTGCGCAAGATCAACGAAGAGGGCGTGACTTTTAGATCGCCCATCGATGGCAGCTCGGTGCGCCTGACGCCCGAGGACTCGATGGACGTGCAGCGTCAGCTCGGCTCGGACATCGCGATGATGTTCGACGACTGTACGGCCTGGCCGGCCACCCATTCCGAGGCGCGAGCGTCGATGGAGCGATCGATGCGCTGGGCGGTGCGCTGTCGCACGCATTACTACCGTGATGGCGCTGCGCCTGGAGATTTGTTTGGCATCCTGCAGGGCGGCATGTATCCGGATCTGCGCGAGGCCTCGCTAGCTTCGCTGCTCGAGCTGGATCTGCCGGGGCTGGCAATCGGCGGCCTGGCGGTCGGCGAGCCGGAGGCCGAGCGCTTGCGCATCCTCGACGCCGTGATGCCGCGCATGCCGAGCGATCGACCCCGCTATCTCATGGGGGTGGGTCGGCCCGAGGACATCGTCGCGGCGGTGCTGCGGGGGGTCGATCTGTTCGACTGCGTGATGCCGACCCGCCACGCTCGTAACGGCCATCTGTTCACTTCAACCGGGGTCATCAACATCCGCAACGCCGCCCATCAGGCCGATGCGGGGCCCATCGATCCGGCCTGCAGCTGCTACACCTGTCGGAATTACTCTCGGGCCTATCTGCGCCATCTCGATCGCTGCAACGAGATTCTCGGCTCGCGCCTCAACACCGTGCACAACCTGCACTTTTACCTGGATCTGATGCGCAACCTGCGCGAAGCCATCGCCGAGGGGCGCCTCGCGGCCTTTTCCCGGGAATTCCTCGAGCGCCGGTCCGCGCCCCCGTCTGTGGCATAATTCGCGGCCTTTTTCCGACCTGTTCCAGTCTGGGGGTAACCGACATGGATGCTTTGATCGACGCGCTGATTCCCGCCGCCCATGCGCAGGCAGCCGGCGCTGCGCCCGGTGGGCAGCTCGCGCCGTTGCTCATGATGGTGCTGTTCATCGTCATCTTTTATTTCCTGTTGATCCGTCCGCAGCAGAAGAAAGCCAAGGAGCATCAGGCGATGCTCGGCAAGCTCGCCTCCGGTGACGAGGTCGTCACCGCCGGCGGCATCGTCGGCAAGGTGGTCGAGGTGGGTGAGGGTTTCGTCTCGCTCGAGATCGCCGAGGGCGTGCGCATCAAGGTCCAGAAGTTCCAGGTGAGCTCGCTCGTGCCCAAAGGCACGCTCAAGGGTTGAGCCATGCTCGAGTTCGCGCGCTGGAAATACTTGCTCGTCGTCGCGGTGCTCGCCGTGGCGGCAGTGTTCGCGCTGCCGAACGTGTTCGGCGAGGATGCGGCGCTACAAGTCGCGCGCAAGGACCGCGCTGCCGTCGAAGATTCCGGTCGCGAAGCCATCGAGTCGCGTCTGAAAGCCGAGGGCGTCGTCGTGTCGCGCAGCTACATCGACGAAGGTAGGCTGATGCTGCACTTCGCCGAGGTGCCGCAGCAGCTCAAGGCGCGTGACCTCGTCAACGGCAACTTCAGCGCCGACTACGTCACCGCGTTGTCGTTCGCCTCCCGCGCGCCAGACTGGCTGCGCGCCATCGGTCTGCGACCCATGCCGCTCGGACTCGACCTGCGTGGTGGTCTCTATCTGCTTTATCAGGTCGATGTGAACGGTGCAGTCGCCCAGCTGCTCGAGGTCTATGAGCAGGATTTGCGCAAGTCCTTCACTCAGGGCGGCGTCGGGTTCAGCGACATCCGTACGGTGACCGAGGACAGCGCGATCCCGAACGGCTTGCAGATCGTGCTCGAGCCGGGAGCCGACGCCGATACGGCGCGCACGGCCATCCGCCGCATCCTCCCCGAGCAGTTCATCTCCGAGCAGGGCAGCGCAGAAGGCACGGTGCTGCAAATTCTGCTCACGCCGACTCAGATCAAGGAGAGGCAGGATTACGCAATCCAGCAGAACCTCACCACGCTTCGCAACCGCGTCAACGAGCTGGGTGTGTCCGAGCCCGTGGTCCAGCGTCAGGGCCTCGATCGCATTGCCGTCCAGCTACCCGGCGTACAGAACTCGGCCGAGGTCAAAGATATCCTCGGCAAGGTAGCAACGCTGGAGTTTCGCCTCGTCGACACGCAGAACAGCATCGGCGATGCCGTGCAGCGCGGCCGTGCGCCGATCGGCTCGAAGCTCTACGAGACTCGTGACGGCCAGCCGACGTTACTCAAGCGCGACATCATCGTCACGGGTGATCAGCTGGTTGATGCGGTCACCGCGGCCACCGATCAGGGTCCGGGTGTCTCGGTCACGCTCGATGCGCTTGGCGGCGAGGAGATGCTGCGAGCCACGCGCACCAATCTCGGCAAGCCGATGGCGGTGGTATTCATCGAGCAGCGTCGTGAGCAGATCGAAGTCGCGGGCGAGACGATCGTCCGAGACGTCAAGGAAGAGAAGGTCATCAATACCGCCACCATCCAGGGCGTCTTCTCGAATAAATTCCAGATTACGGGCCTCGGAGTTAACGAGGCTCGAGAGCTTTCGCTGTTGCTGCGGGCCGGCGCGCTTGCCGCACCGATTTTCGTCGTCGAGGAGCGCGTGGTGGGTCCGGCGCTCGGCAAGGAGAACATCCGCAAGGGCGTCTCGGCGCTGGTGATCGGCATGGCGCTGCTATTCCTGTTCATGCTGGTCTATTACCGGGTGTTTGGTGTCGTCGCCAATCTGGTGTTGCTCGCCAACGTGGTGTTGCTTGCGGCGCTGTTGACCATGTTCGGTGCGGCCCTGTCGTTGCCGGGCATCGCGGGTATCGTGCTGACGGTGGGCATGGCGGTTGACGCCAACGTTCTCATCTACGAACGCATCCGCGAGGAGTTGCGCAACGGCGTCACGCCGCAGACGGCGATCGCCAAGGGCTTCGACAAGGCGTTCTCGGCCATCGCCGACTCCAACATCACGACCCTGATTGCAGGTGTCGTACTGTGGGCCTTCGGCACCGGACCGATCCGTGGTTTTGCGGTCGTGCTCTCGCTCGGCATCCTGACCTCGATGTTCACCTCGCTGCTCGGCAGCCGTGCGCTACTCACATTGATGTACGGCGGTACTCGTCGGCCTGAGCGCCTGTCGATCTGACGCGTCGTCTCGCACAGGAACCCATCGCACATGGAATTCTTCAAGGCCAACTCCCGAATCGGCTTCATGCGTGGGCGCAAGCTCGCCTATGCGGTCTCCATGCTGATGTTCGTCGTCTCGATCGGGGCGATCGTATTCAAGGGCTTGAACCTCGGTGTCGATTTCACCGGCGGGGTGACGGTGGAAGCAGAGTTCGGTCGCGAGGCTGACCCTGAGGCTCTGCGTACTGACCTTGCGGCTGCAGGCTTCGCCGACGTACAGGTTCAGAACTTCGGCTCCTCGCGTGACGTCGCGATCCGCTTGCCGCCGCCCGAGGGGCAGTCCGCTGATCAGATCCGCTCGCGAATCGAGACGGTCTTACGCGCCGGCGACCCCGGCGTCATCTTGAGTCGCGTCGAGATCGTCGGTCCTCAGGTGGGCGCCGAGCTGCGTAATTCGGCCCTGATCGCCCTCATCAGCACCCTCGTGCTGATCTTCATTTACGTGTTCGTTCGTTTCCACGCGTGGCAGCTGTCTCTCGGCGCCATCATCGCGGCCATCCACGATCCTGTGATCGTGATCGGATTCTTTGCCCTGACTGGTCTCGTGTTCGATCTCTCGGTGGTGGCGGCCGTGCTCGCTGTAATCGGTTACTCGCTCAACGACACGGTGGTCGTCTTCGACCGAATTCGCGAGCGCTTCGAAAACAACAAACGCCTCGCGCCCTTCGAGGTGCTCGATCAGTCCGTTAATCAGACCCTCTCGCGCACCATCATGACCAGCTTGACCACCCTTATCGTGGTGGTGGTGCTGCTGCTGCTCGGTGGCCCGGTCCTAGAGGGTTTCTCGGTGGCGCTCGTCGTCGGAATCCTCGTCGGTACGTACTCCTCGATCTACGTGGCGGCAGCGGTGGCCCTCGATGCAGGGCTCACGGCCGAAAGCCTGTTCCCGACCCGCAAGAAACTCGCGATCGACGATCTGCCCTGAGGAGCCGGCTGGGGTAGTGGCGGTCCGGCAGGGGCCTCCCTACAATCGGACCAAACCGGGGATCATTCCCGAGGGGGTTCGCATGAACTGGCGTATCAAGCCGCTCGACGATATTTTGGCCAACGCCGAACGCCGGAGCCTGAAGCGCTCCCTCGGGGCTTTCCAGCTGACCATGATGGGCGTCGGCGCCATCATCGGCACCGGCATCTTCGTGCTCACGGCCGAGGCCGCGCAGAAGGCCGGCCCCGGCATGATGGTCTCGTTCATCATCGCGGGTCTCGTCTGTGCGGTGGCGGCGCTGTGCTACGCAGAGCTCGCCTCGATGGTTCCGGTCTCCGGTTCCGCATACACCTACTCCTACGCAGTCATGGGTGAGCTGATCGCCTGGCTCGTCGGCTGGGCGCTGGTGCTTGAATACGCTGTGGCGGCAAGCGCCGTCTCGGTGGGATGGTCGAACTATTTCGTGGGTCTGCTCGATCGTAGCCTTGGCATCGAGTTGCCCGAGGAACTGACGCGCGGCTTCTTCGGCGGCGGTCTCGTCAATCTACCCGCAGCGATGATCGCCCTGCTGGTCACCGGCGTGATGCTGATCGGCACGCGCGAGAGTGCGTCGGTCAACGCCGTGCTCGTGGTGATCAAGGTCGCGGCGCTCACCATCTTCGTCGCGCTGTCGATCCCGGTGATTCAGGGCGAGAACTTCGAGCCCTTCGCGCCTAACGGTTTCTGGGATGCGACGGGTCTTGGTATCGCCGGTGCCGCCGCTTCGATCTTCTTTGCCTATGTCGGTTTCGACGCGGTGTCGACGGCTGCGGAGGAGACCAACAACCCGCAGCGCAACATTCCCATCGGCTTGATCGGCAGTCTCGCGATCTGCACGGTGTTCTACATCCTCGTCGCAGCGGGTGTGATCGGAGCGGTAGGCGCTCAGCCCATCACCAACGCTGCGGGTGTGGCCGTCTCGCCGGGTAGCCAAGAGTTCATCGCGCTCTGTGCGTTGCCAGAGAATGCGCAGGCGCTGGCTTGCAGTCGCGAGCCGCTCGCCTTCGCGCTTGATCTCATCGGTTGGGACAAGGTCTCGCAGCTGATCGGGCTTGCGGCCTTCCTCGCATTGCCGTCGGTGATCCTCATGATGCTCTTCGGTCAGACGCGTATCTTCTTCGTGATGGCGCGTGATGGCCTGCTGCCGGCCGCTGATACGCTCACCAAAGTTCATCCGAAGTTCCACACGCCGTACGTCGTCACGCTCATCACGGGCATCGCGGTGACGGTGTTTGCCGCCTTCTTCCCCGTAGGAGTGCTGGCCGACATCACTAATAGCGGCACGTTGTTCGCGTTCCTCACGGTATCAATCGGTGTGATGGTGCTGCGAGTGCGCGAGCCGAATCGTCATCGTCCGTTCCGGACCCCGCTCATCTGGGTGATCGGCCCGCTGTCTCTGTTTGGCTGCGGTTTCCTGTTCTTCTCGTTGCCGCCATCCACCCAGCTGACCTTCCTGTATTGGTCGATCGCAGGCTTCGTGCTCTACATGCTGTACGGGTTCCGTCACAGCCCGCTCGCGCGCAAGAATGGCTGACTCGGATCCGCGCCTTGCCAATCGGATCCTGATCGGCCTCATCGTGGGCGCCGTCGCCGGCGCACTGACGCTGATCCTCGGTGAGGCCTTTCCGGCCCTCCTTGAGGGAGCGCGAGTCGTTTCGACGCAGGTGTTCGATCCGCTCGGTCAGATTTTCCTGCGCCTGCTGTTCTTCGTGGTGATGCCGCTGGTGTTCGCCTCGCTCGCGGCCGGCGTCGTTCAGCTCGGCGATCTCGCGCGGCTCGGTCCGTTGTCGGCCCGAACGTTCACGCTGTTCTTCCTCAACATGTCGATCGCCTGTGTGCTGGGCCTCGTCATGATGAACGTACTGCAGCCGGGCGGGGCCATCGACCCGGATACCCAGTCGCGGCTCGTCGCCGAATACGGTGGCGACACGGCCAAGATCATGCAGAAGCAGGCCGAGCAGCCCGGTATGAGCATGCAGACCGTGGTCGATATGTTCATGCCGCGAAATCTTCTCGGTGCGATCACTGGCAATCAGCGCGGCACGCTGGGCGAGGTACTGCCGCTGATTCTGTTTGCGATTCTGATCGGCGCAGCCGCGATCCGTCTTGGACAGCAACGGCGTCAGCAGTTGCAGTCGGGGCTCGAGCTCATCGCCGAGATCATGACCGGCATCGTGCAGTTCGCGTTGCGACTCGCACCCTACGCCGTGCCCGCCATGATCTACAGCGTCGTGGTCAAGATTGGCTGGGACATCCTGGTCGCGCTCGGTCTCTTCGTCATAGGTTGTCTCGTGGTGATGTTCATTCATCTCTTCGGCACGATGTCGATTTGGCTGCGCTGGTTATCGCGCTATCGGCCGATGGATTTTTGGCGAACCGTTCGTCCGGTGCTGGTCACTGCGTTTTCCACGAGCTCGAGTAGCGCCACGTTGCCTGCGGCGCTGGCCTCAGCGCGCAACGATCTCGGCATGAAGCCCACCACGGCAGGGTTCGTGCTGCCGCTCGGTACCACCATGAACATGGCAGGTACCGCGCTCTACGAAGGCTGCGTGGTGCTGTTCGTTGCGCAGGTGTTCGGTGTGCATCTCGGGTTCGGCGAGCAGGTGACCCTGCTGCTACTCGCCGTGCTCGGCGCCGTAGCCGCAGCGGGTATCCCTGGCGGCTCATTGCCCATCATTGCCGGCTTGCTCATCACCTTCGGTGTGCCGCCGGAAGGCATCGGCATCGTGCTCGGTGCCGACCGACTGCTCGACATGACGCGCACCATGGTCAACGTCGGCGCCGACATGGTGACCACGGCCGTGGTCGACTCGATGGAGCGTAAGGCCGAATCGGCCTAAGTCGAATCCTGATCGGGTTCGGTTAGTTTTCGCGCAGGGCGTCGGTCAGGTGCGGCGCGAGCAACTCGACGAGCGCGTCATAAACGCGCGGCGTTCCGGCGATGAGATGTCCGCCCTGACGATACTCACCGCCCGAGAGTGTGCCCACCCGTCCCCCGGCTTCTTCAATGAGCAGTGAACCGGCCGCCGTATCCCAGGGGCCTAGCCCGATTTCGAAAAATCCGTCGGTGCGTCCTGCAGCAACATAAGCCAGATCGAGTGCGGCAGAGCCCGGACGGCGTACGCCGGCAGTGTTCAGCATCACGCTCTTGAGCATCGCCAGATAGGCGTCGAGGAATTCAGTGTTCGCCCGGTACGGAAAGCCGGTGCCGATCAGCGCGCCCTCGAGCGTACGTTGCTGGCTCACCCGCATACGCCGATTATCGAGGTGCGCACCGTCACCGCGTGAGGCGGTGAAGAGTTCTTGGCGAAGCGGGTCATAGACCACGCCGTGATCAATACGACCGCGTACGCGGCAGCCGATCGACACCGAGAATTGCGGGAATCCGTGGATGAAGTTAGTCGTGCCATCGAGTGGATCGATGATCCACTCCACGGGGCCCGAGCCGATCGCGCCGCTTTCCTCACCGAGGAACGCATGATCCGGGTAGGCCCGACGGATCGTTTGAATGATCTCCGCTTCGGCTGCTTGATCCACGTTGGTCACGAAATCGTTACGCCCCTTGCTCGACACCTCGAGCGAGTCGAGCCGGTTGAGGCTGCGGATGATGACGTCGGCAGCGCGGCGTGCGGCGCGCACGGCGATGTTCAGGAGTGGTTGCATGCTGGCAAAGAGCGTTCGAAAAGGCCGCTAGAATACCACGCGACATGGTAGCTGCCGCTGACATCCGCGTCGTGCTCGTCGAAACCTCCCACCCAGGGAATATCGGCGCAGTCGCACGCGCCATGAAAAACATGGGCCTCAAGCGGCTCGTGCTGGTGCGCCCGAAGGAGTTTCCGCACAGCGAGGCGAGCGCTCGTGCCTCAGGAGCGACTGACGTTCTGGAGCAGGCAGTCGTCGCTGAGTCGGTCGAGGCGGGTATCGCTGACTGTGGGCTCGTGGTCGCCACCACTGCACGCGATCGCGATCAGAACATCCGCGTCGTTGATGTGCGCGACGGTGCTCTGCGTCTTGTTGCTGAGTCTGACCGTGGTCCAGTGGCGCTGCTCTTTGGTAATGAGCGTACCGGGCTCACCAATCAGGAGCTCTCGCTCGCTCATCTGCTGCTGCGCATCCCGGCGAATCCGGAATATCCCTCGCTCAATCTCGCGATGGCGGTGCAGCTCGTCACCTACGAGGTGTATCGCGCTCGCGGCGCTCACTATGAGGCGCCGCCACCGGCGGTGCCGTTTGCGTCGGCTGCGGATATGGAGCGTCTTTATGCACACCTCGCCGAGGTGCTGGATGAGATCGGCTTTCGCGATCGCACGGCTAGTGGCACCCACTTGATGGAGCGCATCCGTCGCTTCATCAATCGTGCCGAGCTCGATCAGAACGAGGCGAACATCCTGCGCGGCATCCTCACTGCTGTGCAGGCGCGACGTCGTCGGGCCCGCTCACCGGAATCTTCATGAACACCCGCGCGGGCAACGCACTTCCGATTTACCTCGATCACGCTGCGAGCACGCCGATCGATGCGGATGTCAGACGAGCGCTTGATACGGCATACGCATCACCGCTCGGGGTCGGAAATCCCTCAGCCACTACGCATGTTTTTGGCAAACAAGCAGCGGCCGCCATCGAGCATGCTCGTGAGCAGCTCGCTGCGCTCATCGGCGCGGCCTCGGCTGAGCTGATCTTCACCTCGGGCGCGACCGAGTCCGACAACCTCGCGCTACTCGGTGTGGCGCGTGCTCGTGCCTCGTTTGGTCGGCATCTCGTAATTTCCAAGATCGAGCATAAGGCCGTGCTCGACTCGGCGCGGCAGCTGGAAAAGCAGGGCTGGCAGGTGACGCGTCTTGAGCCCGAACGGGACGGGCGTATCGATCCGCAGGCCGTCGCGGCAGCGCTGCGCCCCGAGACGCAACTCGTCTCGATCATGCATGCCAACAACGAGGTTGGGGTCGCGCAGGATATCCCGGCGATCGCTGCTGTGTGCCGCGCGCGCGGCGTGCTGCTACACAGCGATGCGGCCCAGACTGTCGGTAAGCTGCCGATCGACGTCGGTGCGCTCGGCGTCGATCTACTCTCGTTTACGGCGCACAAGTTTTACGGACCAAAGGGAGTAGGTGCGTTGTATGTATCCACTCGTGCACGCCCCTGGCTCGAACCGCTTTTCTTTGGTGGGGGTCAGGAACGGGGCCTTCGTCCCGGCACTCTGCCGACGCCGCTCATCGTCGGTTTCGGTGTCGCAGCGCAGCTTGCAAATCGGCGGTTAGCCGACGATGCACTGACTCTCGAGAGGCTGTGCGTACGTTTCCGTCAGGGTCTTGAAACACTCGGTGGCGTTCGATTCAACGACCACCCGCGACATCGCGTGCCCGGTCTCGTGTCGGTGAGCATCGAGGGCGTGGAGGGTGAGAGTCTGCTCGCTGCGCTTCCTGAGCTGGCACTCTCCAGCGGAGCGGCTTGCGATTCAGCCAGCGGCGAGCCCTCGTATGTATTGCGGGCGCTTGGCGTGCCGCTCGAGCAGGCACGATCGACTCTGCGGGTGAGTTTTGGTCGCGATAACACCGAGGCGGAGGTCGAGCTTGCTGCAGCGGCGATTCGGCGCGCGGTCGAGCGTCTGCGTTCGCGTGATGCGCCGGGTGTCCCAGCGGGGACGGGCTGGCGAGTGGGTGAAGCAGGTTCGATCCGTGAAGGGGCTCGGGTGCGCTGCTTTTTGCGGGTGGGTGGCGACGGCCGTATCGAGGCACTCGAATTTCGCGCAGCGGCTTGCCCGCATACCGAAGCGGTGCTTGGCTGGCTCACGCGGCGAGCGCTCGGCTTGCGCGCCGACGATCCCGCGATCGGTACGCCACTCGATTGGCAACGGGCCTGCGAAGTGCCGACCGAGAAACTCGGTCGCCTGATCGTGGTCGAAGATGCCATGCGTCGCGCCCTGGCGGCGAGTGCTCTAAACTCCTGAGGCAACTATGGCGATTTTCCTTACTCAAGCAGCAGCAGATCGGGTCAGCGGCTTCCTGCACGCGCGCGGGCAGGGGATCGGCCTTCGACTGGGTGTTCGCAAGACAGGTTGCTCGGGCTTCGCCTACGTCATCCACTACGCCGACAACTCGGAGCCGGATGACGTGGTGTTCGAGGATCGCGGCGTGAAGGTCTTCGTAGACCGAGCGAGTCTGCCCCTGATCGACGGCACCGAGATCGATTTCGTGAAGCAGGGCCTCAACGAGGCCTTCAAGTTCCGTAACCCCAACGTGAAGGGCGAGTGCGGCTGCGGCGAGAGCTTCAGCGTCTGACGATCGGTTCCGGACGGCAGGTCGGCGTCCGAAATCCCTGACAAATCAACTTCTTGGGCGTTCCCGCGTGATGGCGGGGCGCAGGCGTCGCGGGTACACTACGCGTTTACCCATCATCCCTTCACTTTTTCTAAGGAATTTGCCCATGGCGCTGGAGCGCACTTTTTCGATCGTCAAGCCCGATGGCGTTGCCCGAAACCTGATCGGCGAGGTCTACCGCCGCTTCGAACAGGCGGGGCTGCGCGTCGTCGCTGCTCGTATGGTCCACCTCTCGCAGAGCGAGGCGGAGGGCTTCTACGCGGTGCACCGCGAACGTCCGTTCTTCAAGGACCTCGTCAAGTACATGACCTCGGGTCCGGTGATGTTGCAGGTGCTCGAGGGCGAGAACGCCATCGCCAAGAACCGCGAGATCATGGGGGCGACCGATCCCAAGAAGGCGGCGCCGGGTACGATTCGTGCCGATCTGGCTGAGAGCATCGAGGCCAACACCGTGCACGGCTCCGACGGTCCCGAGACCGCCGCGCAGGAGATCGCCTACTTCTTCCGCGGCATCGAGATCTGTCCGCGTCGCTGAGTTGCTACTGAGTCACCCTCGATGAACGCCGTCGTCGCTCCCGCCGTGCGCACGAACCTGCTCGGGCTCGAGCGGTCCGCGCTCGAGGCGTTCGTCGCGGGGCTCGGCAACAAGCCCTTCCGTGCGCGTCAGCTGATGAGCTGGCTCTACAAGCGTGCGGAGGGCGACTTCGTGGCGATGACAGATCTCGCCAAGGACTTCCGCGCTCAGTTGCAGGAACATGCTGAAGTCCGCACGCCGGAAGTGGTGTCACGCCATGATTCGGCCGACGGCACACGCAAGTGGCTATTGCGAGCGGATTCGAGCCAGGCGTTTGAGACGGTGTTCATCCCGGAGACCGATCGCGGCACGTTGTGCATCTCCTCGCAGGTGGGCTGCGCACTCGACTGCGCGTTCTGCTCGACGGCGCAGCAGGGCTTCAACCGTAATCTCTCGACCGCCGAGATCGTTGGGCAGGTGTGGCTCGCGAACCGCGAGCTCGGCTTCGAGCCGGGTGGCGAACGGCGAATTACCAATGTCGTGTTCATGGGCATGGGCGAGCCGCTCGCCAACTTCCGCAATGTCGTGCCGGCGATTCGCATCCTGCTCGATGATTTCGGCTTCGACATCTCGCGTCGTCGCGTAACGCTGTCGACGTCGGGGCTCGTACCGCAGATCTACAAGCTTGCTGACGAGGTCAATTGCGCCCTCGCAGTCTCGCTGCATGCCCCGGACGATCAACTGCGTAACGAGCTGGTGCCGATCAACCATAAGCATCCGATCGCGGAGCTGCTCGAGTCCTGCTGGCATTACCTCGATGAGCAGAACGGACGCAGCGTGACCTTCGAGTACGTAATGCTCGATGGCGTCAACGACCAGCTCGAACACGCGCGTGCCCTTGCCAAGCTGCTGCGTGGTCGCCCGGCGAAGCTCAATCTCATTCCATTCAATCCGTTTTCAGGGACGCGTTTCCGACGTTCGCCGACGCCGGTGATTCTGCGCTTCCGCGACGAACTCATTCAGCGCGGTGTGCTCGCGACGATTCGTCGTACGCGGGGCGATGACATCGACGCCGCCTGCGGACAGTTGGCCGGGCGCGTCAACGATCGCACGCGAATTCGTCTCGGGGAGAAGCTGGCCTCGTGAGCGATACCCCTGACAATCTGGAGTCGGGCGCGACGCCCGCATCGCCTGCGCCGACATCGATCGGCGAGCAGCTCGCCCGAGCGCGTGAGGCCGCAGGCCTGACGATGGCGGCGGCTGCTGCGCGACTGCGCTGCGATGAATCGATCGTGGCAGCTCTCGAGGCAGAGCGGTTCGGCGAGCTGGGGGCGCCGGTGTTTGCTCAGGGGCATCTGCGTCGCTACGCGGATTCGTTGGGTCTGCCCGTCGATGCCTTACTCACGCAATGGAGTGCGCGTCATGCGGCGGCCGTGGCCGCTCCGGATCTGACTCAGGTCCCGCGTCCGAATCGCCCGGTTCGTATCGTCGATCCGGGCAAGATCGCACGTCCTCTGGCGGTGGTGGCAGCTGCGATCGTCATCACGCTCGCAGCGTGGTGGGTATTGCAGGGTGCGGGAACGGCCGTGGAGCCTGTGGCGGCGAAGCCGGTGCCCGAGCTCACCGCCGAGTCGGTTCCCGCGGCCGCACCTGAGCTGTCGGCGCCGCCCGTGACGCCGCCACCCCCTGCGGTGACACCGGCGCCGGTCGCGCCAGCGCCCGTAGCCCCCGTCTCCGCGCCGTCGCTCGCGGCGGCCTCGCGACTCGTGCTCGTCGTCTCAGCAGACTGCTGGATGGAGATCAAGGATTCGCGTGGACGACGCGTTTTCTACGGCACGGCTAACCAGGGCGCGCGGATTCGAGTCGCCGGGACGGGCCCGTGGCAGATTCTCGCGGGTCGTGCTGATGCACTGACTCTCGAAATCGACGGTCGTCGACAGCGGGTACCGGCCGAAATCATTCGGCAGGCGACGGCGAATTTCACCGTCGACACCACCGGGAAGATCACCGCGATCGTTCGGGCGCCAACGCCATGAGCGCCGCGATCGCACCCGTCAAGGGGATGAACGACGTGTTGCCCGCCGAGATCGGCCGCTGGCAGCACCTAGAGCGAACGGTACGCGAAACGCTCGGCGCTTATGGCTACGACGAGATGCGAGTGCCGGTCGTCGAGCACACCGATCTTTTCAAGCGCGCGATCGGCGAATACACGGACGTCGTCGAAAAAGAGATGTACAGCTTTGAGGACAAGGGTGGGGAGCGTCTCACGCTGCGTCCCGAGGCGACCGCGGGCTTGGTGCGTGCTGCAATTTCGAACGGCCTGTTGCGCGGGGCGCGGCTCAAGCTTTGGTGCATGGGTCCGATGTTCCGTCACGAGAAGCCGCAGAAGGGCCGCTTCCGCCAGTTTCATCAAGTCGACGTTGAGGCGATCGGGTTCGCCGGTCCCGACGTCGATGCAGAACTGATTGCGCTCAGCGCCGATCTTTGGCGACGGTTGGGCATTGATCGGGTGCGGTTACAGATCAACTCCCTCGGCACCGCCGAGGCCCGTCGCGTCTATCGCGAGCGCCTCACCGATTATTTTCGTGCGCACGAGTCGAGACTCGATGACGACAGCCGGCGCCGACTCGCGGGCAATCCGTTACGTATTCTCGACAGTAAGAACCCAGACATGCAGGCGATCGTCGCGGAAGCGCCTCTATTGCCCGATCATCTCGATGCGGAGTCGCGTGCGCATTTCGATGAGCTCTGCGCGATGTTGAAGTCGCTCGGCATTCCATACGAAATCAATCCACGACTCGTCCGCGGTCTCGACTACTACTCGCGGACCGTTTTCGAATGGGTCACCGATGCGCTCGGCGCCCAGGACGCCGTCTGTTCTGGAGGTCGCTACGACGGTCTGATCGCTCAGCTCGGCGGTGAGCCCACGCCCGCGGTCGGCTTCGCGCTGGGTATCGAGCGAGTGGTCGCGCTCATCGAGCAGGCCGGTAGCGCGCCGGCGACGTCTGCGACCGACGTGTATGTTGTCGTACAGGGTGAGGCGCCGTTACGTGCGGCGTTGCCGTTCGCTGATGCGCTGCGACGTGCCGTACCTGGGCGCAGAATCGAGCTGAACCTCGGTGGCGGTAATTTCAAGGCGCAGTTTCGGCGTGCCGATCGCAGCGGAGCCGCGTTGGCTGTCGTGCTCGGCGAGGACGAGCTGGCGCGGGGAGTCGTGCAGCTGAAACCGCTGCGCGAAGGGGCCGGCGAGCCGGTACAGGTTGCGCTCGAGGCTGCCGTCGCGGCCGTCGGGCAATGGTTGATGCAGCAGGAGAGTGCACAGTGATCGACGATTATTACAACGAGCAGGAACAGTGGGAGCGGGTCAAGCGTTGGCTGCGCGAGAACGGACCTTGGCTCGTGGCGGGCGTGGTTATCGGTCTCGGTGCGCTGGCCGGTTGGCGCTGGTGGGAGGCGCGGGTCGAGCGCCGAGCCCAGGAGGCGAGTGCGGCGTATCAGCAGGTGCTTGCGACCCTGACGAGCAACGATCGTGCCAAGGCGCTCAAAGATATCGATGCGTTGCGCGGCGAGTACGCCTCGTCTCCTTACGCAGATCAGGCTGATCTGATCGCAGCGAGAGTGCACGTCGACGCAAACGAGCTCGGTCAGGCCGTCACGCGTCTAGAGCGGGTGATGATAGGATCGAGCGATCCGCAGCTGCGTCTCGTGGCGCGGGCGCGGCTCGCCCGCGTGCAGATCGCTCAAGGTAATGCCGATGCGGCGCTTGCAACGCTGGCTGGCGGTCAGTCCGTAGGGTTCGCTGCGCTTTTCTCTGAGCTGCGCGGTGACGCTCTGCACGCGAAGGGTGATCGAGCGGCCGCGCTCGCCGCCTGGCGTGAGGCGGACGCAGCGGCGACGCCTGAGAATGGGCTGCCGACCGTGGATGTCGACGGCTTGCGACTCAAGATCGCCGATGCGCTCGCCGATGGCATCGCAGCGCCGACGACCCCGACGACGCCGGCGACACCGGCCAAGCCGAGCAAGCCGTGATGCGCTTCGATCGTCCCGTCTGGATCCTTGCGCTGCTCTCGCTCGCGCTCGGCGCTTGCGCGGGCGACAAGGACGTCGAGCCGCCGGCGGAGCTCGTCGATTTCGACGCGAAGATCGGTGTGCAGTCGGTCTGGAGTCTCTCCCTCGGCGGCGGCGATGAAGTCCTGCGTGTGGGTCTCGCCCCAACGGCTGATGGCGACCGAATTTATGCGGCCGGTCGCAGCGGTGAGGTCGTGGCGGTTCAGGCGGCGACGGGTCGCCGGTTGTGGCGCACGCGAACGGAGCTTGAGCTCACCGGCGGTCCGGGCGTTGGTTTTGGTCTCGTCGTGGTCGCCTCGACGAACGGTGAGGTCATTGCACTCGATGCCGCGAGCGGCGAGCGGCGGTGGCAGGTGAGCATCGGCAGCGAGGTGCTATCAGCTCCAGCTGTCGCCGGCGATGCCGTCATCGTACGCACCGTCGCCGGTAGTTTGCTCGGTCTTTTTCCGGCGGACGGCCGTGTGATGTGGCGCGAGGATCAACAAATTCCCCGGCTGACGCTGCGCGGAGCCGCGACGCCGGCGGTATCGGGAACGACGGCGGTCTGCGGGTTCGACAACGGGCGAGTGCTGGCGGTCGAGACGGGTAGCGGAGAAGTGCTCTGGGAGCAGCTGGTCTCGCCCGCGCGCGGTCGTACTGAGCTCGAGCGCCTCGTCGACATCGACTCGGTGCTTAAAGTTTCTGAACAGGACGTCTTCGTAGCAGGCTATCAAGGCCGAGTTGCACTGCTGTCGCTCGACAGCGGACAGGCCTGGTGGTCGCGCGAATTGTCGAGTCACCGCGGACTCGACGTCGACGCCGAGCGGGTCTATGTCTCGACATCGGAGGGCGAGCTTGTTGCCCTGCGCCGCCGCTCTGGCATCGAGCTTTGGCGTCAGTCGGGACTGCGGATGCGCCGCCTATCTGCGCCGGCAGCGATCGGTGCCTACGTCGCCGTCGCGGATTTCGAGGGATATGTGCACTGGCTCGATGCGCGCACCGGCGAGTTCGTGGCCCGCAGCAGTGCAGGGGGTCGCATCAGCAACGCGCCTGCGGCCGTGGGTGATCTCGTGGTGTTCCAGGATGACGAGGGTCGCGTAACGGCCCTGCGCCCGCGCGGCTGAGTTTGCCGTGCTGCCTGTCGTCGTACTGGTTGGACGGCCGAACGTCGGCAAATCGACCCTGTTCAACCGCCTGACCGGCACGCGCGATGCGATCGTCGCCGACCTGCCCGGCGTGACGCGAGATCGTCAGTACGGTTTCGGTCGCCTGGGTCCCATGCCTTATGTGGTGGTGGATACCGGCGGACTGGTGGAGCAGCCGTCGGGCATTGAGTCGCCCATGCGGATGCAGACCGAGCGCGCAGTCGCCGAGGCCGACGTGTTGGTGTTTCTAGCCGACGCCCGAAGCGGCCTCACGCCGCAGGATCATTTCGTCGCGCGCGAACTGCGACGCTCCGGAAAAAAAGTCGTGCTGGCGGTCAACAAGGCCGAGGGCCTCGATCCCACCACGGCCGCGAGCGATTTCTTCTCGCTCGGACTCGGTGATCCGGTGGCGATCGCCTCGGCCCATGGCGACGGCTGTCGCGAGCTCATGCAGCAGGTGCTCGCAGACTTTGAGGACACCGATGCCTCCGGCGCCGAGATACCCGAGGACGGTCGTATTCGCATCGCTGTGATTGGGCGACCCAACGTCGGTAAGTCCACGCTGGTCAATCGACTGATCGGCGAGGAGCGCGTGATCGCCAGCGATCTGCCGGGGACGACTCGCGACAGTATCTTCGTCCCGTTTGCGCGTGAAGGCCGCGAGTTCACGCTCATCGATACCGCGGGCGTGCGTCGTCGCGGCAAAGTCGAGGATGCGATCGAGCGCGCGAGTGTCTCGCGCACCTTGCAGGCGATCGATTCTGCTCACGTAGTGATCTTCGTCGTCGATGCCCATGACACCGTCGGCGAGCAGGATGCGAGCGTACTCGGCCTCGCGCTGCAGCGCGGTCGGGCGCTACTAATCGCCGTCAACAAATGGGATGGCATCCCGAGCGAGCAGCGCGAGGAGATTCGCCGTCAGCTCGAGTTGAAGCTCGACTTCGTTCCCTATGCGCCCGTGCATTTCATCTCGGCGCGTCATGGCACCGGCGTCGGTGAGCTTGTGGCTGCCACTATCCGTGCTTTCGACGCGGCTATGACCGAGATTCCGACGCCACGGCTCACGCAGGCACTCGAGCGGGCGATCGAGCGCCATCAGCCGCCACTCGTTAAAGGGCGACGCATCAAGTTACGTTACGCTCATCAGGGTGGACGCAACCCGCCGCGCATCATCGTGCACGGCAATCAGACCGTGCATGTGCCTGAAGCCTACACGCGCTATTTGGCCAACGTGTTCCGTCGCGAGTTCGATTTATTTGCCTCGCCGGTGGCGGTTGAATATCGCACCGATGCGAATCCGTACGCGCGGCTCACTCGAGGAAAAGTGCAGGGTCGACGTAAGCGCGGTTGAGTGAGACGCCCCAGTGAAGGTGCGGACCGGTGACCCTGCCGGTGGCGCCCACCTTGCCGAGCAGCTCGCCGGTAGCGAGCGAATCACCGGGTTTCACGCTGATCTCACTCAGATGACAGTACAGCGTGACCAGCCCCTGACCGTGATCGATGATCACGCTCTTGCCATTGAAGAAGTAGTCCCCGGTGTCGATGACCAGGCCCGGTGCCGGAGCGACGATCGGCGTGCCGACGGGTGCTGCGATGTCCATGCCCGAGTGCGGATTGCGCGATTGGCTGTTGAACACCCGTCGTAGACCGAACGAGCTCGATCGCGGTCCTCTGACAGGCGGCTCGAAGCGCAGCGTCGCGGGTGGTGCATCACTGAAGGTCGACATTTTGGCGCGCAGATGGGGGGTTTCGCGCGCGACGCGCGCTGCATCCTCGGCCGAGAGATCCACCTGCCGTGGCGGTACCGACAGGCGCTGCGTCGCGTACGTCTTGCCGGCGATGCTGAAGCCGCGCGTCATCGGGCCAGCCCGATGCCGGATCTGTAGCATGGCGGCGCCGGGTTCGCGTGCCAGCGGGATGCCGACGACCGCGAGCCAGCGTGCGCCATCGCGCAGCACCATCACCCGCCGACCTTCGAAGTTCACCTGCGGTGCCTGTTCGGGTGCAGCGGGATCCGCGGGGACCTCGATCAACACGAGACCTCCCGGAACGGCAAGCTCCCGCGGCCGCTCGAGGGACGGCGTTTCGACGATGTCGCGCGCGATCGATGGCGATGCGAGTACTCCGCTCACCATCAGCACACAAAGCAGACGACGACGGGCGTCGTTCATCCGGGGTCCTCGCTAATGTCGGTGACACGGGCGCGTACGCGACCTTGGCCGAGGCGGGTCTCGATGAGATCCCCGCTGCGTACCTCATTCGCTCGGCGCAGCAAACGACCGTCTTCTGCTCGCGTCACGATGGCGTAGCCGCGCTCGAGCGTAGCGAGCGGGCTCACCGTCTGCAGCGTGCGAGTGGCGAGCGCGAGCCGCTGGCGATTCCCGAGCAGTGCACCTTGCATCGACTCGCGCAGGCGGCGCTCCAACAGACGCTGCTCCGACAAGCGTTGCAGCACGGCCTGAGCGGGCGAGCAGCGGGCAAGACGAGCTGCGACGCCATGGCTACGTGCTTGTGCGGTACCCAGTTGCAGCGATAGCGCGCTGGCGAGGCGCTGAGTGAGCTCATCGAGGCGTTGCTCGCCTTGACGTAAGCGCTGCCCGGGATGGGTGAGGGCGAGGCGTCGGGTCAGTCCTGCCAAATAGTCTCGATCACTGCGCAGCGCGCGGCTCGCCGAGGCGATGAAGCGCGCCTCGAGTCGAGCGAACTGCGAGCGCCAGCTCGCACCGTCAGGCACCACGAGCTCGGCGGCGCCCGAGGGCGTGGGTGCGCGCAGGTCGGCGGCAAAATCGGCGATCGTAAAATCGATCTCGTGTCCGATACCTGTCACGACCGGCATCGGCATCGCACGAATCGCCCGCGCGATCCGCTCGTCGTTGAACGCCCACAGATCCTCAATCGATCCACCCCCGCGCGCCACGATCAGCACATCGATCTCCGCACGTGCGTTGGCCTGCTCGAGGGCGGCGAGCAGTTGCGGCACGGCCTCTTTACCTTGCACGGCGCTGGGATAAATGACCACGCCGGCCGCTGGAAACCGACGACGTAGGATGTTGAGGATGTCGCGCAGTGCCGCTCCCGTCGGTGAGGTGACCACGCCGATTCGCGAGGGCGCCTTGGGGAGTGCGCGCTTGAGCGATGGGGCGAAGAGCCCCTCCGCCTCGAGCGAGGCTTTCAACCGCTCATACTCACGGCGGAGTGCGCCGACCCCCGATTCCTCCAAGTGCTCGATAAGAAGTTGGAATTCACCGCGCGCCTCATAGAGGCTCACGCGGGCCCGGCCGAGCACCAACTGGCCGTTGGCGGGCGTGAATCGCAGCAGCGCATTGCGGCCACGGAACATGGCGCAACGGACTTGCGCCTCGCGGTCTTTGAGCGAGAAATACCAGTGTCCGGAGCTGGCGCAGGTGAAGTTCGAGATCTCGCCCTCGATCCACAGCGCCGGCAGGCCGTATTCGAGCAGCTGGCGGGCCTCCCGATTGAGCCGGCCGACGCTGTACACGTCGCGCTCGGCGGCGCGCGGGTCGTCGGGCTGGCGGGTGGGAGGCGACATCGTCGAGGTCAGTTTACCGGGTTTGTTCGTCTGCGTAGAATGCGCCGTCCAATAGCCTCATTGGACGATCCCCCGCCATGCGAATCCTCGAAGAAGCACTCACCTTCGACGACGTGCTTTTGGTCCCTTCGTATTCCGAAGTCCTGCCCCGCGAGGTCGACTTGTCTACCTCGTTGACTCGCGGAATCCGGCTCAACCTGCCGGTGGTGTCGGCGGCGATGGACACGGTCACCGAGGCGCGCCTCGCGATCGCGATCGCCCAAGAGGGTGGTCTCGGCATCGTTCACAAGAACATGAGCATCGAGGCCCAAGCGCTCGAAGTCGCCCGCGTCAAAAAATTCGAGAGTGGCGTGGTGCTCGATCCGATCACCGTCTCGCCGGAGGCCACGATCCGACAGGTCCTCGAGCTCACGCGCTCGCGCGGCATCTCGGGCATGCCGGTGGTGCAGGGCAAGCAGGTCGTCGGCATCGTCACCAGTCGAGATCTGCGTTTTGAGACCCAGCTTGATGCGCCGGTCTCGAGTGTGATGACTCCGAAAGATCGGCTCGTCACCGTGCGTGAGAACGCGCCGCGGGAAGAGGTCCTCGCGCTTTTTCACAAGCACCGCATCGAGAAGGTTCTCGTGGTGGGATCAAAGCACGAACTGAAGGGGCTCATCACCGTCAAAGATATCCAGAAGGCTACCGATCGACCGCGGGCCTGTAAGGACGGCAGCGGTCGCCTGCGCTGCGGCGCGGCGGTGGGCACTGCGCCCGACACGCTCGATCGCGTCGCTGCGCTGCACGACGCGGGAGTCGATGTGGTGGTGGTCGATACCTCGCATGGGCACTCGCGTGGTGTCATCCAGATGGTCGAGAAGGTCAAGGCGCGTTGGCCTGCCTTGCAGGTCATCGCGGGCAACATCGTCACGGCCGAGGCAGCACAAGCACTGGTCAAGGCCGGGGCTGACGGCGTCAAGGTCGGCATCGGCCCGGGTTCAATCTGCACCACGCGTATCGTGGCTGGCGTGGGCGTGCCGCAGGTCTCGGCCGTCTCCAACGTGGCCCGGGCACTGGCTGGCACCGATGTCCCACTCATCGCCGACGGTGGCATCCGTTATTCCGGCGATCTCGCCAAGGCGCTGGCAGCCGGCGCGCACTGCGTGATGATCGGCGGCTTATTCGCGGGCACCGAAGAGTCGCCGGGCGATGTCGAGCTCTTCCAGGGCGCGAGCTATAAGAGCTATCGCGGCATGGGCTCGCTCGGTGCGATGGCCGAGCGTCACGGCTCGAGCGACCGCTATTTCCAGGACACGACTTCCGAGCTCGAGAAGCTGGTCCCCGAGGGTATCGAGGGTCGCGTGCCCTATAAGGGCAGCATCGTGAAGATCCTGCACCAGCTAGCCGGCGGTCTTCGAGCGGCCATGGGTTACACGGGCAGTCGCGACATCGACACGCTGCGTACCCGGCCATCCTTCGTACGCATTACGGCGGCGGGTGTGCGCGAGTCGCATGTGCACGATGTGACGATCACCAAAGAAGCACCGAACTACCGGATTTCGTGAGTCGCTGGCCATGACCGCCCGCGACATTCACGCCGACCGGATCCTGATCCTCGATTTCGGCTCGCAGTACACGCAGCTCATTGCCCGGCGCGTCCGCGAACTCGGGGTCTACTGTGAGATCCATCCCTGGGACATCGCGGAGCGTGAGGTCAGGGCGTTTGCACCGAAAGGCATCATCCTCTCGGGCGGACCCGAGTCGGTCACCCAAAGTAATTCGCCTGCGGCCCCGACGATCGTGTTTACGCTTGGCGTTCCCGTGCTCGGTATTTGCTACGGCATGCAGACCATGGCCGCACAGCTCGGCGGTCGCGTCGAGCCGGGTGAGGTGCACGAGTTTGGCTACGCCGAAGTCCGAGCCCGCAACCATTCAAAATTATTGGACGGGATCGAAGATCGGATCAACGCCGAAGGACACGGCCTGCTCGACGTCTGGATGAGCCACGGTGATCGCGTCGTCGCGCTGCCGGAGGGTTTTGCGGTCATTGCCTCGACCGGTGATGTGCCGATCGCGGGCATGGCCGATGAGGGGCGACACCTGTACGCCTTACAGTTCCACCCCGAGGTTACGCATACCCATCAAGGCACGCGCATCTACGCGAGATTCTTGCATGAGATCTGCGGCTGTGAGGCGAGCTGGACGGCCGGCAACATCATCGAGGATGCGATCACGCGAGTGCGCGCGCAGGTTGGGAAATCGAAGGTGCTGCTCGGACTCTCTGGCGGGGTCGACTCTTCGGTGGTGGCCGCGCTGTTGCACCGGGCCATCGGCGATCAGCTCGTCTGCGTGTTCGTCGATCACGGCTTGCTGCGCCACCGCGAAGGTGACGCCGTCATGGATATTTTTGCTCGCAATCTTGGTGTGCGCGTCATCCGCGTGAATGCTGCAGAGCGGTTTTTCAGTGCGCTGGCGGGCGTCGCCGACCCTGAAGCTAAGCGCAAGATCATCGGTAGGCTCTTCGTCGAAGTCTTCGACGAGCAGGCCAAAGAGCTCACCGATCCTGCAGCGAAAGATGCCGTCGAGTTTCTGGCGCAGGGCACGATCTACCCGGATGTGATCGAGTCGGCGGGCGCCAAGAGTGGTAAAGCGCACGTCATCAAGAGTCACCACAACGTCGGTGGCCTGCCACAGCACATGAAGCTCAAGCTCGTCGAGCCCTTGCGCGAGCTGTTCAAGGACGAGGTGCGTCGTATCGGACTTGAGCTCGGTCTGCCCGCCGAGATGGTGCACCGACATCCCTTCCCGGGCCCGGGTCTCGGTGTGCGTATCCTCGCCGAGGTTACCCCCGCCGCGGCCTAGACGCTGCGTCAGGCAGATCATATTTTCATTCAAGAGCTGCGCAAGGCCGGTTGGTATGACAAGACCAGTCAGGCTTTCGCAGTGTTCCTCCCGGTGAAGAGCGTCGGTGTCACGGGCGATGGCCGACGCCATGAGCCGGTGATTGCGCTTCGGGCGGTCGAGACCATCGATTTCATGACGGCGCGCTGGGCGCATCTGCCTTATGAGCTGCTGGATGTGTGCTCGCGCCGTATCGTCAACGAAGTGAAGGGTGTCTCGCGAGTGGTGTACGACGTGACGGGCAAGCCGCCGGCCACGATCGAGTGGGAGTAACCATGAATCAGATCGAAGTCATTGCCAATCGAGGGGTTCGCTGGTCTGCGCTCTGCCTCGTCGCGTGGATGTCGGTAGCCGTCGCTGGTGGCGTGGAGCCCGCGCAGGGTCGGGCCTTCGAGGCGGCCGACGAATTCCACGTGCTCTCGACCCGCGAGCGCGTCGAGCCTGAAAATCGGATGGTGCGTGAGCGGCTCGAGACGCTACTGCCGCGGCTGATGGCCGAGACCGGTATCGACATGTGGTTGGTCATCAATCGTGAGTATGCGGAAGATCCGGTCTACTTCACGCTAGTCCCGCAGCCGAGTTTTGCGGCTCGTCGTACCACGATGTTGGTGTTCCATCGCAAGCCCGACGGGACGGTGGACCGTCTCTCCGTGAATCGTTACCCGCTGGGCGAGCCTTACCAATCGGCTTGGGCGGGGGGCGATCTCGATGCGCAATGGAAGGCGCTCGCCGATCTGATCGTCAGCCGCAATCCATCGCGAATCGGCATCAACGTCTCGCGGCATTGGCCCATCGCCGATGGTCTGACCGCTGCGCTGCACGAGCGGCTACGCGAGGCGCTTCCGAGCGAGTTCCACGCTCGGCTCGTGCCGGCCGAATCTCTCCTCATCCGCTGGTTCGAGACTCGTACGCCGTCGGAGCTCGCGGTCTATCCGCAGATCATCGCGATCGCGCGCAGCGTCATCGCCGAGGCGTTTAGCACCAAAGTCATCACCCCGGGGGTTACAACGACGCAGGATGTGGCCTGGTACATCCGTGCGCGATTCGAGGGGCTCGGCCTGCCGATCTGGTTCTTCCCCGATGTTAATCGACAGCGGCAGGGCGTGCCCTGCGAAGCCAACGCACCGTTTTGTGGTGGCAGCGGCGTGATCGAGCCGGGTGACGTGCTGCACACCGACGTCGGCATTTGTTATCTCAAGCTGTGCTCCGATACCCAAGAGATGGGTTATGTCCCGCGGCTTGGTGAGAGCGCAGTCCCGGCGGGGCTCGTGGCCGCGATGCAGACCGGTAATCGTTGGCAAGACTTACTGACGAGTCATTTCGCCACCGGACGCACCGGGAACGATGTCCTCGCGCGCACCCGCGCGGCGGCCGACAAAGCGGGGATGATCTCGAGCGTGTACTCGCATCCGCTCGGGATGTTCGGTCATGCGCCAGGTCCAACCATCGGCATGTGGGATAACCAGGGGCCGACTGCGGTGCAGGGCGACTGGCCGCTCTATCCGAGCACCGTCTACGCCATCGAGGGCAACATCAAGCAGGCTGTTCCGGAGTGGGGTGGCCAGCTCGTCCAAGTGAAGCTTGAGCAGGACGCTTTGTTTGATGGTGAGCGTGTGGTCTACCTCGCGGGACGACAGACTCGTTGGCATCTCGTGCGCTGATACCGTGAGGTCAGACGCCGACTACATGCGTGAGGCGCTCGCGCTCGCGAGCGAGGCGGCGAAACGTGGCGAGGTGCCGGTCGGCGCGCTCATCGTGCGCGAGTCAGTCATCATCGGTACAGGGGCTAACTGCCCCATCGCGAGCTCAGATCCTACCGCCCACGCTGAGATCGTCGCTTTACGCGCGGCAGGTGTCAGTAGCGGCGATTATCGTTTATCGGGTACCACGCTTTACGTGACGCTCGAGCCCTGCATCATGTGTGCGGCTGCACTCGTGCATGCGCGGGTAGCGCGCGTGGTGTTCGGTGCCTGGGATCCCAAGGCGGGCGGAGCCGGCAGCATCGCCGACGTGTTCGCGATCCGCGAGCTGAACCACCGAGTGGACGTCTTTGGTGGGGTGCTCGCCGAAGAGTGCGGTACGCTGCTGTCGGAGTTTTTCCGCGCTCGAAGATCTTGAAACCCGCTACGCTCACATCGGGGTCGATTCCCCGCACGCTGTTTGCATTCGCGCTGCCGATCCTCGCTGGCAACGTCATGCAGTCCATCAACGGTTCGATCAACTCGATCTGGATCGGTAAGTTTCTTGGCGCTGCGGCGTTGACGGGCGCTAACAACGCCAACATCGTCATGTTCCTGCTACTCGGTGCGGTGTTTGGTATCACCCTCGCATCGACGATCCTGATCGCGCGCAGTCTCGGCGCCGGCGACGTCGCCGATGCCCGTCGCGTGACCGGCACTAGCGCCAGCTTCTTCTGCGTTCTGTCGTTCGTGTTCGCGATCGGCGGATTCTTTGCGAGTCCCGCGATCCTCCTCTGGATGGATACACCGGCAGACGCCCTAGCGTTCGGCGCCGACTACCTGCGGGTGATGTTCGTGGCGCTGCCGGCCTCATACGGATTCTTCTTCATCTCTGCAGCGTTGCGCGGTGCTGGCGACTCCAAAACACCGTTGCGATTTTTAGTGCTGTCAGTGGTGCTCGACATCTTGCTCAATCCGCTGTTCATCTTCGGATGGGGACCGCTGCCGGGTTTCGGAATCGCGGGCTCGGCGTTGGCAACGCTCGTTGCACAGTTCGTTGCGCTCGGCGCGATCCTGCGCCACGTCTACCTGCAGCGACACCCGCTCGTCATCCATCGGGCCGACGCAGCGCTGCTGCGTGTCGATTGGTCGATCGTACGCGTGATCATCACCAAGGGCGTTCCCATGGGTCTGCAAATGATCGTGCTCGCGCTGAGTGCCGCCCTGTTTCTGCGCGTCGTGAATCGCTTCGGGTCCGACACAGCGGCGGCCTTCGCGGCCGACACGCAGTTGTGGAACTACGTGCAGATGCCGGCACTCGCGCTCGGTGCCGCGGTGTCCTCGATGGCAGCGCAAAATATTGGTGCCGGATTGTGGGATCGGGTTGCGGCGACTGCTCGGGTGGGCATCCTGTTCAATTTTCTGCTGACCGGTGTGCCGGTGCTGCTGCTGTATCTGAGCGAGGGATTCATCATCGGCATCTTCCTTCCGCCGGACAGCCCTGCGCTCGAGATCGCGATCCACGCCAATCACATCATCCTGTGGTCCTACCCGCTCTTCGGAATCGCCATGGTGCTCTCGGGCGTGGTTCGCGCGGCAGGAGCGGTGGTGCCGCCGTTGCTGATCCTTGTCGTCGCGCTGCTGATCGTTCGTGCGCCGCTCGCCGAATACAGCCTGACCCACTGGGGCGTGGACGGTGTGTGGTGGAGTTTCTCGCTCTCAGCGATCATCGCGGCGGCACTCTCCGCCGCGTATTACCTGGCGGGTTCCTGGCGTTCCGCCACACTGCGACCGACCACGACCGGCTGAGCGTCCGCGGCGGCGGCGAGCTGCGTCTCGAGCAGCCCGAGATATTGCTGCACGCGGTCCGCCAGCAGCTTCGTCTCCCAGCCGCGCGCGTAGCCGTTCTGGGTTTGCAGGTACCAGAACTCCTCGGACATCAACTCAAGTCGCTCGCGCACATCCAGCCAGCGATCCGCATTGCCGCCCTGACGGGCGGTCAGCACGCGCACATCTTCTAAATGACCGTGCCCCATGTTGTACGCGGCAATCGCCATCCAGGTGCGATCGGGATCGGGAATGCGATCCGGCAGCTTGGCGTGTAACAGTGCGAGATAACGCGCTCCGGCGAGAATATTGGTGGTCGGATCGAAGGGGTTCGCCACACCGAGTTCACGTGCTGTGCGTGGCATCAGCATCATCAATCCTTGAGCGCCGTTGGGTGAGCGCGCTTCGGCGATCCACTGCGATTCTTGATAGGCCAGCGCGGCGAGTAGACGCCAGTCGAAGCCCGACTCGAGCGCGGCCTGCTCGAAGATCGGGCGTAGCGCGGGCAGTCGTATCTCGATGTCGATTGCCAGCTGCTCGGCATTCGCCATCGGTAATCGTCGTGGCGCGGTGAGGGAGGCGACTTCGAGAGTCGGAATGGCCTGCCGCGCTCGCTCGCCTTGTAAGAACACGTTGGCGACCTCGAGCAGGTCACGACCGTCGCGACGCACCATCCAATAGAGCGGCCGACGATCGGTGAGGGGGAAGGCAACGGCCAGCGAGGGATGTCGATCGCGAGTCAGTGCGAACTCGCGACCATCGACGAGCGTGACGTCAGCGCGGCCAGCTTCCACCAGCTCGAGTGGGTTACGTCCGAGCTCGCGCGGCAGCACGACCACTTTGAACGCGGCGCGTCGGCGTATCGAGAGGGATTCGAGATAGTTGGCCGGGGCGCTGTCATCCAAGATCACGGCGCGCAGACGTGTCAGATCTTCCGGGGTGCGGGGTCGTGGCCGCGATCGTTCGTACACCCAGAACAGCGGCGAGTCGGAGTAGGCCACGGAGGGTAGGGCAGAGCCTCGCCAGCGCGTGGTCCAGGTCAGTTGCGCGGCTGCCAGATCGACCCGCTTCTCGTCGACCGCACGTCGCAGCGCAGCGCGATCGCTCATCGGCACCATGACGAGACGCACTCCGAGCTGCTGCGCGAAGCGCTCGGCGAGCTCGTACTCGAGGCCCTCTGGGCCGTCGACGCCCTCGAAGTAGGTCGTCGGGCCGTTCAGGGTCGCGACCCGCAGCTCGCCCCGAGCGCGGACGTCCTCCAGCGCACCCGGCCGGCGCACGTCACAGCCGGCGCCGATTAGGCCGAAACCGAGGACCGTGAGGCCCGCGAGGACCAGCCTCCGCGCTGTCCGCACCTCGTTCATGTGGGTTAGAATAACCGGCTCCGGAGAGGTACCGAAGTGGTCATAACGGCGCCGACTCGAAATCGGATGGTCGGTTAATCCCGGCACGTGAGTTCGAATCTCACCCTCTCCGCCACTCTCCGTCCAAAACCCATGCCTGCCAGTCACATCTACAAAGTCGTCTTTATCAACCAGGGCAAGGTCTACGAGGTCTATGCCCGTCAGGTCAGCCAAGGTGGCCTGTTTGGTTTCATCGAAATCGAGGAACTCGTCTTCGGTGAGCGCTCGACGGTCGTACTCGATCCGGGCGAGGAGCGCATTAAGTCCGAGTTCGAGGGCGTGAAGCGCAGCTATCTGCCGATGCACTCGATCGTGCGTATCGACGAGGTCAAGAAACAGGGCGTGAGCAAGATCACTAATGCCGAGGGCTCGAACGTCGCTCAGTTTCCGATGCCGGTCTATCCGCCATCTGCGGGTGGCGATGGCTCAAAGAAATAGGCATTCGTCGGGATGATTGTTCGCGGCGGTCCTGCGCTCTCCGGTTTCCGACTCCGCAAGCTGCTCGATCGGTTGCGTGACGTTGATTCCAGCGTCGCTGATCTTGAGGTCCAGTGGGTCTATTTTGTCGATGTCGCGCGGGCGCTGACTGCCGATGAGCAGCGGCGGCTCGAGCAATTGCTGATCGATACCTCATCCCCGCAGGTTTCATCGTCATTCGCGCTATGGGTCGTGCCTCGACTTGGGACGCTCTCGCCCTGGGCAAGCAAGGCGACCGACATCGCGCACGTGTGCGGTCTCACGGCCATCCGGCGCATCGAGCGCGGGATCGAGTACCGCCTGATCGCCGCTACTTCCGACGTCGCGCCGGCAAAGGCTGCGCAGTGGCGCGAGCGGTTGGCGCCGTTGCTGCACGATCGCATGACCGAGACCGTGCTCGATTCACTCGATCAGCTCTCGCAACTGTTCGTTGCTGACTCACCCCGACCGCTGCGACGTGTATCGCTCGCGAGCGGACGTGGCGCGCTTGAAGAGGCCAACGTGTCGCTGGGTCTCGCGCTGTCGGAGGACGAGATCGACTACTTGCTCGAGTCCTTCCGGCGTCTCGGTCGTGATCCTAGCGACGTCGAGCTCATGATGTTCGCGCAGGCGAACTCCGAGCACTGCCGTCACAAGATATTCAATGCCGAGTGGACCCTCGACGGGGTAGCGCAGGCCAAGTCGCTGTTCGCGATGATTCGTAACACTCACGCCCGCGCGCCGCAGGGGGTGCTCAGCGCCTATCGCGACAACGCCGCCGTGATCGAAGGCGTCGCTGAGGGGCAGCGCTGGTTTCCCGATCCGGCAACAGGTGTCTATCGCGCCCATCGTGAACCGATCGATATCTTGATGAAGGTCGAGACCCATAATCATCCGACCGCGATTTCGCCCTTCCCAGGCGCCTCCACGGGCTCGGGCGGTGAGATTCGCGACGAGGGCGCGACCGGCATCGGTGCCAAACCGAAGGCAGGGTTGGTCGGATTCTCGGTCTCGCATCTGCGCATCCCCGGTTTCGAGCAACCTTGGGAGCTCCCCGCCGACACGCCGCCGCTCGGTCGTCCCGATCGCATCGCCTCGGCGCTCGACATCATGACCGAGGGTCCGATCGGCGCAGCAGCCTTCAATAACGAATTCGGTCGACCCGGCATCTGCGGTTATTTCCGCACTCTCGAGATCCATGCGCCGGGAGATCCGCCCACCCGTCAGCGTGGCTATCACAAGCCGATCATGATCGCCGGCGGTCTCGGCAACGTACGGCGAGATCACATCGAGAAACGTGACTGTCCGCCGGGCGCCAAGATCGTCGTACTCGGTGGGCCGTCGATGCTCATCGGATTGGGCGGCGGCGCCGCCTCCTCGGTGGGTGCGGGGACCTCTTCCTCCGATCTTGATTTCGCCTCGGTGCAGCGCGGCAACCCTGAGATGCAGCGTCGGGCCCAGGAAGTCATCGATCGCTGCTGGGCGCAGGGCGAGGCTAATCCCATCCTGCTGATTCACGACGTCGGCGCGGGTGGATTGTCGAACGCGGTGCCCGAAGCCGTCGCTCACAGCGGACGCGGCGCGCGTGTCGATCTGCGTGCCATTCCGTCGGATGAGCCCGGGCTCTCGCCGATGGAGTTATGGTGCAACGAATCCCAGGAGCGCTACGTACTGGTGGTCTCGGCGGACGCCATCGACTTGTTCGGGCAGCTGTGCGCACGCGAGCGCTGTCCGTATGCCGTCATCGGCACGCTCACCGACGACGGTCTGCTGATCGTGCGCGACGAGCTGCTCGGCGAGACACCGGTGGACATGCCTATCGAAGTGCTGCTCGGTAAGCCACCGCGTATGACTCGTACCGTCACGCATCGAATCGCATCGAGCGAGCGGTTCGATCTGCAGTCGATTGATCCTCGAGAGGCGCTCCGTCGCGTACTGCGCTTTCCGGCCGTTGCCGATAAGACCTTCCTCGTGACGATCGGCGATCGTACGGTCGGTGGAATGATCTCGCGTGATCAGATGGTTGGGCCTTGGCAGTTACCGCTCGCCGACTGCGGGGTCACGACGGCCGATTTCTTTGGAAACGCCGGCGAGGCCATGGCCATGGGCGAACGTACGCCTGTAGCGCTTCAGGATGCGGCCGCCGCCGCGCGTCTCGCCGTGGGCGAGGCCGTCACGAATTTGCTCGCAGCGGATGTGCGCTCGCTTGCCGAGGCCCGGTTGTCGGCGAACTGGATGGCGGCCTGCGGTGAGCCCGGCGAGGACGCAGCGCTCTACGATGCCGTGCGTGCCGTCGGCGAGGAGCTCTGCCCGGCGCTTGGTATCGCGATTCCGGTAGGCAAAGACTCGCTCTCCATGCGTACGGCGTGGACTGAGTCTGACGGCACGGCCAAATCGATGGTTGCACCGGTCTCACTTATTGTGTCGGCGTTCGCGCCGGTGGATGACGTACGCCGCTGCTGGACGCCGGTGCTGCGTCGCGATGCGGGGCCCTCGGTGTTGCTACACATCGACCTTGGCGCGGGACGCGCCCGCCTCGGTGCCTCTGCGCTGGCACAGGTGTACGGCGCGCTTGGCCAAACGCCGGCCGATCTCGACGATCCCTCGCGTCTCGTCGCACTCGCAGGCGCTTTGACCGAGCTTCGCGCCGCGGATCGGGTGCTTGCCTACCACGATGTCGCCGATGGCGGTCTCATCGTGACGCTCATCGAGATGGCCTTCGCCGGTCATTGCGGCCTCACCATCGATCTCGGCGCCGATGGCGATCGAGCCTCTGCCTTGGCGAGTCTGTTCGCCGAGGAGTTGGGGGTGGTGCTGCAGGTGGCGCGGCACGAAGAGCAGAAAGTGTTCGACGCGCTGTCGCGTCACGGACTGTCGGCGCTAACGCGACGAGTGGCAGAAGTTCAGGAGGACTCCGATCGCATTCGCTTGCGTGCGGGGCCCGTGGTACTTGATGAAAGCTGGGAAGCCCTCAAGCGCGAGTGGTCTTCGATGTCATTCCAGATGCGCTTGCGGCGAGACGATCCAGTCTGCGCCCGCGAGGAATTCGAGTCGGCGACGTCGCTGGCTACCGCGCCGCTCACGGTCGCGCTGACGTTCGATCCTGATCTCGATATCGCCGCACCCTACATCGCGCGTGGTGCCCGCCCGCCGATCGCGATCCTGCGCGAGCAGGGTGTGAACAGCCAGTCCGAGATGGCGGCCGTACTCGATCGGGCGGGTTTTGAGACCCACGATGTACACATGACGGATCTCTTTGCCGGTCGTCGTCATCTCAAAGAATTTCAGGGGCTGATCGCCTGCGGCGGGTTTTCCTACGGCGACGTCCTCGGCGCGGGGTCCGGCTGGGCGAAGTCGATTCTCTTCAACGAGACACTGCGTGAGCAGTTCGCAATATTCTTCAAGCGGTCCGACACCTTCGCTCTCGGCGTCTGCAACGGCTGCCAGATGATGGCGCAGCTTGCACCGCTCATCCCCGGTGCTGATCACTGGCCGCGGTTCGTACGCAACCGGGTCGAGCAGTTCGAGGGTCGCTCCACGCTCGTCGAGATCATGCCGAGCCCCTCAATTTTCTTCGCGGGCATGGCAGGCTCAGTCTTGCCGATCGCCGTCTCGCACGGCGAGGGCCAGGCGCAGTTCCGGGACGCTGCGCAGGCGGCCGCCTGTGAGGCCTCGGGGACGGTCGGTCTGCGCTACGTCGAGCGTGCCGGGATGATCGCGAACCGATACCCCTTCAATCCCAACGGATCCCCGCAGGGGCTCGCGGCCGTCTGCAGCCTCGATGGGCGCGCGACCATTCTCATGCCCCACCCGGAGCGGGTATTCCGGTCCGCACAGATGTCCTGGCGTCCGAACCGCTGCGGCGAATACTCGGGTTGGATGCACTTTTTCCGCAACGCTCGGCGGTGGGTGGACTAAGAAGTGGCCCGCTTTGTTGCGCTTTAGCAACAACTGTGGTGTCAGCGTTGTGATTTCTAGCGGTCCCGTGTAAATTCGGGCCCTAGGGAAGGTCCGCACGTCGGGCTGCTTCCGTGCAAAACAGTTTCAGTTAGTTAAGAAAAACTCTCAGGAGAGCTTTCAATGGCAAACCGCTCGTCAGTGAAGGACGCCGTTCGCGTAGCGCTGCTTGGTGCAGCGATACCGATGTCGGTGTCGATTTCGTTCGCGCAGGGTCAGGACGAACTGAGCGAAGTCGTGGTTACCGGTACGCGCATCACGGCGCCCGGCGTCACCTCTTCTAGCCCGATCCTCTCGGTCGATGCCGCAGCGATCGATCAGTTGCAGCAGCCTGAGATCGAAAAGATCTTCCGCGTGCTGCCGATCACGCTGCCCTCGGACGGTCAGAACGTGAACAACGGCACGGGCGGTGCCGCGACGATCAGCTTGCGCGGTTTGGGCTCCAACCGAAACCTCATCCTGATGGACGGCAAGCGTCTCACCCCGTATAGCTTCGGCGGATCGGTCGACACCCAGACCATCCCGACGGCGATGGTCGAGCGTATCGACATCATCACGGGCGGTGGCTCGGCGGTGTACGGATCGGACGCCATCTCCGGCGCGATCAACTTCATCACCAAGCGTGATTTCGAGGGCGTCTCGATCAACACCGACTTCTCGCAGACCAGCGAGAGCGACGGCAAGATCGAGTCGGCTGACATCCTTCTGGGTGCCAACCTCGCCGACGGTCGCGGCAACATCGTCCTCGGCCTGAATTACTCGAACCGTGATGGCGTGCAGCTCGGCTCTCGCCCGCTCGGTCAGCTGGGTATCGTCACCGCCAACGGCGCCGGTCTCAGCAACTTCCTGAACGGCGTGGCCCCGACGGCGCCGCCGGCCGGTTGCGGTGGCCCGAACTCAGTAGCGGCCGGTGGCTCGACCACCACGCTGCCGACCCGTGTGGCGATCGCCGGTGGTCCGGGTCTCGGTCAGTTCCGTGACGACGGTTCGCTGGGCGCGAACTGCAGCGTGTTCAACTTCAACCCGTACAACTACTACCAGACGCCGCAGAAGCGCTACGGCGGTACGGCCCTCGGTTACGTCGAGTTCAGCGAGCACGCTGAGGTCTACGGCCGTCTTTCGTTCACCAACACCTCGGTTCGTCAGCAGATCGCGCCGTCGGGCGTGTTCGGCGATGTGTTCTGGACCCCGCTCGCGAACCCGTTCATCAAGCCGGCTGCGCTGGCCACCATTCTGACGACGGCCAACACCGGTCGTACGGCCGGCACGGTCGTGACGGGCGGCGTGTTCCCGAACTGGCGTGACATCAACAACAACGGCGTGGTCGATGCCGCGGACGATCTGCGCATCTCCTACCGTCGTCGTACCGTCGAGTTCGGTGAGCGCTCGACCACCTACGATCGCAACACCTGGCAGTTCCAGATCGGTGTTCGCGGCGAGCTGCTCGGCGACTGGGACTACGACCTGTCGTTCCAGCGCGGTCAGACGGACAGTGACGATCTGTCGGCGGGCTACACGAACGTCGCCAACATCGCCAATGCGATCAACGCGGTCTCGACGACCACCTGCCGCACGGGCGAGGGTTGCGTCCCGATCAATCTGTTCGGCGGCTTCGGTTCCATCACGAAAGAGATGGCGGCCTACTCGTCAGCTTCGGCGCTGGCCAACTCCCTGATCACCCAGCAGGTCGCCTCGGGCGTCGTGTCGGGTCCCGTCGCGGCGGTGCAGCTCCCCTCGGCAGAAAACCCGCTGGCCATGTCCTTCGGTGTTGAGTACCGCGAGGATACCGGTGAGTTCATCCCCGACGAGTGCTTGAAGCTGGCCCCGGCCAGCTGCTTGGGCGGTGCGGGCGGTAACTCGCTCCCCGTCGCCGGTGGCTACAACGTGAAGGAAGTCTTCGCGGAAGCGATCCTGCCCTTGGTCAACGGTGTCTCGGGTGTCGAGTCGCTCGATCTCGAACTCGGCTTCCGTTCCTCGGACTACAGCCTCGCGGGTAGCAACGAGACCTGGAAGGCGGGTCTGTCCTGGCGTCCGATCGACAGCGTCCTGGTCCGCGTCATGCGTCAGCGTGCCGCGCGCGCTCCGAGCATCGGCGAGCTGTTCGCGCCGCTGGTCTCGGGTCTCGACAACGCGCTGGTTGATCCTTGCTCGGTTGCCAACAAGTCGATCGATGCCACCCTGCGTGCGCGCTGCCTCTCGACGGGCATGACCGCAGCGCAGGTCGGTACGGTGGAAGACATCGTGGCCGGTCAGATCAACATCTTCGCGGGTAGCGATGTGAATCGTCCGCCGACTCCGGAAGAGGCTGACACCACCACCTTCGGTGTGGTGTTCACCCCGACCTTCGGTGGCGGCATCAATCGCGCCGTGTTCTCGGTCGACTACTACGACATCGACATCAACAAGTACATCGGCTCGTTCGGTGCGCAGGAAATTCTCGACCAGTGCTACAACCTCGGCGATACCGGGGCGTGCAGCAAGATCGTTCGCGTGGGTGGCACGCTCACCCTGAACGGTTCGGGAATCCAGCTCTACACCACCAACCTGGACTACGTCCGGGCTGAGGGTATCGAGTTCGCCGGTACGCTCGGGTTCGACCTCGGTGACATGGGCCAGCTCACCATGCAGGCCAACGTCAACAAGTACCTGACCAAGGAGAGCCAGAGCGCCGCGGTCAGCGACGTGATCGACTGCTTGGGCTACTACGGTAACCAGTGCGGTAACCCGCTGCCGGAGCTTCGCTTCACGCAGCGCACGAGCTGGAACCGCGGTCCGTTCGGCGTGTCGCTGCTGTGGCGTTACCTCGGCTCTGCGGACATCGAAGTTCCCCAGGTCGGCGGTACGTTCGCGGGCTTCCGCTCGATCGGTGCCTACAGCTACTACGATCTGTCGGCCAGCTGGCAGTACGACGAGCACTTCTCGGTCCAGGTCAGCGCGATGAACGTCACGGACGAGGATCCGCCGATCGTGGGTAACGAGGCCGGTGCGACCTTCGCCAACAGCGGTAACACCTTCCCGAGCGTGTACGACACGCTGGGTCGGGTGTACACCGTGGGCTTCAACGTCAAGTTCTGACGTCGAACGTCCGATTCGGTCGATAGAACGGCGGGCTTCGGCCCGCCGTTCTTTTTTGGAGTACTGTGTTACGTCACAGGAGACAACGATGATGGCGCCGAAAACTTCAACTGTCCTGACAACGCTGGCCGCGCTCGTCGCAGCGGTGGCGGTCGCGCAAACCCCGCCGCCAAACTCTCCGTCCGCGGCACCGGCCGATGCGCCGACAACCGCTACAGCGCCTGCGGCCGAGGTCACGGCGGGCGAGCCTGAGGTCGTCTGCCGGAAAGTCAAATCCACCGGATCGCGCGTGCGTCAAGAAACGGTCTGCATTACACGCGGCGGCTCCGCGGCCGCGCGCGAGTGGCTTCGGAACCAGCAGAACCAAGCTTTGCCCCGGGCGTCTGACGCCGACGTTAATGGCGGTGGCTGACGCGTGACGGATCTCACGGTAGCGCAGATCGCCGAGGCGGCGATACGAGCTGCCAAGGCGGGTCAGCTCGACGACGCGGATCTTTACTGGCGAGAGGTATTTCGTCTCGAGCCAAATCATCCGCAGGCGTCCTTCAGTTTGGGCGTTCACGCCCTGCAACGTGGCGAGCTGGCAGCGGCCAGAGAGCATTTGCTGCGGGCACAGCACATTTCTCCGCGCGATCTGCTCGTGCTGATGACGTTGGCCTCGGTCTGCCGTTTACAGAAAGATCGTGACGGCGAGCGCGAGGCGATTGAGGCGACTCTCCTCATCGATCCGTATTACCTTCCCGGCCTGTTGGCGAAGGGGTTTTGGTTGGCGACGCACGTGGGGACTGTCGCGGCCGCGACGATGTTCCGCAACGCTCTGCGAGTGGCGCCGCCGGAGAACGACTGGCCGGAGGTTCTGCGTGAGCAGCTACTGCTGGCCAAAAACTTCGTCACCCGCTATTCGCAGGATTACCAGGCTTTTCTTGAAGAGCGCGTGAAGGCGCTGCGGGCCGCGCTACCGGCCTCCGCGCAGGGTCGCTGGCGTGAGGCGACGGCGATCTTGGCTGGGGTGTCGCGGCCCTTCACCTCCGACAGCAATCAGTTACATGTACCGCGGTTGCCCGCCATTCCGTTCTTCGATCGCGAGCTGTTTCCTTGGGCTGCGGCGCTCGAGGCGAAAACCGGCGAGATTCGCGCCGAGATCGAATCGCTGATCGGTACGAAGGCCCCTGGCTTCGCGCCTTACATCGGTTACCAACCCGGCGAACCCGTGAACCAGTGGCAGGAGCTCAATCACTCCGACCGTTGGAGTGCGTACCACTTGTGGCGGTCGGGTCAGCAGGTGACCGAGAACTTATCGCGCTGCCCAGTGACCCGCGACGCCTTGTCGGCGGTGGGTTTGGCAGAGATTGCCGGGCTATGTCCGAATGCGATGTTCTCGGCGTTGGCTCCCCACACGCGTATCCCGCCGCATCAAGGCGAGACGAACGCGCGAATCATCATTCATCTGCCGCTCATCGTGCCCGAGCGTTGCCGCTATCGCGTGGGCTTCGACGAGTGCGAATGGGAAGTCGGCAAGATTCTGGCGTTCGATGACACACTGGAGCACGAGGCCCGAAACGACAGCGATGAGTTGCGTGTCGTGCTGATCTTTGACGTCTGGAACCCGTTGCTCTCGGCGGCCGAGCAGGAGATCGTCCGGGTGATGACAGAATCGGCCCGACTCTTCGGCCGCGCTTAGCGCGTCAGCGGTTTGTAACGAATTCGCTGCGGTCGATCGGCATCTTCGCCGCGACGCTTGCGGTAATCCGCCTCGTACTCCTGGTAGTTTCCCTCGAACCACACCACCTCCGAGTTACCCTCGAAGGCCAGGATGTGCGTGGCGATGCGATCGAGGAACCAGCGATCGTGCGAGATCACGACCGCGCAACCCGGGAACGCCAGCAGGCCTTCCTCGAGGGCGCGCAGCGTCTCGACATCAAGATCATTGGTTGGCTCATCGAGCAGCAGCACGTTGCCGCCGGACTTCAGTACCTTGGCGAGGTGCACGCGATTGCGCTCGCCGCCCGAGAGCTCACCGATCAACTGCTGCTGTTGCGTACCCTTGAAATTGAACCGACCCACGTAGCCGCGCGAGGACGTCTCGTAATTGCCCACCTTGATGAGATCGAGACCGTTCGAGATTTCCTGCCATACCGAGTTTTTATCGTTGAGCGCCTGGCGCGATTGATCGACGTAGGCGAGCTTGACCGACGGCCCGATACGGATCTCGCCAGCATCGGGTTTTTCGGCGCCGGTGAGCATACGAAATAGCGTGGTCTTACCAGCACCGTTCGGGCCGATGATGCCGACGATGCCGCCGGGCGGCAGGTTGAAGTTCAGATCGTCGAACAACAGTTTGTCCCCGAACGCCTTGCGCAGGCCCTTGGCCTCGATCACGAGATCCCCGAGACGCTCGCCCGGCGGGATGTAGATCTCGTTGGTCTCGTTGCGCTCCTGGAATTCGCGCGAGGCGAGCTCCTCGTAGCGCTGCATACGCGCTTTGCTCTTGGCCTGCCGGGCCTTCGGATTTTGTCGAACCCACTCGAGTTCGCGCTCCAGAGTTTTACGGAGCGCGTCGCGCTCGCGCTCTTCTTGGGCGAGACGCTTTTCTTTCTGCTCGAGCCACGTCGAGTAATTGCCTTGATAGGGGATGCCGTGACCGCGGTCGAGCTCGAGGATCCACTCGGCGACGTTGTCGAGGAAGTATCGATCGTGCGTCACCGCGATGACAGTCGAGGGATACTGCTCGAGATACTTTTCGAGCCAGTGGATCGATTCGGCATCGAGGTGGTTGGTTGGCTCATCGAGCAGCAGCATGTCGGGCGCCGACAGCAGCAGACGGCACAGCGCCACGCGGCGCTTCTCGCCGCCCGAGAGCGTAGCGATCTCAGCCTCCCACGGTGGCAGGCGCAGCGCATCGGCAGCGATCTCGAGCTTACGGTCGAGTTCCCAGCCGCCGGCCGCGTCGATCTCATCCTGCAGCTTCGCCTGTTCCTCGAGCAGCGTGTTCATCTCATCGTCGGACATCGGTTCGGCGAATTTTTCGCTGATCGCGTTGAACCGTTCGACCTTGGCGAACATGCCGCCGATACCGGCGATCACCTCGGCACGCACGGTCTTCTTCGGATCGAGCTCAGGCTCCTGCGGCAGGTAGCCGACCTTGATCCCCGACTGGGGACGGGCCTCGCCCTCGATGTTGGTGTCGAGCCCCGCCATGATCTTGAGCAGCGTCGATTTGCCCGAGCCGTTGAGGCCGAGCACGCCGATCTTGGCGCCGGGGAAGAACGACAGACTGATGTCGCGCAGGATCTGCCGCTTCGGCGGCACGACCTTGCTGACGCGATTCATCGTGTAAATGTATTGGGCCATGGACTGCGCAGGGGCGGCGCCCCGGGATCGAAAGGGGCCGCATTATGGCCTGTGCTAGGCTCGATCGCATCATGTCCGAGGTGCTCGTGATCGCCGGTGAGCGGCTTGCCCGCTATGGCTTCGCCAACGGCCATCCGTGGGGCAGGGACCGCCATGCGGCGTTCTTCCAGGAGTTCGAGGCGCGCGGTCTGGTCGGTCGTTGCGACGTGCAAGAGACCCGCAGGGCGAGTCAGGCAGAGCTCGAATTGTTCCATGGCGAGACCTACCTCGAGTTCCTACGCGCGCGCTCGGCAAGCGGGCAGGGGTATCTCGATGCCGGCGACACCCCCGCCTTCGATGGCGTGTACGAGGCGGCCTGCGATGTGGTCGGTGGCACGCTGGCGGCGGCCGACGCGATCATGTGTGGTCGGGCGCAACGCGCGTTCGTGCCGATCGCCGGCCTGCACCATGCGGCTCGGGGCGGTGCCGCCGGGTTTTGCGCGCTCAACGACTGTGGCGTCGCGATCGAGTGGCTGCGACGGCACCACGGCCTCTCGCGCATCGCCTACGTCGATATCGATGCGCACCACGGCGATGGCGTCTTTTACGGGTTCGAGAGCGACCCGCAGCTCATCTTTGCCGACATCCACGAGGATGGGCGCTTTCTCTACCCGGGTACGGGCAGCGCGGAGGAGCGGGGCAAGGGGGCGGCCCACGGCACCAAGCTCAACCTGCCCCTGGCGCCCGGCGCGGACGATACGGCGTTCTCGATCGCCTGGGCGCAAGTCTTGCGCCATCTGGAAAGCTTCGCGCCCGAATTCATCCTGCTGCAGTGCGGCGCCGACAGCATCGACGGTGATCCGCTCGCGCACTTGGCGTTCTCGCCTGCAGCGCACGGGCGCGCCGCGCGGGAATTGACCCAGCTCGCCGAACGTCTCGGGCACGGGCGCGTACTCGCCATGGGCGGCGGGGGGTACAGCCGCGAGAACATCGCGCAGGGCTGGAACGCGGCTGTCGAGGGGCTCTTCGGCTAGACTATCTGGCGTTTTCCCGCAGCGAATTGCGCCAGTCGAGGCCCCGCCGATGTATTCGAGCCGCATGACTATCGAAGGATTCGATCCCGAACTCGCTGGCGCGATGAGCGCAGAGCGCACCCGTCAAGAAGATCACATCGAGCTCATTGCGTCCGAGAACTACGCGAGTCCTCGTGTGCTCGAGGCGCAGGGCTCGGTGCTCACCAACAAATATGCCGAGGGCTATCCCGGCAAACGTTATTACGGTGGCTGCGAGTTCGTAGACGTTGCCGAACAGCTCGCCATCGATCGTGCCAAGGCGCTCTTCGGTGCCGACTACGCGAACGTGCAGCCGCATTCGGGCTCGCAGGCGAACGCGGCGGTGTATCTCGCGCTCTTGAAGCCGGGTGATGCCATTCTCGGGATGAGCCTCGATCACGGCGGGCATCTTACCCACGGTGCCAAAGTGAATTTCTCCGGCAAGATCTTCAACGCCACGCAGTACGGTATCCGTCCCGATAATGGCGAGATCGACTACGACGCACTCGAGCGTCAGGCGCTCGAGGTCAAGCCGCGACTCATCATCGCCGGCTTCTCGGCCTACTCGCGGGTGCTCGATTTCGCACGCTTCCGGGCTATTGCTGATCGGGTCGGGGCCTATCTGCATGTCGATATGGCCCACGTGGCGGGGCTGTGCGCGGCGGGGGTCTACCCGAATCCGGTGCCTTTCGCTGACGTCGTGACCACCACGACCCACAAGACCCTGCGCGGTCCGCGCGGCGGACTCATCCTCGCTCGCGCCAACGACGAGCTCACCAAGAAGTTCAATTCTTTGGTGTTCCCCGGTACGCAGGGTGGGCCGCTGATGCACGTGATCGCTGCCAAGGCGGTCGCTTTCCTAGAAGCGCTGCAGCCCGAGTTCAAGGACTACCAGCGCCAGGTGGTGACCAACGCACGAACCATGTGCGTGCGACTGCAGCAGCGTGGCTATCGCATCGTGTCAGGGGGTACCGATAACCATCTGTTCCTGATTGATCTGTCCGACAAGAACATCACCGGCAAGGATGCCGATGCAGCGCTTGGCGCAGCACACCTTACGGTCAACAAGAACGCCGTGCCGAACGATCCGCGACCGCCCATGGTGACGAGCGGCATCCGCATCGGAACGCCTGCGTGTACGACGCGTGGTTTCAAGGAGGCCGAGGTCACGCAGGTCGCCGATCTCATTGCCGATGTGCTCGACGCCGAAGGCAGCGCAGAGGCGGTGGCTGCAGTGCGCGCAAAAGTCACGGCGCTCTGTCGGCGCTTCCCGGTCTACGGGCCCTAAGGCACGAGGTCGCGGATCGCGTGCACTGCCCCTTCTGCGGCCACGAGGAGACTAAGGTCAACGACTCGCGGCTCGCCGCAGAGGGTCGGCAGATCCGCAGACGCCGCGAATGTCTGCAATGCGGCGAGCGTTTTACGACCTTCGAATCGGCCGAGCTCGTCATGCCGCTGATCGTGAAGAATCACGGCGCACGGGAGCCCTTCGACGAGCAGAAGCTGCGTAGCGGTTTTCTCAAGGCTCTAGAAAAACGCCCCGTGGAGCGCGAAAAAATCGACGCCTCGGTGGCGCGTATCGCCCATCGGCTGCGTAGCCTCGGTGAGCGCGAGGTGCCCTCGCGTCAGGTCGGCGAGTTCGTCATGGAAGAACTGCGCCATCTCGATGAGGTCGCTTACGTGCGCTTCGCATCGGTCTATCGTAGTTTTCAGGACGTCGAGGCGTTTCGTGCGGAGGTTGAACGCCTGCGCACGCAGCGACGGCGCGAGCCACTCGCGGGCCAGTTGTCGCTGCTCGGCGGCGAGCCGGAAGCGGGAGCACCGCCGGGCGCAGCCCGACCGGGCAAGCGTCGCTGAAAAATGTCCTGTTCCGATTTCGAGCGTCAGGCGATGTCGCGTGCGTTGGAGCTTGCAGCGCTGGGAGCGCGCACGACACAGCCCAATCCGCGCGTGGGCTGCGTCATCGCTCAGGGTGTACAGATCATTGGCGAGGGCTGGCACCAGCGCGCCGGCGAGCCGCATGCCGAGGTCTTCGCGCTGCGAGAGGCCGGCACGCGGGCGCGAGGCGCTACAGCGTTCGTCACCCTTGAGCCGTGTAATCACCACGGCCGTACACCGCCATGCACCGAGGCCTTGATCGCTGCGGGAATTGCGCGCGTGGTGTTCGCGAGCGGCGATCCAAACCCTGAGGTGAACGGTCGCGGTGTGGAGCGGCTTCGTGCGGCGGGCATCGTCGTCGAGCAGGGTCTGATGGCCGAGGAGGGCGAGGCGCTGAATCGCGGTTTTTTCAGTCGCATGCGGCGTGGGCGACCTTGGCTCAGGGTCAAGCTGGCAGCGAGTCTCGATGGACGAACGGCACTCGCGAGTGGTGAGAGTCGCTGGATCACCTCCGAGGCTGCGCGCGCCGATGTACAACGCTGGCGTGCCGAGAGCGCGGCGATCCTGAGCACCAGCGCTACGGTGATTGCGGATGATCCCGCCTTATCGGTGCGTGAGGGTGAGTGCAGTCGTGCACCGCTGCGGGTGTTACTCGATCGACAGCTGCGCATTCCGGCGACCGCCCGCGTGTTTGCGACCCCCGGTGAGATCGTCAGGCTGGCCTCGGCGCAGGCCGATGACTCCCGAGCGCCTGCGGGTCGGATCGAGCGCCTAGCGCTCGATCAGCAGGGCTTGCTGTCGCTGCCCG